>JAHDWL010000073.1 GCA_023384355.1 Anaerolineae bacterium
GCGTCATTGGCCAGGTAGGGGCGGCATTTATCATTGCCGAAGGGCCGGATGGGCTATACCTGATCGACCAACACGCCGCTCACGAGCGCATCCTGTTTGAGCAATTTCTGGCGCAACAGAGAGGGCAAGGTGTAGTCTCGCAAGGTTTGGTGGCCGCAGCGACGGCCTATCTGTCGCCCTCGCAGGCCCGGCTGGTGGAAGAGCAACTACCGCTCCTGGGGTCACTGGGGTTCGAGATAGAGCCGTTCGGCCCCAACGCCTTCAGGATTCGGGCTGTTCCGGCGCTGCTCGCCCGCAGCGATCCGACCGCGGCGCTGGCGGCCGTTGTAGCTGATTTGGAGAACGAAGCGACCCCGCTACAATCAAAAATTGAATCGCTGGTCATCAAGCGCGTCTGCAAGACGGCGGCCGTCAAAGCCGGACAGGTTCTCTCGCGTGAAGAGATGGAGGCTATGATCCAGCAGTTGGAGGCTTGTGATGTGCCTCATACCTGCCCTCATGGCCGGCCGACGCTCATCCATCTGTCGGTCGCCCAACTGGCCCGGCAATTCGGCAGGACGTAGTCCTTCGATTGGACGAAGCGTAAAGAAAAAGGCTCCCTTCCCGGAGCCATCGCTTGCCCGCCTATCGGGCCAGACCTATAATTCTGTGTGCTTAATGCCGAAGGTGGGAATCGAACCCACACTCCCGAAGGAACACGATTTTGAGTCGTGCGCGTCTGCCTGTTCCGCCACTTCGGCATGACTTATCTGAGAACGGAGTATAGAGCAAGGCCCGTGTTCTGTCAATCGGACCGGGTCAAGGATCGATGAACGAAGAGTCACTCGTCCAACAGGCCCAACAGGGCGACATCGTCGCTTTCAACCGCCTTGTGGTGCAATATCAGGAGATGGTCTTCAACGTGGCCTATCGCATCATGGGCGATCCGGCCATTGCCGAAGATGTGGCTCAGGAGACGTTCATCACCGCCTATCAGAGTTTGCGCACGTTTCGCGGGGGGAGCTTCAAGTCGTGGCTCATTCGCGTGGCTACCAATCGATGCTACGATGAGCTGCGTCGCCACAAGCGCCGCCCCCAGACCTCTCTCGACGAGATCATGGATGAGAACGAGTCATTCGCCTTTCTGCGCAGCCCCGGGGAAGGGCCGGAAGCCCACCAGCAACGCGTTGAGTTGGCCCTGGCGATCGAGCGATGTCTGAAGGCTTTGCCTGACGACCAGCGCATCGTCACGGTGCTGGGCGATGTCGAGGGGTATGATTACCAGGAGATCGCCACAATCACGCGGGTGTCGCTGGGCACGGTGAAATCGCGCATCAGTCGGGCCCGCGCCAAACTGCGCGACTGTTTGCAGCACATCGGCGGGGAACTATTGCCGTCCGCATATCGTCTAGAATCCAGAGGAACTTAGGCGGACAATCATGTTTGATTTTTTGCGGGATCGCGGATCGACGGCGGAGGAAAAGCGGCTGGAAGCGCTGAGCGCTTATCTGGACAACGCCCTCACGCCTGCTGAGCGGACGCGATTCGAAGGCCAACTGGAGCGCGACAGCGACCTGCGAGCTGAGCTTGAGCGTATGCGTTTGCTGAAGCTGCAGATGCGGGCGATGCCGCGGCGGCGCGTCCCGCGCAGCTTTGCGCTGGACCCCGCGCTATATGGGCGGCCGAAAGCGCAGCCGATGATGCAACTGTATCCCGTGCTGCGCGGGGCGACGGCGCTCACCGCGCTTGTGTTTGTCTTCACCCTCGCCCTGGGGTTGTTCGGAGGTCAGTCTGCCGGTGTGGGCAGTCCCGCCCCGGCTATCTCGATGAGCCAGGCTGTGGAAGAAGAAGCAGCGCCGGCCGAGATGGCTGAAGCGGCCGGAGGTGCGGCCCCGATGGCCGCGCCAGAAACGGCGAGCAGCGAACGTGCCCAACCCACAGCGATGGCCGAATCTCCCCAATTCGCCCAGGAAGTTCTGACGGATACGCTGCCAATCGAGTCGGCCGCGCCGGTTGAGGGTACGCCGTTACCCGATAACGGCGCGGCTGTAGCCGCTGTGCCGGAGACGGATCTCGCCCAGGAAGCGACCGTGACGATCGAGCCTACCGCCGCGAAGGACGAGGCGGTTGCCGAGACCGCGGCAGAACCGGTTGTGTCGTCGGCCGTTGAAACCGAAGAGGAGGCCGGCCCGGCAATTTCCAATACAACGACAACCAGTTCATCGATTCTCGGCCCTATACAGATCGCCGCCGGCATTGTCTTTATACTGTTCCTGATCCTCTGGCTGGTTGCTCGCCGGCGCATCCGAAATAACTGATGTCAGCCGGAACTACGTCGGAATCGCCCGACACCGCGCCCGCCTGGGTCGCCTTTTGCCCTCGCTGCGCCTCCCCAATGCGGACCAGATTCGTGGTTGACAAGCCACGCCGTGCCTGCCCGGCATGCGGTTACGTCTATTTCACCGATCCCAAGGTTGGGGTGGGGGTGGCAGTCCTCGACGACGGGAAATTGCTGCTCGTTCGCCGGGCGAGAAACCCTGAGCGGGGCAAGTGGAGCCTGCCGGCGGGGTTCGTCGATCAGGGAGAGGACCCGGGCGTCGCGGCGGCGCGCGAGGCGCTGGAGGAGACCGGCTTGGTCGTCGCCATCGATTCCGTCATCGACGTCTATTTTAA
The DNA here is from genome assembly GCA_023384355.1 of Anaerolineae bacterium. Classification (GTDB taxonomy): domain Bacteria; phylum Chloroflexota; class Anaerolineae; order Promineifilales; family Promineifilaceae; genus Promineifilum. The sequence continues at coordinate 2,653 of JAHDWL010000073.1, forward strand.
TCCCCCGGATCAGGGGAGCGCGAGCATATTTATCCTCTACAGGGCAACCCGGATCGAGGGTGAGCCGGTGGCCGGTGACGACGCGGACGCGGCCGGATTCTTTGGCCTCGACCAACTGCCGGAGCTTGCCTTTGCCAGCACGCGGGCGGCCGTGGCCCAACTCCTGCACGGGCAGTGATCCATCACCGGGCCGGAAGTCTGGTCAGGTTGTCAATTCAAAGAAAATTCGGTCGCCTTACAACGTGAACTTGTAATGGCGGTGGCGCTTGTACCATTCGACGCCCATCGTTTCCATGTCGGATCGGCTATTGAAGTTGGTCTCGTTGACCTGAACGATGTCGATGTGCCTGAAGCCATGGGTGGCAATAGTGTCCCGCAGCTCGGTGTACAGCATCGCGTTTGCCCCCAGTCCGCGGTATTGCGGCAGCAGCCCCAACCCGTTGACGTTCACCCAATCCGTTTTCTGACGGTCGCGCAGAATGTGGAACCAGCCCAAGGGGAACAGGCGGCCGCGCGCCTTCTGGATGCCGGCCGAGACGTCGTGATAGGCGATGAGAAAGCCGGCGATCTCGTCCCCCTTCATGACCAGCTTGATGAGCGAAGGATCGACGATAGCCAGGAGGGAGTTGATGACCGCGCGGGTCTCATTTTCCGAGGGCGGGAAAAAGCTGTGCAGACCGCTCATTGCCTCACGATGGACAGCCATAGCCTGCGGTATCCACTGGCGTATTTCGTTTTTTGAGGCGAATGTTTTAATCCAGAAACCCCGTTTTTCCTTCACTTTGGCCGCGATTTCATACAGTCGTGGGGGAATCTCGTGGTCGCCGCGCGCATAGCCGGACAGGTAGTCGGTCTCTTTATCGAAGCCGGAATCCTTGATGTAGGCGTCGTAATAAGGGTAGTTGTAGGGGATACCGATGGCCGGCCGATGGTCAAAGCCCTCGACGAGGACGCTGCCGTCGATGCCGATTAGGCCGCGAGGGCCGACGACGGTGTCGAGTTCGTGTTCCCTGGCCCAATCCTTCGCCCTGGCTAACAGCATTCGTGCCACCTCGATGTCTTCGATGACCTCAAAGTAACCGAAAAATGCCGTTTTGGTATGGTGGAAGTTGTTGAATGAACGGTTCTCAAGCATGGCCATGCGGCCGAGCACGCGATCACCTTCCTCGACAACAAAAAAGTCGGCGTAGGAGTGTTCGTAGAAGGGGTGCTTGGTGGCGTCGAGCGCCTTCATGGCTTCGCTGTATAGCGGCGGTACCCAGAGGGGATTGCCCTTATACAGGTCGAATATAAAATCGACGAAGCGCGCGCGCTCCGATTTTTTGGTGGTGTCGAGTTTACGGATTTGCATGGGCAGGTTGGGTTGTTGTGTCGACTCGTCGCAGCTTCTTCATCGCGGCCATCTCGCTGGAGTAGATGCGCTTGACGCCATCACCCAAGGCGCCTTCGATATCCCGGATATTGCGGACCAGATTATGGAAGCCCATGACCTCGACCGAGGCGGCCTGATCGGAGCCCCACATCGCCCGATCGAGGGTGATATGCCGCTCGACAAAGGTCGCGCCCAGGGCGACGGCCGCCCATGTGGGCGATAGTCCGACTTCGTGCCCCGAATAACCGATGGGGATATCGGGATACAAAGCTTTCAGATTGGGGATCATGCGCAGATTCAACTCTTCCGGCGGACAGGGGTAGGCGGATGTGGCGTGGGCGATCATCAGATCGTCATGCCCGACGAGATCCACTGCTGTTTCAATTTGCCACATTTCCGACATGCCGGTTGACAGCATCAGTGGACGGCCGGTGTCTTTCATCTTCTGCAGCAGACCGAGGTCGGTCAGGGTGGCTGAGGCGACCTTGTAAAGCGGCGTATCGAACTGCTCCATGAAATCGACGGCTTCCTCGTCCCAACAGGAGACGAACCAGTCCAGATTGCGGGCGCGGCAATAGCGGTCGATGGAGCGATACTGCTCATAGGAAAACTCCATCTTGTGACGATATTCGAGATAGGTCAGACGACCCCAGGGGGTATCGCGTTCGATATTCCACTGCTCGCGGGGAACGCATAGTTCCGGCGTTCGCTTCTGGAACTTGACCGCGCTGGCCCCGGCGAAGATGGCCCCGTCGATCAGCTTGCGCGCCAGATCGAGTGAACCGTTATGATTGATACCTATTTCGGCGATGATGTAGACCGGTTCGCCGTCGCCGATGGTGTGGCGTCCCGCTCTGACACTGGCTGATCTTGTCATTTATTTAATCTCCCGTCGTGGCCGGCCCTGTGTGGGCAGCGATGATGAGTTCGGCGAAATCCCGGAATGCGCCGTAGCCGCCCCGGCTGGGACAGACGTAATGGGCTGCCGCGCGCGCAAACGGAGTTGCGTCCGAAGGGCAGCCCGCAAGCCCGACCTGTCTCATAATCTCAACGTCATTTGTGTCGTCGCCGATGTAGGCGACCTGTTCCGGCTTTAATTGTCGCCGGGCAAGGATGTCCCGCAGGACGTCCGGCTTGTCCCTGATGCCCAGATGCAATTCGACAATGGCCAGCTTTTCCGCTCGCTTCTGCACGGGGCCGGAATTTTCGCCGGTGATGATGCCCACGTCGGCGGCCGCGAATTTGCGCAGCCGCTCGACACCCATGCCGTCGCGGATGGAGAAGCGTTTCATATCCTCGCCCGCGGCTGAGTAGTATACCCCGTTATCGGTCAGGACACCGTCGCTGTCGGTCAACACGAGGCGGATGATGCGGGCACGGGCCAGCAGTTCTTCTACCGGCAACGGGCGACCCGGCTCAGGCCGGTCGTCCGTCACCACGCTGTCCAGCCTCCGTCAACCACGAGATTTGCGCCGGTCATATAGGCCGAGGCGTCACCGGCGAGGAAGACCAGCGCGCCCTGATAATCGGTCGGCAGGGCCATGCGGCCGAGCATCGTCCGCGCGGAGTAGTTCCGGATGAAATATTCCTGCTGGTTGTTCTCCACGCCGCCGGGCGAAAGCGTGTTGACGCGCACGCCGACATGTCCCCAGTAGGCGGCCAGAAAACGGGTGAAGGATATGACCGCGCCTTTTGTGGTCGGGTAGGCGGGGGACTTGTAGAAAGGTTGCCGGCCGTCGGGCGTCTTGTAGAGCGACTGATCCGGGGCAACCATGCCATAGGTAGACGCGATGTTGATGATGCTGCCCTTGCCTTGTCGGGCCATCGGCGTGCCCAATATCTGGGAGCAAAGGAACACTCCCGTCACGTTGGCGTCCATTGACTTTTGCCACATCTCCAGCGGATAGTTCTCAAACCGCGATTGTTCCGCGGCCATAGCCGGGTTTTCGAACATGTCGTTGATGGCGGCGTTGTTGACCAGCACATCGAGATGGCCGAAACGGGCGATGGCCGCGTCGCGCAGGGCGGCGATGGAGCCGGGGTCGGTCACGTCGAGCGCCAGGCCGAGCGATGGCGTGCTCAAGGTGGCGGCGAAATTGGCCGAGGCGATGGCATCGAGGTCGGCGACGACTACGTTCGCGCCATGGTCGGCCAGCGCCTCGCAGTGTTTGCGGCCGATGAGACCCAGTGCGCCGGTGACGATGGCCGTTTTACCTTCCAGAGAGAAGAGGTTTTCTGTCATTTCCGATTATTTACAGTCGTTCTTGCCGTCATGGGCACTGTGATCGTCACGGTTCGTCATCCATATTGCTCGGCGGCCGGTTTATTTTTTGGCTTGTGGTTTCAGGTTGAAGCTGTCCGTGCGGCGGAAAACAGGTTGCACGGGCTTGCCACGCAGCCGCGTTGCCAAATCGCCGTCCTCAAGCGCGCCCTTCAGCTCCGCCAGAGCCTCGCCGTAGGCGACAAGGGTGTAGTCCAGGTCGGCTTCGGTATGGCTGTAGGACATGTTGTGGAAACCCGACCACAGGATGCCGCGGCGGATGAGTTCCTGCTGCACCAGCGATTTCATCAGCAGGCTTTGACCCTGCCGGTCGTCGAAGACGATGAGGCCGCGGGCGGGGTGGCCCTTGCAATAGGTGATGTCGCGGATGCCGAATTCCGAGGCGATCTCGTTGTAACCGTCCATCAACTTCTGCCCCTTGCGGGCCAGGTCGGCGGGCACATCGCGGTCGCGCAGTTCGCGAATCGTCACGCCGGCGGCGGCCAGTGAAAGCGTCTCGCCGCCGAAGGTGCTGAAGAAAAACACATGCTCGTCCAGAAGCCCCATGACGTCCGCCCGACCGGCCAGAACGGCGATTGGCATACCGTTGGCGATGGCCTTGGAGTAGCAGGCGAGGTCGGCCGTCACGCCAAAATATTCCTGTGCCCCGCCCAAAGCCCAGCGGAACCCCGTCCACATCTCGTCGAAGATGAGGAGCGTGCCATTGGCTTCGCAGGCAGCCTTGAGTTTGGCCAGAAAGTCATCCTTGGGGAAATCGAAGGTCATCGGCTCCAGGATGACGCAGGCTGTATCCTCGTCCAGCGCAGACATGACCGAATCCATATCGTTGTAGTTAAAGGTGTAGACGAGGTCCTTGACGGCCTGGGGAACGCCCAGATTGCGGGCGGTGATGCCGATGTACCAGTCATGCCAGCCGTGATAGCCACAGCAGAGGACCTTGTCGCGTCCGGTGTAGGCGCGGGCGAGGCGCACGGCGGCGCTGGTGACTTCAGCCCCAGCCTTCGCATAGCGAACACTCTCGGCGTTGGGGATGACCTCGCGAATCAGTTCGGCGACTTCGACCTCAAGCGGATGGATGAGAGGGAAGACGATCCCGTCCTCCAACTGGCGACGAATGGCATCATCGACGGCCTCATAGCCGTAGCCAAGAGAGATGGGACCGATGGCCATGTTGTAATCGAGGAATTCGTTGCCGTCCACATCCCACACATGGGCGCCTTTGGCTCGCCGCAGGTATTTCGGCGCGACGCCGTCCACGTACTGTGTCGGCCCTTTGGCCAGGGTCTGGGCATAGGCCGGTATCAGCCCCGTGGCGCGGGCGTGGAGTTTCTCGGATTCAGAGATGGCAGGATATTCCTGATTGAGTTGGACTTTATTGGGCATGTTGTGCTTCCTTCTGTAACGCAAACGATGACAGTAGCGCTCCGGGTGATGTTATCAAACGCGGGTCGGGACGCGCTCCAGGATGCGGGCGGCGATCTGTTCGCCGGTGAAACCCTCGAAGCGCAGCACCTCGCTGAGCAGCGCCGGGCGGAACCAGCGTTCATCCAGAGCCAGGGGCAGGACGTGAGCCGTCTCGCCGTGGCGCAACAGCGTTTCGGCGACGATGGAGTACAGCCCGCCGGTGAGGAAATGGTCTTCCAGGGTGACGACAAGGCTGGTCTCGCGCGCGGCGCTCAATATAGCCTCCTCGTCGACCGGCTTGGGCATGCGAATATTGATCAGGCGCACGGAGAGACCTTCCGCCTCAAGGATTGCTTTTGCCTCCCACGCCTGGGCGAAGAGCATCCCGTAGACGAGAATGGCGACGTCCGTTCCATCCGAAAGCTGCTCGGCCCGGCCGATTTCGAATATTGGGTCGTGGGCGATGACCGGTTTTAGAGCGTTGTAGCGGATGTAGGTCGGGTGAGGGCTGTTGATGATGTGGGGCAGGCCAAGGAGCATATCCTCCTCGTCGGCCGGGCAGAAGACGTGCATGTGGGGGATGCCGCGCATGAGGGACACATCTTCGATCGCCTGATGGGTGGGGCCGTTGCCGTCGGACAGGAAGCCCGGCACGCCGCCGACCAGCTTGACCGGCAGGTTGCCGATGCCTACATCGGTGCGCACGAACTCGAAGGCGCGCAAGGTCAGGAAGGTGGCCAGCGCGTGGAGGACGGGCACGCGGCCGCGCAACGCAAGCCCGGCGGCCGCGCCGACCATCGTCTGTTCGGCAATGCCGGTGTCGATGAAACGGTCGGGAGCCAGGTTGGGCAAATTGCGAATGGCGGCCCGGTTCTCGGCCGTCATGACGATGATGCGCTCGTCGGCGGCCATCATTTCCAGCAGGGTTTGTTCGTAGTTCTTCATATCCTGATACTACCTCACCATCAATGCTTCGGATTCGATCTCGGCCCGCCGCACGCCGTGTAACTCTTCCAGCAGCGCGTCCACTTCTTCATGGGTGAAATTGCAGAACCAGCGATCGGCGCGCTCCTGGATGCTCGGCAAACCGCGGCCGCGCACGGTGTCGGCGATGAGCACGCTCGGCCGGCTGGCCTCGAAGGGCATCCCGGCCAGCGCATTGTCGAGGGCGGTGAAGCTGTGGCCGTCGACGCGCTTCGCCCGCCAGCCGAAGGCTTCGAATTTGGGGGCCAGCGGTTCAAGCGGGATCAGATCTTCGGTGCGGATGTTGGCCTGAAAGTGATTGCGGTCGACGATGAAGAGCAGGTTGTCCAGTTTGTAGGCGTTGGCGACGAGGACCGCTTCCCAGACAGAGCCTTCATCCAGCTCACCGTCGCCGGTGATGACGACGATGCGGTTGTCCTGCCCGCGCATCTTGCAGTCCAGGGCGACGCCCACGGCAACAGACGGGAGATGCCCCAATGACCCGGAGTGGAATTCGATGCCGGGGATGTTGCGGTTGGGGTGCCAGTAGATGGTGTCGTTGGTCTTCAGATGATTGCGCAGACGCTCAGGTTCCATCCAGCCCAGCTCGACGAAGGTGCCGTAGAGCGCGGGGACGTCGTGTCCTTTCGACAGGAACAGGTAATCGCGGTCGGGCGCGGTGAAATTGTGCGGGCCGACGTTGAGGAAGTGGTTGTACAGGTAGACGATGAGATCGGCACAGGAAAGGGACGCGCCGGTGAAGCAACCGCCGTCTGTGGACAGGCGGATGATGTGCTCGCGCACGCGCAGGGCCATGTTTTCCAGTTCGTTAATTTCTTCTTGGTTCATACTTTCTCTTTTTCATAGGTATGCGGGTTAACCTTGGCCTGTCAGTCGATAGGTCGGGTTTGCGCGGCCGACACGGTTTTGAGGTCGTCCAGATGGTGGCGATACCAGTTGACGCCTGCAAGATGTTGGTTGAGCGTCGCCACCTGCGGATTATCGGTCAGAAACATCAGGATGTCAGTCAGGCCAAAGGCAGGGTTTGCCGGGTATAAAGCATCGTAGATGGACGAAATGAATTGATAATCTTCCTCGTAATCGATCGTCCAGCGGTGGGTCATGGAATAATCCAGCCCGGTTTCCCACTCCACGTTCCCGATGCGGAACCGGCCGGGATTTTCCCACAGGAAGGGCGTGGTGTGCTCGCGTTCGAGAGGACGGCGGGCCTCGCGCCAGGCGATCTCCAGCGCGGCCGCGGTCATGATCTCTACATCGTTGCCGTCGGGGTAGGTGGCCGGGTGCAGGTTGCCCACATAATCGAAGGCTCCGGGATGAGCCAGGTAGAACCGGATCGCCCGATCGATGATGGCCGGGTCGATGAGTGGGCAATCGGACGGGATCTTGATGATTGTGCCCGCGCCGTGTTGCAGCCCGGCGCGATAATGTCGGTCAAGCAGGTCGTCCGGATCGCCGCGATAGCAGTTGAACCCTTCGGAGCGACATAGGTCGGCAATGGGATCGTCGGCGGGATTGATTGTCGTCGCCACGACGACAGTCCCGGCCAGTTCGGCGGCCGCGACTCGCTCAACCATGCGCGTCAGCAGCGGCTTCCCGGCCAGCGGCCGCATGACCTTGTTCGGCAGGCGGGTCGAGCCGGTGCGGGCCTGAATGACTGTCACGATCGAGTGCGCCGGATCAGGCATGGGGCAGAAACTCCTCCCAATTGACCGGCTCGCCCATCAGGATATGACGGCAGACCCGGGCGATGTTGTTGCCGGAAGTGCCGCCGTTTTGCATTGGGGCCAGTTGCCGCAGCATGTCGATATCGAAGTATGAGTGCACTTCCTTGCCGAGAGCGATTCCGGTGTAGACAACGGTTGAATACTGGCAGATGAGCGCCTCGCAATTGGCGATCATGTGGTCGATATTGCCGTCGGTATATATCGCAACATCGCCGACGACCTGACGTATTTCACGAATAGCGCGATCGAACTTCTCGTTGGGGTGAAGCTTGAAGATCATGGGCCGTCCGTCCGCGATATCCATCGCATGACGCAGAAACTTCTTTCGATTGTCGAACTTGTACGTCTCGCGCGCGTCGCTGGTGGCGACCAGAACGTAGCCGTGCAGCGGGAAATCGTTATTGAGGAACGAACTGCAATTGTCAAAGTTGGGGATGCCGGTCACGATCAGTTTTTCCGGCGTCACGCCTTTCTTGATGAAGAAATCCCGATAGCCTTCCGAGGCAACGCAAAAGTAGCGGTACTGGTTGGATAGACCATTAGTCGAAGTGCTGGCCAGATAGCGCGGCAGCCTGAACCGTTTGACCACATGGTACATGAAACCTTCCGGATCCGTCATACCTTCCTGAATGAGGATAAAGGGCTTGTTGCGCAGGTTTTTTGGCACCAGGAGATCGGTTGTGGCCACATAGAGGTCGTACTCTCTGGCCTCGCCACGGTAATCGATGGGCAGGTTGTGCAGGCGAAAATAAGCGTCCGTCTGGCGGCGAAAGTTGCCGCCCAGGGCGGTGAAATCGAGGATGCTGGTGTTGTCGGCCACCATGTTGAAAAGCCCGTCAGCGTAGAACGGACTGAACCAGCAATCAAATTCATCTTGCAAGTGCCGGGCGACGGCATGTGTCATGCGCGTCATATTCAGCGAGCCGCCGATGAAAAGTATCCTCTTGCGAGCCATAACCGCTTTAGTTTACACCTGAAGGGGGATGGACTTCAACCGTGATTATGTCAATCATTGGCCAGATATTGACGATAGAGGCGGATCGCGTGTCCCATCGGGTCTGTGTAGTACTCTTCGGGCGTGATGTCCAGATGAACTGTGCGGGTGGCCGGCATTACGGTTGGTGTCGTGGCCGCAAACCGCCGGATGACCTCGGCATGAGGCTTGAGCGAGCCGTCCGGGCGCACGAGACCGAAGAACCGTTCGTGGATCGATTCCTTGCACGGCGGCCGTTCCCACAACTCCGGGGCGTAGTCGGCGAAGCACCACAACACTGCACCGGTCGCCCCGACCTCGACCAGACGCGGCAGGACGGCTTCGAAATAACCGGCCAGATCCGCTTCGGACGCCATGAATTGCGTGCGCGGTTGCCCGTAGGCGTCCCATTCCCACACGGCGGACGGTTCGCCAGGCGAATTGGTGCAGCCGCCGAACTCCTCCATGAGCGTCGGTTTGCCGCAGAGAGCCGACGTCAGGGCGCAGGTGAACGGCACGAAATCGACGTCGAGTGGTTCGCGAGCCCAGGGCATGTACATCGGATAGCTGTGCATGACGGCCAGATCAACCTCGGCGTAGACGTCGTGGACGCGCAGGTTGTTGTCGTTGATCAGGCTGTCAGCGTGAAGGCCGCAGGTGACCGGGTGGATGGCGTCAAGCTCGCGGATGACGGCCGTCATGCGGCGCGTCCAGGCCCGACCGGTTGCGGGGTCGGGCGGCCAGGCAAACAGATCCGGTTCGTTGCCCAGGTTCCAGAAAGCCAGCGCCGGGTGCTCGTGGTAGCGGACGACCACGGTTCGCAACAGGTGTTCGGCCGCGGTCAGGACAACCGGATCGGTATACGGGTTGCGATAGCCGCAATCAACAATCCGGCCGCCGCTGACGAGTTGGAGCACGCGCGGTGGCAACGGTTTGTTTGGCAGGAGCATCCAGCCCGGCGCCCAATTGGGGCCGCTCATATGGCCGGTGAAAAACGTCACCTCAAGCTTCAGGCCGGTTTCAGTGGCAATATCGAGGACAGTACCCAGATTATCGAGCGCCATCGGGTTGACGATATTGGGAGACGGTTGCCAGTCATCCCACAACAGGAAAACGCGCACGAGGGTCATGCCCAGGTCGCGAATGACGGCGAACTCCTCGCGGACCTCGCGCGCGT
>JAHDWL010000161.1 GCA_023384355.1 Anaerolineae bacterium
GTCAGTAGGTCAGTGGTCAGTGGGTCAGTGGGTCAGTGGGTCAGTGGGTCAGTGGGTCAGTAGATCTGTAAGCAGCGAGTCCGTCGACGCCGCTCTGATCTCGTATCTCGTATCTCGTATCTGAACTCGTCACTCGTCACTCGTCACTCGTCACTTCTCCTTAACGGTTCAATAAACCTGCACCATCGCCGGGCAAATTCCGCTATAGTTCGCCGGGCGTGGCATCTGGCCCCGCCGAAACGACGAAGATGAAACAACTCATAGCCATATTCATTGTCCTGTTCATGCTGCTGGCCTGTGGGGCGACGGCCATCCTGATGGCCCGCGGCTTCTTCATGCTGCGCACCACCTCCGGCGGCGGACCGGCCGGCCTGCCGCTGCCGCCCACCGCCCAGAGCGACCCGCTGGGCATCGCGCCGACGCCCACCCTGGCCCCCACCCAACCCGCGGGCCAGCCCGCGCCCATCGGCGGCGCGGCTCCCGGCGGCTTCAGCGGCACGTTCGCCGGCAACCTGACCACCGCCAACGGCTCGGCCGCGCCGGCCACGCTCGTCCTGACCCAAAACGGCGATACCGTCGCCGCGCGGCTCGACATCGGCCCGGGGCTGACCGTCGACGCGGGCAGTTGCGGCTCGCAGGCCGTGCCCGCCGGCACCCAGTCGGCCGCGGGCGTCATCGACCCGGCCGCGCCCAACCGCCTGCAGACGACGGGCAGCATCCCCGTGGCCGGGTTCACCATCGGCGTCGTCCTCACCGCCGATCTGGCCGCCGACGGCCAAACGCTGGCCGCCCGCGCCGACCTCGACCTGCCGTTCATCTGCGGCGTCGACCCGGTCATCGGCGGCACGTTCGCGCGACAATGAGACCACGCCTGTATCCCCCCGGATCGCGCGATTATGTGATATAATGGGTCTGATCGGTCAGGAAGGTAGGCCATGTTGACCATCGAGAGCATCAATCTGATCACGACAGACCCCGCCGTGCGCGGCGGCCGTCCGTGCATCGCCGGCACCGGATTGCGCGTCATCGACATCGCCATGGCTGCGCTCTTCCACCAGCGCGCTCCCGGCGAAATTGCTGCCGATTACGATCTCTCCCTCGCCGAAGTCCACGCTGCCCTGGCCTATTATTACCAGTATAAAGAGGCGATGGACGCGGATATACGGACGGTGATCACCTCGGCGGATGCGCTCAAAGCCGAAAGGATCGGCAGCCGTGGCCCTTCGCTTCTACCTCGATGAGAACCTGCCTATCGAGATTGCCCGGCAATTACGCGCCCGGGGGATCGATGTCGTCACCGTACGCGATATCAAGCGTCTTGGCGATTCCGATGAGAACCATCTTCAGCGTGCCGCGGCCGACAATCGCGTTCTATGCACCTTCGACACCGACTTCATCCGGTTAGCCCTTGAAGGACACTCACACGCCGGAATTGTGCTGGGGCAACCGGAGCTGCATTATATCGGCGCCTGGGTCAGCTTTCTGGAGCTTATGCATGCCGTTCTCTCGGCCGAGGAGATGCGCGACACCATTGAGTATCTCTGACAGGTGATAGTCGCGAACCATCGGCGGCACGGTTATGCGATAACATGACGAGATACGAGATACGAGATACGAGATACGAGATACGAGATACGAGATACGAG
>JAHDWL010000074.1 GCA_023384355.1 Anaerolineae bacterium
GGTAATCTCTTCCCGATATACGGGGTTCATGATTATCACCACGTCGGGGCGATATTGTTTCAAAAACGATGGGGCGACGATTTCCTGACCTGTTCCGGCCATGAATGTGCCGGTCTTTATGGGGTTGATATCAACCGCATAGCCGATGTCGGCGAGCGTCTGATCAAGCGTAGTCAGAAAGGCGACGCCCTTGGAACCACCACCCCACAGAACCACTTTCTGGCCGGACGCCTTCATCCGAGTCAGTTCTGCGCGCCAGTTGTCGCGTTTGGCCTCGTAATGCTCCACGAAGAAATCCACCATGCCCAACGTCTCGGCCGGAGTTTCTTCTTCCGGCAGGGGTGTTGGGGAAGGCGCAGCTTCGGCGGGTCTGGCCTCGATCATCAAGTATTGGTCATCATAGACCGTCCACAAGTCCTTCACCTCAAAGCCATTAGCCCGGAACAAACGCGCCAGGGAACCTTTAGTGAAATAGGAGCAGTGCTCATAGTAAATATCCCAGAAGGCCACATCGCACAGGACGTAACGGCCGTTCGGAATCTGGAAGAAAACGACGGTGTCCGGCTTGTTCCCGATGGAGCGGCGGACGGTAGCGATAAAATCACCGACGTCGGGGATATGCTCAAGGGTCATTTTGCAGCAAATGAAATCGGCCGCGTAGTCGGTATATTTCTCGGAATAAAAGTCGGGAATGAATGTCAACCGATCGGCCGCACTGCTGGGGTGGCGACCGGGCACATAGGCCGGATCGAAACCAATGCCGCGATTGTCGCTCATCTCACACAGCATGGTGATGAAGTCCCCTTTATCACAGCCGATCTCAATGATGTCTTTGCCATGCAGATCGTACCGTTCTATCAGGTCACGGGCCAGAGCCTCATGAAATTTGTTGAACGTAGGGGAGTATCCTTGAGTTGCCTCATAACGGGCGGTGTATTGCGTAAGCGCCTCATCAAAGGCGATATTGGATATAAACCCGCAAGCCGGACAAACCGCCAGCGCAATATCGCCGGTCTGAAAGTTCAATGCTTCTTCCCTGTTCATGACCAGCAATACGCTGTTGACGGGGACGTTTTTCACTTCGTAAAAAACCGACATGCCTATTGAACGGCACGCCGGGCAAACATGATCTACGCTTCTCATGCGCGAGCCTCACTGCATACAGGATTGAAAACAAGGAGCTATTTTGCGGGAGCACAGCCGCCTGTCGACCGGCTGCAAAGACCAGAACGATCGGGTTTTGCCGATCTGATCGGGGTTGATTAATCCTCGCCCAGCTTCAACACGGCCATAAATGCTTCCTGCGGCACTTCCACATTGCCGATCATTTTCATGCGCTTCTTACCCTTCTTCTGCTTTTCCAGCAGCTTTTTCTTGCGGGTAATATCGCCACCATAGCATTTTGCCAGCACATCCTTGCGTAATGCCTTAACATTGGCCCGGCTGATGACGCGCTTGCCGGTCGCCGCCTGGATTGGCACTTCGTACATCTGGCGAGGGATCAGCTCCTTCAACTCTGAAACAAGCCGTTGCCCGCGATGATAGGCGTCGTCTGCGTGAACGATCATCGCCAGAGCATCGACCGGCGTTTTGGCAACCAGCACTTCGAGCTTGACGAGATCCGACGCGCGGTAGCTGTCGAACTCATAATCCATCGACGCATAGCCGCGGGTGCCGCTCTTCAACTTGTCGTAGAAATCCACAATCATCTCTGCCAATGGCAGGTAGAAATGCAACACCACCCGCCCGGGCGCCGGATGCTCCTGCTTGATGAACTCGCCCCGCCTTTTCCGGGCCAGTTCCATGATAGTGCCGTAGAACTCTTCAGGCGCGAAGATCTGCACACGCATCCACGGCTCCCGGATTCCGGCGATCGTGCTCTCATCGGGCAGGTCAGCCGGGCTTTCTATAAAGCGTACTTCGCCGGTGTTGGCCATGACAACTTCATATTCAACGCTGGGAGCCGTGGCAACGAGATCGAGATCGTACTCCCGTTCCAGTCGTTCCTGGATTATCTCCATATGAAACAACCCCAGAAACCCGCAGCGAAAGCCGAAGTTGAGCGCGTTGGAGGTCTCCGGTTCAAAGACCAGCGAGGCATCATTCAGCTGGAGCCGTTCCAGCGCTTCCTTCAACAAGGGGTAATCCTCGCCGTCGCTCGGATAGAGGCCGGCATAGACCATCGGTTTGACGGCCTGGTAACCATGGAGGGGCTTTGCCGCCGGTTTGTCACGGAGGGTAATCGTGTCACCCACCCGGCACTCCCGCACCGTCTTTAGTCCGGTGGCGATGTAACCCACTTCGCCGGCTGTCAGTTCGTTCACAGGCATCATGCCGGGGTTGAATATCCCGATTTCGATCGGCTCGACCCACACATCGTTGGACATCATCATGATCGGCTGCCGGTGACGAACCGTGCCTTCAAAGATACGCACATAGGCGATGACGCCGCGGTAAGAATCATAATGGGAATCAAACACCAGCGCCTGGAGCGGGCCTTCGCGGTCGCCGCTGGGTGGCGGAATATGATGGACCACCGCCTCGAGCACTGCTTCAATATTGGCCCCGGTCTTGGCGCTGATGGGGATGACATCCTCGGCGGCGATGCCGGTGATGTTTTCGATCTCCTCGGCCACATCCTCCGGCGCGGCCGCCGGCAGGTCGATTTTGTTAACAACCGGCAACAACTCCAGGTCAGCTTCAACCGCCATGTAGAGGTTCGCCAGAGTCTGAGCCTCGATTCCCTGAGTCGCATCGACGACGAGAATGGCCCCCTCGCATCCCTGTAGCGCGCGGCTGACTTCGTAGGCAAAGTCGACGTGGCCGGGTGTGTCGATTAAATTCATTTCATAGGTCTCGCCATCCTGGGCACGATAGTTCATGCGCACGGCCGAGGCCTTGATGGTAACGCCTTTCTCCCGTTCGATATCCATGCTGTCGAGCACCTGCTCCTGCATCTCGCGATCGGAAATGGTGCCGGTCGCCTGCAAGAGTCGATCCGCCAGGGTCGACTTGCCGTGGTCGATATGGGCTATAATGCAAAAATTGCGAATTCTGCTTTGATCCATGGGACGAATTATATCAAAATGGCACCCTCCTTCCCATCGTCACAATATTGCCTGATGAATCAACTCACCCATCAGGCTATTACCGTATCCATGCCCTCAACGGGAGTTTGTTATGCATGTTGAAGATGAGTGGACACCGCCACACATTCACGAACCCAATCCTGCACCGCCCTCGGACGATCCAGCCTTCCAGCTGTTGTCGGGTACCCAACAGATCTATCTCTCTCCAGTCGACCTGGCGACCTTCCCGCAAGTTGAGGCAGGCGATTGCTACATCATAAGCACCGGGCACGGCACAAGCGGCCCGTTTAAATTCGGTGGCGTGTCATTGAGGTTTCTTATCGATCATTATTTTGGAACAGGTTGGGAATTGGTCGATATTTTCAGTGCCGACGGCTTTCGGACACGTTTGACGGCCGCCGAATTGAAGCGGGTGAAAAGCCGCCCCGTTCTGCTGGCCCTGGCCATCGACGGCAGAGCGCTCACACGCGAGAAAGGGCTTGTCCGGCTCATCGTGCCGCACGAAACAGATGACGCGCTCCGGCAGGTAAAATGGGTAAGCGAAATCCGGGTTTATCGCTGACGTGTCGGTACTATTTCAGGACGGCGTCGATTTGAACGCCAGTCTCTATCGACGGCCCACCGGAACTAAGGAGAACCAGATACTCAACGTTGCCGTCGCTCCCCTCGATTGATGAGCGAGTAAGACCCTGAACGCCCCAGCCCTGCCCGGACATCCAAGCCAATAAATCCTCCAGCACCGCGCGATGGACGGCCGGATCGCGCACGATACCACCCTTGCCGACGGATTCCGGGCCGGCCTCAAACTGCGGCTTGATCAGGGCGATCACACTCGCCGGTTCCGCCAGCCACTTCCTGACTGCCGGCAATATAAGCCGGAGAGAGATAAAAGAAACGTCGATGACGACCAGCTCAACCGGCTCGGCCAGCTCATCCAGATAGCGGGCGTTCGTCTTTTCCAGAACGGTGACGCGATCATCCTGGCGCAGCTTCCAGTCAAGTTGCCCCTGGCCTACGTCGATGGCGTACACTCGCCTGGCACCGTGCTGCAGGAGGACGTCGGTGAACCCGCCGGTGCAAGCGCCTACGTCGGCGGCGACGACACCTTCAACCTGAACGCCGAACACGTCCAGTGCGCCGGCAAGCTTGTATCCCCCCCGGCCGACATACGGCATCGGCGTCGCCAGTTCGATCTGCGCGTCAAGCGGTACCTGCGTCCCGGCCTTATCAACCCGAACGCCGTTGACGCTTACTTCACCAGCCATGATATAGGCCCGGGCGCGCGCGCGGGATTCCACGAGGCCGCGCTCCACCAACAAAACGTCCAGCCGATCCTTGTTTTTAGGCATGGGCTTGCAAAAGCCGGTCTTCCCAATCAGCAAGCGCGTCGGCCAGAGACTGTTCCAGAGCAATCCGGGGTTGCCAACCGGTATCGGTCGCGATTTTCCGGTAACTGCCGTACAGGCAAGGCGTGTCGTTTGGGTTAATGCGCGCCTGATCGGTACGAACTTCAACCGGGACGCCGTTCAGTTCGATCAGTAAGTCGAGAAGATGACGAACACTGACCGCCCGGCCGGAACAAATGAGGTATGCCTGCCCGGGACGCCCCGCCTCGGCCAATCGGAAGTAGGCCGCGGCCACGTCGCGCACGTCGGTGAAATCCCGTTCCGGCTGGAGGTTGCCGACGTTGATGATCGGTGCTTGTCGCCCAAGGCGGATGGCCGCCAGCTGTGACGCGAAGTCGGGCACCACGAACCCGGGAGCCTGTCGCGGGCCGATATGGTTGAACGGCCGCGCTTCCATGACCGGCAGCCCGTAACGTTCCCAATATACCCGTGTTAACTCCCCGGCGGCCAGTTTGCTTATGCCATAGGGGTGGCGTGGATAAGGCACAGTCAGTTCGGTCAGCGGCAGATCGGCGGCCGATATAGGGCCGTAAATTTCCGCGCTGGTGACGACGACCACCCGCGGCCGCCCGAACTCGACAGCGGCACGCAAAATATTGGCCGTACCACCGGCGTTGATGGCCATCGTCTGCGCCGGATCAAGCCATGAGCGGGCGGGATAAGCCTGGCCGGCCAGGTGATAGATTACATCGGGTTGTGCATGGGCAATAGCGGCAGCCAATCCGACCGGGTCCATCAGGTCGCCCGCTACGGCCTGGATCAGCTCATGCGACGGCAAACCCTGATGGCTGGTTGCCTCGTGGACAAGAGCGAAAACCTGATGGCCGGCGGCTATAAGTAAATCGACAAGATGGGAACCGGCGAAGCCAGTCGCCCCGGTAATAAATACGCGCATAAATCACTCCGCTCTCGAACTTCTCTTCTTTCAAAGAGTCCCGGGCAATTGGAAGATACAAGGCCGGGCATATTATACCGCCAGATTCAGGATGCCTGCACCATCATGAAACGGCGATGGGTATTCATGGCTCGGCATCCCACCCGGATTATAATGCGGGCATTCATGCAGCCTTCTACCAGACGATTTTCATCAATCCGACGAGCAAATATCGGCTACGGCCTGCGATTCCTCTGCATCTCCGTAATTATTAGTTTGATCCGGCCCTCTCCACAACGCATCACCTTTGGGCCGCCACAGCCGGTGATTACAAATCAGCCGATTCTGGGCGTCCACACCCGTCTGACGGATGAAGTGGAGGAGTGGAAAATCCAGCGCACTTTGCAAATGGTGCGGGAGATGGGGGCAACCCACATCGTCGAGTTCTTTCCCTGGGCCTATTATCAGGCCGAGGACGGCAGCATCGCCTGGGAGCACCCTGATCTGGTAATCGGTCATGCCAGAGCGAACGGGTTAAAGGTGATCGCCCGCATCGGTTACACACCGGATTGGGCCAGGCCGCCGGATACGCCTCTGACCTACCTCGACCAGGACGCCTACGATGAGTTCGCCGCATTCGCCGCGGCTTTTGCCGAACGCTATAAGGAGACAGTCGACGCCATCATCATCGGCAATGAACCAAATCTGAGCTTCGAATGGGGCTACCGCTCGACAGGTCCGGAGGATTATGTCGGTCTGTTGCAGGTGGCCTACCCGGTGGTCAAGAATGCCAATCCCGATGTTCAGATACTGGCCGGAGCGCTGGCGCCAACGGTTGAACCGGAAGGTTCTCCCTGGGCTATCAACGATCTCACTTATTTAAGAGGAATGTATGAAGTCGACGCCGCCTCCTTTTTCGACGGGTTAGCGGTTCATGCCTACGGCCTCACCTTTCCGGCGGAGGCTGAACCCGCTCCGGAAATCCTGAACTTCCGACGGGTGGAGCTGCTGCGAGAGATCATGGTTGAATTCGGCGACGAAACGACGCCAATATATATCACTGAAACCGGCTGGAACGATCATCCGCGCTGGACAATGGCTGTGCGGCCGGGCCAGCGAATAAACTACACGCTTGCAGCGATCGACTACGCGGCCGAAAATTGGCCATACGTAAAATCAATCGCGCTTTGGGCGTTCCGCTATCCTGCCCCGACGCGCAGTTACCCAGACTATTTCACACTGGTTACGCCCGAGTTCATGCCCAAACCAATTTACGATGCGCTCAAGGAATATACCGGGAATTAAGGTTCCATCGATCACGACAGTTGGTCACCACCCAATGCGAAAATTATCACCGGCGGTTCGCTTGTTATTGCTTCTTGTCATCGGGCTTATCCCACTGACGGGATGTTCGAAGAGAGATGATACATGGGAACGTATTGAACAGAGTGGGGTGTTGCGGGTAGGCATCGATCCGACCTACCCACCATTCGCCCTGGCTGATGATGCCGGATTGCGAGGTATCGACGTCGATTTTGCCCAGGCGCTGGCTGAAGAGCTGGGCCTGGAAGCGCAGTTCACCTACTTCGGGTATGACGGGCTATATGACGCCCTGACCACCGGTCAGGTGGATGTTCTTATATCGGCCCTCGTCATCCTGCCGGAGAAGACGAAAGATATCGCCTATTCGATTCCCTATTTTGACGCCGGACTGGTTCTGATCGCGCCGACATCCGGGAGTCCAGTGGCCCGAATCGCCAACCTTGACGGAAAAATCCTGGCCGTTGAACTTGGCTCCATTGGACATGTTACAGCCCTTGAATTGCAACGGAATGGTAGCGGATTCGATATAAGGACATATGGCGGGGTCTCCGAAGCTCTGGCCGCCGTAGGCGCAGGAGAGGCCCACGCGGCGCTCGTCGACAGCATCAGCGGCCGACTATATCTTCGCGAAATGAAATCACAAGACGATTTGTCGCTTGCGATCGTAGGAAATCCTGTTACCTCAGAACCTTTTGCCATCGCGACACGTATAGATGATCGAATTTTGAAGGCCAAATTGAACGAAGCCATATCCCGATTAATCGCTGCCGGCAAGCTAACGACAATCATCGAGCATCATCTGGATTGATTCCACTGTGACGGAATTCTGCTGCATTTCGCCGGAGATAGTTTATAATGTGGTCGATCCCCTCTCATAGACCGACTTGATTGAAAAGGACGACCAGTCATGTTGAAAAGTGATACACTCTCCAAGAAAATAGCCGCACTACTTTTAATCGCAGCCGCACTCCTGGTCCTCATCCCAACGGTTAACGCCCAGACAAAAACGTTCAATTGGACCAACTGGGATATCGACATCGTCATGCAACCAGACGGAAGCCTGGACATCACGGAAACCCAAACCCTGGATTTTCAGGGCGAGCCGTTCACCTTCGGTTTCCGCAGTATCCCTGTCGGCCGGCAGGGTAACAACGATGGCATCACGAATATCAGCGTCCGTGAAGGCGATCAGGTTTACACCGAATCCTCCTCCTATCAACCCGGCACATTTCAGGTTGTGGACAATAATGGAGAGACCCGGATCAACTGGTATTTTGAGCCCGCGTTGGGCGAACGCACCTACACATTTAGCTATACCGTCGATGGGGCCGTGCGCACTGGCACGGCCGAGGAAGGATCAGGCGACCAGATATTTTGGACGGTAATCCCCAGCGACCATCCGGCACGAGTTGATAGCAGCCGCATCACGATAACATTGCCTGAAGGTGTCTACCCACAACGATACTATGATACAAACGAGCACCTCGTCGCCGCGTACCTGAACAATGTCCAGGCAGATAACGTTATAATTGACGTTAGCGAGGATGAACGGGTCATCACCTTCCAATCCCAACAATCCATCATGCCGGGAACCGCTCTGGACGTCCGCGTCCAGGTACCTCATGGACTGTTGCCGATTGAAACACCTGGCTGGCAGGTCGCCGAGCAAAGAGATGACGCGGTCGGTCTCACCGTCCTGGCTCTTTCTCTATTACTGTTTGTCATCGGACCGCTGGGTGTTGTCCTGTTATGGTATCTGCGTGGACGCGATCCCCATACCGGGCTTGTCGTTCCGGATTACGTCACTGAACCGCCCGACGCGTTACCACCAGCCATGGCGGGGTCGTTAATCGACGAGAAGGTCGACACGCAAGACATCCTCTCGACACTGGTCGACCTGGCCCACCGTGGCTATATTGTGATGGAAGAAATCAATAAAAGCTACTCCTTCACGCGCACGGACAAGTCGGATTCCGATCTGCGGAAATTTGAGCGATCCTTCCTGAAAGATTTCTTCCAGGGCGACGACGTTCAAACGCTAACCCGACTCCGCTATAAATTTGCCGGAAAGATTCCAAATCTGCGCAACCAGATTATGGAGGAGCTTATCGCCGAAGGGTATTTGCCTAGCTCGCCACAATCCGTCCGCCGCAGTTATTCGATTCTGGCCGCATTGATCTTCGTGCTTGGCATCGCCAGCCTGTTCTTCCTGGGGGTATTCCTCGGCGACAATGCCGGATTGGTATGTTTCCCGGTTTTTGCGATCATCATCACGGCCATCGCCCTTTTCATCGCCGCGCGTCACATGCCTAAGAAGACAGTCAAGGGCACCGAGGCCGCGCTCAAGTGGGACGCCTTCAAGACTTATCTGAAAAACATCAAGCAATACGCGGATTTCGAAAATTCCAGCGATATCTTCGACAAGTATCTCTCCTACGCTATTGCATTCGGACTGGAGCGAACTTTCATCAACGCCTTCGCACAATCTCCCGGTACCACAGTTCCCCCGTGGTATGTCCCAACACAGCACATGCCCGGCCCGGTAATCGTCGGCGGGATGCCCGGGACGTCCCGACCGAGCAGCGGCACGGGCGGTTCCTCGGGAGGCGGCAGCATGCCAAACCTCGGCGATGTCTCCGGAGGTTTAACTGGTGGTCTGGCGGGAATGTCTGCCGGCCTGACACGAATGCTGAACAACACCTCAACAACGATGAAAAGCGTCCAGCCAACAACAAGTAGTGGCACTCGATACGGCGGCGGCGGCTTTAGTGGTGGTTCTAGTGGCGGTTTCAGCGGCGGATCGTCCGGAGGCGGCGGCAGCGCCGGCTTCGGCTAGATCAAGCATCGAGATAATATTTTATGGGAAAAACGCTAGGGATAATCCTCATTATCGGCGGGATCGTCGTTGGTGCGATCATCGTAGCCCTCATGATGGTATACAGGAGTGAGGGCAGCCTGACATCAGGCGCGGCGACCCTCGGCATCGTGATTGGCTTTTTGGTGCTGGTACTGCCGCAATTAGGCTTCGGAGCATTCCTGCTTATGCGAGGCAAACAGGAAGCGGCCGTGGCTGAATCGGCCGGGAAACAGCGCAAGATGCTGGGTATCATCAAGGCTCGCGGCCAGGTGCCTATCTCGGATTTGGCAATCGAGCTTCATTGCAGCCGCGATGAAATCCAGGGGATGCTCTACGAACTGGTCAACATGGGCCTCTATAGTGGTTATATAAACTGGCCTGAAGGGACGCTTTATTCCAGCCAGGCCAGCGAACTGCGAACGCTGGATAGGTGCAAAAACTGTAGCGGACAGTTGGAGCTTGCGGGCAAAGGCGTCATCCGTTGCCCCTATTGCGGCACTGAATATTTCCTGCCGTAGATTGCTGGTTCAGCAGTCAGTAACGATTTTGACATTCAGGCCAATTTTCAGCGCGATTTTTTCGATCGGGTTGAAAATCAGTTAGATTGAAGGAGAACAATTAGAAATGGTCGATAAGGTGGAAGGTTTTTACGAGAAGATTGTCGGAGATAGCGGCACTCTTCAGGATTTGCTTAGCAAGATCCCTGGATTGAGCGGCTACATGGAGCGAGGTCGTCGTCGTGAGGCCGACCAATTGTTGCGGGACACCATCACCGGTCGCCTGGAACAGGTCCGGCTGAAGTACAGCGCGGTTTTCCAAACGGTCAGCCGCGACATCTTCCTGGCCATGGATTACGCCGAGCGCATGGGACGGGCCGATAACCTGCTGATGGGCCTGATCGGCAAGATCAAGGACGCGCCGGTGGGCTACGCGGGTTTCTTCTCGGCTATCAGTGTTGACGCTGAGGACCTGGCCCGGCTCTATTCATTCGACGAGCTAATGCTGAATCATACGGACCAGATCCAGGCTGAGGTTGATGCCCTGACCAAGGCGGCCGCGGATGGTGGCGATCTCAACGAGCCGTTGAACGCGCTCACCACCAGCCTGACGGAAGCCAATACGACGTTTAATTCCCGACAGGAAGTCCTGAACGGGATCAAGTAAGAGAATAGGAGGAACAGACAATGCCAAAAATATTTGATCGCGTAGCTGTCGAGAGCTGGCAACGGGATGAGGTCATTCAGAAGTTTCCGCGGGAAGGATTGGGCGATATCAAGCTCGGCTCACAATTGATCGTCAATCCCGGCGAAACGGCCGTTTTCGTGCGCGGCGGTGAGGCGATGGGCACGTTCACCCCCGGTCGCCACACCCTGACGACAGAAAACCTCCCCATTCTAACGAACCTGTTTGAGGCGGGATTATTCGGCGGGGCGAATGTCTTCACGGCCGACGTGTACTTCGTCAAGACGACTGACCTGACCCTCAAATGGGGCACGGTGAACCCGATCATCGTCGAGCATCCCCAGCGTATGCCCGGTGCCAGCGCCATTGTCGGCAACGGCACATATGTGACCAAGGTCAAGGACCCGTGGCGCTTCCTGAATGCCATGGACGCCTTCCGGCCCAGCGTTCGGTTCCAGGAAATCAAGACGCGCCTCGACCCGATGCTGGCGATCATGATCTCCGACAAGATGAGCGAGCTGGCCATCGCGAAGGGGTTAGGCCCTGCCCAGTTGCAATCCTTCACTAAGGACATGAACGAGATGCTCGTTGGGCTTCTGCAGGAGGAGTTCGACGCTATTGGCATGGTTCTGGTCGATTTCGCCATCAACATGTCGCTCCATCCCGACTCGCTCAAGGTTGTCACCAACATGGGCTATGGGACGAGCTACGTCCAAATGCAGCAGGCCGATGCTCTGATGGCCGCGGCCAGCAACCCGTCCGGCGGCGCTCTGAGCGAGGTTGGCTTCGGCGCGATGGGTATGGCGGCCATGCAACAGCAACAAATGCAGCAACAACTCATGCAACAGCAATTTGCTGCCCAACAGGCCGCCCAGGCCGGGGCTACGCCGGCGCCCGGCGCGGCTCCAGCAGCGGGCACGCCTCCGACCGCTCCTGCCGGCGGTGCTCCCGCGCCTATGCCCGATGTGATGACCCCCGAGCAGGCGGCCGAGTTCCTCCAGGTAACCCCACAGGATGTAATCGCCGCCATTGAAGCGGGTGACCTGAATGCCAAGAAGATCGGCTCAGCTTACCGCATCAGCAAGGCAAGCCTTGAATCTTTTCTAAACAGCTAAGTCTTATTAGTCTGACACACACGATAACGCCGGGAACGTTCGAATCATTCCCGGCGTGTTATTATTTACCATCACGTCAGCGGGTAAATCAGAGTATCGGTCGCTTAGCAAACTCCAGCACATGCGACACAGCGACGGGGACGGCCTCGGCAACAGGTGGGGAGAGCGTCTCCGTCAACTCAAACGAGGCCCCGGAAATAGTGAGCATGAAGGCAGGCGGGCAGCGACCAAACAATTCGACCGCCATGGCCAGTAGCGCGCCGGGCGTCGTCTCATGCGAACCTGCTCTGGCGGTTACAGGCCCAATTGGAAACAATTCCACCTCTCCCGGCGAGTTTCCTGCCGTAGCATCGACAAAGATGACCTGACCCACCTCACTGATCATTCCCGACAACTCCGGAGTCAGCTGATGAACCGTGACCAACGAACTG
>JAHDWL010000008.1 GCA_023384355.1 Anaerolineae bacterium
ACCATACCCAATTGGGGTTGCGGGGACGGCCGTCGGGCTGAGTGTCCGTGATCAGGCGCACCAGCATCCACAGAGCCAGGCTGCAAAGGGCGATGACCAGATTGTCGTTGTTGACGGCCGCGCTCATGAAGATGAACTGCGGGTTCAGCGCGACCAGCGCGGCGGCCAGCAGCGCGTGGCGGGGCAACAGACGGCGGCCGATGGCGTAGGTCGCCAGCACGGTGATGAGGCCGAGGATGGTCGAAACGGCGCGGGCCATGTTGGTCGCCAGCGCCGCGCCGCGCCAGGGAAAGTCCTCGGCCGCCGTGTGGTAGTGCGCAACCCGACTCAGACCCGCCCGCCAATCTCCGCTGAGTGGAGCGATGGTCTCCAGATCGGCGCGGTCGATAGGCGCGATGGCCGGCGCGACCAACGCGTAATAGAGCGGCGGCTGCCAGATCTCGCCGACGGCCGCGCGATCGGCGACCAGATGCGGCAAGCCGTTGCCGGATGCCAGCCAGTCGGCGTAATCGACGTGGTCGCGCTCATCGGGGGCCTCGAACAGGGGCGTTACGATGTTGTAGACCGCGCACAGCGCCGCAAACAGGGCCAGCAGGGCGACGAGTCGCGGGTTAATAAACGGGCGCATGGTGTTCGGGAACATCGGCTTCTGTCGGGATGGCCCTTTTATATCCTTCCCGGGCCGATTTGACACCGAACGTTAACATTCCCAAAAGTCGCGCCGGCGGTACAATTCGAGGGTGCAGCATTTGCGACATCCCTTGCTACTCGTGCTGGCGGGTTTCCTCGCGCTAACCGTCGTCTACTCCTGGGCCATCCCGCCGCTCGAAGGTTCCGATGAATACGAGCATTTCGCTTACATTAATTGGCTGATCACAGAACGTCGCTTCCCGATCCAGGGTGAAGCGGGCTGGGAAAGCCCCGTGCGCCAGGAATCGGGCCAGCCGCCGCTCTACTACCTGCTGGCATCGCTGCCCGCGCGACTCTCCGACGAACAGCCACCGGTCGTCTTCCGGCCCAATCCCTATTTCCGCTACGACCTTGACCCGACGCGGCCCGATAACAAAAACACCGCCCTCCACTACCCGGAGGACACCGGCGGCGGCTGGCGGGCGCTGAGGCTGGCCCGCATCGCCTCGATTCTCTCCGGGGCGCTGTTCGTCATCTGTGTCTACGGATTGGCGGCGACCGTTCTGCCTGCTGGTCGCGGCGCGGCCGCGGCCGCCGCGGCGTTCGCGGCGTTCATCCCCCAGGTCATCTTTCACAGCAGTCACGTCTCCAACGACATGCTGGCCGCGGCCTTCAGTACGCTGACCCTGTGGCTGCTGGCGCGCATCGTGCGCCTGGGCGGTGGCCGCCGGCGCGGGCTGGCCCTCGGCGCAGCTTTAGGGCTGGCGGCGCTCGTGAAGGTTAATGCGCTGGTCGTCGGCCTGCCGGTGGCGCTGGGCTTCGCCTGGATAGGGTTGGGGCGCGACAAGCCCGTCTCCCGGCGCGATCATCTGCTTGAAGCCTTGACCACCGCCGGCTGGTCGGCCTTTGGCTTTCTGATTGTGGCCGGGTGGTGGTTCTTGCGTTCCCGCCTGCTCTACGGCGCGTTCCTGGGGCTGAATACCCATTGTTATCAGGAGCTGTCGACCTGCGGCCCGATCCGGCTGGTTTGGCCCAACTGGTTCGCCTGGCGCGACACCTTTCGCTCCTTCTGGGCGGCGTTTGGGCTGGCGAACATCCGGCCCTGGGACTGGGTCTATTGGCTCTTCGCCGCGTTGATCGGTCTGGCAATCGTCGGGCTGATCCTGTTCGTCATTCGGCGGCGACAGGCTCGCGCCGCCGGAGCACCGGCGGCCGACCCGCATCTGCCGGTGTTGCTCGTCCTCATGGCCAGCGCTGTGGCGGGCAATTTGCTCCTGCTCTACGTCTGGATGCAGCAAATTCTGGCGACCTACGGGCGCCTGCTCTACCCATCGCTGGGCGGCATTGTCGTGTTGCTTGTCGCCGGATTGTGGGAGCTTCACCCGCGACTGGCCCGGCTCGCGTGGCTGGTCCCGGTCGGTCTGGCCGTGGCCGCACCCTTTTGGCTAATCCGGCCGGCCTACGCCCTGCCGCGCTTTCTCGACGAGGCAGCGACGGCCGCATTGGGCGATTCCCTGGACTGGAAATATGGCGATGTGGCCGAGCTGGTCAGCATAACGCCGGCGGCCAGCTCCGTGGCGGCGGGCGATACGCTGCCGGTGGAGCTTTGCTGGCAAACCCTGGGCGAAACAGACACGAATTACACTGTCTTCCTGCAGGCCGTCGGGCCGGGGGACATCATCGTTGCCGACCGCTACACCTTCCACGGCCTCGGCAGCTACCCGACGGCGATCTGGGAGCGCGGCCGCGTCTTTTGCGATACGCTGCGAATGCCCATTCCGGTCGGGCTGGAGCGAACGCTGGTCTATCGTCTGGCGGTAGGGCTTCTGGACGACGCCTCTGACGAGCGTCTGCCCGGACACGATCCGGCCGGCAACCCGCTGCCGCCGTTCGCCGGGGAGGTGCGACTTGGTGCAAACCCGGAAACGGCGAGAGAGACACCACCACCGGGAGACGCGGCTATACGTTTGGCCGGGGCGGAGTTCGCGCCGCGCCGGCGGGCAGGGGAGACCCAACCGGTGACGTTGCACTGGTACGCGTCCGAGGCTATGCCCATCGATTACACCGTCTTCGTCCACCTTCGCGATAGCGACGGCCGGCTCGTCGCCCAGGCCGACGGCCCGCCGCTTGACGGCTGGTATCCGACCTCGTGGTGGACAGCGGGCGAGTGGGTGGCGGATGAGCACGCATTTGCCTTGCCCGCCGAAACCCCGCCGGGAGCGTATCAACTCGTGGTTGGGCTGTATGACCCGGCGACCGGCGAACGACTGGGTGATGAGCAGTCATTGGGGCCGGTCGAGATCGTCGCGCCGTGAGCTGAAGGAATGAACTTTAGCTCACAGCGCTATCCTTCACAGCCTCTCAGACCGCGACTTCAAGGACAGGCGAATCAAATCGCCGCAACATCGGATATTTCCAGGCAATTAAAATGGTGAGGGCTACCGTGGCGACGCCGCCCGTCACCACGGCGAAGGGCACGCCGAACGCCGCCGCCACCAGTCCGGCCTCCAGCTCGCCCAACTGCGGCCCACCCATGAAGAACATCATGTTGACACTGGTCATGCGGCCGCGCAGTTCGTCCGGCGTCATCAACTGGCGCACGGTGCCGCGAATCACCATCGATACGGCATCCGACGCGCCGACGATCATCAGGGCCACGAAAGACAACGCAAACGAGGTCGACACTCCGAGCAAGGCCGTCGCCGCGCCATAGATGATGACGCAGCCCAACAGCAGCGGCCCCTGTCGACGCAATTGTTCGGCGCGAACAGACAGCCTGCCCCCGGCCAGCGCCGCGCCGACGGAATCGGCCGCCGCCAGCCAGCCATAGCCGACCGCGCCCACGCCCAGAATGTCACTGGCAATGATGGGCAGCATCGTTCGGGCCGAACTGAAGAACGTGGCGATGAAGTCGAGCAGCATGGTGCTGGAGATGATTGGCGTCCGGAAGACGAAACGCAGCCCTTCGGCAAGGGCAGCGAAGCCCAGCCCCGTCGACTTGGCGGCGACGTGGCCGCGATAACTCATGAGCAACAGGGAGACGACGACGCCCAAAAATGAGACGGCGTTGATGGCATAGACGTAGCCCACATTGAAATAGCCGACTACCAGCCCGGCCAACGCCGGGCCAATGACCGCGGCGACGGTCATCATCAGGGTTTGCACGCTGATGGCATTGGCGAAATGCTCCGCCGGGACAAGGTGGGGGACGAGGGACTGACGGGACGGCCCTTCCAGCGCGTTCATGGCTGCCAGCATGGCGGTGATGATGTAGATGTGGAGGACGGTCGCCTGCCCGGTCAGGGTCAGGTAAGCCAGAATGGCCGCGATGACCACGTCGAAACCCTCGGTGAATAGAAGCAACGTCCGCCGGTTGCGCGTGTCGGCCAGCATGCCGCCGAACAGGGCAAAGAGGATAATCGGGATGACGCGCACCAGGCCGAGGGTCCCCAGACCCAGCGCTTGCGCGCTGAGCTCGATGGAGCGGCCGAGAATCTCCGCCGTATAGGTCTGCCCGCGGAGCAGGTTAAAAATATGCCAGTTTATGGCGATTAACTGCATCTGCGAGCCGATGACGGAGACGAAAAGGCCGCTCCAGAAGAGGCGAAAGTCGCGATAACGCAAGGCAGGCGGATAGCTCAGTTTTGGACGGGACATAGGGGCAGGGAGGGATATTTGGTGGACGCAGCGGGAATTAAAACTGCCTTCCCGCCGCGCCGGGAGGTTAACATGTCAAATGCTCAGGAGTTGGGATCGCGCTCGGTGACGTGCGGGCTGCCGTAGAGCCACCAGTAGGTGGGCCGGGGATACGCCGGTTCCCACTCCAGGGGCCAGATGAAGTCGGCGGGGACAAAGCGGCTCCGCAGGCGCGTGTCGAGCGTCTCCAGGTGTTGCTGCGGCCGCGCTTCCGTCTGGTAAGGGGGTAAGCTGAGTTTCTCCAGCAACGCCTGGATGATGGCCCGCGTTTCGACGGCCGTGCCGTAATTGCTGGAGCGGTCAAACGTGCCGCGATCCATGTCCTTGATGTACTCTTCCCATTGGCGCAGACGGGCTTCAAGCTCATTATGGGCTTTTTTCTCGAAGCGGACGACTCGGTCGGCCAGGACCTGGTTAAATTGTGTCATGGCCGCATTTATCTGCGCCTGTTGGTCTGCCGGGAGCAATCCCGCCAACAACCGCAGGCGATGTTCACGCAACAGGTAGCCGCCAAGCGTCAGGGCGGGCATGCCGCCACGCGGCGCAGGCCAGAACAGGATGTCGCTATCGAGATATTGATCCATCTGGCCGGCCATGGCGACCAGAACAGCCGCATCCTGAGTTAAACGTTCGTTCCCGTCTTGCACATGAGCCTCCGCTTGAAGAATTGGTTCATCGGATATAATAGGCCTCAGCCTTGGCGGCGTCAACCATTAATAACGGATCGCGCCTTAACGAGGCGCAAGCGAGTAACACCATGAAACAAATGCGACGCGCCGCAATTTATAAACTGGCCACGGCCGCCCACGAGATGGAGCTCGACGTGATGAGCGGCATCCTGCACCGTGGTGATGACGGCCGCTGGCAGATCGGCGACCACGATCTCGTCGGCTGGCTCGACCGTCACGCCGGCGAGGAACTGGTGCTGGTGCTCGGCTCGCTGGCCGACGACCGGGACGTCCAGGTGCGCACTTGCCGGACTTGCGGGCGCGATTACACAGAGCTGGAATGCCCCCACTGCCGCGCCAATCGCATCCGCCTGCGGGGCCATGCCTGACCGAAATTTACCCAATCCTTCCATCAATCCTATGCCAATATTCACCCCTTTTATCAAACGACTCACGATCACTTTCTGCCTGATAACAATTCTCCTTGCGCCAATCCACCTGGTCTCCGCTCAATCCGATGAGCCCCGATTATCCGACCTGGCCGTTGAGCTTTGGCCGGACTATGACCGCCCGGCCATGCTTGTGCTGCTGACGGCCACCTTGCCCGAAGGGACGACCCTGCCGGCCGGCGTAACAATCCCCCTGCCGACCGGGGCCGAAGTACATGCCGTCGCCAGCTTCAACGAGACCGGCGCGCTGATGTCGGACGTGGATTACACGATCGAAGGCGACCGCCTGAGCCTCACTACCCCGTCCAACCGCTTTCGGGTGGAATATTACGCGCCGTATGCTGCGGATGGGAACGAGCACTCCTATACCTTCAATTGGGTCTCCGACCTGATCGTCGATCAGGCGACGGTTGTGGTCCAGCAACCGCTCGCGGCGACTGACATGCGGTTGACGCCGGCCGCGGCTTCGGCCGTCGACCGGGGAGATGGCCTGCGCTACCACACGCTGGCCGCACGCTCGATAGACCCCGGCGAGCCATTCACAGTTGAGGTGGCCTACACTGTCGATACACCGGCGCTGTCGGCACCCACTCAAGCTCCGATTGAGGCGACCGAGGCGCTGACTCCGGCCGCCGGATCGGCGACAGGAATCGGTTTCGATCCGATCTGGCTTTTGGTCGGCGCCGGCGCGCTGGCTCTGGCCGGTGGGGCGTGGTACGTGGGGCATCGTCAGGGGCGCGCCGCCACACGTTCCCGCAAGCCGCAGCCGTCACGGCCGGAGAAAAAGGCATCATCTGCGGGGAAGCCGCCGACTTCGAAAAGCACATCGGCCAAACCCACCGCCGGAACGGCCAGATATTGTCACAACTGCGGCCGGCAGGCTCAGGCAGAAGATACGTTCTGCCGGAACTGCGGTGAACAACTCAAGGGTTGATTAGCGCAACGACGGACAGGTACATCCCATCGCCACAACATAAAAGGCCCGCTTCGGTAAACCGGAGCGGGCCTTTTATTGTTTAAATTCTATGGACTCGATTACTGGCCGAGCAAGTAGGCCAGAATGTCGGCCATGTCCTGCGGGTTTTCACCCATGCGAGCGCCGAAGTTGGCCGGCATGACGCTGGGCGGTCCCGCGCATGGTCCAGTCGGGCACTCGGGCGCGATGAAGTCGCTCGGATACAGGATCGAGTGGTATACGTATTGCTGGGCATCCATCCCTTCCACCATTGTGGCGCCGACCGTCTCGATATCGACCAGCGACGGGCCGATGGCCGCGGGGGTCGAGCCGTCGATCGTGCCGTGGCAGGCCGAGCAACCATAGGTTACAGTGAACAGCTCCTGGCCACGCGCGGGGTCACCCGGCGCAGTGATATCTGGCCCGGCCAGGAAGTCTGTGGCGCTCTCCGGCCATTCGTAGGTAACCAGCGGTTGCGAGCACAACGCCTCGCTTTCGTAATTGAGCACGAAATTGGTTACGTTCCGAATCTGGTCCGGCCGTAGTGGGCCGCCGAAGGCGTCCGACCACGTCGGCATAATGGAGCCCCGACCGGCAGAAACGGTAGTCAGGATGTAGTCATGCTTTGTGCCGGTCCAGCCCATGTCACTCATGCGCTGCGAGACATCGCCGCACAACAAGCCGTTGTAGTTAAGCGGCAGGCCCTGACAGGCGATCTGGTTGCCGGTCGTATCGAAGCATTCCTGGGCCGTACCGTCTACACCGTGGCAAGTGGCGCAGTTGTTGGCGAAGATCTCCGCGCCGGCCTCGATGGAGCGGCCCAACTCGGCGTCGGTGAAGCGCTCCATTCGGGAAGGTTCGCGCAACGCTGAATAGCCAAGCACCATCATCGCGATCATAAAGGCGATGGTTCCAATGACGATTTTAATCTGCATCTGTCATCATTCCTCGTTGGTTGAGGGCGGGAGCGCGAAATGCGATCCCGCTCATCCGCACCGGTTTCGCAGCGGCCATTAGTCGGTCGCGCAGGACTTATTCAGGAACCGGCACTCTTCCTCATAATTTGAGAAGGCATGCCGGGGCCGAATCCATACCGTTTCTGTAACCTCACCTGTGTCGGGGTTGGTCACTTCGTAATGCAGCGTCATCTCTTTCAGGTTCGGCTGAATCTCGACAATTTCCAGGTGAGCGATCGGGTCGGGCATGGCGTCAGTGGTAAAGAAATTGCTGTAGCGATGTCCCCCGTTTTCCAGTTCCTCAACATTGCACGGTGCCCATTGCGGGTTGCCGGTCAGGGTGCAACTCTGCTGATACATGGCCTGCTGGAAAAGCTCCAGCCCGCGCGTCAGGAAGGGATTACCGTCGATGACCTGCCCGGGCGAGTAGGTTCCGGGGGTCATGTGCTCATACGGGATGCCTTTCAGGCCACCCGGCCCTTCTTCGGGCAAGAGCTGGATGCTGACCTCGCGGTCGGGCGAGGACTGCACGCGGAACTCCGGAGACCCCATCCAGTTGGAGACGAGCATGAAAGCGATGAACAGGAAGGCGACCGTCAGACCGACGCGACGGTCGGCGTAGCGGCGGCTCTTGCCTACCTCGATGTAGGGCATGATGATGAAGGACACCAACAGAAGCGGGATAAAGCCGACGACAAGCGTCTTGTCGGCCAGCTTCAGCCAGCCCTGTGACCAGGACAGATACCACGGCGCGACGACATGCAGCGGCGTGACAACCGGGTCGGCGTGGGTCTCCAGGGGCGCATCCCAAAGCCATAGCGCGCCGGCCACCAGGAAGAGCGTGGCCAGAGCCGTCCACATCAATTCGCTGGTCAGGATGTCGGGATTGAAATAGGTACGCTCATCCTTGGGCACACGCTTGGCAGTATCCTCGCCGACCTGCTCGCGCCCGGGGGGCAGCGAAATGCCGTAGAGGACAACCTTGTAGTAGTGGACGAAGAAGAAGATACCTGCCAGGAGGGGCAACAACAACACATGCAGCAAGTACCAGCGCAAGAGGCCGTCAGCGCCCAGCGCTGGGCCACCCTGCAAAACAAGCAGAACTGTGTCATTGACAAATGCCGGCGCCGGGGCGGCCGCGCCACCACTAATAAACACCGTGAGCGCCCAATAGGCCAGCTGGTCCCACGGCAACAAGTAGCCGCTGAAGCTCAGGAAGATGGTGAAAAGCAACAACAACATGCCAGTGGCCCAGGTAAACTGGCGGGGCTTCTTATAGCTGCCGGTAATAAATGTCCTGAGCATGTGCATGGCGACCACCAGCACCATCACTTCCGCACCCAGGCGGTGCATATTGCGGAACAGTTGGCCAAGCGGGACATTGCCCAGAATATTCCACATATTGCCGTAAGCCACCAGGGGGCTGGGCGTATAGAACACCATCAGGATGAGGCCGGTAATCGTTTCCCAAACCAGCATAAAGGTCGACAACCACCCCAGTCGGAAAGTGGGATAGATATTTGTCACACCGGTGTGATAGAAGCTGGGGCGAATGTGAAGCCAAAAACCATCAGCGTGCGGCCGCAGGCGGGGATTCGGCCGGCGCGGTTCATCTCCGCGCAGCGCCGCCCGGATGTCGTTGATGTTCATGCCGGCGGTGAGACGCTCGACAATTTCATCAGATTTCGTGACGACTGCTTTCTTTATCCCCATCTCGCGGACTTGTTCGACGAACGTAGCCATAACAACTCCTTCAAATAATCAGGAATCAGGAACTCGGGAATCAGGAGGCTGGACTCAGGGCCTTGAGCTGTCCTTATCGTACTCCTGATCCCTGATTCCTGATTGTTTAAGGGCAGTTGCCCTGGAAATCACACAATAATTCCTGGACGGGACCGTTCTTGCGGCTGCCGGTATCCACCCGAACAAAGGCCGTGCCGCTGGGCAAAGTCATCGGGCTGTAGAAATCGTTATCCAGGTTGGCTTCGGCCAAAACGGTCGTCTCGTCATCGGCAATGGCCTGAATCTTGAATCGATCCAGGGTGCGCGGGGCGGGCGATTCGATTCGACGACCATCCAGCCTGTATTTCGAACCATGGCAAGGACATTCGAAACGACTGTTAGCCGGCGTCCAGGAGTAAATGCAACCCAGATGGGTACAGACCTTGTAGATGGCGGCGACACCCTGGATTGGGTTCGGTTCATCGGGGGCCTGATACATCAAATCGTTTGGTTGTGTGGTGTCGAGATTGACCAGCCAGAAACGACCCTCGGCGAAATTGATGGGAGGGGTGTTAATCTCGGGCACATCGCCCACGCCGATTGTGAATGTGCCGCCGAACTCGCCTTCACGGAAGCGAGGGATCAGGAACCATAAGAGCAATCCCGCGCCTTGCAATGCTATCAGCGCGATCGACGCACCCCAGACATAGTAGAGGAACTCGCGCCGGCTGACGCCACCGGAAGCGCCTCCACCTGATTCTGCTGTTGCCGCTTGACTCGCCATTTGGCTTTTCTCCTGCTCTAAAATAGAAGATCCGCTAGTTCCATCCTGTCCTGGTTCTCATCAAGAGGACTTTCAGGAGCGGTATGAATTACGGTTTTGTGCTTTTTATCACGAGAGCCGAATTATAACAAAACGATTATTGCCAACAATATCGGCTCTATCAGCCTGATATGGGCGCTGAGGGACTCGAACCCCCGACTTCTTCGGTGTAAACGAAGCGCTCTGACCAACTGAGCTAAGCGCCCGACAACGCGATCCGGCCGTCAGCCTTCTAGTCGCAGGGCAAAATTATAACGGTTCATGAGGAAATGTGCGAATAAAAAGCGGGCTTTTCGTCGTAGCCGGGCTAGATCTGGGGCAATACGATGCTCTGCTGGAACTGATATTTCCCCTTGCGGTCGGCGTAGGAAACTTCGCACACTTCGTCGGCCTGAAAAAACAACACCTGTGCAATGCCCTCATTGGCGTAGATACGCGCCGGGAGCGGTGTCGTGTTCGATATCTCCAGCGTCACATACCCTTCCCACTCCGGCTCGAACGGCGTCACATTCACGATCAGACCACAACGGGCGTAGGTGCTCTTGCCGAGACAGATGGTGATGACGTCGCGCGGGATGCGGAAGTATTCCACCGTCTGGGCCAGGACAAAAGAATTTGGGGGAATAACGCAGACATCGCCATGAAAATCGACAAAGGATTTCGGGTTAAAGCCCTTTGGATCGACGACGGCCGAGTGGACATTGGTGAAGATCTTGAAATCATTGCTCACGCGAACGTCGTAGCCATAGGATGACAGGCCATAGGAGATGACTCCTTCGCGCACCTGGCCGTCGATGAACGGCTCGATCATCTTCTTTTCCTGCGCCATCCGGCGAATCCAGTGATCTGGTTGTACTGTCATGCCAATCTCCTCGTCGGCGGCCATTCCGGCCTGAATAGATGCCGAATTGTGGCCGATCGCCCCCAAAAACGCAAAGGCGCGGCCCGGTCGGGAGATTTCTTCTCCATGACCGGGCCGCGCCCGTCATTCGCGTTGCAGAATTACGTCCGCCGGCCGCTTACGGCGCGGAGACGAATGACGCTATGAGCGCGCCGTCGGCCGTCCGCAGCTCCAGCTTGTTGCCGCTGATGCTATAGGTGGCCGCCTGGGGTAACATGCTGACGAAAGCCGTCTCTTGCTCCATGACGCCGGCCGGCTCCGGGCACATCTTGCGTGTGGTCGCCGGTGGCTGAATGGTGATGTTCTGGCCATCCAGCGTGTAGCTGGTCATGTAGTTATTGCAACCGGCCGATCCGTTCATTTGCCCGTCTTCGGTGAACAATGCGGTGATAGTGGTGCCCTCAAGCACATTGGTGACGGCTTCAGTGCCGGTGTTGTACATCGTGGCAACCCAGTTAGTGCCAGTCAGGCCAGACGACTCACCGGCCTGGAATGTCAACACTGTCTCGCCGGCAGCATTGGCGATGGTCAGTTGTTCGCCGTCGATGGTGAAGGTGGCCGCTGACTGGAGCGCAGCCAGGTAATCCGCTTCCTGCTGCATGACCTCCACCGGCTCACAGGCCATCATCGTCGATCCGGCCTGGCTGATGGTCAGCGCATTGCCGTCAACGGTGTAGGTGGCAAAATACTGGTTGCACCCGGCACTTCCCGCGACGCGCCCGTCAGAGCCGAATTCGGCCGTCACTTCGCTATCAGCCAACGCCTCGGTCGTCTCGCCAGCGGCGTTCGCGTAGGATTCCAGCACCCACCGCACTCCTGTTAAACCATTCACCATGATATCTTCCTTTACCTCTGCAATTTCCTCAACAACTTGCCCGGCCGCGGAATCGGCAGTGTCGGCCGTTTCGATTCCCGGCTCTCCACCGGTCGGGGAACAGGCGGCGACCATTACCGACAACCCCGCCAGAATGATCAAAAAAACATACAGATAACGCTTCATCTTGTCTCACTTCCTTGAATAAAATTGGCCCGGTTTCTTCCGGGCAAGCGCAATTATCAGCACCTGTAAGTAAGACGCCGGGCGATTGAAAAAGTTCCCTGGTTTCGGCAAAGGAAGATGCCGGCCGCGCAATCGCGCGGCCGGCAGATCGAAATACTCCTGTTTACCTGCGAGATGTCACGTCCATGTTAGTGATTGAGAGGTAGGACTGAGCAGTGACAAACGGCGCTTCCAGATCGAGGATGATGGAGCTGCCCGGACCACCTTCAAACGGGCCAGTGCGGCCGACGCTGTCGCGCGCGCGAACCTGGAAAGCGTAGACGCCATCTCCCAGTTGCGCTGTAAACATCTGGCTGGTGGAGTTAACGCTCTGCAGCCAGGGTTGCCAGGCACCGTTATTAAAGCGGAACTGCACGTCGTAGGCGACGACGGACGCGCCCGGAGCGGCCGATCCTCCCCACTGCACAAGGAAAGAAGCTGCCGGCGCAAACGATGAGGAAAACGGAACTATCCACGCCTGAGGATCAGAGGTTGAAATTGTCGTTTGCGTCTGAGCCATAGGCGGGAATTCCTGAAGGTTTCCAGCCCGATCTGCCGCTCGCACGCGAAAGCCGTAGGTCGAGTCGGTCGACGCCCCGGTAAATTGAGTTGCGCTCAGAGTTGTGGAATTCAAAAGGGGTTGCCACGCCCCTCCATTGACCTGGTACTCCACATCAAAATAGGCAATGCCGCTCAAGCCGTCATTCCCCCACCAGGACACGGTGAAGCTATCACTGTAGGTAAATTGCGGCAGCGCATTCATTCCCGATGACGGCAGGATGGTATCAACTGTCGTGCTCGCTTGCGGATTGTTGGGGAATGTTCCGACATTGTTGGCATTGTCTACTGCCCGCGCGCGAAACTCATAGATGATGCCATTCTGGCCAGTGAAGGTCGCGGAGGTGGCTGTCGTGGCCGTCTGCCAGTTTTGCCAGGCACCGCCATTGCCGCGAAACTGCACATCGAAATGGCGGATACCGCTCCCGCCCGGATTGTCCGACCCACTCCAGCTGACGTTGAAAGACGCCCGCGACCATTGGGGCAGCGTGTTTACGCTGGCGGTGGGCGGCGTTGTATCAATTTCATAGGTGACGATGAGGCGAGGAAACAATCCATTTCCGGCGTCGATAGCAAAAAAGGTGCGCTCCCGTTGTTGGGGCGTCTCATCACCCTGGATCATGATCCCGTGATTGGCACGTTGTCCGGATACCCATTCCGCCACGGGACCTGTTGCCGAGGCCTGGAGCATCTGAGCGACTGCCGGGACTTGTCCTACACCTATACTGGCGCCCCAGGCGGGGTTATAACTATTCCAGGTTAATGTGCTGGGATCCCAACTCGAATTGAGGAACCGGGCTTCCATTGCCATTGGCGTGTCGCCGTTGGGTGAAAATCCGCTCACCCAAATCTGCATTACCGCCGACTGGATGGTGGCATTGGAAGGAATGCTGTTCGTAGGGAAGAACAGGAAGGTACGTTGAGCCTGAAAATTCTGGGCGATATTGAAGCCGACCCGCAGGTTCGGCGAGCTTGAAAAATTGGTGTTCGGCTGGCCGGAGGACGTGAACGTGTCGGCACCGGCGGGAATCGATAAGGTGATGGTCGTAACATCGCCCTGACGGGTTTCCTTTAAAACCGTGGGCTTGGGCATGGCGGCCAGGTCGGCCTCAGTCGGAAACGTGCCGTCGTCCGACTCTCCCCGCGCGGGGGCGGGAGTCGTAGTCATGACAAGTAACAGGGCCATGAGTATCGCGGCGCCTGCGAGTTGGGTAAAACGTCCCACCCTTCGATTGCGGTTCAATTCTGACATCGATAGTTTGCTCCTTGCTAAGTCGAACTTTGCCCGGGATGGTGACCAGCAAGTCTGCGGCTAACGATATCGCTCGACGGACCCTTTTCATTGAGCGATTCTCGCGCCGGCCGTAACACCAATCCGGGACACACAGTTATTCCTTTGTACATTATATTAAGACACTTCCTGTTTTCACAATAGTTTCAGACCGGAGTTGGAGAGACTTTGGTACTTGCCGATTGCCGGGGCTACCATTCGCCGCCCATAATTTTCCGCCGATTCTCTCGGTTTTCCGGTAGGCAATTTTGCTCAGCCTGTGCACAAACTGCGAAATAAAATATATACTCTACCTTATCTGTAATATATGGTGTGGGAAGTCTGTTCTCTGGAGGTATGCGCATGAACTTCTGGACTGGTCTGATCCTGGGTATTATTATCGGCTGGCTTGTCGAGTGGATTATCGACTGGCTGTTCTGGCGGCGGGATGCCGAGGAAGCCCGCGACGCGGAAGAATTGGTGATTGCTGATCGCGTAGCCGAGTCGGTTGACGCCGAAATCGATTGGGAGAGTCGTCTGGCGGAAAGCGAGCAGGAGTATCAATTGCGGCTGAGGGCAGTCGAAGAAGATTGGCAGTCGCGCCTGAACCTCAACGAGCAACAGTGGCAATCCCAGTTCACCGTCCTGGAGGCGGATAATCTTGACCTCCGCACGCGCCTGGCTGACCTGACCGCCGGGGCGGCCGTCGTCGCGGCCGGGGCGGCGGTGGCAAGCCACAGGTCCGGGAACGACGAGTTGTCGGCTGAGCCGGAAGAGGTGTTCCTCGACGATGAAATGGTGGTGGCCGAACTCATCGAGGAAGATATCGTTTTCGATTCGTCCGCGCCGGACGTCGCCTGGCAGGCCGAACAACCGACCAATGTGGATACCGGTACCGAACTGGAGCAAATGGAAGGCATGGACGGCGATCTTGCCGAGCGGCTCCATCTGGCGAGTATTGACTCGGTGGAGGCACTGGCCGCGGCCGACCCCGCCGCTCTCTCCGTGACCACAGGGCTGGAGCGCGAGGAAGCCGGCGCGTGGATCGGTCGGGCGGCGGCCCTCGTCGCCGTCGCCGGAAGCATTTCCGAGACGCCGGAGGTCACTTATCAGGACGATCTGACCCGCGTTCACGGGATCGGTCCGCGCTATGCCGCCTTGCTGAACGCCGGGGGCATCCACTCCTACGACGATCTGGCCGCAGCGACGCCCGAGCAGTTGCGCGACATCATCAAACCCAGCGCCATGCAGCAGGTCAATTTCGATAGCTGGTCCGCCCAGGCCGTCTCGCTGGCAAACACACGCAGCCTTCGCGCCGGCGACGATCTCACCCGACTGGAAGGCATTGGCCCCGTTTACGCCGCCAAATTACGGGATGCAGGCATAAGCTCCTTTGCCGAACTGGCCGCGACCGACGAGAAAACATTGGCCGGGATCATCGGCGCTCCCGCCTGGCGGCGTATCAATTACGGCGAGTGGATCGAGCAGGCCCGGCTGGCCGCCGCGGGGGACGACATCGCCCTCCAGGAGCTACAGGGCCGCCTGTTCCGTCGCGGAGGCGATAATCTCAGCCTCATTCGGGGCATGGGCGAGCGCTCGGCCACTGCCCTGCAGGCGGCGGGAATCACGACCTTTGCTGCCCTGGCAGCTTCATCGCCGCAAGACCTGGACGATATCGTGCGCAACGCGGGAATCCGCGGCGGCTACGACTACGAGGCCTGGATCAGCGAAGCCGGGTTGCGCGCCGCCGGCAAACGGATCCCCACCACACACACACGCGCCACTCAGGTTTTTCCCTGTCCGCAAGACCTCTCGTCTGTGACGGGCATCGGCTCTGTTTTTGAAGAAAGACTCTATGCCGCCGGTATCGGTTCCTATTGGGAGTTGGCTGAACTGCCCGCTGACGAGCTGGCAACGATTCTCGACGCCCAACCATTCCAGAATATCGACCTTGATGCGATCAAGGCCGGTGCGATGCAGCGAGCCGCAGAAACGGATTCCCTGGGCCGCGGCTGGGACGGCACGCCGCCCGACGACTTCGAGCCGCTGGCCGGAATCGGAGAAGTGTATGAGCGGCGGCTCTATGAGGCCGGCATTTGCACGTTTGAAGCAATGGCGGCGGCAACGCCCGAACGACTGGCCGAGATATGCAAAGCGCCAGCCATGAGGACGCCCGACTACGCGGCATGGATCGCCACGGCCGCCGAACTGTCCGCCACCAAAAGGAGCGGCTAAGCGATGTTCCGCTATCACACTGACGAAGAGATTCGGCGCTATGACCTGATGAAGCTGGGGGTGCTGTTGCTCCTGCTCCTGTTGCTGGCGCTGGCCTGGTTCGCCACCCGTGGCGAAACAACATCCGGGCAGCCGGGAGTAGAGGCGGCGACGCCCGTGGCAGATGAGACGACAGGTGACACGACTTCCCCGATGCCGACGCTCCGGGTGCCCGCCATCAACGTACCCGACACATCCCCGCCGGCAGGTAACGTACCATTGAGCGGCACGGCCGAACCGGGATCGCAGGTAGTCGTCCTGATCAACGACCAGCCGGCCACGGCCGCCATCACCGGTGTCGACGGCGCCTGGTCTGCCTCAATTATCCTTCCAGCGGGCGATTACACTGTAAAAGTTCAAACTGTCGATAACCTCGGCAATGTCGTCAGCGAGTCGCAACCGGCCACGATTTCCGTCGGCAGCGAGACGAGCGCGGAGGCTCCCGGCGGTTTCAGCCCACCGGGATTCGACCCGGTGACCGGCGACTATATTTTCAGCGGCACCGTCGCTCCCGGCTCAACGGTCACGGTCTCATCGAACGGGACCGTGGTGGGTTCGGCCGTGGCTGATGAGAGCGGCAACTTTTTTATCACTGTGCCCGCGGAAGCCATAACCGGTGAAGTTCAAATAGAGGTAATCGATCCGGCGGGCAATGTCGTCCAGCAATCGGAACCGTACAAGCTGAACGCGCGGCCTCCCAGCCTGAACCTGTCGCCCGATGCGATCATCGACCCCGGCACCGGCGCAGTCTCTGTACCCACGACCCCGACAGGGATCGTCCTGAACGGATCGGGCGAGCCGGGGACGCAGGTCGATCTGTTGGTGAACGGGGAAAGCGGCGGCTCGGCCGTAGTCGACGCCGGCGGGGCGTGGTCGCTGCCGCTGAATTTGCCCGCGGGGACGTATACGGTGCAACTTGATACGCTTGATCCAGGCGGAGCCTTGTTGTCCAGCGCTGATCCCGTGGTGATTGTCGTCGGTGGCGGGACGCCACAAGCCGGGACGCCTTCGGGCGAACCACCCGCGGAACAGACGATAGCCGGAGTGTTGGCTGCGCGACCGGAGTTCTCGACCCTGCTGTCGGTTCTGCAGACCGCCGGCGTCGTGGACAAGCTGAACGAACCGGGACCATTCACCGCCTTTGCTCCAACGAATGACGCCTTTGCACAATTGCCGCAACGGGTAATCGACGGCCTGAGGGCAAATCCGCAAGCCCTCTCAGAAGTGCTGCAATACCACATCGCCCTCGGCCGCTATCTGGCGAGCGATCTGGCAGTGGTGCAGCCGGCCACGGTTAACGGCCGCCTGCTTACCGTCTCGCGACAGGGTGACCTGAAGCTGGTGAATGACGCTGTCGTCACTGAAACGGACATCATGGCCACCAATGGCGTGATCCACGCCATCGACCGCATCCTTGTGCCGCCGCTGGCCGAGGGCGTCCGGCCGCCGATCATCGACTCGTCCGGTGTGGCCACATTCACAGGTACATTCCTGACAATTGTCGGCACCGGCGAACCTAATCGCACCATTCTGGTCGAGTTAAACGGCGAGGCTTTCGGACAACCAGTCGTCGTCAGCCCTGAAGGCACCTGGTCGGTCAGCGGTGATGTAACGCCGGGCGAGTATCAAATCGTTGCCTATATGCTCGACACAAAC
Source organism: Anaerolineae bacterium (assembly GCA_023384355.1). Classification (GTDB taxonomy): domain Bacteria; phylum Chloroflexota; class Anaerolineae; order Promineifilales; family Promineifilaceae; genus Promineifilum. The sequence goes on from JAHDWL010000008.1 coordinate 17,598, forward strand.
GAGTCACTATTGGGCATCGCGCGACCGGTAACGTTGCTGGTTCAGTAACGAATAAACGAGAAATCAAACAGTTTCGGAGGCTGACTCGTGCGTCACCCCGGCCTCGGAAAACACGAAGGAGAAATGAATGATGTCTGACGATTTTATGGATTTACTGTCGGGCGCAAGCGCGGGCTCGCAAGGTCAGGAAGAGAAAGGCATGGGCGATCTGCTCGGCAGTTTGCTCGGTGGTGGAGGCGGCCAAGGCGCCGACGCGGGCGATATGGCCGGCATGCTCGGCAGCCTGATGGGTGGCGGGGGCGGCCAGGGCACCGACGCGGGCGATATGGCCGGTATGCTCGGCAGCTTGTTGGGTGGCGGTGGTGGTCAGGGCGCCGACGCGGGCGATATGGCCGGCATGCTCGGCAGCCTGATGGGGGGCGGTGGCGCTCCCCAGCAGGCCGCGGGTGGCGCAGGCGGATTGCTTGGCAGCCTTCTCGGCGGCGGGGGCGGTGGCATGGGCGGCTTGCTGGGCGGGCTTCTGGGCGGTGGGGGTGGCCAGAACAGCTTTGCCGGTGGTGGTGGGCCTTCCTTGCCGTTCGCGGGCACGCTGGCTGAAAAGCTGGGCATCTCGGAGCAAATGGCCAACATGCTAATCATGGGAGCCATCGGACTACTAACGTCGTCGATGGCCAAGAACCGGAGCGCCAATCGCAGTGGGGAGATAGACTTCGACAGCCTGACCGATCCAGATTTCATCCGCTCCAGCGGCGTCTCCAGCCGATTGGCCGATCAGATGGGTATCAGCGAGGACGAAGCGATCCACGGGTTGCAGCAAACAATGGGCCTTATGGCGACCGGCAAACCAGCCAGCGCGGCACGCCCCCCCGCCAAAAAGAAAACGGCGAAGAAAACAGCCGCTCCGGCCGCGAAACCGGCTGCGAAGAAGAAAAGTTCGACCCAAGCCACGAAGACCACGCCCAAAAAGAAGCCGGCCAAAAAAGAGAGCGGAACAGATTTTATGGATCTACTCGACGATCCAAACGGGTAGCCGTTCCGGCCATCAGCGAGATTCCCGGGGTGGGGTAGCACAGCCCACTCCGGAGATTTAAAAACATAGGGAAATGGAATGATAAAAGAGTTCAAAGAGTTCATATTGCGGGGTAACGTGATGGACCTGGCGGTGGCCGTCATCATCGGCGGTGCCTTCACCGCCATCGTGAATTCGCTCGTCAACGACATCATCATGCCTGTCATCGGGGTTTTACTCGGAGGCGTCGATTTCTCTTCGCTGGCCGTTCAAGTGGGCGACGCAACGATCACTTACGGTAATTTCATCCAGGCAATCATCAACTTCTTGCTCATCGCACTCGTCCTGTTCCTTCTCATCCGGACTATGAATAATTTGTCCCGCAAGAAGGAAGATGCTCCGGCTCCACCGCCTGGGCCAACGGCCGAGGAAAAACTGCTGGCGGAAATACGCGACCTGCTGCGCGAACGTCGCTAATGGTTAAAATTTGAACGGGACCGCGCGTCACCTAATCTGGAGGACACGCGGTCTTGTTAATTATCGCGCAATCATTTGGCAACTTTATTGTAATCGCCCCGCGGGGCAACCGGAGAGAGAAGAGATGTCTATATTCCGCCGTATCATTGGTTTTGTCATGATCATCGTCGGCATCGTCGGCCTGATCATCTCCCTGGCCGGGGCGTATTTCGCCGGCCAGGCAATTGACGCTGTCGGGACCGGTCTGAATTCAACCGTGGATCTACTCGACAGCACGGTTGACACGACGACCGCCAGCCTGGTGAATGTCAAAGCCACTCTTGGCGAGGCCGGCAGCACGCTGTCCACCGTCTCCGAGGCCACGCGCAACATGGCCACGACGATCTATGACACTCAACCGTTGCTGGAACAGGCCACGACCATGACCACCCAGACGCTGCCTAACAGTATCGACGCGGTCAACACCGCCATCCCCAATCTGGCCGGCATCGCGTCCACCATTGACACGACGCTGACCCAACTCAGCAATTTCCGCGTTGACCAATCCTTTGGCGCGGGCGCGTTCTCGATCCCGATTCGGTTCGATCTGGGTATCAATTACGAGCCTGAGGAACCGTTCGACGCGGCCGTGCTGAACATCGGCGAGAGCCTCGTGCCTGTGCCGGGCCAGCTCCGCGCGCTGGAGTCCAACCTGCAAACGACCGTCACCAATCTGGGCAACATCGGCACGGACATCGAAGCCCTGGCCGGCAACATCGACGGCATCAACACGACCGTCGAGCAGTTCGTGCCACTGATCGACCAATATATCGCTTTGCTGGGGCAGATCACTGCTTCGCTGACAAACGTTCGCGACCAGATTAACGCCAACCTGAGTACACTCAAGTGGGTGGCAATCGGGTTGTCTCTCTGGTTCGCCGTCTACCAGATCGTGCCTATCTACTTCGGTTATCGGATGCTGTCCGACAAGGTTGTTGAGGGCAGTATCGAGGAATATCTGGAAGAAGAGCGAAAAGAGATGGAGGAGCGCGTCGAAGAGGCCGAAGAGAAGGCCGAAAGAGCGGCCGAGGAAGCCAAAGACGCGACCTCATAGGTCGGGGGGATTGTTATGAGTAAATTCGGGGGGCATAAGGGTCGCGACAACCGGGTCATCCTGGCCTGGGCCATTCTGGGGTTACAGGTCCTGGGTGTGTTGTGGTTATTGCTTGTCGGGCGCGATCAATTGGCCGCCATGTCAGGCACCGGAGGGGAACGCGCTTCCGACCCTGTCGCAGTTGTCGAGGTTACCGCCCCCCCGGCCGCCACGGCAACCAGCGTGTCGACAGCACCCGCCACGGAGGCATCACCGACAGCGGACGCGGCAGATCAGACCGCCATCGAGGCGGTTGTCGCGCCGGAACGGGTTCTTGTGGAGACGTCGGCCGTTGCCCCGGAATGGCTTGCCACAATTGTGGAGGGCACGAGGGATGGCTCAAACGCGGGCGTCCCCGGCCTCCCACCCCACTTGCTGCTGACATTCATCACGCCAGATGCAACCAGTGACGCGACTACCGATCAGGGGATTATCGATCTGAATCGTCCCCAGATGCGCATCATCCCCGTCGCCACGCTCATGACCATGCTGGAAGCCAACAGCGACGAAGCCGGCCGACAGGCTTTGCAGGAGTTGCTCCTGCTCCTGGAACGAAAACCGGAAGCCGAACAGTCATCTATACCCGTTCCGCCGATTCTGGGTGAGGTTGTCCAGAACTTCGTCTCTCGCGCCGGCTATAAAGCCTTTGGTGGCGGGGAGGGTGTTGGCTATTTCACCAACATCAGCGGGCCGGATGTCGTCCCGGTAACCAACGAATCCGGCCTGAACTATGTGTATCAGGGTGTGACGAACGACGGCGAGCATTATGTCTTCATGTCGTGGCCGGTGGCCGCCGACTTCTTGCCGGAGACGGCGGCCGACGTGCCGGAAGCGACGGCAAGCGCGTTGCAGGCTGATCGTGGGACTTACTTCGCCGCCCTGCGCGCGGGGGTCGACGGCGCGGCCGACGCGGACCTGTCCCCTTCGCCGGCAGCTCTGACCGATCTGATCAACTCGCTGTCGATAGACGGGCAGGTGGCCGAAGCGAAGCCGGAAATCGTCCCCGGCACGGCTTTCGACGCCATCGGCTTCACATGGCACTGGACCGGCAGCGCCATTGCGGACGGCACGGAGGCGGCGAACGAGAACCCTCAAAAGTATTCGCTGGTTCTTTGGCCCGACGGCACCTATAGCATCAAGGCCGATTGCAATGTAGGCGGAGGTACATTCACCTACGATAGCAACGGCGCTATACAGGTCGAGCCCGGGCCGCTGAGCCGTGCGCTGTGCCCCGAAGGCTCGCGCGAGAGCGAGTTTCTCCATAGTCTCCACGCCGCCCGCACCATCAGCTTCAACGAGAGTGGCGACATGGTACTGGGTTTGGAGGACGGTGGAGCAATGATGCTGGCCAACGCCGGATCGGTGGAGATGGCCGGAACAGCTCCGAGTGAAGATCAACCAGCCGCTACAGATATAGGGTTGGCTGGCGTGGCTTTCCAGTGGCCCGGCTATACCAACGCCGCCGGCGAGACGGTGGCGGTCGATAACCCCGAAGATTACATCCTGACCCTCTTGCCCGACGGGACGTTTAACATCGTGGCCGACTGCAACGTCGGCGGCGGCACCTATACTTTCAGTGATGACGGCACGCTGCAATTCGGCCCTATCCGACTGACAATGGCCGCCTGTCCTGATGGTTCGCGGGGCGGTGAGTTCGTATCCTTTCTGGAAGGCGTTTCCGGAGCGACGATCGGTGATGACGGCGCGGTGACGCTAAATGCGGCCGACGGCAGCAGCGCCACGTTTGTCAATCTTGGCCCCGTGACCATCGATGAGGAAGCGATGGCAGACCAGGCCGCGGCCGGTCGAGACCCGCGCAACATCGTCTGGCAATGGGCCGGCTCCACGTCGGCGAACGGCAATCCCACGACCGTAGACCATCCCGAATCCTATTACCTTGTCCTGATTGACGACGGCACCTACGCTTTTCGGGCCGATTGCAACAACGGTGCGGGCGCCTATACGCTGGAGGGCGTCAACCTGACGCTGAGTCCGGGGCCAATGACGCTGGCTGCCTGTGGCGAGGAATCGCTCAGCGACACGTTTGCCGGGTATCTTGGCCGCGTGAAAACGCTCAGCTTCGACGATACGGGCAATCTGGCGCTGACGCTCGACGACGGCAGCGTGCTGAACTTTACCGACAGCGGCCCGTTCAGCGGCACCGACACCGGCACAGCCGCGGCGCCAGCAAACAACCCGCTATCGGCCGCCCCCTGGAGTTGGGTACATTTCCGCGATGCAAAGCAGGACTACGACGTGAGCGGCAACTACGCCATCGTGTTCAATGACGACGGGACTGTCGCCGTGACGGCCGATTGCAACAGCGGCAGCGGATCGTATTCGCTGCATGAGGGCAACGAACTGACAATCTCGGTATTGGCCATCACTGCGGCCGCCTGCCCGCCGGGTTCGCTCGGTGGCTCATTTGTGGAATATCTGAACCAGGCCGGATCGTATGCCGTCAACTCGGGCATCCTGACCATCGAGTTGATGGCTGACGGCGGCACAATGACCTTCGCCGCGTCACAGTAACAGAAGAGGCGGTCGACGCGACCATCGTACCGGCCGTCCGATGATAATCGACGCACGAACAACGAGCCGAAGGTCACGCCTTTCGGCTCGTTTGTCTAATAGAGATTGCAACAACGTTAACAGAAAAGGACAACAGTGGAAAACTCCATGAAACGAACATGCCTGAGGTACCATATCTATCACGCATTGGCGTGGAGCGGATTGCTGATGCTCCTTTTCCTGCCGGCTTGCCGCCAGGCGTCGCCATCACCGACAACAGAACCGACATCACCCACTCCGGCTGCCGGAACAACCCAACCCGATGGAGGAGACAGCGCGACTGCGGAGGGCGACGCACCGGCACCGACCGGTGCGTGGGCAGCCGTGCGCGATCGCGGTCGCCTTATTGTGGGCACGTCGGCCGATTACCCGCCGTTCGCCTTTTATACCGACGACTTTCAGCTCGACGGCTACGATATCGCTCTGGCTCGCCTGCTGGGCGAGCGCCTGGGGGTTGATGTCGAGTTCAAGGATATGGCTTTCGACGGCCTCGGCGGCGCGCTTCAGGTCGGGCAAATCGATGCCGCTCTGGCCGCCATCTCCATCACCGATCAACGCCGCGAACAGGTGGACTTCACCAACCTCTACTTCGTCAGCGAAGGGGCGGCACTGGCACGGGCCCACGCCGGCATCACGATCGACGATATTGAGGACCTGGCACCCTATCGCGTGGGCGTACAAGCGGGCACTGTCTATCAGGTCTGGCTCCAGGAGTCCGGTATCGATAAGGGGCTGCTGCAACCCGACAACCTGCTGGTCTACACCGACGCCGGCAAGGCTGTGGCCGATCTGCGCAACGGTCTGGTCGACGTGGTGGTGGCCGACCTCTTGCCGTTGGAAGTGGCCGCGCGCGATAGTTCGCTGGCCATTGTCGGCCAAGGCCTGAATCGCCAGCGCATCGCCGTGGCGCTCGCCAAAGGATCAACGCTCCTGTCGCCCATCAACGAGGCGCTCTTCGACCTGCAGAACGAAGGCGAGCTGGCGCGTTTGGCCGAGTTGTATCTCGATCTGGATCAGACTGAATTACATCCGCTGCCGTCGCCGGAAGCCGGCGCCACAGCAACGGCCGAACCGGAACGCGTCACGACTGCCTGTATCGACGCCATGACCCTCATCGAGGATCTCTCGCTGGACGACGATGGTATGCGTTTTCCGCCGCCGGTTAGCCCCGGCACCCCCTTCCAAAAGTCCTGGCGCGTGCAGAACAACGGCACCTGCACCTGGATCAACGGCTATATCCTGACCCCTGTCGGCGGCAACGTTCCCCAGGCAACCATGGGCGGCGTGCCTACAGCCATCAATGGCCCAGTCGCTCCCGGCGAAACGTATGACCTGACCGTCAATCTTGTCGCGCCGTTAGTCCCCGGTATCTATCAGGGCTTCTGGTCCATGCGTAACCCGAATGGCCTCCTGTTCGGCGACCGTCTGTCAGTGGGAATTACCGTGCCGGCGCAACCGACCCCGACCCCACCGCCCACAGCGACACCCTCTCCCACAATCAGTTTCACCGTTGACCGCAGCAACATACGCGCAGGGGAGTGCGTCACGTTCAGCTGGACCGTGACCAACGCCGGCGCGGTCTTCTTCTATGCCCAGGGGCAACCCATCGACCAGAATCAGGTACCCCCAAACGACAGCCGCCTCGAATGTCCTCCCGTGACGACGACCTATAACCTGCGGGTTGTGCTGTCCAACGGCGCGACTGAAATCCGCAGCTTGCGCATCGACGTCCAGCCCTCCACGGAAGCACCCCTTTTTAATTCGTTCACGGTGACACCAGGCGGGCAAATTGTGGTCGGACAATGTGTCGATGTACGTTGGAGCGTCAGCGGCGAGGTCACAAATATCCGCGTAGCCCGCAACGATGTTACGTTATGGAACGGCGCGCCCTTGAGCGGCACATCGCGCGATTGTCCCCCGGCAGGTGAAGCGGCGTATTCGGTTGAGGCAAGCGGCCCGGGCGGCACTTCCCGTGCCCTGCAAAACCTGACCGTCATCCAGGCGACACCGGCGGGAGGTACAGCGACGGCGACTCCCTCGCCAGGGCAACTGCCGGTCATCAACAGTTTCACCGTGAATCCCAATCAAATATTCGTTGGCACCTGCCTAACCGTTGCCTGGAGCGTCAGCGGCAACGTCAGCCGCGTGCAGCTACGACGCGACAACGTCCTGGTTCTGGATTTTGCCGTATTCAGCGGTAACGTTACCGATTGTCTGAATACCGAAGGGACTTATGTCTATCGCCTCGACGCGGCCAACAACCAGGGTCAGGTCATCTTTCAGCAAGTTTCGGCCACGGTGGTTCGATGATCGCGCCCGGCAATCTATTGTCACTTGTCACTAGGTGACATAAAATATCCACGGCTTAGGAGGTTCATCATGGCGAATAACCTGGAAGACTACGGGCCGGAATACGAAGAGACCCAACCCGTTTTTGAGGACGATACACGGGTCTACGATTCAGATCCGCCCGAGCAGTACTACACTCTCGACGAGGCAAACGGCTCGGGATCGGAACGAAGCGGCATCAGCTGGCTGCTGATCGGGCTTATCGCATTGGCCGCGATCGCGACCGGGCTATTGATCTACTTCTTCCTCTTCCGGGATGATGGCGGCGGCTCTGCTATAGGGTCAACCGCCACACCACCGGGGGCGACCGACGATTCATGGAACCGCGTCCGCAATTCAGGCCGCCTGATCGTCGGAACGTCGCTGGATTACCCACCGTTTGCCTATCGCAACGCGCAATTTCAGCCCGACGGTTTCGATATAGCCGTCATTAGCGAAATCGCCAATCGGCTGGGTGTCGGGACCGAGATAAAGGATATGGCGTTTGACAGTCTGGGCAGTGCCCTGAACCTGGGCCAGGTCGATGTCGCCATTGCCGCCATCACTGTTACGTCTGAACGGGAAGAGCTTGTCGATTTCAGCAATATCTACTGGATCGGCGAGGAAGGCATCCTGGCCAGCAACGGATCGGATATCACGGCCATCATCACGTTGTCCGATATGGCCGGCCGTCGCGTCGGTGTCCAGCGCGGCAGCGTCTATGAAACATGGCTCCAGCGCGATCTTGTCGACAGCGGCATGACGCAGCCGGGCAACCTGTTTGTTTATGAGACGGCCGACGCCGCCGTGCGTGACTTGCGCGAGCAACGACTCGACCTGGTTGTACTCGACCGGCAGGTGGCTGACACGGCTGTGGCCCAGGGCGGCGTCAGGATTGTCGGCGGCGGTCTGAACCCGCAACGCTACGCCATCGCCTTGCGCAACGGCGCCGACTCCCTGCGCATTCAAATCAACTCGGCCCTGACCCAACTGCAAAACGAGGGACGCATCGCCCTCCTTGCCCAGCAGTACCTGAATGCCGGGCCGGGGACGATCATCACCCCCCCCGCGCCGACGGCCACCAGCGCCGCCCAGCCGACAACGCCGCCCACCCAGCCGACGGCCGCCGCCTGCGTCAACGGCATGCGCTTCATCGCCGACCTGAACCTCGACGATAACAACATGCAATCGCCGCCGCCGGTCAGCCCCGGCCAGCCCTTCAGCAAGGGTTGGCGGATTCAGAACAGCGGCACGTGTGCCTGGACAACCGCCTATCGACTGGTCTTCGTCAGCGGCAACGTGCCTGGAGCCAGCATGGGCGGCCAGCCTACCCCGATCCAGGGTTTTGTCCCCGCCGGGAATCAGTACGATATGTTCGTCAATCTCGTCGCTCCGCTGTCTCCCGGCATCTATCAGGGCATCTGGCAGATGGTCGACGAACAGAACCGGCCGTTCGGCGATCGTATCTGGGTCGGCATCACTGTGCCCGCCGCGCCGACAGCCACCCCGCCGCCGACGCAGACGCCCTCACCGAGCATCCAGTTCACGGTCGATCGAAACAATATCCTGCAGGGTGAATGTGTGACTTTCACCTGGAACGTCCAGAACGCAACGGCCGTTTACTTCTATGCCCAGGGCGAAGCGTGGCAGAATAACCAGGTGCCTCCACAAGGGAATCGCGTGGCCTGTCCACCGACCACCACGACCTATTTTCTGCGGGTGCTATGGCCGAACGGCACGGTTGAGGAGCGGCAGATCGCCATCACTGTGCGCCCCAACGTCAACGCACCTACCATCGCCCAGTTTGTAGCTTCACCCTCACAGGTGACGGTCGGTCAATGTGTAACCCTGCAATGGGATGTCCAGGGCAGCGTCTCCCGCGTCACGGTCAGCAACCAGTTCCGCGTCATCTGGGACAACGCGCCATCACGCGGTAACACGCAGGACTGCACCGGCGGCCAGCCGACAACGATTGAATATCGCTTGCAGGCCACCGGCCCCGGTGGCCAAAGCCAGGCGCTGGATCACGTGAGCGTGGTCAGCCCGGCCACGGCCACCCCGGTGCCGACTGCACCGCCCAGCCAGCCGATCATCGACTCCTTCAGCGTGACGCCGTCACAAATTCAGACCGGACAGTGCATCCAGATTGTCTGGAGCACCAGTGGAGCGACGTGGCTGGTGCGGCTGTTGCGCAACAATGTCCTCGTTCTTGACAACGCCGCCCTATCCGGATCGGCCCAGGATTGCCTGCAATTTGCCGGGTCGTTTACTTACCAGCTCGTTGCCAGTACAACCAGTGGCCAATCGGAATCGCGCACCCAGTCGGTGTTGGTTACCGAAGCACCACCGAGTAACCCGCTGGCGGGCAAGACCTTTGACCTGACTGACCTGAACGGACAACCGGTCCTGGCCGGTACGGTCACGACTATAACGTTCAATGCGGACGGGACGCTGAACGGATCGGCGGGCTGCAACAACTACAACGCGCGTTACACGGCCAATAACGGGCAGATCACCGTGAGTGAGTTGACGACGACCAACAGTTATTGCAGCGAGCCACCGGGCCTGATGGGGCAGGAAGGCGCGTATATCAACGCCTTACGGGCTGCGGCCACGTATGAATTCCCGGATCGCTCCACACAGATGGTCATGCGCAACGCCGCCGGCCAGGATATCCTGCGCTATATCCTGAAGTAGCCGGGAACGGAAAGAGGGATATGGATGAAGGGCGGCCGAGTGGCCGCCCTTTTTGCTGGAACCTGACAGGTTCGGCCAGGTTTCATTGAGTGGGCCAGTCAGGTCACATGTATTTCAAATGAAGGCTGATGCATCGGGCGGACAGTCCGTCTAGAACCAGCGTCGTTTCCTCATGAAGAACAACAATCCCCCTGCTACGATCGCCATCAGAAGCAGGACAGCCGGGTAGCCCCAGGGCTTCTCCAGTTCCGGCATGTATTCAAAATTCATACCGTAGATGCTGGCGATAAAAGTGATGGGCAGGAAAACGGTGGCGATGACCGTCAAAAGCTGGTTCACGCGCCCCGTGTTACGCTCGATATTGCCCATATGCAGCTCCATCACCTCTTTCAACATGGCGCGCAGGCGATCGTAATTAGCCAGTAGCTGCTCAGTTTCCCTTTGCAATGATTTGGTGAAGTATTTGGCCACCCGCTCACTGATGAACTTCGACTCCGCATCCTTGACGTACTCCAGGAAATCTTCCAGCTCGAGTAACGGCTCATTCCATGGCTTAATGTATTCCCGCGTGTCGAGAATTGTGCGATAAACCTGCTCGCTTCCCCGACCGATGAGCACGTTATCCTCCAGCACCTCCAGTTCGGCCGCCAGAATTTTAAATGCATGCTGAAAGTGCTCCACAATGACGGCCCGAATGAGCAGATAGAGCAGATAATCGGGGCCGTATTCCAGCACGTGTGTTTGCCGGTTGAGCGCACGCCGGCGTGTGCGCGAAAAAAGGCCGTGGCGCTGGTGCTCATACAGGATCAGGGCGTTGGTTGTCAGGATGAAGGACCCCCCGCTCTGAACCAGCCGGCCTTTCTCCGGGTCAAGATACGGCACCATGTACTCCAGATAGAGGCAATTCTCATATTCCACCTCAAATTTCGCCCGGCCCTCATCCAGGAGATCGGGCAGGACGAACTGATCGACCCCGAAAAATTCAAACAGGCGGATTAGCTCGGTCTCGTCATGGACGTCACGTACCGTCACCCAATTGATTCGTGTCGCGTCGGCCCGCTCCAGCAACTCGTCGATATTCTGGCAATCATAAGCGTCAATGGCTTGGGTATCGTAGATCACAATCGAATAGTTTGAGGTCACTGATGAATTGCTCTCGCCATTTTGAGGGTATTGAACATCCATAGGTCAACCACTTCTCACAATAAAGCAAACCCTAATCGGTTCGGATCGGAATTCAACCCGGTGCACACCTCGCCCCTGTCAGGGTTGTCCCCGAATCGCGCAGGTTACATGACGTCCGGGGCACTCATGCCCATCAACTCCAGCACTCGGGCAAAAACAGCCCTGGCCGTGCGGTAAAAGCGCAGCCGGGCCAGGCGCAACGGCTCAGGCACATCGCTGTGCAATACGCGGCACTCCTCGTAGGCCGGGTGAAACAACGCCGCCAGATCATAGGCGTAAAATGCGAGGCGATGCGGCTCGCAAGTCGTGGCGATCATCTCCATCACGTCGCCCAGTTCCAGCGCCTTGCGCAGAAAAGCCAGCTCCCGCTCGTGGGTCAGCAGGCGCAGGTCGGCGTCCTCGTCGGCATCCTCGGGCAGACCCGCCTCGGCCCACTTGCGGAAGATACCCGCGCACCGCACGTGGGCATTCTGGATGTAGTACACCGGGTTCTTGTCCGACTGCTCCACGGCCAGATCGAGGTCGAAGTCGACCGGGCTGTTGGCCGAGCGCGAGATCATGAAGTAGCGGATAGCATCCGCGCCGACTTCGTCGACCAGTTCATCGAGCGTCACGAACAGGCCGCGGCGTGTGCTCATTTTTACCTGATTGCCACCGCGCACAAGGTTGACGATCTGGTGCAACAGCGTATGGACAAAATCTGAGCTGTAGCCCAATGCCCGCACGCCCATTAGCACCTGGGGAGCGGTGGCGTGATGGTCAGGGCCAAAGATGTCGACAACCAGGTCAAAGCCCCGCTGGGCCTTGTCCCAATGATAGGCGATGTCGGGCAGACGATAGGTTGGCTCGCCGTCAGCCTTAACGACGACGCGATCCTTGTCGTCGCCAAACCCGGTCGTGCGGAACCATTGCGCGCCGTCTTTTTCATAGATGTAGCCGCGCTTGCGCAGCTCTTCCAGGGTCTTCCACACCGCGCCTGTCTCGTAGAGGCTCTGCTCGCGGAAATAGACGTCGAAGACGATGCCGATTCGGGCCAGGGTCTCCTTCTGTTGCAGAGAGATACGCTCGCGGGCATATTCGGCGAATGTGTCGGTCGGCATCTCGACCAGCGCGTCGCCGTTCGCAGCGATGAGGTCCTTCGCCAGGTCGATGATGTAATCACCCTGGTAGTACTCATCCAGCAATTCGGCCGGCTGCCCCAGCTCCTGCAGATAACGCACCTTGACCGACTCGCCGAGCAGGGTGATCTGTCGCCCGGCGTCGTTGTAATAATATTCGAGGGTTACGTCGTAGCCGGCGGCTTCCAGCACGCGATGGAGGGTATCGCCTATGACGCCGCCGCGGGTGCGGCCGAGCGTGATCGGCCCGGTCGGGTTGGCGCTGACGCATTCAACCTGGGCCTTTTTGTGACCCTGCCCCAGATCGACGCGGCCGAAGTCGCCGGCGGGGGCCAGAATGCGGTCGGGCAGCGATTGCAGCCAGACCTTCGACAGGCGAAAGTTGATGAACCCCGGAGCGACGGCGGTCGTCTCGCCGATGTAGTCGGGGAGCGCGATGTGCCCGACGATTGCCTCAGCGATCTTCAGCGGAGCCATGCGCGCCGGGCGCGCCAGTTGCAGCGCGACGGCCGTGGCGTAATCGCCGTGGGTAGTCTCGCGTGGGCGCTCCACGAGAACGTCGGGAATGTCAAAAGAGGGCAGCGTTCCAGCCGCCTGGGCCGCGGAAATGGCCGCCCGTACGGCGGCCGACAGTTCGTGGTGATGTAACATGGGCCGCATTTTAACATTTAGAACCGCCCTGTGCGAGAGAAGAACGGCCGGACTGATTATCCGCCGGTGAGTGATACTTCTCTACACCAATGAGGTGATTGCGTCACATCGACGCCAAACGTATACTCCATATTAATGGATCGGGAGGCCGCCCCGGAGCCGGCGACTGAGCGACCCGGGAAGATAATATGGATGAATCACTGCTCGCGCCGGAATCCAACGAGCAAGCTATTGTTATCGAGAATGCAGCCGCATCGCCCCAAATGGTGCTGACGTCCGAGGGCGACGAGCTGGAGACGTTGCTCGGCGCGCCGGTGCCGGTCGCCGTTGCTCCTTCGGCCGCCGAATCCGCCCCGACCCCAACAGAGGACCCGGAGTTCGACGCTTACATGGCGGTCATCAAACTGCTCATCGGCGGCTCTATCGAGGCCGCGGCCGAGTTGATGGAACGGCTGGAGAAGTGGGAAGCCGAACTTGACGCGGCCGAAGGCCCTCCGGAACCGGGCGAGGCCCACAGCACCGGGGACGTCGCCCGCTATATGCTGGTGGGCATGGCCCTGTCGGCCGGAGAGGGCGCGCGGCGGCAGGTCATGAACCTCGCTCGCGCATCAGACATGTTCTGGCGGTTCGCCGGCAGCGCCGCGCAACCTCTGGTCGACAATCGCGTGACGGGCATCGTCACACGACCAATCGATCGCGCCTTCGACCAGCTGGTGAATCGCGGGCAGAAGCGCGTCAATGACTGGATAGAACTGGGCCGGACGCAAGAGCCTGGCGCGCGGCGAATCGCCCGAAAGACGTTTGAGGAAGTGATCGACGAGTTTATTGGCCATTTGGCTGAAAATGAGGAGTTGGCGGATCTTGTCCAGAAGAAGAGTCTTGGGCTGGCGAATGAGGCTGTTGACGAGTTTCGCTCGCGAACCGTTTCGGCCGACGCCATAGCCGAGAATATCGTCCGGCGAATTCTGCGCCGCCCGCCGCGCAGCCAGCTGCCTCAGCCTTCGGACGCTATCGGGCAGACCATCGTCGAAGGCGTTGCGGATACGCCCTAGGGCCTGCATCGCACAATAATCCATGACGGTGTTCCAATGAACAAGGCAGCCCAATCAATCGACTCCCTTCGCGGTGATTACGCCGGTTTTGTCACCCGGTCGATCGCGTTCGCCATCGACTTGTTTGTCATCGTCACCGCCCAATTCCTTTTTATCATGTTCGCGCGGCTGACGCTCGAATTTTTTGGTTTCGATCAATTGGCCCGTCAGATCTTTGAGCCGACGGAGTCTGTCACGGAGTCACCCCTTGCCTACATCGCCCGGTGGGTTATTACCATCGTGAGCAGCGGGTTGCTATTTGCCGTTTACGCCATCACGCTCTGGATTCTGGCAGAAAAGACCCTGGGGCAGGCGCTTCTGGGTTTGCGCGTGGTGCGCACCAACGGCAAGCACATCACCCTGCTCCCCGCCGTGAAGCGTGTGTTGGGCTATTGGATTTCCTTTATAGCCCTGTTGTTGGGCTTTCTGTGGATCTTGATCGATGACCGTCGGCAGGGTTGGCACGATAAAATAGCCGATACGTATGTGGTCTATGATTGGGATGCGCGAATAGGCAGACACCTGCGCGAATGGCTGGCCCGCCATCAGGAAAGTCGTCGCACCCAGACCACCGAGTCCACCGAACCTTCCACACCATCACAAGGATAGTTGTTATGCCCTCACCAATCACTCCCCTGTCAAATGTTGACGCCGCCTGGCTGAAAATGGAGGACCCGACCAACCTGATGATGGTGACAGGTGTGATAACCTTCGCCCACCCGGTAGATTTCGATTATTTAAAGGCACTGGTCGAAACGCGCCTGTTGCAGTTCGACCGGTTTCGTCAGCGGGTTGTGCGGCCGTCCTTTCCGTTCGCGCCTAATTACTGGGAGTTCGATCCCTATTTTGACGTGAATGCTCATCTGCATCGTATCGGCCTGCCCCACCCGCGAGACAAATCAGCCTTGCAACAACTCGCCAGTGAGCTGATGTCCACGTCGCTGGATTTCAGCAAGCCACTCTGGCAATTCCACGTCGTGGACGGCTACGGCGACGGCGGGGCGATCATCGCCCGCTTTCACCACGCTATGGCCGACGGGATGGCGCTGGTCGGGGTGTTGCTGGCGCTGACCGATTTATCGCCCAACGCGCCCCGGCCGGAACCGGACGGCGAGGCCTTGGTATCCTTCCAGCGTCCACCCGGCGGACTGCGTGGCTCATGGGAGGCCTTGCAGTTGCGCGGAGCCAAAATGATGGGCAAGGGGGTCAGCGTCGGCCGGCGGGCGCTGATCGAGGGGTTGGAAAGCTATCTGAACAACGACCGCCCGCGCGAACTGGCCGAGGAAAGTTTTGATTATACCCACGCCGCCGGCAAGCTGGTGTTGCGCGCGCCGGACCCGCATACGATCTTCAAGGGCAAGCTGGGCATCGCCAAGCGAGCTGCCTGGTCCCGGCCGTTGCCGATGAGCGAAATCAAGGCTATGCGCAAGGCCACCGGGGCAACCGTCAATGACCTCATGACCGCCGCCGTGGCCGGCGGCTTGCGACGCTATATGGAGTCACACGGCGAGGAACCGGTTGACTTCCGCGCCGCCGTGCCCGTCAATCTGCGACGACCGAACGACATGGGCGATCTGGGTAACAAATTCGGCCTGGTCTTTCTGGATTTGCCGGTCAGCGTGGTAGACATGCCGCGACGGCTGGCAATTGTCCGCCACCGGATGGAAACGTTGAAAGAGAGTATGGAAGCGCCGGTGTCGCTCGACATCCTGGGCGTCATGGGCGCCTCGGCTCAAGCTATCCAGGACACAGCGGTCAGGTTGATCGGCTCCAAGGCGACAACCGTGCTGACCAACGTGCCCGGCCCGCCGATTCCACTCTATCTGGCCGGACAGCCGATCACGGGGTTGATGTTCTGGGTGCCGCAGAGTGGGCGGCTGGGTCTGGGGATCAGCGTGCTCAGCTATGCGAACAATATCCATCTGGGTATTGCCACCGATGCCGGGCTAGTCCCCGACCCGGACGAGATCATGCTCGGGTTTTATGCGGAGTATGATGAGTTGTTGGGGATGGTCTAGCGAGGTCTGATCTTGCTGGCATAAAGATAGAGCTCAATCGGCTCAACCTCTCCTCAACCGTATCACAACACCCTCATACGGAGCCAGCAAATACGCCCGGGTAACATTCCGCCCTGCCCGGTCCGGGTGCGTGGACAAGGCGATCTCGCCCGTAACATTGTATGCGGCGAGATCGATCTCGTGGGTCTGACTGCCGAAATTGAGCAGGATCAGAAACCCGTTACTCTCCGGCTGCGTTCGCCGGTAGGCGAATACATCAGCCACTCCAAAATCGACTTCCTCATACGCCCCGCGGTTCAGTGCCGGTTCGGCTCGTCGCAACGCGGCCAGCGACCGGTAGAGGTTTAGCAACGACGTCGAGTCGCTCTCCTGCCCGGCCACGTTGCGCGCCACGTAATCGGCCGCCAGCGGCAGCCAGGGCGTAACGCCGGCCGCGGTAAATCCGGCGTTGGGCGACGCATCCCACTGCATTGGCGTCCGCTCCGGATCGCGACCCCAGACCTCGAACAGATCGGGTTGTTGCAGCGCGGCCGGGTCCATGCACTGCTCAAAGGGGATGGGCACGTCTTCCATGCCGATCTCGTCACCGTAGTAGCAAGTCGGCGTGCCGCGCAACGTCAGCAGCAACATCTGGGCCACGCGAGCCTGCGCCTGCCCCACGCGGGTGGCAATGCGATGCTGGTCATGATTGCCCAACACCCAGTTGGGCCAACCACCGGGCGGCAACGCGCCCTCGTACTTGCGGATGTAGTCGCCGATGGCCCGCGCGTCCCACGGCAACTGGATCAACTGGAAGTTGAACGGCATGTGGCACTCGTCACCATCGCCGTAATAGGTCACCAGTTGCTCCACCGGCAGATAGATCTCGCCGACCATCATCCGCTCGTCATACTCGTCTAGCACCGCGCGCATCTGTCTGATGATGCCGTGGATGCCCTCGACGCCGGCGGTATAGATATGCTGGATGCGGTCGAACGGCCGCGCGTCGAGCGCGGCGTGGGGGTTCGGCGGCTCGTCGCGGAACTGCTCGTCCTTCAGCATCAGCCAGATGACGTCGACCCGAAAGCCGTCCACGCCGCGGTCGAGCCAGAAGCGCATGTTATCGAGCATGGCCGGCAAGACTTCGGAATGGCGATAGTTGAGTTCCGGCTGGCTGCGGTGGAACTGGTGCATGTAGAACTGGCCGGTGTGGGCGTCATAGGTCCAGGCGTCGCCGCCGAAGTGGGTCTGCCAGTTGTTGGGCGGGCGCGTCTCCGGCGGACCGTCACCGGGAGCCGGGTCGCGCCACAGGTAGTAATCGCGCTTGGGGTTGTCGCGGCTGCTGCGGCTCTCCACAAACCAGGCATGCTCGTCGGACGTGTGGTTGGGCACCAGGTCGAGGATGACGCGCAGGCCGCGGGCGTGGGCCTCGGCCAGCAACCGGTCGAAGTCGGCCAGCGTGCCGAATAGCGGGTGGATGTCGCAGTAGTCGGCCACGTCGTAGCCGAAGTCGTGCATCGGCGACGGAAAGATGGGCGATATCCAGATGGCGTCGATGTTGAGTGACTTCAGGTAATCGAGCCGCCCGATGATGCCGTTCAGGTCGCCCACGCCGTCGGCGTTGCTGTCCTGAAATGAACGCGGGTAGATTTGGTAGATGATGCCGGTTTGCCACCAGTGCATGATACTCCCCAATTATTTAATAACATTCGTGCCCTGCCTGTTATCGATCGACTGGGAACGAAAGGCGGGCGGTTGATAGCCGGAGGGCAGAAAGTCCGGCGGCAATGTGACGGCGTTTCCGTCGCGAAGTGCTGTATAGGCCGGGGACATGATCTCCACGCCGGCGGCATTAAAACGCGACTGGATATTCTGATGCAATCGCGAATAAAGCCGGGGCAGAATCTCCGGCTTCCGGGTGTAGGCGTTTAATTCATATGCGACGTTGTAATCGTTGAGCGCCGTTTGCAGCACGAAGGGAGGTGGCGTCTTTTCCATTCCCTCGCTATCCAGCGCGGCGGCGATTAACAACTCATGGACCTTCTGCCAGGGAACATCGTAGCCGATAGTCACGGTTGTATGCAACGTCAGGCCGTTGTCGCGCGCCAGGTGGCTGTAATTTGTCACCGAGTTTGACAGAACCAGCGAGTTGGGTACCGAGACCAGCTCGTTCTTGAACGTTCGAATTCGCGTCGTGAGCAAGTATTTTCCGACGACTTCGCCCAAGGTGGTCTGGATCGCGATGATGTCGCCAAGCTGGAACGCGCCGGTATAGGTCAGGATAATGCCGGCAATGATGTTGGCGATGGCTGAGCTGGAGGCCAGGGTCAGGAGCAGGGCCAGGAAGGCGCTGATTCCCTGAAAGACAGGCAACTGGCTGAACGGCAGCGAGGTGAAGCCGATGATGGCGGCAATGAATATGATAATTATGGAGAGCATCCGGCCCGTGAAATTGGCCCATTCCGGCTGAAACGACGGGAGACGGACGACTCCCCGCTCAATTTCGCGGAAGAAGAGCTTGATCAAACGGATCGCGAGCCATGTCAACCCGGCCAGCACCAACAGAAAGACCAGTTCCGGCAAGAAGGTGACGAACCCATCCCACAGCCTGGCCAACGGGTCCAACAAGGACAAGCCGAATCGGTCGCCCAAAGCTCGCGTCTGCGGGAAGGCTCTCAGAACGATCGGGGTAGCGACCACGATCAGAAAGATCGCCAGAACCAGCTTGAACAGACGCATGATCCGCCGCACGGTACGGCTGAACAGACCCGACTGATAGAACTCGGAGCCTTCCAGCGATCGCGGAATGCGACCCGACTCCGTGGCTGGATCGAGCTTTTTGACCAACCAGTTACCGCCACGGTGGATCAACCAAAAAAGCAGGATCAAACCCAAAAGAACCCCGGCCGTAATCGCCACGCCCTCGACGATAGTCCGTCCGGAATACATCTCGCGACCTTCGAGAATGGCCTTTTTAATGCTCGTCCCCCACTCCTGGGCCAGTTCATGGCGTTGACGACCGGCGAGCACGGCGTCAGCGTCTGTGGCCGTGACCAACACGATATCCCTGAAGACAACATCGGTCGCGCCTTCCACGTCGTTGAGCGAGATAATCACCTCTCCCGCGAAGGGGTTGGACGCCAGTCGGTTGACACGATCGGAAACGATGGCCGCGCGTTCCGCGGGAGTGATGGAACCGAGGCGGGCGCCCAGCCTGAACAGCTCCCGGCCATTGACGATGACCGGCGCGCCCTCTTCAACGACAGGGGTTTCGACCGGCGTGGGGAGGGGTTGTTCGTCCTGGAAAGGCCCCGATGCCGCGACAGGACCGAACAAGCCCAGAACAACGAAGCCGGCAATGATTGCCGGCCACCAACGGAAATACTTAGCGGACAGACGCAGATTCATAATCCAACCACCGCCCATAAAGATGGCAGAATTATGGCGCGGGCGACTTTTCGCGGCAACAGTTATGGGCGATCGAACGCACAGGATGCGAGGTCAATCCGTAGTGCGGCGGTAAAGCGCAATCCACTGCCCCGCGGCCGAGTCAGCGATGAGCGTGGCCAATCGCTTTTGCCGCGTCTCTTCGCGCTTGGCGCTCATCACCCAGTGGGCGCTGCCCCGACGATAGTGGGGCGGTTGCGCTGTCCAGTATTCCCAGGCGGCCGGGTTGGCGCGTAACCCGGTTTCATAAGGCTCGGCAAGCCCCTGCGGCCGATTTTCGTAGGAGTATTCCTCGGATTTGGCCGGGTCGCGCGCCTCGAACGCCGCCAGCCCGGCCGGATGCATCATCCCCAACTCGATAAGCTCCTGCACCCGGCGGATGTTGACCAGGCTCCAGTTGCTGCCGGGCCGGCGCGGCGTGAAGCGATTGGTGTAGCTTTCGTCGTCAATGCGTCGCCGAATGCTGTCGATCCAGCCGAAGCACAGAGCCTGATCGACAGATTCGGGCCAGGTCATGCTCGGCCGCCCGCTGCCCTTTTTGTAGTAGCCGACCTGCAATTCTGAGGCGGTGGCATGGTTCTCTTCCAGCCAGGCACGGAAGTGGTCGGGGGTTTCAAAGAAGACAACGTCCATTGATGGTTATGAGCCTGTTCGCACAAACAAAACCCTATTATATGATAAAATCGTTGTTGCAGTGATTCAGGGACTGACCGTGCTTATTACCGAGGCAAAGAACAAAAAGCCCATCCGATTAACTGACGAACGATGGGCGCACATCCTCGAAGAGCATGGCGAACTGGCCGGATTGCAGGACGCAATTCTCGATACCGTAGCTACGCCCGATCGCATCCTGGCTGGAGGCGCAGGTGAGTGCCTGGCCATTCGCGAAGTGGAATCCGCCAAATGGTTAGTGGTGGCCTATGAAGAGCAGGATATCGACGGATTTATTATTACGGCCTTTGTGACACGTCGTGCAGGCTCCCTGAATCGGAGGCACCAGCTATGGCCCTAGCCAATATACCCGACCTTCATGCCTATTTGCGAGTCCTGCCGGAGATCAAGCGATCGCCGGAGGCATCCGTTTGGTTGACTTACGATCAGGAAGCGGACGTGATGTACGTCAATTTTCGCAAGCCAAGCATCGCCGCCGACAGCGAGTTGACGGATGATGACATTATCATTCGTTATGACGACAATAACGAAATTGTTGGTTTCACCATTCTACACGCGGCACAACGGTGAAGGTGGTGCGCTTTGCCAAGCGCACCATCACACACATCAACCCTAATACCCCAACAACGACGCCAGCCAGTGCTCGGCGGTCTCGATGCTCATCCCCTGGCGCGCGGCGAAGTCGGCCACCTGATCGCGATCGATGCGGCCGATGCCGTAGTAGTGCGATTCGGGGTGGGCGAAATAGTAGCCGCTGACCGCCGCCGTCGGCACCATGGCGAAGCTCTCGGTCAGTTGCAGGCCGATGGCGTCCGTTACGCCGAGGGTGCGGAACAGCTCGCCCTTCTTCGTGTGGTCAGGGCAGGCGGGGTAGCCGGGCGCGGGGCGAATGCCGCGATATGCCTCGGCGATGAGGGCTTCGTTGTCGAGGTCTTCATCCGGCGCGTAGCCCCACAGTTCACGGCGCACGCAACGATGCATATACTCCGCCAGCGACTCGGCCAGGCGGTCGGCCAGCGCCTTGGCCAGAATGGCGTTGTAGTCGTCGTGGTCAGCCTCAAAGCGTCTCACAACTTCGTCCAGACCCAGCCCGGCGGTGACGGCGAACATGCCGATGTAATCGTTCAGACCACTGTCGGCCGGGGCGATGTAGTCGGCCAGCGACAGATTGGGCCGGTTGTCAGTCCGCTGCATTTGCTGGCGCAGGCAGTGGATCGTGGTGATTGGTGGTTTCCCAGCCCCCCTGCTCCCCCGTTCCCCGGCCGGATCATAGACGATGATGTCATCTCCCTCGGCCGCGGCCGGGAAGAGGCCCACCACCGCCCGGGCGCACAGCCACTTCTCGCGGATGATGGTGTCGAGCATGGCTTGTGCGTCGTTATAGAGGCCGCGAGCGCTCTCGCCGACGACCGGATCGTCGAGGATGCGCGGGAATTTGCCGTGCAGTTCCCAGGCCGTGAAGAACGGTGTCCAGTCGATGGTCTGGCGGATCTCATTCAGATCGATGTCGTCGAACACGGTGATGCCGAGCCGGTTGGGCACGGGCGGCGTGTAGTTTTCCCAGTCAAGTTTGAGCCGGTTGGCGCGGGCGTCGGCCAGCGTCGCCAGATGTTTCTGGGACGTGCGTCCCTCGCGGCTCTCGCGCAAGGCGGCGTATTCGGCGGCGATCCCGGCCACAAATCCGTCGCGCTGTTCGTCGCTCAAAAGCTGCGTGGCCACGCCGACCGCGCGCGAGGCATCGACCACGTGGACGACCGGGCCGCGCTTGTATCCCGGCTCGATCTTGACCGCCGTGTGAACCTTTGACGTCGTCGCCCCACCGATGAGTAGCGGGATGTCGAACCCCTCGCGCTCCATCTCGCGGGCCACGTGGCGCATCTCCTCCAGCGACGGCGTGATGAGGCCGCTGAGGCCGATGATATCGACTTTCTCCTGTCTGGCGGTCTCCAGGATTTTCTGCGCCGGGGCCATCACGCCCAGGTCGATGACCTCGTAGTTATTGCAACCCAGCACGACGCCGACGATGTTCTTGCCGATGTCGTGGACGTCGCCCTTCACCGTGGCCAGCAGGATTTTGCCCGCCGGGCGGTGATCGCCGCTCTGGGCCTTCTCGGCCTCAATGAACGGCACCAGATAGGCCACGGCCTGCTTCATGACACGGGCGCTCTTGACCACCTGCGGCAGGAACATCTTGCCGCTGCCGAACAGGTCGCCGACGACGCCCATACCGCGCATCAGTGGCCCCTCGATGACGTCCAGCGGCCGCGTCGCCTGCTGCCGGGCTTCTTCCGTGTCGACCTCGACGTAGGCGTTGATGCCCTGCACCAGCGCGTGGGCCAGGCGATCCTCGACCGGCAGCGAGCGCCAGGCCAAATCCTCGACGCGCTCCTTGCCCCCGCCCTTCACCGTCTCGGCGAAGGTGACCAGCCGCTCCGTGGCGTCGGGCCGGCGGTTCAGCACCACGTCCTCGACGCGCTCCTGAAGCTCCTTGTCCAGTTGTTCATAGATGGCCAGCTGCCCGGCGTTGACGATGCCCATGTCCATCCCCGCCTTGATGGCGTGGTAGAGGAAGACGGAGTGCATCGCCTCGCGCACGGGTTCGTTGCCGCGGAAGGAGAAGCTCATGTTGCTGACGCCGCCGCTGACCAGCGTGCCGGGCAGTTCGGCCTTGATTCGCCGGGTGGCCTCGAAATAGTCCAGAGCGTAGTTGTTGTGCTCCTCGATGCCGGTGGCGATGGCGAAGACGTTGGGGTCGAAAATGATGTCCTGCGGCGGGAAGCCCAGTTGCCCGTGCAGGATGTCATAGGCGCGGTGGGCGATGGCGACGCGCTGGTCGGCCGTCTCGGCCTGCCCGTTCTCGTCGAAGGCCATGACGACCACGGCCGCGCCATAACGCCGGGCCAGCCGCGCCTGGCGGATGAACTCGGCCTCGCCCTCTTTCAGACTGATGGAGTTGACCACGCTCTTGCCCTGGACGCACTTCAGCCCGGCCTCGATCGCGCTCCATCGGGACGAGTCGATCATCACCGGCACCTTGGCAATGTCCGGTTCGGCCGCCACCAGCTTCAGGAAGCGCTCCATCGCCGCGTCGGCGTCGAGCATGCCCTCGTCCATGTTGACGTCGATCATCTGCGCCCCGTTCTCCACCTGCTGGCGGGCCACGTCGAGCGCGGTGGCATAATCACCGTTGAGGATCAGCTTGGCGAAGCGGCGCGAGCCGGTGACGTTGGTGCGCTCGCCGACGTTGACGAAGTTCGATTCGGGAGTGATGACCAGCGGCTCCATGCCGCTGAGACGGGCGTAGGCCGGCACGTCGGGGATGGCGCGGGGAGCCACATCGCGCACCGCCTCGGCGAAGGCGCGGATGTGGGCCGGGGTCGTGCCACAGCAGCCGCCGACCACGTTGACCAGGCCCTGTTCGGCAAACTCGCGCAGGACGCCGGCCATGAACTCCGGGGTGTCGTCGTACTCGCCGAACTCGTTGGGCAGCCCGGCGTTGGGGTAGATACTGGTATAGGTGTTGACCACTTGCGACAGGGCGTGCATGTTGTCGCGGAACGCCTCGACGCCGAGCGAGCAGTTCAGGCCGAAGATGAGCGGCTCGCCGTGCATCAGCGAGTAGTAGATGGCCTCGGCCGTCTGACCCGACAAGTTGCGGCCGCTGATGTCGATAATGGTGCCGGAAATCATCAGCGGGCGGTCGATGCCGGCCTCGTCGAAGTAGCGCCGGATGCCGAAAATGGCCGCCTTGGCGTTGAGCGTGTCGAAGATAGTCTCGATGAGCAGCATATCGGCCCCACCGTCGACCAGTCCTCGGGCAGCCTCGGCGTAGGCGTCGGCCAGTTCGTCGAAGCTGATGTTGCGATAACCGGGATCGTTGACGTCGGGCGAGATGGAGGCGGTGCGGTTGGCCGGCCCCAACGCTCCGGCGACGAAGCGCGGCCGCGACGGGTCGCGCCGCTCGATCTCGTCGCGCGCCTCGACGGCCAGTCGGGCCGCGGCCAGGTTCATCTCGTAGGCCATATCCTGCATGCCATAGTCAGCCTGGGAGATGCGGTTGGCGTTGAAGGTGTTGGTCTCGATCAGGTCGGCCCCGGCCTCCAGATAGGCTTTGTGGATGGCACGGATGACGTCCGGACGGGTCAGGACCAGTAGGTCGTTGTTGCCCTGCAGGTCCTGCGGCCAAGAGGCAAAGCGGCCGCCGCGGTAATCTTTTTCACCCAGATGATACTGCTGGATCATCGTGCCCATCGCGCCGTCGAGAACGAGAATGCGCCGGGCCAGTTGCTCACGTAGTTGTTCGGTTCGTTTCATGGTCATAACAAAAAAAGCCTCTCATGATGAGAGGCAATACGAATCAAGTTTCACTCTCATCTTCCAGACAGCGCATGCAGCGCTCCCTGCCGGATTTGGCACCTGCCATCGGGGGCGGTTGCCGAGGTATCACCGGGCCGGTCCCTCAACCTCTCTCGATGAGTATACGGTTGTTATCTGAACAATTACCTGAAGGTTAGTCCAATCCAGCAGTTGTGTCAACCGGAAGCGAAAGCCCATAGGCCCGGCAGGCTCCGCGGAACCTGCCGGGCTTTTCATCCGGGATTGTTACCAACCGTAATAATCCCAACCGCTAAAAACGCCACCTTCCTTCACAAGAACGACCGTGTAATGGACCTTCATCGGATACCAATGGTCAGGGTCTTCGCCGTTCCAGTTCCAGCCCTTCTTGGCGCTGACCGGTTTGTTGTGCTGGTTGCGAACGATGAAGCCGTGCTTGGTGCGCGGGTTGGCCCAGTTGATTGGGTCTGCCTTCACCCACATGTCATCGAGGGAATGTTCCCAGGTCAACTCTGTACCGGGGATGCCGTCGATCACCTGCCCGCGGCACTCCTCATGATCGAACCCTTGCTCCCAGAAGCAAAAGCCGAGCTTCATGCCGGGCTGGTTGACGGGGATGCTGATAATTCGTGCCCGGTAATAGAGTGTGCCGCCGGCAAACCCGGCATACTGGCCGGTGACCCAGTTGGCATTGGCCGGGCCGGTCGGGGGTTTGTCTTCAACGAAGCCGCTCAACGATTTGGTGATCTCGAACGGCGTCGCCAGGCTGCCCCGGTTGAAGACGAGGATCTCGTCGGAGCGATCATCATCCGGCGGGGGAGGCGGCGGTTCGTCGGTCGGGGTCAGGGTGACGTTGTCGATGCTGTATTGCAGGCCGCGCCCCTTGTCCGCCTGTAGCACCAGCCGGGCATCGCTGACCGGCGCGTCGAAACCGACAGTGGTAAAGGTGTGGGTGTACACCTGCCCATCGGCCGTCAGATCAAAATTGACCTTGTTCATGCCATAGTTCGCACGGGGGGCGACCTGTTGCATGAGCGTCACGCGCAAGTCCTTGCCACCCTCAGAACGCGCCCAGAAGGTGAGTTCGTAGGTCGTATTCGGTTGCAGTGTGATGCCCGACTGGATCAACTGGGCGCGAGCCGAGCGACTGGTGCTGGTCAGTTGGCCCGCGACGCCCTCCTGGGCCGGCGCGCCGGTCGTGAGTGTGCAACTCTTGCACGTCCAGCCGGTTGTGTCGCCCTCAAAATCGCCGTTGGCGATAGCATTATCGCCAACAGCCTTCAACCCACCCTGCACGATCAGCAGGGATAAAGCCAGTGCCGCCAGAACAATTGCGGGCAAGGCCAGCCGTCTCCATTGTAATCTCAATACATCACTTTTCATTTTGCTCCTGTACTCCTCTTGTCTGTGGGGGATGATAACCGCGCCCGAGCATGACATTCGGGCGCGGCGATGCCGACGGGGGGACGATCAGACTGTATTCATCCTCTGACAACAGATCCACTCGCCCCGGTTCCACGACCGCATCTAGGGATAGTTCTGCCAGCCGGAGAACGATTGGCCATGCGGCACCAGCACCACCTGGAACCGAATATTCATCGGATACCAGTGGTTGGGGTCATTGCCGCCCCAGTCGGTGCTGGTCTTGTTGCTGACCGGGTCGTTCTGGCCGTCGCGGACGGAGAAGCCCATCTTCTTGCGCGGGGCAGTCCAATCCACTTCCTTGCCGCCCTTCTTCCACATGTCGTGCAGAGCGAAGTCCCATGTCTCTACCGTGCCAGGCACACCGGGGACGTCATTGCCCCTGCAATTCTCGCGGTCACCCTGCCAGAAGCAGAAGCCCAGCTTCATGTCGGGCTGGTTCTGGGGGATGCTGTAAATCCTGGCGCGAAAATAGAGGCGACCGTCAGCATAGTTGACCGGCGACACCCAGTTCTGGCTCAGGTATTCCGAGGTCTTGTCCATGGCGAAGCCGCCCTCGGCGATGGTGACGGGCTTGTTCCAGTCGTAGATGAGCATTTCGCCACCCGGCGGCGGCGGTGGCGGCTCGTCGGTGGGAGTCAGGGTGATATTATCGATGCTATATTGGACTCCCTTACCCTTGGCGGCCTGGAACATCAATCGCGCGTCGTTGACAGGCTGAGTGAAGCCCGTCGTGGTGAAGGTGTGGGTGAAGACCTGGCCGTCAGTAGTCAGGTTGAACGTCTTGTTCTTAAGCCCGTAATTGGTTCGCGGCGCCACCTGCTGTGCCAGCGTTACCTGCACGTCATTGCCATTGGCGGAACGCGCCCAGAAGCTGAGTTCATAGGTCGTGTTCGGCTCCAACGAAATGTTGGTTTGTGTCAACTGCCCGCGAGCGGATCGGCTGGTGGTCGTGAATTGACCGGCCGCGCCGTTCTGTGCCGGCGCGCCAGCGCTCAGCGTGCAATTCCTGCACGCCCAGCCGGTCGTGCCGCCCTCGAAATCACCGTTGGCGACGGCGTTGTCTCCGGCCGCGCGTAATTGTGCCGGCGCGGAAAATGCCAACAGGACCAGCGCGCACAGCGCCAGTGTCAATCCGGCAATCTTCAACCATTTCAAATAACCGTCATTTGTCTTCATATTGATCTCCTGCTCTCAATTTTCTCCGATAAAGATGATCACCCGCCCTCGTCCCATGTTCTCTGTCGTTGATGCCCGGCCAGAAATCCGGCCCTGACATTTCGCATTAAGAACCCGACGCAAAGAGGCTGTTTCGTCTCCAGCGGGCAGCAGCCACACTCAGTGGCGATGGAAGACGTGGTAATGCGTCTCCTGCATCAAAGAGGCTTCACAGGCCCATAGTGTAATCTGTGGAGGTCTGTGAAGGTGTGAAAAACACGTGTTATTAGGGTGAGAAATCCGATGATGATTTTCAGGTTTCAATGAAAAAGCTTGCGGGATTTCGGATCTAATCGTCGGTGTAATTGTCCCATCCGGAGAAACCCGCTCCCTTCTCGACGACGACCACGGTAAAGCGCAGGTCGAGCGGATACCATTTGTCCGGGTCCTCTCCGCTCCAGTTCCAGCCCTGCTTGCCGCTAACCGGGTCATTTTTCTTGTTGCGAACGGAAAATCCGTTACGGGCGCGCGGTTGGTTCCAGATGATCGACCGGCCATCTTTCTTCCACAAATCCTTGACCGGCGTTGACCAGGTCACGACTGTGCCCGCGTAGCCGGGAACCGGATTGCCGTTACAATTCTCGTAATCAACTTTGTTATTTCGCTGCCAGAAACAGAACCCCAGGCGCATTTCAGGTTGTGGCTCCTGTTGACTACGGATTTCGGCCCGAAAATAGAGTGTTCCCTCGGCGAAATTAACCGGTGTGGTCCAGTCGCCGTTGGCTAATGGCGGGATATCGACGCCGAAGCCGCTCTCCTGCTTGGTGATGGGTTTATTCCAATCGAAGACGAGCAACTCTTCTCCCGGCGGCAACGTTGGTGTGGCCGTTGGCGTCTTTGTGGCCGTGGCCGTGGCGATAGCCGTCGGCGTCGCTGTTGTGGTGGGTGTCAACGTGACCGTGGCTGTCTCTGTGGGCGTCGGGGACGGGTCGGGATCGTCTGTCGCCGTGGCGGTCGGCGTATCGGTCGCCGTCGCTGTGCTGGTGGCGGTCGGAGTAACGGTCGCGGTCGGTGTTTCGGTCGCTGTTGCCGTGGCAGTAGCGACGGTGGTCGATGTGGCGGTCGGCGTTACCGTGTTTGTCGGAGTCGGGGTCATGGTAGCCGAAGCTGTCGGGCTGGCGACCAGAGTGAGCATAGCGGTCGGCGCGATCGGCGTGCCCTCTGTCCCGCCCGTTTCGGCTAAAAGTATCGGCAAATGGGCTTTATAGGGATTTTCATCGACGGCAGAACGCCCTTTCACCTGCAATGCAGTCTTGACGAAGACCGAGAGAGCCATTAGAACGGCAAGGGTCATGAATAATCCGCGCGAATGAGCTGTGAATGCTCGCATAGTTTTCGGCCACCACACCCCCGTATTCGTGTCACCCGCACGGGAGCGGATGGATTATATCGCGGAACGGTCGTGATTTTGCGCTTGTTGCGGCAACTCTAACGTAGCGCCAAGCACCACAACCGCTGCAACCCACCCCGCGCGCAAGCGTATAGGGAATAGATAACCCTCACAGGGAGACTGGATCATGAGTGACAAGGAACCGCTGAAGATTACACTTGAGGATCTTGGCGAGGAAGAAAAGCCGGCATCGACGGAGCCGACGCGGAACAAGCTGCTCGACGGCGCGGCCGAGGCCGGGCACAAGATGACGGACGCGGTGAGGGATTCCGCGCTGCGCGTAACCCGCAAGATCGCCGATACGACCGGCGAGGCAACCAGCCGCGGCGCCGAGGCAATGCGCGACAAGGTCAGCGAGACCATCCAGGCCCAGTCCAAAGCGACGACCGACGCCGTTGAGGCGCGCCTGCGTGAAATCGACTGGAAGGGCGAAGCCCGAAAAAGCGCCGGGGACGGCCTGCAATGGCTCGGCCGGCAGCTCGAGGAGCTGGCCGACAAACTGCGACCGGACGAGAAGAAAGGGGAGTAGCAGGTCGGGCGCGATATTTCTTTCTGACGAACGCGGCCGCACCTGCTATACTCCACGTCTATGAAACTAGGCATTATCGGTCTGCCCTCGTCGGGCAAAACTACAATTTTCAACGCCCTGACCCTGGGCAACGCTCCAACCGGCCAGAGCATGGGCGGCCGTTTCGATGTGCTGACGGCCGTCGTCGACGTCCGCGATCCGCGCGTCGACGTGCTCAGCCGCATGTTCAACCCCAAAAAGACAACCTACGCTCGCATCACCTACACTGATGTGGCGGGACTGCAAAAGAGCGACGATGACGCCGGAGGCCTCAGCCCGCAACTGCTCAATCATCTCTCCGGAATTGAAGGCTTCGTCCACGTCGTGCGCGCCTTCGAGAACGCCAGCGTGCCCCACCCCGACGGCAGCGTCGACCCGGCCCGCGACCTGGCCGCGCTCGACACCGAGTTCCTGCTCAACGACCTCGGCACCGTGGAGCGACGCATCGAAAAGATCCAGGAAGGGTTGAAGAAAGGGGCGTCGAAGGACAAGGCGGCCGCCCAGACCGAACTGGCGCTCTTCGAGCAGATGAACGCCACCCTGACCGACAACCGCCCTCTGCGCGTGCTGGACCTGACCGAGGAGCAGCTCAAAGGATTGCGCGGCTATGGCTTGCTGACGCTGAAGCCGAAGATCGTTCTCATCAACCTCGGCGACGACCAGCCCGATCCGGGATTGTCCTATGACCGGCCGGGCACGATTCTGGCGACCATTCGCGGCCGTCTGGAGATGGAATTGGCCCAGTTAAGCGCCGCCGGCGATGAGGAAACGCTGGCGATGTTCATGGAGGAGTACGGCGTGACGGAGTTGAGCCTCGACCGCGTCATCCGCCTCAGCTATGACCTGATGGGGTTGCAATCCTTCTTCACCGTCGGCGAGGACGAAGTGCGGGCGTGGGAAGTGAAGCGCGGGGCGACGGCCGTCGACGCCGCCGGGACGATCCACACCGATCTGGCCAAGGGCTTCATCCGCGCCGAGGTCGTTCACTACGACGATCTGGTTGGACTGGGCGGCATGGCCGGGGCGCGCAACGTCGGCAAGCTGCGGCAGGAAGGCAAGACCTATCTTGTGGTCGACGGCGATGTGCTGAATATCAAGTTCAATCTGTAACGCGAAGTCTGGCGCGGGATACCTGACATTGGCCACGGGTCTGCTAAAAAATAAATATGATTGTGGAACCTTCGCTACCTGTCTGTCGTCTTGTTAGATAGAAGGAGTAAAGCTGTTGCCGGGATTCTGTGCACGCGGCCCTGTAGTCTGTGGCACGACCGGCGCAATGACAGAAATGAAGGGTCACATTAAGCAACGATTCGCCTATAGATTGATATTGCCCGGCATTTTCTTGGTGTCGACACTGGCCCTGGTTGCCTGTGGCGGCGGCCGGCAACCTGATCTGGTCATCCCCACCCCGGCCGTCACGGCCGCCATGCCGGCCCTGGCGACCACCACAGCCACCGCAATCCCGCCCACCGTCACCCCACCCCCACCGGCAACCAGTACGGCCACTCCTGAGCCGACCACTCCGCCGGCCACCATCGCTCCCGCCGCAACGGAACAACCGGCCCCGATCGAATACCGCGTGGCGTTCGTCGCCGCCAATGACACGCTCAACGTGCGTCGCCAGCCCTCCGCCAATGCCGCCGTCGTCGCCCAATTGCCGGCGGATGCGTCGGGTATCGAGGTCATCGGTGAGGGTCAGACGCTGCTCAGCGGTTCCCTTTGGCTGCCCGTGGAGACGACCGCCGGGGATGGCTGGGTCAACAGCGCGTATCTGACCGAAGCCGTCAGCCCGGAGGCTTTCTGCGCTGACCGGGCGGTGACCGAACTGCTGGAACAGTTTGAGGCGGCCGTCGCCGGGGCAGACGGCGAGGCTTTGAGCGAGATGGTTCATCCCGACCGGGGCATCCGCCTGCGGCTCAATTGGTGGAACCCGGAAGTGATCGTGGCCGGCGAGGACGTGCCGGCACTCTTCAGCGCCTCGGAACAGTATGAATGGGGCATCGAGGACGGCAGCGGCGAACCAATCCGTGGATCATTCAGCGAGATCGTCATGCCGCGCCTGGAACGCGACCTTCTCGGCGCGACCGCGTGGGCTTGCGACGAGGGGCAATTCGGCGGCACGGCGGGAACCACAGTCCTGCCGGAAGGATATGAGGCCGTCAACTTCTATAGCGCTCACCGACCCGCTCCGGCCGAGCAGGAACTGGACTGGGGCACGTGGCTCATCGGTGTCGAACGTTGGGAAGGGCGTTATTACGTCAGCTATCTCGTCCATTATCGTTGGGAGATTTAATGATGAATGTCGAGTTATGAATGAACGTGCTTGAAGTTTTTCATTCGTCACTCGTCACTCGTAATTCGTCGCTCGCCTGGCACGCCAGCAGCGCCACCTCCTCTTCCAGCCGCACCCGCGCCGCCTCCAGATCGCGCCGGACGGCCGTCCACCAGTCCTCGCCCTGATCGCGCATCTCGCGGGCCTTCCGCCACAAGCGGGCCGTCTTGTCCTCGCGCAGCACCTGAAGCTGCCGGGCCACCTTGCGGCGACGGCGACGACAGCGCAGGATACGCTCGCGCAGTTGACGCAGCTCATGACTCTCGATGCCCGCCAACTCACGCAATTCATCCGGCTCCAGTTCCCCGGCCAGATCGTAGAGCGCCTGGGTATCCCCGGCGGTGTAGGCGGCGTTGACGGCAGTCATCACCGTGGTGCGATAGGCCAGCTCGGCCGCGCCCTCGGCCAGGTCGGGGTGGAAGCGCCGGGCCAGCTCGCGATAGAGCCGCTTTTCGGCCGCCTTGTCGCGCGCCGTCGGTGTCGGCAGCATCAGGTCTTCCATGTCATCCGGAAGCGGTTGCGGCTCAGCGTTCGGCCCCAGCGGGTTCTCCGCGTCCTCGGTCGCCTGCCGCTCCAATTCCAGCCGCGTCAACAGCGATTGTTTCTCCGCCAGCAGCGCAGTGATGGCGTCAGCCAGATCGTCGAGCATTAGGCGGGCGTGCATGCGGAAAGCGTTTACGGCGGCTTGCTCGGTCGCCAGTTCGGCCTCGGCCGCGCGCAGTTCTTCCTGGGCCGCCTTGAGTTCTGCCAATAATTCATTTGCCTTTAGTCCGGTCGAATCGATCGGTTGGAGTTGATTCGTGGGTTGAAGTGGCATATCGGAGAATTATGGCCGGAAAACTGGCAATTAATCAAACAAACCACGCCTCGGGCTTCTTCTGCGAAACCCGGTTTCTAACCTGATCACCAAACGGCGCTGACATCCGAATATCAGTCGGCCGTTTGGGTCTCGCTGGCTGCCTGTTGCGCCCGCATCCGCCGCTGAATATCATCGGCCGTCACCTTGAACTGCTCATCCAGCCGCGGATAGATCAGCCAGACGATGCTGAGGCCCATGATGGCCCCGGTCAGGACGCGGAAAAAGGGCGTGCTCTCGCGCAGGGGGAACAGGCGCATCAGCGGCTCGATGCCCATGCCGACGAACATCTGGCTGAAAAGCTGGCTGAAGCCGTCGAGGGCGATCGGCCCCAGGCCGATAACGACGAATAACCAGAACGGCATCGGTCGCACCGGCCCGCGTCGCCGCACCACGGCGTAGATCAGCCCACCGATGAGCATCGACAGGTAGATGCCGATATCGCGCTGGCAGAGGGCCATTTTGTAACCCATCTGCTCGTTGCCGCGAAAAACGCGCGCCGGGATCATGAAAGTGCTCCATTGCGCCGGGTCGGGCGAGGCGTTGGCGAATTCGGGGATATCGGTCATGTACTCCTCGATGGAGCGCAGATTGCCGCCGGCGATAGCCCGCGGGTAGGCCGGTTGTTCACCAAAGAGGAAGAAGGAGCGCGAGGCCAACTGGTGGCACATCGGGCTGTACACGCGGTAGATGATGTTGGCCGGGCCGGTCAGACCGGCGTGCATCAGTACCGGGGCGAGAATCGGCAGCCCGACGTAAAAGGCAATGGCCAGATTGAGGAACAGAAGCCAGCGCCGGGTAAGGGTATAGAAGATGCGGTCGACGATCATGAACCCTCCGACGGGGGAATGGCAGACAGGTACTCGTCCAGTTGGTCGCGGGAGATCATGCCGCGATGGACGGCCGCCACCGTCCCGTCCGGCCCGACAATGACGGTCGTGGGCAGGAAGAACGCGCCGTAGGTCGTGCCGACTTCGCCCTTGCTGTCGAGCAACGCGGGCAGGGATAGCCCGACCTCGTCGAAGAATTCACCCACCAGCTCGGCTGAATCCTGCTGGTTGACGGTCAGCACGATCGGCCCGTCGTCGGCGTCGAACCCGGCCTGGGCGCGCTCCAGTTCCGGCATCTCCAGCCGGCAAGGGGCGCACCACGTGGCCCAGAAGTTGAGGATGACCGGCCGGCCGCGAAAATCGCTCAGCCGCGCCGTCTCGCCGCTCAAGGTCGCCAGTTCAAAGTCAGGCGCGGGATCGCCCGCCTGGGGCACGTTGCTGAAGTCAGGCTGGATGGGGGCGACGCCGCCGCTCTCGGTCGTGCCGCTGAAGGAGGGGATGGACTCCAGCAGTTCGTTTGTCTCATCGCCCGTGGTCAGGCGACCGTAGGCGTAATAGAGCAGCGCTCCGGCCAGCAGCAGCGCGGCCAGCCCGAAGACGATGAGCAACGCGCGGGGAATGGGTTGCGAATCATCCGGTTGTTGTTGTTCCTGTGGGTCAAGTTGGGTCATGGACGTGTCTATTGGCTGAAGGTCGTCAGCAGCCAATCCTGGAAGCCCAGCATCCGCTCATCGACCACGGCCGACCATTGCACCAGGAGGCCGTTGATCCGCCCCATCTGACCTTCCAGCATCATCAGGCCAAGCAGGATGAACAGCGCGCCGCTGATGAGTTGGGTCGAGTGCAGGTGGAGCGTGATCCGCTGCGACTCGTTGCTGGTGTACGTCCACAGGACTGCCCCCAGAAGCAATACGGCCAGTATGCCGAATTCAAGCGCGGGGGTGTAGGTCAGGCCGCCGAGAAAGCTGAAGTCGCGGATGGCGAACTCGACAAAGGCGGCGATGATACGCCAAAAGGCCAGCGCCCAGACCAGGGCGACGACGAACACATGGGTATCCCACGTCCAGCCCTTGCCGCGCAACACGCGCCAGAAGGTGCTCTGGCGACTCATGCGGCCGAAGAATGTCGAGACGATGAGCAGCGGCAATCCCAGCCCCAGGGTGAAGATGAACAGCAGCATCATGCCGTGCCATACGGTGGCCGTCTGTAATGCCAGGGTCAGGATGACGCCGAGAATGGGGCCGACACAGGCGGACCAGCCGATGGCGAAGGTCAGGCCAAAAAGATAGGAGCTGCGCATGTCGGGGCTTCGCTCCTGAGTAGTCAGGCCAGTGGCCCCGCTGAAGCCGCGGCCGAGCAGGCTCATGACGCCGAAGATGACGATGGCCGCGCCGCCGATGAGCATGATGAAGCCCTGGTTCTGGCCCAGCACGCGGCCGAGAGCAAAGCCGGTCGCGCCCAGCAGGCTGAAAGTCGTGCCCAGGCCGAGCATGAAAGCCAGCGTGTTGGCGGCGATGCGCTGGCGGTCGCTCTGGAAAGCGAAGGCGAAATAGGCCGTCAGGATGGGCAGGGTGCAGGGCGAGGCGAAGCTGAGCATGCCGCCCAGGAAGGCCAGCACCGCCAGGGACGCGAACGGCTGCTTCTGGACGCCAAAGACGAGCTGATTGCTCGTGTCCGGCTTGATGACGGACCCCAAGACAAGAAAGACGACGAGTAAAACAGCCAGCCCGATGAGGACCAGTTGCACCGCCGACAACTTGCGCCACGGTGATGGCGCAGGCGCTTTCAGATCAGACATGAAATTTCCTCTCGCGACGACTCCGGATGGATCGGGGCCGACGCCCCGGCTATCTTCCCGTCCGGACGACGCCGGCCGCTGCAATCTTACGCGGTGAGTATACCACGCGATGACACAGGCCGGGCGCGACGGACGGTCAGCGGCGCGACCGTTTATCTTCCTGTAACAATTGCGTCAGCAAGGCAATGTCGTTGCTCAGGTTCCGCTGGCGGACGTAGAGGTAGAGCATATAGAGCAAGGCCAGCGACGACATGACCGCATAGCCGCCGATCAGATAGCGGTTGAACAGATTGGGATCGGAAACCTGCGCCTGCAGCGCGGGCAGGGCCAGGATAACACCGCTCGCCACTGCCTGGCCGCTCTGACCGCGGCCGCCGAGATAGGCCGCCACGCGCGTTTTCAGGCTGTCGGCGTAATCGATCAGGTTTTGCAGGCGCGTCCGCGCCAGAATCCAGGCCGTGCCCAGCAGCGAGAAGGCGATGACGTTGATCGTCAGGGTGATGCCCATCTTGGCCGAATCCAGGCCGTTGAACTCCTGCAAGCCCTCGGCCGCGCCGGCGGCCGCTTCCGTCGTCCCACCGATCACCACCGGGTGGATATCGCGGAAGATGCGGATGCTGACAAAGGTCAGGATGATGGTGACGAACGAGACGATGGCATAAACAGCAGCATAGCGGGCGCGCTTGTGCGGATCTTCGATAGCGCCGCGCAGCATGAAGTAGGCGGCATAGACCAGCCAGGCAACCGTGATGAGCGTCAGGCGCGGGCTCCAGATCCACCAGGTGTTCCAGGCCGGCTTGCCCCAGAAGGAGCCGCCGACGATGGTCATGGTCAGGAAGACCAGCCCGGCCTCGATGGATGCCAGAGAGACGACGTCATAGATGCGGTTGGACTTGCGCAGATAGAGCACGCCGCACAGCAAGGCTACGCCGAACACTACTGAACCGACCCACGCCGCACCGACGTGGAAATAGAACAGGCGCTGCACGTTGCCCATGGTCATCTCGGTCGGGGCGAAGAAGAAGTTCGCCGCGATAGCGACGGCCATTCCGATCACCGCGCTGATGCTGAAGATTTGAATCAAGCGGTCCAGCCGCGGGTTTGAAAGTTTTGCGGGGGCCATAAAGATTGCTCCATTTAAATTATAGATTAACCATTCAGGATGCCGTTGCCATCCTCTGCGATCAGCCACGGGAGAGTCAGGCAACCGGTAACCAACACCGCCGGTTTCTCTGTGACGCCTTTCCCGGTTGCCTGACCCCTACACAGGACTATGCGATTTCTCAACAGCACCAAGCCAATTTCGGCCGGATGTCCGTTTTTATTCGCCAACTAGTATAAACCTGCATTGAGGGACCGATGCGATCACCTGCAACGAATTTACATTCGCCCAGGATCAAGAAACAACAGGCTGCAAGCGACAGGACTTCTTTATCTCGTATCTATACTCGTAACTCGTCACTCGTCACTCGAAATTCCCTATGACTCTACCACAAACCGGTATGTCAGAAAACCGACGGCGATCATGAGCAGATCGTAGGCGATGACCAGCAGCACGGGCGACTGGATCATCTCCCATGATGCCTCACCGCGCATGGCCGAGGCGATGTAGGTCGTGGTCGCCATGGCCGCCGGCAGCACCAGCGGCAGCGAGACGGGCAGCAGAAGGACGGGCAACAACACCTCACGCGTGCGGCTCTGGATCGTCATGGAGGTGATGAGCACCCCGACGGCGATATAGCCGATCGTGCCCAGCGCCAGGATCAGCATGACCATGGGCAGATAATACGGCTGGTTGAAGAACACAGTGAACAGGACGACCAGGATGGCGTCGAGCAGCAGGGTGAACAGGGTGATGCTGATCACCTTCCCCGCATAAAGCGCGGTACGCGGGACGGGGGCGATGAGCATCGCGTCGAAGACCTGATTTTCACGGTCCAGCGCCAGCGAGCGGTTAAGCCCCAGGATGGCGGCCAGCAGAACGATGGCCCACAACAAGGCCGGCGACACGCTCCGCCCGGCGGCGAGGTTGATATTGGCAGCCATGCCCAGAGCGAAGTTGAACATGATGATCGTCGCCAGCGAGAACATCACCATGACGCTAATGGTCTGGCGCGTTCGCCCCTCGATGCGCAAATCCTTCCACACAACTGCCCACACGGCCGCCCAGAATTCCTTCATGCTGTTCAAAACCTGCCCAACACAACAAATGAGGGTGAATCCCCGCGGCAATCTCTTACCACCGATCTTCTGAATACCGCCCACTGATTACCGGTCATTACATCGTCACCTCAGCATACAGATCATACACCGCCGCCGGGCTGATCTCCGATCTGGTCACCTCACGGGCAATGCGGCCGCCGTGAAGAATCGCCAGCCGATCGGCCAAACCGAGGCCATGAGCCAGATCATGGGTAATCATCAGGATCGTCCGGCCGCGGGCCGATTCCTCGCGCAGGAGGACGTCCAGCAAACCCGTCGCCTCCTGATCCAGCCCGGTGTACGGCTCGTCGAGCAGAAGCACGTCCGGTTCGTGGAGAGTGGCGCGGGCGATCGTGAGGCGTTGGATCATGCCGCGCGAGAATGTGCCGACAGGATCGCGCTGGCGGGCGAAGAGGCCCACCTTGCGCAGCGCCGTGGCGACTCGCGCCTCGGCGTCCGGCAGACGATAGAGCCGGGCGAAGAACGACAGATTCTCGGCGGCCGTCATGTCGCGGTAAAGCAATGAGTGGTGCGAGACGAGGCCGATATGGCTGCGAACGCGGTCAGCTTGCTCCGGCAATTGCCAGCCGCCGACACGGACTTCGCCTGCCGTCGGCCTCAGCAAGGTGGCGACTATGCCCATCAGCGTGCTCTTCCCCGCCCCGTTCGGTCCCACGAGGGTGACGAATTCACCCTCGGCGACGTTGAGGTTCACGCCGCGTAATACCGGGTTCAGGCCATATTGCTTGACGAGGCCATTGATAGCGATCATTGGGCTGGATTGTAGGGCATTGCTACCGGTGGACAAGTGACGATCGTCACCTCTCCGCCAGATATACTTCCCATTCGCCCGCGTCGTACAAGGGCAGGCCGTCCCACCCGGAGTAGCTCGTCACCTTTGCAAAACCGGCAGTGCGCATCATCGCCGCCATCTCATCGACCTCATAGGTCTGATCACAAAGGGTGATCTCGTCCATCGCTCCGCTCTCCAGGTGCAGAATGAAGTAGCGCTCGATCGATGCCTGCTCAGCCGCGTTCCAGCGTCGCTCGCCGAGGTGCAGAAACGGCCGCCCGCCCCATAGCCCTGTGTCGTCGGTAAACCACCAGGAGCTGTCTTGCTTGTCCACCCGCGCCGGATTGAGCAGCTCGACACACAGACGGCCGCCGGGCCGCAGGGCGGCGGCCGCCTTGCGCAGCAGCGTCACCGCCTCGTGGCGCGGAAAGACGGCCAGTTGCCCATAGAGAAAAATCGCCGCGTCGAACGCGCCCGGCTCCGGTTCCCAGGCGCGAAGGTCGGCCTCGACGAACGTGCAGAGGTCGCCCACACCTTCGTCGAGAGCCAGCTGTCGGGCATACGCGATCGAGGCCGGGCTGAAGTCGACACCTGTGACGCGCGCGCCACGCCTCGCCAGCGCCGTGGCATAGAGGCCCGGCCCGCAGGTGAGGTCAAGGACGCGGCCGCCCATTGAGAGGGTCAGCCGCTCCCACAGCCAATCGAGTTGGACGGTGCGCTCGGCCGCCTGCCGGGTCGCCGCGCCGTGGCTCTCGTCAAGGTGTTCGCGCAGCATCCGCGCCGAGAAGTCGGGGTCGTTCCACGGCAGGTTGCCGCCGTTCTGCCAAAGAGGCGGCGGGTCGGGCCGGTTGTAGATGTGCCATAGAGCGCTGGACAGGGAATCATTCATAAGTCCCACCACGTATCAGCGGCACCTTTAGCCCGGCGCGATCGCCCTCTGCCCGTGGTCATTGATTAGCCGCGTTCGATCAAGCTACAATATTATAATGATTATAATGCTCGACATCACCTACACCCAAACAACTGCCGGCGTCGATTGGGATCAGTTGACGGCCGATCTGCAAGCCGATGACTTTGACAACGGCCGCACGCCCGAAGAGCTGCGTCGCTCCTTCGAGAACAGCGCCGTCGTCGCCTTCGCCTGGATGGGTGGACGTGTCATCGGTAAAGCCCGCGCCCTATCCGACGGCGTGTGCAATGCCTACGTCGTTGACGTATGGACTCACAGTGATTACCGGCGACGTGGCGTCGCTACGCGACTGATGCGGTTGCTGGAAGAGAGGCTGGAGGGCCAGCATATTTACCTGTTCACCGACGATGCCGTGGCGTTCTATCACAGCCTGGGGTATAAGCGGCAGGGGACAGGATTGAGCCTGGTAGTGGGCAAATGGTTGCGGCGGTTCGATTGACAGGTTCATCCCGCCGTCAGGCGATACCGGCGAAATTCACCGCATAGGCCATCGCCTCATCCAGGCTCATCGCCCGGCCGCGCACCCGCAGTCGGTCCAATTCTCGCTCGTCGAGAGCGATGTGCAGTCTCTCACGCAGGCGTTCCACCTCCACCCGGTCGGCAGGCCACCACGCCGCGCCTGATTGGGCCAGTTGCGCCTCGGCCGCACCCAACAGCGTCGCCGCCCGCGCCGGATCGCCCAGCACCACGCCGACGACCGCCAGTCCGGCCAGACACTCGATCATGCCGCGCTTGTTGCCCAGTTTACGAAATGCGTCGAGGCTCTCGCGAAATAACGCATCAGCCCGGGCCACATCGCCGTCGTGGAGAGCCATATATCCCATCGTGTGGATCAGGCGGGCCTGGTCGCCCACCGCGTCGGCACGGTGGAAATAATCTTCGGCCTGCTCATAATAGTCGCGCGCTTGCTCATAATCTCCCTGGGCACGGGCCACCTCGCCGAAGTTGTTGAGCGTGAAGGCAACCAGCCATGGATCGCCCAGCTGTTGCGAGGCCGGCCAGGCCTCCCTGAGCCATTTCAAGGCCTGCTCATATTCACCCATCCCCAGCAAGGCATTGGCCAGATGCACCAGCGCCGTCGCCTTGTCCCATTCTTCATGGGCCTGGTCGAACATTTCCGCCGCCAGCGTGATATGGGAGTAGGAGTCACGATCCCGCCCCTGATTCAGGAGAATGATGCCGTAACTCAGGTGCGCCAGCGTCAGACCTACCTCGAACCCGGCCGTCTCAAATTCCCGGATGGCTTCCCCGGCATTCCCGGCGGCGATGGTCAGATCCCCCTGCCACATCTCCATGAATCCGGCAGCCAGCAGACTCATCCCCCGCGGCACTCCCTCGCTCCCCACTGTAGCCTGTGCCACACGTTCGCTCCAGGCTCGGCCCTCGTGGAAGTGCCCATGGCGATACCAGAACCACGTCTGGAACACACAGATGCGACTGGAGACAGAGATGTCGTTGCCCGGTTCCAGTCCAAAGGCGATAGCCGCCCGATAGTTGTCGTGCTCGGTCTCCATATATTCGAGACGCTCCAGCGCGGTCGCGCCCATCATGCTGGTCCACTTCTCCATGGCCTCGCGGGCGAAATACTCGGCGTGGGCACCACGCAGCATCCCGGTCTCGCCCGCTTCTGCCAGCTTCTCCAGGGCATAATCGCGAATCGTCTGGAGCATGTCGAAGCGGGGTTCATCAAATTCCCACTCAACCTGACGCAGCAGACTGTTGTGCAGCAACGTCTCGACCCCGGTGAAGACGTCGATTGTCCCGTCGGGATTACAAATCTCCTCGGCCGTCTCCAGCGTGAAGCCGCCGACGAAGACGCCCAGTTGCCGGAATAGAGTTTGCTCGTCGGGCTGGAGAAGTTTAAAGCTCCAGTCGATGGCACCGCGCAGCGTTTGCTGGCGCGTGGGAAGATCGGCCGCGCCGCCTACCAGCGTCTTCATGCTCTGGTCGAGACGCTTGAGTAGCGCCACCGGGGGAAGCATGCGAATGCGCGCGGCGGCGATCTCTATCCCCAGCGGCAACCCGTCGAGCCGGCGGCATATGCCGGCCACGGCGGCGGCGTTGTCGGCCGTCAGGGTGAAAGACGGATGCGCGGCCTGGGCCTGCCGCACAAACAGCCGCACCGATTCATAAGTGAGAAGTTGCTCCACGGTTAGCGACGGATCGACCGGCGGCAACGGTAGCGTCGCCACCGGGTACTCGCGCTCGCCGCGCACCCTAAGCGGTATGCGGCTGGTGGCCAAAATCTTAAGCCGCGGCGTGACAGTCAGCAACCGGGCCACGTCCGGGGCGACAGCGATGATTTGTTCCAGATTATCGAGGATGAGCAGCAACTCACGCCCGATTAGAAACTCGCGCAGGTTTTCGAACGGCGGCCGCCCGCCTCCTTCGCGAATTCCCAGCGTGTGGGCAATTGTGGTCATGACCAGAACGGGATCGCTGATTGGCGCCAGATCGACAAAGTAGATACCGTCGGGGAAATTGCTCGCCAGCGCCTCACCGACAGCCAGGCTTAGTCGGGTCTTGCCCGTTCCGCCCGGCCCGGTCAGGGTGACCAATCTGACGGAGTCCTGGCCCAGCATTCCAACGATCTCCTGCCGCTCCCGCTCGCGGCCGATGAGAGGCGTCGGCGGCTCCGGCAGCGCGATGACTTGTCGCCCGGCCGACTGAATGGGCGGAAAGACGTTGTCGAGTCCGGGAATCCACAGCTGGAAAATCGTTTCGGGGCGGCTCAACCCCTTAAGCGCATGTGTACCCACATCGCGCAGCTCGAAACCTTCGGGCAGCGAATCCCGCACCAATTCGGCCGTCGCCTGTGACATGAGGACCTGCCCTCCGTAGGCCAGTCCGCGAATGCGCGCGCAGCGGTTGACGGTTGAACCGTAGTAGTCGCCGTCACGCCAGTCAACCGCGCCGGTGTGGATGCCAATGCGGACATTGATGCGAACAGGCATATCGGGACGACCGCCAGTCAACGCGCTCTGGATGGCGGCCGCCGCCCGGATAGCGCCGTCTGCCTGGACAAAAACCGCGAAACGGCTATCTCCCTCGCCACGCGGCCGGACAACCCTCCCGCCGGCCTCCGCCACGATCGTCTCGATGGTCGTATCGTGAGCGAGCATGGCTCGCGGCATTGCATCAGGGAAGCGCTCCCACAAGGTCGTGCTGCCCTCGATGTCGGTGAAAAGGAATGTGACGGTGCCGGCCGGAAAGTCGTTCATGATCGCGCCCTCAATCCCTCTGGCCCATTTTTCCCGCTGGGCAATGAAACTTTAACGGTTATCGACCGGTGGGGCAACATGATTACGACATTTAACGAAAAGGATAAAATGGTGCGCATGACCATCGAAATCTCATCTGACCCCGACCGGCTGAACGTCGACCTCATTCATCGCTGGCTCTCCAAAGAGTCGTATTGGGCGCAGGGACGGACGTTGGAAGCCATCCGCGCGACGATTGCCAACTCCATCTGCTTCGGCATCTACCTGGACGGCGAGCAGGTCGGCTTTGCGCGCGTTGTCAGCGACCGAGTGACCTTCGCCTGGCTGGCTGATGTCTTTATCGACGAGGCGCATCGCGGGCACGGCTACGGCAAGTCGCTCGTAGCCGCGGCGCTGGCACACCCGGAGCTGCGAGAGGTGCGACGTTGGCTACTGGCAACCAGAGACGCACACGGCTTATATGCCCAATACGGTTTTGCGCCCGTCCCTATCGGTCGGTTCATGGATCGGGTGAACCCTGATCCCCGCAGCGCGACACCGGATCGCACCTGACAGGCCGATGTTCAAACAATCGTCCGCGCGCCGGCCTGTCAAACCTGCTTTTCAGGATTCCTGATCGATTAACCATCGCAGATCGTCCAGAATGGCTTCGGCCGTGGCGTCATGGGGGTAAGCGACCAGGGCCCGTCCGTCGGGGCCGATGAGGTAGGTGCGCGTGGAGTGGTCGACCAGATAACCGGCGGCCGTGCTACCCTCATGACGCTGATAGAAAAGGCCGTAGGGCTCTCCCACACGATCGATCTCTTCCCTGGTGCCCGTGATGCCCATAAAAGTGGGATTGAAGGCTTCGGCATAGCGTGCCAGTGCCGCGAGCGTGTCGCGCTCTGGGTCGACCGAGACCATGATGACCTGCATCCGATCGGCGTCATCGCCCAGCTCGCGGTGGACATTGGCCAGCTTGGACATGGTCGTGGGGCAAAAATCCGGGCAATACATATAGCCGAAGTAGAGGAAAACATACTGACCGCGAAAATCCGACAGACTCACCGGGCCATTCTCGGCCGCCAACGTGAAGTCCGGCAGCGGTTCCGGCTCCTCCAGCACGGCCCCGGCAAACTCATGCGTCTCATCGATCGAACAGGCACCCAACCCACCAATCATAAAGGCCAGGAGCAAGAACACCATCAGACCCCACGATCCCTTCATTGACCATCGATACATGATTCTTCTTCTCCACCGACTTCCAGATCAAACGAACGTGAAGCCTGGCGGCCGTCGCTCAGAGTCGCTTCGACAGTGACGATCCAGTCACCGGCCATCGTCCAGCGAACCGGCGCCCTGTAGATACCATTCTCGCCACCGGCGACCGTCGCCTCAATCGGCATCATGTCAGCATGGGTCATGTCGCCGCGGATTTGCAACGTGGCCGTGTCGATGGGTTGATCCTCGACATCAGCCACACGAAAGACGAGACGGCCGTCGCCGAGCGGCGGCGAAAATACCGGCGCTTCGAGCGAGATGAGAATGCGATCGGATGACAGGACATCATCGGGTGTCGGGATTATTATAGGGTTACCGGCCGGCAGCGACGTGCTGCCGGCCGGTTCAGTCACCCCCTGGCACCCGATTGTCGCACCGGCAAAAAGCAAGACGACGAGAAACGGAATAACACAGAAAAACGAACCCTGGCGCGTCATTAGGCTATTGACTCAATTGAAAACGGGTTAATCTCCCTCACCCATCTCCATCTCCGGCGACATCTCGCCCGGATCGGTGACTATGGCCGTCACCTCCATTGTGCCCGCGTTCTCAAACGTCAGCGTGATGGGCACGGATTGACCCACGGTGAAGTCACTCGTCTTGCCGATGCACATGACGTGCAGACCACCACGCTGGAGCGTGACCGTTTCACCGGCGGGGATGGGGATGCGGTTGCCTTCCATCTGGCGCATCTCCATAACATCGTCGACCATGACCATCTCGTGCAGCTCCACAGTGCCGCAACCGGGCACGGCCGCGTCGATCAGCGCATCATCACTACCGGTACCATTGGTGATGGTCATGTATACAGCGCCGTTGGGCATCGGCAAGGACAAATTGCCCATCACGTTTTCGACGACCAGCTTGCCACCGGCCGCCTCCCCCTGCTCGCCACCTCCACAGGCAGCGAGCACCACCACCAGAATCAAACTCAAGACAATCAACCGCTTCATGGCTTCCCCTATATGTGATAATGTGTTATATTATGTTTATTATCACATTATGACACATTATATAAAGAG
This sequence comes from Anaerolineae bacterium, assembly GCA_023384355.1. Classification (GTDB taxonomy): domain Bacteria; phylum Chloroflexota; class Anaerolineae; order Promineifilales; family Promineifilaceae; genus Promineifilum. The sequence continues at coordinate 62,190 of JAHDWL010000008.1, forward strand.
TTGACCGTATCTGACAAGGGGTAACTTTTGTATTACGATTGCGGGGGAATAGTTATCGGAATTCAGGTGAGGAAGTGATGGACGAAATCCTGCCGGAACAACGCCGGGCAAAAATCGTGGAATGGCTTCAGGAGGAGCAATCTCTGACCATCGACCAGTTGGCTCGACATTTCGAAGTGTCGGCGATGACCATCCACCGCGATCTGGACTTGCTGGTGAAGGAGGGCCGGGCGCGGAAGGTTAGGGGCGGAGCGATGCCGGCGGCCGATGCTTTGCCCGCACCCGGCAGTGACCAGTCACAGTGTGCGATGTGCGGCAAGCGCGTTCCCCGCCGCACGACCTGGGTTGTCACCGGCGAAAACGGCGAGCAACAACAGGCCTGTTGTCCCCATTGCGGTTTTCTGATGCACAGCCACGCGACGGGGCAGCAATCCACCCTGGCGGCCGATTTTCTGTATGGCCAGATGGTCAACGCCCACCAGGCAACGTTCGTGGTGGGATCGGAAGTGACTTTGTGCTGTGTTCCCGGCGTACTGTGCTTCGCCTCACGCTCTGACGCGGAACGGTTTCAGCGCGGATTTGGCGGGAAGTTGCTGGATTTCGCCGGGGCGATGGTCGCCATGACCACCGCTCATCATGGCCACTAACTCCGCTTGCCCGATCCGCGCGATACAAACGGGTTGCCCGCCTCCCACCAGCGCCAGGGGATGGAGTGCCACGGCTCCGGCGTCTTGCCCATGCCGACGCGTGGGCCGGTGCGCACCCGATCGTCGGGCACGGGGTCGCCCGGCTCGATCCACAGATTGCCGGCCGTGGTCGTCAGGTCGAGCGTGTTGTCCGCGCCGCTGATACCGAAGGCCAGCACGAGCTTGCCGGGGCCGCTGGTCCACTCGTGGATCTCCCGGCCGGGGCGACGGGCGGCCATCTCGTCCAGCCCTTCCAACGGTTCGACGGCGCGAATGAGCACGGCCGCAGGGTCGCCATCCGGCTCGCAGACGGCGTTGAAGAGCCAGTAGTTGCCGTAGGTAAAGTAGACATAGGCCCGGCCGGGTGGGCCGTACATGGGCAGGTTGCGCGGTGTTCGGCGGCTGTGACCGTGGGAGGCCAGGTCGTCGAGACCGTGATAGGCCTCTGTTTCGACGATGCGTCCCATGAGTCGCGCGCCGTTGGGCAGCACGCGCACCAGCCGCATGCCCAGCAGGGAGCGGGCGACGACAAGGGCAGAGGGAGCGTAGAAGGATTGGAAAAGAGGGCGGAGCACAGATTTCTCTTTGAATATAGTGTAGATTGCATTATATCACAGGCCCCATGACTCTCGCTGAATCGCAGAGGGCGGTCCAGGGTCTTTCAGTAGTCGGCTCTGATAATACAACACGGCCGTGAGGCGTAGAGGTCAGGCAACCGGGAGAGGTGTCGGCTGATAACCAGGGCCTCGCCTCCCGGTTGCCTGACCCTCCTGGGGCGTGGCCCGTGTGTTCAGGCCGGGTCAACAGCCGCGGAGGGTCAGGCAGCGGCGAAGGGAGGCCATTTGCTACGGCACAGGGGTTTCGCCGCTGCCTGACCTCTACACCTTCAACCACTGGGCCGACTACTGAAAAACCCTGGAGGGCGGTCCTTAGATTCATCCCAAATCACCTTTATCAACGAAGCTCAATCGAAACCTGTTCCGCCTGACAGGTCCAGGGCGATATTTCATCGATCACACGGCAAAATTCAGGGAAATTTCGCCGTGAAACTGCCGGGTTTTTCTTGTGTTACCGAACTCGGGTTAATTAAGGCACAATAGAAGTATTATGAGAAGTATTATGAACGACAACTTCACTTTCGGCGGCGAAATCGTCTGGCGGCCGACGGACGAATACGTCGAGCGCAGCCACCTGACGCGCTTCATGCAATTGCACGGCATTGGCTCATACGAGGAGCTGCAAGCCCGCTCCACGGCCGATGTGGCCTGGTTCACAGACGCTGTCCTGAAGTATCTCGATATCCGTTTCCGCACTCCCTACTCGCAGGTCGTCGACCTGTCGGACGGCATCGAGTGGCCGCGCTGGTGCGTCGACGGCCGGATGAACATCGTCGATAACTGCGTCGACAAGTGGGCCGCCGACCCCGCCGCCCGCGACCGGCCGGCGTTGGTCTGGGAGGGCGAAGAGGGCGCGACGCGGACGCTGACCTACGGCGAGCTGGCGACCGAAGTTAACCGCTGCGCCAACGGTCTGCGGTCGCTGGGGCTGGGCGCGGGCGACGCCGTCGGCCTGTTCATGCCCATGACGCCGGAGATCGCTGTGGCCCTGCTGGCCATTGCCAAAATCGGCGGCGTCATCCTGCCTCTCTTCTCCGGCTATGGCGCGGGGGCGGTGGCCATGCGGCTGGCCGACGCCGGAGCAAAGGCGCTCTTCACCGCCGACGGCTTCTTCCGTCGCGGCGCGATCGTGCCGCTGAAGCCCACAGCCGACGAGGCCGCGGCACAAGTTCCGTCGGTGGCGCACCTTATCGTCCTGAAGCGGGCGGGCAACGACGTGGCGATGCAGCCCGGCCGCGACCACTGGTGGCACGAACTGGTGACCCGTCAACCGGCCGAGGCGGAAACCGCCGACACCGCCGCCGAAGACCGGCTGATGATCATCTACACCAGCGGCACCACCGGACGGCCAAAGGGAGCCGTCCACACCCATTGCGGCTTTCCGGTGAAGGCGGCGCAGGACATGGCCTTCGGCACGGACGTGCACCAGTCGGACACGATCTACTGGATCACCGACATGGGCTGGATGATGGGGCCGTGGCTGGTTTTCGGGGCCACGTTGCTGGGGGCGACGTGCTTCATCTACGACGGCGCGCCCGATTACCCCGACGTCGACCGTCTCTGGGCGCTGGCCGAGCACCACCGGCTGACCCATCTGGGCGTCTCGCCAACGCTCATTCGCGTCCTGGTTCCCCACGGCGACGATCCGGTGAAACGCCACGATCTGTCGGCCGTGCGCTTCTTCGCCAGCACCGGCGAGCCGTGGAACCCCGACCCGTGGCTGTGGCTGTTCAGTGTCGTCGGCGAGGGGCGGCGGCCGATCATCAACTATTCCGGCGGCACGGAGATCAGCGGCGGCATCGTCATGGGCAATCCAATTCTGCCGCTGAAGCCGGCCGCCTTCGCCGCGCCCTGCCCCGGCATGGCCGCCGACGTGGTCGACAGCGACGGCCGTTCGGTGCGGGGGCAAGTGGGCGAGCTGGTCATTCGCGCGCCGTGGATCGGCATGACCCGCGGCTTCTGGCGCGACCGGCAGCGCTATATCGACACCTACTGGTCGCGCTGGCCGGGCGTGTGGGCACACGGCGACTGGGCGGCGGTGGACGAGGACGGCATGTGGTATATCCTCGGCCGCTCCGATGACACGATCAAGATCGCCGGCAAGCGGCTCGGCCCGGCCGAGGTGGAGTCGGTGCTGGTGGCCCATCCGGCGGTCAGCGAGGCGGCGGCCATTGGCGTGCCAGACGCGCTGAAGGGCAGCGCGCTGGTCTGTTTCTGCGTTCTCGCGCCGGGGTTTGAGCCGTCGGATGCGTTGGCCAATGAGTTGCGCGAGCGCGTGGCCGACGAGCTGGGCAAGCCGTTGCGGCCGAAGAAGATCGTCTTCGTCAGCGACCTGCCCAAGACGCGCAACGCCAAGGTCATGCGCCGCGTCATTCGCAGCGCCTGGCTGGGCGAAGACCCCGGCGACACGTCGAGTCTGGTGAATCCGGGGGTGATTCAGGAGATCCGCCCCGGTAAAGACCGTTAATTGCGGTCGGTTGATCAATAAGATGAAAGGCAAACCACACGACATTTGCTTGCTCAGCGACATGGAGCACCCGGGCGCGTGAAGATTCATCTCCATACCATCGGTTGCCGGCTGAATCAAGCCGAGATCGAGGCGATGGCCCGGCAGCTCCAGGCCGGCGGCCATGAGATCGTGTCAAACGCGGCCGAGGCCGACACCATTATCCTCAACACCTGCGCCGTGACGGCCGAGGCCACCCGCGACTCGCGCCACCTGACGCGCCGCTTCAACCGCGCCAACGAGGACGCCCAAATCGTCCTGACCGGCTGCTATGCCACGCTGGCGCCGGACACAGTCGCCTCGTTGCCCGGCGTCGGCCGCGTGGTGGCCAACGGTGATAAGGAGCGGTTGCCGCTGCTGATCGACCCGACATTGCCAGTCGGCGTGCCCGACTTCGATCAGGAACCGATCGCACGCGAGGCGCTGCCCGGGAGCTTCGGCCGCACGCGCGGCTTCATCAAGGTGCAGGACGGCTGTGACAACCGCTGCACCTTCTGTGTGACGACCGTGGCTCGCGGGGCGGGCCACAGCCGCCACCTGGCCGACGTGGTGACAGAGGTGCAGCGCTTCGCCGCGGCCGGCTACGGCGAGGTAGTGCTGACCGGCGTCCACCTGGGAAGCTACGGCCGTGACCTGGGGCGGCCGGCGGGCTTGCGCGAGCTGGTGGCCGCGCTGCTGGCCCACACTGACATCCCGCGCATCCGTCTGTCGTCGCTGGAGCCATGGGAGATCGCCGACGGGTTCTTCCGGCTGTGGGAGAACCCGCGCCTGATGCCCCACCTGCATTTGCCGTTGCAATCGGGCAACGACCGGGTGCTGCGTCGCATGGCCCGCCGCACCAGCCGGGCCGAGTTTCGCGCTCTGGTCGCCGAAGCCCGCGCCCAAATCCCCGACCTCAGCATCAGCACCGACATCATCTGCGGCTTTCCCGGCGAGACGGAAGAGGAGTTCACCGAGACGATGGCCTATGCCGAAGAGATCGGCTTCAGTCGCATCCACGCCTTCAGCTACAGCCCGCGCCCGGGCACGGCCGCCGCGCGTATGTCGGGGCAGATCCCCGGCCCCGCCAAGCGCGAGCGAACGGGCAGGCTCATCGACCTGGGCGAGCGGCTGAGTCTGGCCTTCCACCAGCGCTACGAGAACACGACGCGGCCGGTGCTGTGGGAGACGGCCACCGGAGCCGAGCCGGACGGCCTGCGCTGGGGAGGCTACACCGACAACTACATCCGCGTGTCGGCCGTCGGTCCGGCCGATCTGATGCGGCGGGTAACGGCAGTGCGGTTGGGCGAGGCGCGAGTGGACGGGATGAGCGGGGTGCTAACCGAAGACTGGAACTCGGGTTTCTGCGAGGAAAACCGGGTTTTCGTGGGGTGATAAACTCACATCTGATCCAAATTCTTTTCGGCCGTCTCGCGCGCGGATTTAAGCAGGAAATGCCACAAGGCCATTGCGTCTTCGCCTGTCTCTGCGGCGCGTCGAGCAACATATTCGTAGTCAAAGGAATCAACAACGGGATGCTGCAAAAAGTGAAATAGCATCATCTCGTAGATATCGTCCGATTGACGAGTTGATCTCCCTTCCTGCCAGGCCATCAGTTTGCCGATGACGACATCTTCAGGCCGCGCAACCCAGACATTGAACGGCTCAACGCCTGTCGGCTCCAGTCGGCGACGCAGTCGATGATCAAGAGCGGGCCGATAACGTTCATCCATTGTGATTGGAAAGAGATCGACCTTTTCACCGCGTGAGCCGTCGATGATATTAAAGGTCATCCCCTTTTCCATGGCATTGCGCATTTGGTTGGGATCGGCGTAATAGGGCGGCAAAGGGAATGAGGCAGCCAACGCCTGGATATGTTTCTCTTCAAGGGCGACAACGATGTCGATGTCAAGAGTGACTCGGGTTGTTCCAAACATCGACGCCGCAAAACCCCCAATGATGACGTATGGGACATCCAGCTCATCCAATTTGAGAAGTACTTCAACGTAAAAAGCGAGGTGGCTGAGGGAACCGTTTGACACGTTCAATCTCCTCAAAAACCTTGAGGTTTAGTTCAGGAACAGACAGGTCCGGGTGTTCGGCGCGCAGTCTGGCCCGGATTGCCCCGATTACCAATTCGCGCGCGTCGAGCATGGCATGCAACCGCTGGCCAGGCGTTAGCTTAAGCTTCAGGCGCATGAGTTCAATGTCGGTATGAGGCAAGGAAAAGGCAGGATCGGGTTCGATTAGAACAACCTCCAGGCCATGGAATCGTTGCACACAATGGAGATTGTATCATATCAGCATCACACCTGCCTTCGGCTTGTGACGAACGGTCATCGCAGAAACCGGGTCTTTTGCGCTCGATCATTCTTGCCGCAAGCCACCCCATATGTATAATAGGCAATCTTCTAGAACGTATGTTTGCCCCTAAATGTGGCTTATGACCAACCGCGAATTTCGTCTGGAAAACGAAAAACAATACGACCGCAGCGGGCCTGCGCGCTGGATCGCCTCGCATTTGGCGAAATATCCATGGCTGCCCGCGGCGGCCATCCTGGCGGCGGTGGTCAACAACTTCGCCGCCAGCTACATCCAGGTGCTCATCGGCCGCGGCTTCGACCTGCTGAACTCGGCCGACTGGGCGACACGATCGTTGCTCCTGTTGGCGCTGGCCGTCTTCGCCACCGCGGCCACCCAGGCCCTGTTTGGGTTGGCGCGCAATTCGTCGTTCGAGTTCATGGCCCAGCGCGTGGAGCGCGACGGCCGCGACGAACTCTACGCCAGTCTTTTGGGCAAGAGCCAGACCTTCCACAACCGGCAGCGCATCGGGGACATTATGGCCCGCGCCACCAACGACGTGCGCACGCTCAACGTCATGTTCAGCCCCGGCCTGATGCTGATCACCGACTCGCTCGTCGGCCTCGTCGCGCCAATGGTGCTCATCTACCAAATCGACCCGCAACTGCTGCTGATGCCGGCAATCTTCGTCGTCCTGTTCATCATCACCATTCGTGGCTACGCCCGCCGGCTGGCCCCGGTCAGCGAAGGGCTGCGCGAGTCGTTCGGGATTATGAACGCCGGGCTGGCCGAGACGGTCAACGGCATCGAGGTCGTGAAGGGCAGCGCCCAGGAGCGCCAGGAAGGGGACAAGTTCATCGGCAACGCCGCAGTATACCGCGACTACGCCGTGCGCGAGGGCGAGATTCAGGCGCGTTATCTGCCGATGCTGGTCTTCAGCGTGTGCTGGGGCCTCGCTTTCCTGCACGCCATGTTGCTGTGGGAAGGCGGGCAGCTGACGCTGGGGCAGGTTGTCAGTTACGTGGGCCTGTTCGGTTTTCTGCGTTTCCCGACGTTCGTCTCCGTTTTCTCCTTCCAGTTGGCCCAGCTGGGTATCGCCAGCGCGCGGCGCATTCTGGAGATGATCAACGCCGAGACCGATCTGGACGAGAACGAGGGCGGTGTGATCAAACCTATCGTCGGGAAGGTGGAGTTCAGGAATCTGAGCTTCGGGTATGGCACGGGAGAAAAGGATAAGGGGAGCGAGGACGGTTCATCGCCTCCCAACTCGCCGGCCCCCCAACACGTTTTGAAAGGCATCACCTTCACCGCCAACCCCGGCGAGACGATCGCCATCGTGGGGCAGACGGGCAGCGGCAAGAGCACATTGACGCGGCTCATCAACCGCATCTTCGACGCCGCTGACGGGCAGGTGCTGGTTGATGACGTGGACGTGCGCGACTGGAATCTGGAGTCGCTGCGCTCGCAGGTATCGACCATCGAGCAGGACGTCTTCCTCTTCTCGCGCACAATTGCCGAGAACATCGCTTTCGGGGTGCCCGGCGCAACCCAAGCCGACATCGAACACGCCGCCCGCGAGGCCCAGGCCCACGACTTCATCATGAGCTTCGACAAGGGATACGAGACCGAGGCCGGCGAGCGCGGCGTGGCTCTCTCCGGTGGCCAGCGGCAGCGCATCGCCATCGCCCGCGCCTTCCTGACCAACCCGCGCATCCTCATCCTCGACGACAGCACCAGCGCCATCGACAGCGCCACCGAGGATCGCATCCAGCGCGCGATGTATCGCATCAGCCAACAACGGACGACGTTCCTCATCACCCATCGCCTCAGCCAGATCCGCTGGGCGGATCGCATCCTGGTGCTGAAGGCGGGGGAGATTGTCGATCAGGGGACGCACGAGGAATTGCTTGAGAAATCGGCCGACTATCGACGGATTTTTGCGAGGTACGACTAGATGGGGTTTATCCTCGACGGACTGGAGACCGAAAGCTACGACCGGCAGTACAGCGACCGTGAATTGCTGGACCGCATCGTCGGCTATTTTCGGCCGCATCGCGGCCGCATGATCGCGATCGCGGTCATGATTACGCTCAACTCAGTCATGGGCGCGCTGGGGCCGATCGTCATCGCGGGCGCGATCGGTCTGCTGGAGACAAACCCGGCGACGACAACCATGTTTTTAGTCGCGCTGGGCGTGAGTCTTATCGGCGCGTCGGCCTGGGTGTTCAACTACATTCGCCAGTTATTCTCGGCGCAGGTGACCAGCAATGTGGTGCTGCAACTGCGCGAGGACGTCTTCAACGCCACCGTGCGCCACGACATGTCGTTTTATGATGAACACCCATCGGGCAAGATCGTCAGTCGCGTCACCTCCGACACACAGGATTTCGCCGACGTAGTCAACCTGACGCTGAACATGATGAGCCAGTTGTTGCTGGTGGTCATGCTGATCGGCTATCTGCTGACCGTCAACGTGCGGCTGACGTTGCTGCTCGTCGCCATGGCCCCCTTTGCGGCGCTCATCGCCCTGAGCTTCCGGCGGCTGGCGCGCAAGGTGACGCAGAACGCGCGGCGGGTGACGGCCATCATCAACGCCCAGATTCAGGAGTCGATCAGCGGCATTCTCATCGCCAAGAGCTTTCGCCAGGAACCGGCCATCTACGCTACATTCGACGCCAACAACCGGCAGGGCTATCGCGTCGGCCTGACACGTGGTCTGACGCTGTCGGGCATCTTCCCTCTCATGGGGCTGGCATCGGGCATCGGCACGGCCATCGTTTTCTTTGCCGGCGGGCTGGCCACGCGCACAAACATCAACCCGGCCGAGTGGTATTTGTTCATGCAGACAGTGGGCTTCTTCTGGTTCCCGGTGACGAGTATCGCCTCGTTCTGGAGCCAGTTTCAGGACGGCCTCTCGGCCGCCGAGCGCGTTTTCGCCCTCATCGATCGCGAGCCGAAGGTGCAGCAGACGGGCAATGAGCCGGTAGGCCCGCGAATGACGGGTAAAGAGAGCACTCCCGAACTCGCCGCCCCTCCCACCCGCGGCCGCATCGAGTTTCGCCACGTGCGCTTCAGCTACACAGATCGCGAGGTAGTGTTGCCCGATTTCTCGCTGGACATTCGCGCCGGGGAGACGGTGGCGCTGGTTGGCCACACCGGCGCGGGCAAGAGCAGCATCGGCAAGCTCATCACGCGTTTCTATGAGTTCCAGGGTGGCGAGATTTTGCTGGACGGCCGCGACATCCGGTCGCTTGACCTCGGTCAATACCGGCAACAGATAGGCCTCGTGCCGCAGGAGCCGTTCCTGTTCGCCGGGACGGTGGCCGATAACATCCGCTATGGCCGGCCGGAGGCGAGCGATGCCGATGTGGAACGGGCAGCCCATGCCGTCAGCGGCGGGGAGTGGCTGGCGGCCATGCCCGCCGGATTGCAGACCGACGTGGGCGAGCGCGGCGGCAGTCTGTCGATGGGGCAGCGGCAACTGGTGGCGCTGGCGCGGGTGGTGATGAAGGACCCGGCCATCTTCGTGCTCGACGAGGCCACGGCCAGCATCGACCCGTTCACCGAATCGCAGATCCAGGAAGGGCTGCAGGAGATCATGCGCGACCGCACATCGCTGGTGATTGCCCATCGCCTCTTCACCGTGCGCCACGCCGACCGGATCATCGTCATGCGCGAGGGCCGGATCATAGAGCAGGGCAAGCACGAGGAGCTGCTTGCCGCCGGGGGGCATTACGCGGAGCTGTATAACACCTACTTCCGCCACCAGTCGCTGGAGGCCATCGACACGCCGCACTGGAAAGTCAACGATGCTCAGGCCTGACAGATCGACAAGAAAGATGCCGGAAAGTCGATCCCCTCTGAACCATCATCCGGATTGATGCAACCCCGCGACGCGCTCGTGCGTAATGAGGGTGTAATTACATTGTATGATATATCTGACCGGCAACGCCATGCGCGATGGACGCGGTCAGACAGACAAGAAAGGAGCGCATTGCAATGAGCGACGAAAAACCCGTAATCGATCAGTTAAAGAATGAAGAGCGGCTTAAGATCGATATTCCGATAGAAGAAGAATCTGACGGCACAAAGGCGGACAAGACCGCCGATATAGTGGACGAATTCAAGCGGCTCGGCCGGCAGTTCGCTGACACGCTGGAAGGTATCTTCACCAGCGATGAAGCCAAGCGCGTGGAGACGGAACTCCGCGCCGGCGTGAAGAGTTTCGCCGAAGAGGTAGAGAAGGCTTTCAACGAGGTGAAGGACAGCCCGGCGGCCGCGCGCATGAAGGAAGAAGCCGGCGGCGTGAAGGATCGGGTGGAGTCAGGTGATTTTGCCCGCAAGACCCAGGAAGGGGTCGTCACCGGCCTGCGCTGGTTGAGCACCGAACTGGACAAGTTGGCCAATCAGTTCACGGTCGACAAGGACGACCAACCCCCGGCCGAAAAGTCACCCACGGAATAAGCGATAAAGGGCAGATTTAATTCTGCAACACAGCACCGGCGAGAGCTTCGAGGCCGGCGAGATCGTCCAGATCAAGCCATTGCAGCATGATGCGCTGGACACCGGCCTCGGCCCACGCCGCCAGTTGATCGGCGATCATTTCGCCTGTTCCCGCGGCCACACCGCGTTCGTGCATTTCGGCCGGAGTGCGGTTGCGCCCGACCAGCCTGCGCCCCAGTTCAGCCTCGTCACGACCGAAGATACAACCAGCCATCAGCGAGCGCCGCACCGAATCTGGAGATCGTCCCTCGGAAGCTAACCGCTCATCAAGTAATCGGCTCAACTCTGCGAACCGGGCCGGGCCTACGTAAACAGCATTCCATTCGTCGGCATAGCGTGCCGCCAGGGGAAGCGTTCGGAGCGGGCCGTTGCCGCCGATGAGGATTGGCAAACCGCCGGACCGAAGCGGGCGCGGCAGTAATACCGCCTCATGAAGCTGGAAGTAGGCTCCGTCGTAATCGAGCGGCGTGTCCTCATGCAACAGGTGCGAAATAATCTGCAGGCCTTCTTCAAAGCGGGCAAAACGCTCCGGCACGTTGAGCAAATCCCAGCCGTAATTGGTATGTTCCCGTTCCTGCCAACCGGCACCAACACCCAGCGTCAGCCGGCCGCCGGAGAGGTCGTCCACGGCCGCGGCCATCCGTGAGGTCATTGTCGGCTGGCGAAACGATACGGGCGTCACCAGCGGACCAAATTCGATGCGCAGCGTGTGACTTGCCAGCCATGTGAGTGACACCCATAGCTCCAGCGATTCAATGTCGGGTGGGTTGGCGTTGGTATAGTGGTCGGAGCGATAGAGGCCGGCAAAGCCCAGTTCTTCCACGGCGGTGGCGATGCGCGTCCAGCGTGGCCATGTCAGGCCATTCTGGCCCTCAACCATGATGGCGATTTCCATCGATTCCCTCCTGTGATGATGATCGCCCGCGGACGGAGGAGCAACAGATAACGGGTTACCCCTCCCCGCGGCCGGGCAGCAAGGATTGCCTCAGCAGCGAGTGAAAAAAAAGAGCGCCGCCATCAGGCGACGCTCCCGGGTTTTCGACTCGCTCGATTAGGCCGCGGCCTTTTCGAGATGAGGCAGCACCTGGGCCAGGATGCGCTCCTTCGGCTGCGCGCCGACGATGCGCTCAACGACCTGTCCGCCCTTGAAGAGCATCAGGGTGGGGATGCCCACGATGGCGTAGCGGCCGGGAACGGCGGGATTATCGTCAACATCGACCTTGGCGACCTTGAGGACGCCTTCCTGCTCCGCCGCGATTTCCTTCACGAACGGGGCGATAAAACGACACGGCCCGCACCAGTCGGCCCAAAAGTCGACGAGAACGGGAACGTCAGACTCCAGGACTTCCTTCTGGAAGGTGGCGTCGGTAACATCGAGTGGCTTTGCCATTATCAATCAATCTCCTTCAGTTTTTCTCTATTCTTCCTGCCTACAAGCTAGTAGACGCAGCTATTTTGTTGATTCTTACCTGCTTATGTTGGAATAACGTAAGTGTATGGCTGGATTATACAAAATTGCCTCGCGCTATGCAGCAGCACCAACCTACGACTCACCTATAATGACAAATAATCAGGGCGGATATGCTCCTGAAATCGTCATTCAAGGCCACGCCCCCCACCTTCTTTATACTCAAACCTGATTCATCCAGGAATTGGGCGCGTTAATCCTGTGAAATTTGTGCAAAATGTGGTTTACTACCTGTGAGGTTTCATATGGAGTTTCAACCGCCGTTCATCGATTATTCAGTTTTGTGGCCGTTTCTGTTCGTGGCCGGCACAGGCCTGCTTCTCATGTTCCTCGACCTTTTTGTGAGCGAGGTGCGCATCCGGCGCTGGGCACCGGTGCTAACGATTGCCGGCCTCGTTGGAGGTCTGATCACATCGGTTACCCTTTGGAACAGCGGAGCTTCGGCTTTTTCTGTTTCCGGCGGCTACCCGATGCTGGTAGCCGACAATTTCGCCGTCGCCCTCAATGTCATCTTCACCCTGACCGGCATCCTGACCGTCCTCCTGTCAGTTCACTATTTGCAGCGCACAGGCCACGACCGCCCCGAGTTCTTCATGCTCATGATGTTCTCGCTTAGCGGCATGATGCTCATGGGCATGGCCAACGACTTGATTCTCATCTTCCTGGCGCTCGAACTGCTGTCCATCCCGCTCTATATCCTGGCCGGTTTTGCCTGGCCGCGTCCGGAGTCGGAAGAGTCGGCCATGAAGTACTTCATCATCGGCGCGTTCTCCTCAGCGATTTTCATTTACGGTGTTGCCCTAATCTACGGCGCGACCGGCACAACCTCGCTGCCAGGTGTCGTTGCGGCGGCCGAAGGCGGAGCGTCGACCTTGTTGGTGGCCGGGGCGGCGATGATGCTCGTCGGCTTTTGCTTCAAGATCGCCGCCGCTCCATTCCATATGTGGACGCCCGACGTCTATGAGGGTGCCCCGACGATTGTCACCGCCTTCATGTCGGTCGGAGCCAAGGTCGGTGGGTTCGCCGCGTTGCTGCGTATCCTCATGGTCGCCTTGCCGACGCTGGGCGAGACGTGGGCAACGGCTATCTCGTTCCTGGCCGCCCTGACGCTCATCGTGGGCAACCTCCTGGCCATCGCCCAACCCAACATCAAACGTATGCTCGGCTACAGCAGCATTGCTCACGCCGGATACATCCTTATTGCTGTCTCCGCCTCGTTCAGCAACCCCGACGGCATAAGCGCCGCACTGTTCTACATGTTCGCCTATACCTTCACCACCCTTGGCGCTTTCGCGGTGGTTGTGGCAGTAGAACGCAAGGAAGGCGAGGGCGTCATGCTGGAAGATTACAAGGGGCTGGCCAAGCGCTACCCCTGGATCGCCGCTTGCATGACTGTCTTCATGCTGTCGCTGACCGGCGTGCCGCCGACGGGCGGTTTCGCGGCCAAATTTTTCGTCTTCGACACCGCTATCGAGGCCGGGTTGGTGTGGCTGGTGCTCATCGGCGTCATGACCAGCGTCATCTCTGCCTACTATTACCTGCGCGTCGTCTTTTATATGTATATGTATGAAGGCGAGGGCGAGATGGTCCTGAAGCCGTCGCTCGTCTCGGCTGTGGTCATCGCCGCCGTCGCCACCTTGCTGCTGGGCATCCTGCCCGGAACATGGTTCGATCTGGCGCGGCAGGCCGTTATCCAGAGCGTTCAGGCAGTCGCCGGCGGATAATGTAATCTGGAATTACGAATAGATGCCGGACGTCATTCGTCGCTCGTTATTCGTCATTCCTCGTTCGCCCATCCCATGAGCCACATGATCGTCTTCGCCATGCCCTCGGTGGATGGCGCATATGCCATGCGCGATGCGCTGGACGATCTGCGAGCGTTCGACCTGGTGAACATCCATGACGCGGCCGTCGTCGAGCATCACACCGACGGCTCGGTACGCATTCGCCAGGCATTTGACCTCGTCGGCGCGGGCGCTCTGGGGGGCGTTATCTGGGGCGCTCTCATCGGCCTCATCTTCCTGTCACCGTGGGTAGGCATGGCATTGGGCGGCCTTGCGGGGATGCTGGCCGGAAAGTTTGTCGATATCGGCATTGATGATGAATTTATCCACGAGGTCGGCAATCACGTCCAGCCGGGATATTCCGCCCTGTTCCTGCTGATAGACAATTGGGAAACCAGCAAAGCATTGCGCCTGCTGGCCGACTTTGATGCCACCATCGTCCGTACGACTATGCCGGAAGACGAAGAAACCCGGCTGCGTGACTTCTTCGCCGCCATCCGCGAGGACCAGTGAAGGCAGATCCCATCAGTCTGTATCATTCATACCTGCCTGATCAATCCTCGGTTCGATATCGGGTCAGATTACTCCAACTCGCGCGGAGAGTATAAATGGAAACTCGTCAGCCGACTCACAGTCGAACCGATCGTACCCCGGAAGCATTCCTGCAGAACATCATCGACAACCTCTACTATTCCCGCGGGGCAAACGTGCAATCGGCCAATGGATACGACTTCTACATGGCCCTGTCCCGCACCGTGCGCGATCACATTATGGATCGATTTCGCCGCACAATTGACACCACCTACGCAGAGAACCCACGGTTAGTCTATTATCTCTCGGCCGAATACCTGTTGGGACGACAATTGGTTCAAAATCTTCTCTATTCGGATACGACCGACATCGCTCGCGCGGCTCTGGAAGATACCAAATTCCCGTTGGACGACGTGGGAACCCACGACGTGGAACCCGGCCTGGGCAACGGCGGACTGGGACGGCTGGCAGCCTGTTTTCTCGACTCGCTGGCCACCCTCAATATTCCGGCCATCGGTTACGGCATTCGCTACGAGTATGGCATCTTCCGCCAGGAGTTTCAGGACGGCTATCAGGTTGAACAACCGGACGACTGGCTGGCGCTGGATTATCCCTGGGAATTTGTTCAGCCGGACGACATGGTTCTGATCGGTTTTGGGGGGCACACCGAGGCATTCCAGGACAAGAAGGGTAACTTTCGGGTTCACTGGCACCCTGCCGAGCACGTCATGGGCGAGCCGCATTATCTCCTCGTGCCCGGCTACGGCACCACAACGGTCAACTCCCTGCGTCTGTGGCGGGCACGAGCCACGACCGAGTTCGATTTTCACCTCTTCGACATCGGCGACTACGCCCGGGCCGTCGAGGCCAAAGTTCACAGCGAGACCATCTCCAAGGTTCTCTACCCGAACGACAGCACCCCACAGGGGCGCGAGTTGCGACTGCGGCAGCAATATTTCTTCGCCGCCTGCTCGCTCCACGATATCATCGCTCGACACATTCGTTGCGGCAATCCGATTGACAACCTGGCCGACAAGGCGGTTATTCAGCTCAATGATACCCACCCCGTCATCGCCATACCCGAACTGATGCGCGTGCTGGTGGATGATTACGAACTGGATTGGCACGAGGCGTGGGAGATTACCCGTCACGTTTTCGCCTACACTTGCCACACACTAATGCCCGAAGCGCTGGAGAAATGGCCGGTCAGCCTCTTTGAACAATTGCTGCCGCGTCACATGGAGATCATCAACGAAATCAACCGTCGCTTCCTTGCCGACGTCAGCGCCCGTTTTCCCAACGACAACGATCGCCTGGCGCGCATGTCGATCATTCAGGACGGCGGCGATCATCAGGTGCGCATGGCCCATCTGGCGGTTGTCGGCAGCTTTTCAGTCAACGGCGTGGCCGACCTACACTCGCAATTGCTGAAGGAGCGCGTCCTTCATGATTTCTTTGAGTATTGGCCGGAGAAGTTCAACAACAAGACCAACGGCGTAACACCGCGACGCTTCCTGCGACTGGCCAACCCGCGCCTGTCGACCGTGCTGACTGACCGGCTGGGCAAGGGTTGGCTGACGGACCTCGATCAGCTGGCCGGGCTGGAGAAGTATGTCGACGACGCCGGATTTCGCGCCGAATGGCGGGCGGTGAAGGCGGCCAACAAGGCCGACCTGGCCGCCCACGTCGCCGCTCGGACAGGCGTGACCATCGACCCGAACTCGATGTACGATATCATGGTCAAGCGCCTGCACGAGTACAAGCGCCAGTTGCTCAAGGTGCTGCACATCATCACCCTCTACAACCGCATTCAGGATAATCCGGCGCTGGACATCGCTCCCCGATCCTTCATCTTCGGGGCCAAGGCCGCCCCCGGCTACTACATGGCCAAACTGATCATCAAGCTTATCAACTCCGTCGCCACCGTGGTCAACGACGATCCGGCGGCAAGCAAGCTGCTGAAAGTAGCCTTCCTGCCGAACTTCAACGTGACACAGGGCGAGATCATCTATCCCGCGGCCGATCTGTCCGAACAGATATCCATGGCCGGCAAGGAAGCCTCGGGCACGGGCAACATGAAGTTCGCCCTCAACGGAGCCTTGACCATCGGCACCCTCGACGGAGCCAACATCGAGATTCGCGACCGGGTAGGAGCAGAGAACTTCTTCCTCTTCGGCCTGACGATCGACCAAGTCTTTGCTCTGAAAACCAGGGGATACAACCCGAACGACTATTACACCGCCGACGCCGAGCTGAAGCGAGCCATCGACCAGATCAGGTCAGGCCTCTTCTCCGCCGGCGATCCGACGCTCTTCGAGCCGATAGTCCGTTCATTACTCGATCGGGATGAGTTCCTGGTACTGGTCGACTATCGGGCTTATGTGGACCGTCAGGACGAGGTGGATTCAGCCTGGCGCATTGACGAAACATGGACGCGAAAATCGATCCTCAACGCGGCCCGCTCCGGCTTTTTCTCGTCCGACCGCACCATGAGACAATACGTTCAGGACATCTGGAAGGTGACGCCCCAACCGGTGCCATAGCGGCCTGAATGGCGGGCAGCCCTTCAACACCATCAAAGGAACAAACATGAATGACAACCAATTAATCATGGCTCTGGCCAAAGTCATCATCGCTGCGGCGTGGGCTGACGGCGCGATTAGCGAGGATGAGGAAATCTGTCTCAAGGACCTGTTGTGGCGGATACCCGAAATCAACGCGCAACAATGGAACGAGCTGGAAATTTACCTCGCCTCACCAGTGGGCGCGGTCGAGAGGGAGCGCCTGGTGGGTGAGTTGCATTCTCTGGCAAGCTCCCCGGATCAGCGCGCGTTGGCGTTTAGCACGCTGGATGAGATGGTCAACGCCGACGGCACGCTGACGGCAGCCGAGCGTGACGTCGTGGCGGAGATCAAAAGCGGGTTGGAGACGGTCAACACTGGCTCTTGGGGTTCGTTCTCGCGCCTGCTGATCGGTCGACGGGCACAGGTGACGGCCGCCGCGCCTAACCGTGAGGCTTACCTCAATGATTTCGTGCGCAACCGCGTTTATTACAATCTTCGCCTGCGACTGCAAGCGAACAACATCAGTTGGGACATCTCCGACGAAGAGATGCGCCGGTTAGGCCTGGCCGGCGGGCTGCTGGCGTTGCTGGCCCGCGTCTCCGGTGACGTGACCGGCGAGGAGCAGGCGGCGATGACGTCCGCACTGCAACGGGCATGGTCACTCTCGCCCGAGTCAGCCCAATTCGTGGTCGAGGTCGCTCTGGCGGACGGCGACAAGCTCGACCTGTACCGACTGTTGCGCGAGATATGCGAAGTGACGACCGATGGGGAGCGGCGCGCCTTGCTGGATGCCCTGTTTGCCATCGCTGCGGCCGACGGACAGGCATCGTTCCAAGAGATCGAAGAGCTTCGCCTCGTCGCCCAGGGTCTGAAGCTCAGTCATCAGGAGTTCATCGACGCCAAGCTCAAACTGCCGCGAACACAGCGCGCGGCATGACGCTCACTTGCGGCTCATATTGGAATCCATTATACTAACCGGGTAGCTTGATTCGCTATTTACCGTTTTTTATTGCAAGGAGAAATTACACATGACAACTGCAGCTTCGGCATTCGGCAAACAGGAACGGTCGATGCCCTGGTGGATCCCTCTTATTGAAGGGATTGCCCTGATCATCGTCGGTATCCTTTTGTTCACCAACACGGCCGCCACGGTCGTCGTCCTGGCGCAGGTCCTGGCCATCTACTGGCTGATCGCGGGCATCATGCAAATCGTTAGCCTGTTTGTGGATCGCTCGGCCTGGGGCTTGAAGCTTCTGGCTGGTATTATCGGTATCTGGGCCGGCACGATGATCCTCCAGCACCCGCTGCAAGGCACGCTGGCGCTGGGCTTTGCAGTCGTGATTATTCTGGGCATCCAGGCACTCATCATGGGTGTTATCAACGTCATCCAGGCTTTCCGCGGCGCGGGCTGGGGCATCGGTCTGTTGGGTGTGGTCAACATCATCTTCGGCTTCATCCTTCTCGGCAATGTGGCAATCAGCGCGGCCCTGTTACCGTGGGTACTGGGCGGTCTGGCCGTCGTCGGCGGCATCGCCGCGATCGTCATGGCGTTCCGCCTGAAGACCACCTGATTTGATCTTCGAGACGCTTCCGGCGTTTCGACTTTTACAATCTGAACGGAGCAGGGTAGAGACGCCCTGCTCCGTTTCATCCCATAATCCGGGATTGACGGTTTGTGACGAACCACACGGGATCGTTATCACGAAATTTCACGTCAGTTTCATTGTAAGATACTCGTCGTATCATACACTTGCAAAAAGTGAAAATCGACACTGTTACTATCATTATCGAATACGATTAGAAAACGGCGGATGCCTGGTGTACAATTCAGGCAGGAGGTTACAGAATGAAACAGACCTTTGGATTTCTGGGATTCATAGCCCTCATGGTAGTTGCCTGGGTGAGCATGATGCGGCCGGGGGCAGCCACCATCAGCTCGTCGCTTCAGGAAGTCCCCCATCTCCCACAGGTATCCTTCCTCGGTGAAGGCGTGGCGGACTACACGATTGACCCCAGTCACGTCTTCGTTGTCAAGTATCGACGGAACGACTACAAGGAAGTCCCCGGTCCGACCTACACGGCCAAGGTGAACGAGCGCGTCTGGGATTTCAGCGAGACGGACTCCGCCGGCGTTCCCCACTACAAAGAGCTGGTACCGTTTGGCCCTGTACAAAAAGGGTGTGTCACCGAGTTCGTCCAGATCGATGATGACATCGACGATCGGATTAACTACTTCTACGTCAACGGCGTTGAGGTGCATACAGTGACGCAGGGCATGGTCACCTACGGCAGCTTTGTCATTCCGGAGAACGGCGACCTGACCTTCATGGCCAACGACAGCGTTGGGCTGGCCATTACCCTCTGCAACAGTCAGACGACGGCCACCCCCACCACCACGCCGACGGTGACGGGAACCTTTACGCCGACCCCCACGGCGACGGCAACCATGACTGCCACGGCGACAATCACGTCGACTGTGACCGTCACCCCCACCCTGACGGCAACCGCGACCAACACGCCAACGGATATCCCGACCGCTACCCCGACCGGCACACTGCCGGCCACGCCGACGGAAACGACAACCCCCACCCCGACGGCAACGATGGTCATTACCCCGCCGGTCACGTCAACTGCGACGGCCACGGCGACACTCGCTCCGACCGCCACCCCAACCGTGAAGCCAAATCCCGGCCCCGGCGAAGGCACGGCAACGCCTGTGCCGACGGCGACACTCAAACCCATGCGACAGGACTCGTGCCTGCGCATCGACTTCGAGATGGGTACCGACACGGCGCGGCGCGGCACCTATGTCGTACAGGAGACGGGCGGCCGCGTCCTGGCTACCTGGTGGGCCGATGAAGGCTGGACGGACAGCGACTGGATCTACGACATAGATATCAGCCACACCTCGGTCTATGTGCAGGTGTTCTTTGTCAAGGGCGACGGCTCGCCGCCGGTCGAGATGACCATCCTGAACCCGGCCCCGGGCACGAGTTACGGCTGGATGACGCGCGGCAGATGCCACGCTTTGGAAGTCGCCTGGCCCGGCTAAGGACAACAGACGCAGATCGCAAATGATCTAAAAGGGCTTCCCGTCGCGACGGGAAGCCCTTTTCTATTGTTTTGGCCTAACGACCGCTGTCCGGCTCAGCCTTCGGCAGCGTAGGCAGGGATTTCCACCTGTCGACCGCCGCTCTCGGCCAGATAATGGGGCAGCCAGGCCACGCCGAACAGGGCGACACGGACATCACTCTTCTTCGGGGCAACCGGTATCTCCTTCGTGTCGGCAATGAGGGCGTCATATTTGGCCTCGACCTCATCCATCGCGGCTTCCATCTCTTCTTTCAGGTCCCCGACCTGCGCCTCTAAATCAGCGATGGCTTGCTTGGATTCCTCAAGGCTGGCTTCGGCCTTCTCGGCCATGCGCCGCTTGGAGAGCGAGGAGGAGAGGCTTTTGCGCCGGCCGCCGAAGAAACTCAACAGGGTCTCGGCGTGCTTGGCGTATTCCTCGCCCCGACGAGACTTGTAGTCGGCCTCGTCCTTGGCCATCTCGCGTTCCTCACGCTTCAGCTTTTCCTCTGTTGACCGCAGTTTCGTCTCAAAGCGCGCCTTCACCTTGTCGAGTTCCGCCTGCATCAGGTCGTCGGCCGCATCAGCGCACATGGCCTCGAATTCAGTGTCGCTTGTGTCCGGCCCGGCATAGACCTTCAATTTTTCGTTGGCCCGAATGTTGACCGCGCCGTTGCGAACGACATAGTCGGTGAAATCACTCTCCAGCGATTTCAGTTGGCGAGCATCGACCAGCGGTCCGCCGAGCGAGACGAACCGGGCATCGCGGATGGGTGCGCGATCGAGTTTGCGATCGTTCACCGGTGGATTGTGGTTGTCTTCCCAGCGAATGACGGCCGACGGCTCCGGCTCGACGATTAGCGCGGTCCAGACCGTGCTGGTGTTCAGGTTATAGCGGGCGTTCGTCAACAGCACGTCGGCCTGGGCCAGCAGCGCCGGCCGGTAGAGGATGCCGGATTCGCGCGTGCCGGGGTCCAGGGTATAGCGATTCTTCTCGGCCGCTTCGGTCAATGACAAATTGGCGGGCAGGAAATACTCCCCCGCGCCGTTGGGCACGGGCGGCCGGGTCATGGTGCCGATCGCCTCCGATGAGCCGGAGGCGGCCGGTCCGGATGCAGCGATGGGGGCTGTGGTCGCTGCGGCTCCCGCGGTCGTGGTCGTCGGGCGGGTCTGTGCTGTTGCTGCCCCCTTATCGACACCCGCGAGCGCGTTGGCCGCCGGAATTTGTACCCGCGTCAGCGGCCCGGCCAGATAGTTCATCGCCCAGCGTGTCTGGAAGAGGATCGGCTGTTTCTCGTGAACGTTGCGCATCAGGAACACGCGCTTGCCGATGCCGGAGATGAGCCGATCCAGCTCTTTTACGTCCACGGCTCCGGACGTGGCGCTGGTGAGGCCGTCGAGCAGGCGGGCCTTGTCCTGCTCCGTGCCCAGCTTGCCGATGAGCCATGTCCCGGCGTTGGAAAGGCCCTTATAGTCCACGTCGACCGGATTTTGGGTGACCAACACCATGCCGACGCCAAAGGCGCGCGCCTGTTTCAGCATGCGCAGGATGACCGTCTTCGAGGGGGGATTGCCCAGCGGCGGGATGTAACCGAAAATCTCGTCGAAGTAGACGATGGCCCGCAGAGAGGTCGTCCCTTTCTGGCCCCGCATCCATGTCTCGATGTTGGAGTAGAGTAGTGTGACGAAGAACATGCGCTCTTCCTCGCTCAGGTGGGCAATGTAGAAAACGGAGTGGCGCGGCCGGCCGTCGGGCATATAGAGCAAGGCCTCGACATCGAGCGGTTCGCCCTCCATCCAGGCCTGGAAGCTGGGCGAGGCCAGCATGCTGTTGATGCGCATGGCCAGACCGAAGCGATCCTTTTCGGGGAAGAACGAGTTGATATCGAGCACACCCAGCTTGTCGAATGGAGGTGTCTGTATCTGCATGATCAGCTCGCCCAGGTCGAGGCTGTGGCCCTGTCGCCAGGCGTTGGCCAGAATGTTCGAAATCAGGATGTGCTCGCGACTCTGGACGGGGTCAATGCCCTTCATACCGGTCAGACTGAGCAGCGCCGTCACCGTGCCGCTGATCTGCTCACCCAGGGCTTCCTCGTTGCCGTCCCAGGGCAAGTCGGGCACGCCGAGGGAGTTGAGCACGCTGAGCGGCAGACCGGCCGACGTGCCGGGGGTGTAGATGGCAAAGTTAACGCTGTCAGCCAATGCCTGGAGGCGTTCCGGGCCGATTCCCCAATCAGCCAGGCCGTTCTTCCACATCTCGGCCGTCTCGGCCGCGGCCTGTTCCTCGGTCTTGCCGTCTTTCCTGGCCGCCGCGGCGTTGATCCAGGGCTGGAAGTCATCGGGTAACAGGTTGGGGAAATGCAGCAGCAGGTTCGTCAGGTCGCCTTTGGGGTCGATCATCAGCGCCGGAACCTGATTGAGCGCCGCTTCTTCCAGCAGACCCACGCACAGGCCGGTCTTGCCGGAGCCGGTCATGCCCACGACGACGGCGTGGGTCGTCAGGTCCTCGGAATCATATCGCAGGGCTTCATCGGTCGTCTTGCCCGTTTTGGGGTCCCAGACCTTGCCCAGATAATATTTGCCGTCCATATCAGTCATTCTCGAACACCTCCAGGGTAATTCTACCCGATACGATGCGGCGTGTCATAGAAACACAGGCCTGTGTTCCGGCATTTCAGATAATGCCCATGGCGACGAGGAGGGTAAAGACCGTGATGAACCAGTGGATGAGCCAGGGATAGAGGAACGATCGCGTCCGCCACGCGATGAACCCGAATGCCGCGCCGCCGAAGATCGTGCTGAGCGTTTCCAGCTCAGGTTTGCCCAAATGCATGTAGGCGAAAGGGACGGCCTGCAGGAAGATGGCCGCGCCCGGCCCAAAAGCCCGCGCGAAGGCGAACAGCGCCAGCCCGCGCCAGACGAACTCCCAGCCGAACAACTCCACGCCGTTGAGGAAGATGGCCCGGCCGAGGCCATTGGGGGCGCGCCCCTCATAGAAGGCCTGCATGGCCGGCGTGCGCGCGGCAAACCACAGGATGAGCGCCATCCCGGCGCAGCTCGCGGCCGTGTAGAGCAGCCCGCGTCGCCAATCGCCCCACCGGAAGCCGAAGTTCGCCAACGGCTCGCGGTAAACTGCCCAAATGAACAGCGCCGACCCCAGAAAGTAAAAGATGAACCGATCCCACGCCTTGACGCCGGTTGGGCTGTGGCCGTAGTAGTCCAGCATGGGCACGAAGGTGCAGAAGATGATGAGCAGAGTCAGCCGGACGTCGAACTCGACGCCCGCCAGGGTGAGACGGCCGTCTCTCATGGCGCGGGGGCAATGCCGACCAGCAGGCTCAGCCGGTTGTCGCCCTGGTTGGTCACGCCGTGGATGACACCGGCCGGCGCCCACACGACCTCGCCCGGCCCGGCGTCGGCGAAGGCATCGCCCACCTGGAAGCGGCCGATGCCTTCCAGAACGTAGTAAAATTTGTCCTGGCCGGCGTGGTCGTGGGGTGGCTGCGTCTGGCCCGGTTCCAGACAGTTGAGCCCCAGCAGCAGCGCGTCGCCGCGAAAGAGCGTCGTCTTGAAAAATTTATCCGGCCGCGCGCCAATATGGTCGGCCGGTCGTATCACGAATTGCATCCGGTATTCCTCCGTCGGCGAGAGTTCTCACCCACGTCTCTGATTATAACGAAACGTGCCCTGTTTTTCGCAGAAACAGGGCACGTTTGGGGTATTTGGTTGTGAGGTAGTCTGTTAGACGGGGACGCCCATCTCGACCATGTTGCCGAGGATGCGTTCCATCGCCATGGTATGGCTGCACACCTGATGTGAGCCGAAGTAGTTGCAGTCACAGTTCCAATGACCGTCTTCATACTTCACATGGTGAGTGACATCATTATCACCAAGTACGCTCACGTTAAGAGATTGAAATATGATACGAGTGTCTCGCTCTTCCGCGTAGATTTTCGCTTTTTCAATCTTGCCGATCATACCATAGTCCATGTCGTGTATCTCCTTGGGATATAGTTGAACAACCCTCTACTGCTGAAACAAAAACGCACGCGGTCAGGCGTGCGTCAAGACTACTATCTGATTGGGGGCTGCTGTAATTATTTTCAGCACCATACCCATAGTATACAGACCCCCCGACAGGTGTCAACGGCGTTAAGCAACGATTAGCCTACGGATCAGGTGGCAATAGCGGGGCAATTTCAGGCCATGACAGACCGGCTTTATTCGCGCAGGCGGACCGGCGACAATCGCAACACGTCGTCGAGCCAGCGGCCGTCGTCGCCGATGAGATTGAGCCGCGCGCCCGTCCCGGCGTCGACCAGGGCGATCTGGATGACAGCTGTCTGCCCCGCCGCGACCGGCGCGAGCGACACGTCATAGGTGTCGACGAATGTCTCGTCCGGTCGCCACTCCGTCGTCGGCCGCGCGCCGCCGCCCGGCCGCCCCTGTTGTGTGCTCAGCACGTTGCCCTCGGCGTCGAGCAGTCTGATCTGCACCTCATAGTCGCCCGGAGACGGCCGCAAGGCTTCCCAGAACAGCGTCAGGGCGAGCGAATCGCCCGGAGCATAGACGCGCCGGTCGTAGTCGTAGCCCAGCAGACGGATGCGGTCCTCGAAGTTGTAGTTGCCGGCGTTGGGAAGCGATTCGCCCCCGGCCGGGGCGTTTGGCTCGATCGTGACGCGGCCGAGCGGCAGGGCGTCGCCCAGGCCCGCGCCGGTCATGCCGTCGGTGATGCCCAGGCGATAGCCTTCCGGGGCGTAGAGGCCGATACTCAATTCGCCGGCCGATGGCGCGTAGGCGGTCTCCGGCAGATAGAGGCTCAGCCGTTCCACGAACCGGTCGCCCGGCTGCCACTGGCTGCTGGGGAAGTTTCCCAGACCCGGATGTGTGTCGCGCTGGGCCACGATCGCGCCGGCCTCATCGTCGGTCAGGTGGGCGAACAGCAGGTAATCGCCCGGCGGCTGTCCGGTGACTTCCCAATAGAGTTCAATGCCTACCGGCTCGCCCGGCCGCACTGACTCCCGGTCGACCGCGTAGCCGCGCAGGGTGACGAAGGTGTCGAAACGGATATCGACCGGGTTGGGCAGCGAGGCATCGGCGGCGAAACCGGCCGGGCGGGCGTAGGCCGGGCCAAGATAGCCGAACAGGGCGGTGAGAGCGAGGGCGAGCATGAACAGATTGGCGGCCAATGCGAGCGAAGCGTCCCGTCTGGGCGAGCGCCAGCCGGTCAATAGAAGGACCAACCCGTAGAACATCAGGATGGCCAGCGACGACAGGGCGGGGAAGAAGAACCGGCCCATCGGCCCGGCCGGACTGACGAGCAGGTAGTTGAACAGAACGGCGAAGAAGATGGCGACGTTGAGCGCCAGCAGCGCGAGCGCGGGGGCGTTGGAGTCGGGGCGCAGCATGGCGCGCAGTGACGCTTTCACCCCAGCCGCCCTGATCCCCTTCAGCCCGGCGAACGCGTAGCCCGCCAGCGACAGCAGCAACACGCCGAACAGCGCGGCGTAGATCCACGACGGCAGGGGAATCTGCCCATAGCCGAAGCGACCCCATAAACTTGTCCAGGCGTAGGGCAACTCAGACACGGCCAACCAGAAACTGTCGCGCGGGTCGCGCACGCCCCAAAGCTCCGTCAGCCGCTCGAAGCCGGTCGGCTCGCCATAGAGCATCTGGTTGCGGACGAACCACCACCCGGCCAGCAATCCGGCCACCCCGGCAATGAGCAGGTTCACGACCAGCCATTGCCGCCATTGGCCCCGTCGCCAGGCGACCCATGTGACGGCCGCCTCGATGACGACGAGGATGGCAGCCAGATTAAATTTGCTCAGCAAGGCGAGACCATAGAGGACGCCCAGCCACACGCCCCAGCGCCACGACAGGCCACGCTCGTCGCGCAGCAGCCGGACGCAGCCGTAGACGACGGCCGCCCCGGCGGCCGCAGCCACGACGTCGTTGTTGATCGCCCCGGCCATGTAGAGGAACATCGGGTTGAAGGCGACGAAGGCGGCCGATCCCGCAGCCAGCGCCGGACGGTTGGGCCAGACGACGCGAGCCGCGGCCCACGTCAGCCAGACCGTCAGCGCCCCGAAGAGCAGGTTCACCACCCGCGCCAGATGGGCAGCCAGGGCATCGCCACGCCACGGGAACGCCTCGTCAGGACCGTGGAGATACTGGTTCTTGTTGTCGCGGCCGACCTCCCAGTAGCGATAGGCCCAGAACGGGTTGACCGGTGGCTGGTAGCAAACGTCGCGGCCGGTATCGATCCAGAAGGTGGCCAGCGCGGCCACGGCGTAGTAGAGAGGCGGGTGATGGCTCTGCGCGGTGCATTCCAGCCCGCCCGCCTCGCCCTGCACCGGCAGGGCGTGACGCTGGATGAGATACTGGACAAAACGGTAGTGGCGCAGCTCGTCGGTGGCCTCGTGCAGCGGGTTGATGGCGCTGTAGGCGAAGCCGAGGATGAGGAAGGCCATCAGGATGAGGACGATTGAGCGCCGTCCGCGACGATCGACGGTTCCGGAAGCGCCCTCTTCATTCATCATTTCGTCGGGCGACAGGAGTCGCCATTCGTCATTCGTCATTATTGTTCCATCAGCTCCAGACGCAACTGGTCAGCGCCGTCGGCCGTCCGCCATCGCTCGCCGGTCAGCGGGTCGTAGAGGCCGAAGGCGATGGTCGCCGGGACGCGGCCGTCGGGCGCGGACAGGTAATGACGTTGCCGGAAGACGTCGCCGTCGCGCAGCGTTTCGGGATCGACCCACAGGCCGTCGTCGCCGATCAGGAAGTTGCCGTCGCCGTCGAGCAGCTGGGCGAAGACGGCCAGCCGCGGCCCGGAATAGACCCCCGGCGGCGGCGGGTTGCTAATGAGCGGTATCTCCGGCAATGCCAGATCGCCCTCGATCCGCCACTCCAGCTCCAGGACGCCGCTCGCCGGGTTATAGCCGGCCGCCACCCAGCACAGCCCGTTGGCGAAGCAGATCGGGGCCTCGTTCAGCCAGAGCTGACCCTCGCCCAGAGAGGCGGCATCAGGCGTGACCCGGGCCAGCGTATAGTCGCCGTCCGGTTGCGCGTCCTGCGGCAGCGGGGCCCAGGCTCCGTCATAAGGCGAATCGACCTCCGGGTAGCCGCTGAAGCTGATGTCGGGCCACAGCAGCAGCGCCCGCTCCGGGTTATACCAGCGCGGCCGCACATCAGCATCGCCCAGCGCCATCTCCAGCGCGATCCGGTTCCACGGCCCGGCCAGCAGCCCGGTGATGCCGAAATCGGCCGGCCACGGCGCGGCGGGATCGCGCCGGATGAAGTCGGCTACATCCTCGACGTCGGCGTGGTAGAGGAAGCGCACCATCCCGCGTGCCGGCCACTCGACGAAGTAATCGGGCAAGTCTCGCGCGGCCGTGGCGACGAACAACCCGGCTGCGGCCAGTCCGATCAGCGCGATCCGGCGCGTGGCGGGCAGCCGCGACCAGGCTGCCAGAGCGCCGACGGGCAGCGCGGCCAGAATATAGAAGGCGGGCTGGGCCAGAATCACGTGGCCGAGACTGGCCGGCGGCACGCTGAAGACGGCCGGGGCGATGCCGCCCAGCCACCAGAGGAGCAGGAAGGCGGCCGCCAGATCGCCGTTGCCCGGCACCGGACGAGCCTCGCCGGAACGCGCCCGGTAACTGACGCGGTTCACGATTGGCCGCAGCCCTCGCCACATGGCCAGCGCCACGCCGGCCCAGAAGAATGCCGCCCCGACAGGGCCGAACAGCGGCCGATTGGGGATGTTGTACAGCCACTCCGGGTCGCCCGTGGCGTGGGGCATGGTCAGCGCGGCGACGGCGTGGTCGATGACCAGCCGGAAGTTGCCCGCCCGCGCTTCGATGAGCGGCAGCGCCAGCTCGCCCACGCGCCCTTCGGCTTCCGGCTGGGCGGCCACCGCCAGGAGCAACGGCAGGGCGACGACGACCGTCGCCGCGGCCATGACCAGCAGCCCGCGCCACTTGCCCCGCAACCGCGCCGGCGCGGCCAGCAACAGATAGACCACGAACGCCGCCGGGATGAGCGGCGCGCCCCGCGAGGCGAAATAGCTGTGAAAGCCGAGGCCGAGGAAGAGGCCGGCGATCAGGAAAGAGAGAAGGGGAGAAGGGGAGAAGGGGTGAAAGGGCGCTCCCTTTTCCTTCTTTCCCTCTTCGCCTGAAAAGAGTCCTTGCCAGAAAAAGTAGAACGCCGGCAGCACCAGCACCGGCGTCAGGCTGTGGCGAATGCCGAAGCGGGAGTACATGAGGCCCCAGAAACTGACCGCCAGCAGCGCCGACGCCGTCAGCCCCACGACCACGCCGAACATCCGCCGCGCCAGAACGTAGGTCAGCGGCACAGCCAGCGTACCCAGAATGGCCGACAGCAGGCGGATGCCCGGCGTCGTCGGGCCGAAGAGCGCCAGAAAGACGGCGTTCAGCGCGTGGTAGAGCGCCTCGTGGCCGGAGGCGTCGGGATAGAAGAAGGCCAGGTCGCCGTTGAGGATTTTTTGCGAGATGACCAGCGTCTCGATCAGCTCGTCGTCGCGCAGGCCGGGCGGAACGCTTCCCAGCGCCCAGACGCGCAACCCGAAGGCCAGCAGCGCGATCAGGGCCGCCCATGTGGCCGGGCGACGGATGAGCGTGCCGAGCAACTCGCGACTGCGGCCGTCATGTGAGGGCGTTTGGATGGCGTTCACGTCATTCATCGCGCACCGTCACTGTCGCCAGGGCGACGACCTCTTCTCCGGCTTCGGTCGTCAATCGCCGGCCGTCGCTCGTGGTGTAGACCCCCACCGTCACCGGGTACTCGCCGGGCGGGATGTCCTCCGGCAGGGCGACGGTGTGCCGTTGCAGCAACACATCACCGGCCACCCACGACTCGCCCGGCGCGCCCAGCCCGTCGGCCTGAGCGACGGGTCGCCCGTCCGGACCGATGACGTGGACGAAGATCGAGGCGTCCGGCAAGGGTTGCCCCAGCCGCCAGGCTGTCACTAGTGTCAGGGTGTCACCCGGTTGCGCGTCGCTGGTCGACAGGTCGTAGCCGACCAGCTCGATGTGGTCGGAGAAACGGATCGTCGCCTCGCTTCCGGCCATGACGGGCGACATGGTTCGGGCGATGTCGTCCCCGGAGCGGTCGAGGCGATAGACGCGCACCGGCCGGTCGAGGTCGTTGGGCCGCATCGGCAGTTCGTCGATTGGCGTCGCGCCCGCCAGGTAGGGTTGCAATTCGGCCGGGATGGGCGTGAAGCCGGGGACGAGCAGCAGTCCTCCGGCAACGGCCGGGAACAGCAGGCTCTCGCGGCCGTCGAACCAGCGCGGTTGGGCGGCCGGGTTGCGGAACGTCAGCAGGGCCACGGCGGGCGTGTGGAAGCGGCCGGGGGTGATGGTTGAGACGGCCGCCGCGCCGCCGCGCTCGTCGAGGTAGCGCAACGCCGTGACCATCGTCGTCTCATATTGCACGCGTACTTCCGGCGCGTTGGCCCAGCGGCCGAAGTAGTCGCGAGCGGTTTGGGCGGCGACGGCGGCGAAGAAGATGAGCGCCAGTATAAAGCCGGCAGCTACCCTGCGGCCGCCAGCCGGCCGGCGCAGCGCGTGCCATCCCGCCGCCATCGCCAGCGCCGGGAACACGTAGAGCACGGGCAGTGCGCCGATGGCCTGGGTGGTGCTCAACCCTGGCCCGGTCACCAGCACGGGGGCGAAGCCCAGCGCCAGCCAGGCCAGCGCCAGGAATGCGCCGGGAGAGCCGGTCGTTCTGGAGGATAAGCCCGCTTTATCAGTGATGACGCGGTTTCGGCGATTTACAAACCCCCGAACGGCCAGCCACCCGGCGACGACCAGACCCGCACAGAACAACGCGCCCATCACCGGCCCTAGGAACGGCTTGCCGGGGATGTTGTAGCGCCAGGTCTGATCTCCCTCAATCGTGAACAGGCGCAGCGCGCCGAGAGCGTTATCCAGCAGGCGGCCGTATTCGCCCACGGTAGCGGCATCGAGCGGCGCGTTCAGTTCGTCGATGCGCACCTCCAGCCCCGGATTGCGCCACAGATGGAGGAGCAGCGGCGCGGCCACGAGAAAGGCCACGCCCAGCGTCAACGCCGTGCCCCACAGCAGACGACGCGGCCGGCGCTCGCCCGGCGGCGCGACGAGCGCGAGATAGGCGGCCAGCGCCGGAAAAGCGAGCCACATCCCGCGGGCGGGGATGTAGGTGTAGAACGTGAGGCCCAGCAGAATGCCGGCCGAGAGGAAGGGGAGAAAGGGGAAAAGGGAGAAAGGGGGAAAGGGAGTGGGGCCTCGACGCCTCCTCTCCCCTTCTCCCCTTCTCCCCTTCTCCTTTTCCTCCCTTTCCTCCACAAAAATAGCCCGCCAGAACACCAACACCGCCCCCGCGAACAGCGCGGGCAGGGCGATCGACCGCAGGGCTTGCCGCCCGGCCATGACCGGCCAGAAGCCCACGGCCAGCCCGGCGGCGGCGAGCAGGGCCACCGACGCGCCGAACGCCCGTCGTGCCCAGGCGTAGGTCGCGGCGATCATCAGCAGACTAAGATAGGCCGAAGTCAGGCGCGGGGCGAGGATCGTCGGCCCCGTCCCGGCCATGACGAGGGCCGTGACGTAATCGTAGAGCGGCTCGCGGCCGTAGCCGACGGTGAAATAGATGTCGCGTGCGCCGTTGACGATCGCCCACGCCGTCAGGCCGTGGTCGGCCTCGTCGTGGGTCATGCCCGGCGGGGCCGACGGCAGCGCCACCAGCCGGAACGCGGCCGCCGCCAGCATAATCAGCAGAATCAACGCTGTTCGATGAAGTTTGGGCGACGAGATCGCAACTCGCGCAGGTGCAACAGGAGCCATGCTAACGGGTGATGATACCGGCGGGCGGTGGGGGCCGCAACTACGCTAAACGGACGATTAACCGCCTTGTTCGGGACAAAGACCCCGTGGGCGACAAACAAAAACGCCGCACGGACGAGCGTGCGGCGTTTGACGATCGAGAATTATCTCCGGGATCAAGCCAAAGCGTGCTTGGCGACATCAACGACGGCCGCAAACGCCGCCTCGTCGCGCACGGCCAAATCGGCCAGCGCCTTGCGATCCAGCTTGACTTCGGCCACCTTCAGGCCGTGCATGAAGCGACTGTAGGACAGCCCGTGCATCCGTGTTGCCGCGTTGATGCGCGCGATCCACAGACGGCGGAAGTCGCGCTTCTTGTTGCGGCGGTCGCGGTAGGCGTACCAGTATGACTTCATCATGGCTTCATTGGCGCGGCGGAACAGCTTGGAACGCGATCCCCACTGGCCTTTGGTCATGCTGAGTATCTTCTTATGACGACGGCGTGTTACAAAACCACCTTTTACGCGCATATCAATTCACCTCGCATTTCATGGTAGCCTGGACGCTCAACGCGGGGCGCGAGGCCAGGCAGCGAATTTATCAATCAACAATAAAACGGTCAGGCCGGCGGGTTGGCCTTATATTTCTTCATGTACGGGGTCAGGCGCTTGATGCGACGGATGTCGCCGGGCGCGGTGACCACGATCATTTCGGAGAACATCTGCTTCGAACGCTTCGCCTTGCGCCGGCGCAAGTGGCTTTTGCCGCCCTTGGTACGGACGATCTTGCCGGTGCCGGTCATGCGGAAGCGCTTCGAGGCCGCCTTGTATGTCTTCAGCTTGTATTTTTTCGTTCCCTTTGGCATGGTTACATCCCTGTCTACGTGTTTATCTCAAGTGCCGGCGCGATCTCGTCCTCGTCGCCGGCCTCTGCCGAAAAAAAAGCCCCGAAGGGCTTTCTTCATCCTTGGGTCGCCTCCGGCGTTTTGGGCGCTTCGGAGGCCGGTTGGCTCTTCTGTGGCGCGGCGCTCTCCGGGGCCAGGGTCAGGGTCATGCGCCAACCCTCCAGCGTCGGTTGCTGCTCCACAATCGCGATATCGCTCAACTCCTCGGCGATATCCTGCAGGGCTTTCTGTCCGATCTCGGGGTAGGAAATCTCCCGCGACTTGAACCGGACCATGAACTTGACCTTTTTGCCCTCTTCGAGCCATTTGCGCGCTGTGCGCACGCCGATATCCTTATGGTAATCGCCCGTTCGCGGCGTCAGACGGATAGTCTTGACCTCGATCTTTTTCTGGTGCTTGCGGGCTTCGCGCTCTTTCTTGGTTTGTTCGTAGGCGAACTTGCCGAAATCGAGCACCCGGCACACGGGCGGGTTGGCGTTCGGGGCCACTTCAACCAAATCCAGTTCCGCTTCTTCGGCGATGCGCAGGGCATCGAAGAAGGGCAGAACGCCCCGGTTCTCACCGTTGTGGTCGATCAGGCGCACTTCGCGGGCCCGAATCTGCCGGTTAATCCGGTAATCAACGGTGATTGGTTTGGTCGGCGGTGGACGTTTTACTCTCTTAATCTACTATCCTCTTTCCGCGACTCCCGGCTTTCCGGGCCTCGCGATTGTTCAATTGACAACAAAACACTGGCCAACGGCCTAGTCAGAAATCATAACACAGGATTTTCCAGAGGTCAAACTCGCCCGGGGTTTCGCCGCCGGGTCCATTCAACCCGGCATCTGCCGACGGAATAGCGACAACGAGCGCCAATTGAACCATGCCCGATCGTTTATTCCAAAAACTGCTTCGTTTACGCTATAATCGCATCTCCAATGCACCATTCCAATCAACCGGCTACGCGGCGGCAGGTTTATCAAATTGTGTGGGCGTTGTCATCTGCGTTTATCTTCGGTGGCAAGAGTTAAATGACCGACACTCAGGAGATCAAGAACCGGCTCGACCTCGTCGACGTAGTGCAGGACTACGGCGTCCAACTGCGCAAGTCGGGGCGCAATTACGCCGGCTTCTGCCCCTTCCACGCCAACACCCGCACCCCTGCCTTCTACGTCTTTCCGGAGAGCCAGACGTGGCGCTGCTTTGGAGCTTGCGCCGAGGGGGGCGATGTCTTCTCCTTCGTCATGAAGAAGAACGGCTGGGATTTCAGGGAGACGCTGGTCGATCTGGCCCGACGGGCGGGCGTGACGCTGGAGGAGACGCGACCTAAGGACGCCGCCCGCGAGGCCATCGAGGATCGGCAGGTCGCCCTGCTCGACGCCGCTTCAAATTATTACCACCAGCTCCTGCTCCACGCGCCGCAGGCCGAGGCCGCCCGCCGCTATGTGAGCGATCGCGGGCTAAACGACGACACCGTGAACGCCTTTCGTCTCGGTTTCGCCTTCGATTCATGGGACGCGGCAAAGACCCACTTCACCGGCCAGGGTTACAGCGAAGAGGAGTTGCTGGCCGTAGGGTTGCTGACGGAGCACGAGGAGCGCCACACTCGCTACGACCGATTCCGTGGCCGGTTCATGATCCCTATCCGCGACCTGGACGGGCGCGTGGTTGGATTCGGCGCGCGCACGCTTGACCCCGACGGCATCCCTAAATATCTCAACAGCCCGCAGACGGCGCTCTTCGACAAGGGGCATCTCATCTTCAATCTCGACATGGCCAGACGCCATATCCGCGATGCGCGCGAGGTGGTGCTGGTCGAGGGTTATCTTGACGTGATGACCGCCTGGCAGCATGGCTTCCGCAATGTTGTGGCCCAGATGGGCACAGCGCTGACCGAGACGCAGTTGCGCCTGTTGCAGAAGCACAGCAAGCGCTTTGTGCTGGCGCTCGACCCCGACGCCGCCGGCGCCAAGGCCACACTGCGCAGCCTGCAACTGGCGCGGGAGACGCTCGATCGGGAGCTGGACGTGCGCTTCGATGCCCGCGGTCTGGTCCAGTTGGAAGGACGGCTGCGGGCCGACATCCGCGTCGTCACGCTGCCCGAGGGGCAAGACCCTGACAAGCTTATTCGCAACGACCCGGCCGCCTGGCCGCGGCTCCTGGCCGAAGCCCGGCCGGTGGTCGATTACGTCATCGAGGTTGTGGCCGCCGGGCTTGAGCCGGGTGATGCCAAGGGCAAATCGGTCGCCGCGACCCAGGTGCTGCCGCTCATCAACGATATCGCCGACCCGGTGGAGCGCGATCACTACTTCACAAAACTGGGCAAGACCCTGGGCATCGACGTGGCCGCCTTGCGTCAGGCAGCCGAGAAACAGAAAAAGGATCGCCGGCCACGAACCACCAGCGGCGGTTCACGGCCGCCATACCACGAGCAGCCGCCACCAATCCAAGACGGACCGCCACAGGTCGGCGACCAGCCATTCGTGCCCCCGGAACCGGACGTGCCGCCCGACGGGACAGGCATCCCGGCGCGCGGCACGCTTAACAGCGGCGGCAAGATCGCCACGCGCCGGCTGCGTCATTCCCCCCGTCTGGAGGAGAATTTTCTGCGTCAATGTCTGGAACATCCCGGCGCGCTGCCGGCAGTAAATTACTTGCTGACCCGCCACAAGCAGCAGGAGGTGTCGGCGGCCGACTTTGTGCGCGTCGAGGACAAGATTATCCTGGACATCATCAGCGATCGCACGACAACACCTTCTGTTGCAACGATCGATGAATTGTGCGATAGTCTTGACTCGGCGATTGCGCAAAGGGTGAGGGCACTTTTTGAAAAGCCGTCCACGCTCGGCAACAAGCTGGACCGCCTGCCTGACTCCCTGGCTCTGTCTGTGCTCGACTGGCGGTTGGAAAAAATCAGGGAGCAAAATTCTATTCTGAAACAG
The DNA here is from genome assembly GCA_023384355.1 of Anaerolineae bacterium. Lineage (GTDB taxonomy): Bacteria > Chloroflexota > Anaerolineae > Promineifilales > Promineifilaceae > Promineifilum. The sequence goes on from JAHDWL010000008.1 coordinate 96,846, forward strand.
TTCCTCCCTGCCGGTGGTCGGTTCGACTCCAAAGACGAGTTAACGCAATCCTATCTTGATCAGGTACAGGAGATGAAGCGCATTAACCACGCGCGAGATGCGATGTCGGCCACCGGCCGTCGTCGAGCCGAAGAGGGGTTGAGCGGCCGCAAGACTCGGTAAATCTGGCAAAATATAGTTTCCGTATGGATGATTATCCGGACCCACTGGAACAAAGCGAAATAGACGGCATCGATGAAGATGTGGCAGAGGTGATCAGCTCCGAACCACTCGATGTTGACGCTTTAGTCCGCAAGGCGCGCCGCTCACGCCAGATCGCCGAGTCGGATGTCCAGTCTATCCTGGCCTCGGTCAGCGAGGAACAGGCGGAACACCTGTATGAGCGGCTCCAGAAACTGAACATTCGCATTGTCTCCGCCGATGGGGAATTGATCGATGATCCGGGCGAAATCGGCCTTCTAGATCGATTGGATGATCTGGACGAAGACGAAGGCACGCTGCACCTGAGCGACGCCGAGGACGACCCGGTACACACCTATTTGAAGGAAATCGGGCAGGTGCCGCTGCTGTCGGCCGAGCAGGAGATTTGGCTGGCCACCCAAATGCAGGCCCGGCGCGTGCTGGAACGCCTGAATCAGGATGTAGGCCTGTCGCGCGGCCCCGGCGGCAACGGACGCCGTGGCCGGAAGAATGCTGCCGCGGAACCCCAATCCGCAGGTAACGACCACGGCCAGGAAAGAGCCGTGAATCAGGATGCCCTCCGGGCGCAGGTGATGCTGCTCAACTATCGCAACCTGCTGGAGTGCTGGCAGTGTGTGCAGGACAGCAGCGCCCATATCAACGTCGCCCCGCCTGAACCGCTTCCCCTGCTCGAGGAAGCACGAAAACTGCGCGTCGACTGGCAGCGCAACGAGCGTTCCTACGTCCACCGCTACCTCAACGACGGCACCTGGGGGCAGGACGAAGCATGGACCGATCTGGCTGAATGTTTGTTCGCTGTCTTCACCGGTCTCTACCTCCTGCCTGAAGCACTGGCCGGCGATGTGGCCGGCTATATCACCCGAACAGGAACACTGCCCCCGCCGGATGAAATTGAGGATTGGCTCTTCCCGGCCGATTCCTCATTGAAATACAACGAGTTCATGATCATAAACCTGGCCGAGGAAGCCAAAGGCAATCTGACCCGCGCCAACCTGCGGCTGGTGGTCAGCGTGGCCAAGCGCTACATGGGCAGGGGTATCCAGTTGCTCGATCTGGTGCAGGAAGGCAATGTCGGCCTGCTGCGCGCCGTCGAGAAGTTCGACCACACCAAGGGCTTCAAGTTCAGCACCTACGCCACGTGGTGGATCCGGCAGGCCGTCAGCCGGGCCATTGCCGACCAGGCACGCACGATCCGCATCCCGGTCCATATGTACGAGACGATCAACAAGATCGTCAAGGTTCAGCGCGAGCTGGTCCAGAAGCTTGGCCACGAGCCGAGCACTGAGGAGCTGGCGCTGGCCCCCGAACTGGAGTACCTGACGCCGGAGGAATCGGCTGCAATCAAGCTGGCGAAGGAGACCGGCCAACCGCTCGATCCGATGCTGGAACGAAAGTGGCGGCTGGCCGTGAGCAAGATTCGCGACATCCAGCGCATCGCCATGGATCCGATGTCGCTGGAGACGCCCGTGGGCAACAACGACGACGCCACAGAACTGGGTGACTTTCTGGCCGACGAGAGCATCCTGGAGCCGGGCGACGCGGCCTCGCGGGAACTGTTGCGCGAGCAAATCCGCACCGTGCTGGAGGCGCTCAACGAGCGCGAGCGCGAGGTGCTGGAGATGCGCTTCGGACTGAACGACGGCAAGGATCACACCCTCGAAGAGGTCGGCAAAAGCTTCGGTGTCACCCGCGAGCGCATCCGGCAAATCGAGGCCAAGGCGCTGCGCAAGCTGCGCCACCCCAGCCGCAGCCGCTCCCTGCGCGATTACTTGCAGTAACGCCGGCCGCGCTCAGCCTCCGCGACGCTTTCGCAAACGCGCCGCCAGCGTCCCTTCCTCTTCGGCCGCCGTCCTCGGCGGCGCATCCGCCAGGTTCTCCACTTCGGGCCGGGATTCTGTGTCCGCGCGCGTGTCCGCCGGTTTTTGGTCCATGGACGGGGACGGGGCGCTGCCGGCGGGGGACGCTGCCGGCATTGTGCGCAGATCATCATCAGCGGCGCGCAACTCGCCCGCCGTCTTCTCCTTCGCTCGCAACAGTTGCGCCATCCCGGCCGGACGCTCCGGTTCCATGACGGGCGGCCGTCGTCCGGGGATTCTCGATCTCAACCACTGTTCAGCCCTGGCCCAATCCCGCCGCGTCATTTGCAGCCGGCGCGCGGCCACATCGAGCGGCAGCAGCAGCGCGGCAACCAGCGTCAGCCACGGCCAGATGGGCTGCCGGGCGGGAGGCGCGGCAAGGTCATGGGCGAAGACGGCCGCCATCGCGTTGTCGCCGACCGTCAGCGTCCGGCCGCCGGTCGGCTGCGCCAGCGACGCCAGCAGCGCCGGGTTGTCATCGAGCGCGGCATATTCCGGCGAATAGCCCAGCACCCAGCCGGCGGTAGTTTGGAGGGCGTCGCCGGCGACGTCATCGCCCGCGGCCGTCCCGACCCCGACAAAGTAAGCACCCTCGCCGGTCGGCGTGAAGGTGCCCTCATACCGGCCTGGCGCGACAGGCCGCAATTCAACTGCCTGCGTCTCCCCGGCCGGCCCGACGACGTTGGCGGTCAAGTCCAGATCGCTGCGGTATTGGCCGTCGACCTGCGCGTCGACCGTCAAAACGGCCGTCCCGTCGTCGTACCGCACCGACGCGACCAACCCGCCGGCCGGCCGCGCGCCAAACGCCCAGCGCACCGCCTGATTCCAGAACGTGGCGAACCCGTCCCAGTCCACCCACTCCCGCGCCCAGCGCGTCGTGGCGTCGGACGTCCAGGCGACGCTGCGGCCCAGGCCGTATTGCCACGTCGCCAGGAGCGGGTCGCCGAGATGGGTGACCAGCGGCGTCCGGGCAGTGGCGCGGTCGCTGGTGCCCACGTAGCCGTAGAGCGGTGGCGTGGCCGTGATGCCGGTCAGGATGGGGTGGGGAGCGGTCTGGGTGGGGAAGAAACGCTCCTCGATGACGTAGTTGCGCTGGATGGCGACCGTCTCCTGGGTGAAGATTTGCGGCAGGTTGGCGGCCTGATCGGTGAAGTGGAAGCGGCCGCCGCCCAGCTCCGCCATTTTCTGGAGCCAGGGCGTGTCCGGCCCGGCGCCGATGCTGACCATCGACACGGTGATGCCGTCGGCCGTCAGTTGCTCGATGAGTTCCGGCACGCCCTCCTTTTGTTCGGAGTCCGCGCCGTCGGCCAGGACGATGATGTGTTTGACCGGGTTGTCGCTGTCGGCCAGAACCTCGGCCGCGGCCTCCATCCCGGCGCGCACAAAAATGCCGCCACCGCCCGCGCCCAGCTCGCGCATGCGGTTGATGGCCTCGTCGCGGTTGGCGGCCGTCACCGGGCCGATGATCTCGTCCGGCGCTTCATCGACGGTGATAAGCGTCATCTCGTCGAAGTCGTTGAGCAGCTCCAGCGCCCGCACCGCGCCTTCGGCCGCCAGCTGAATCTTGGTCACCCCGCCTTCTCTTTCACCCATGCTGCCCGACCGATCGATCACCAGCACCATGCTGACCGCGGGGAAACGCTCCTGATCGTCGATCTGCATGGTCACCGGCAGCGCCTCTTCCAGGGGCGTGCCGTAGTAGCCGCCTACGCCGTAGCTGTCCGGCCCACCCACGACGACCAGGCCGCCGCCCAGGTCGCGCGTGTAGGCCTGGAGCGCCTCCATCTTGCGCGGAGAGAGATCGCGGGCGTTGACGTTTACAAGGACGACGGCGGCATAGCCTGCCAGGTCGCCCGGCATAGGCGAGAGGTCGACCGGTGCAATGCGGTCGACGGGCAAACCCGACGCTTCCAGCGCCGCGATGAGATGGACGGCTTCGTCCACCGTCTCATCAGATTGGGCGGCCACGACCAAGGTTCGCGGCGGCCCGACGATCTCGGTGAAGGCGGCCAGCTCGTTGTTTTCGGGATAGGTGTCAGCCGCGCCGGTGGGGACCAGCTGCACCCGATAGCGGGCAAACGCCGGATCGCCGGCCTGCAGACGAACGATTAAGTTGTTGGTTCCCGGTTGCAGGTGCACCAGCTCCTCGTAGACCACGATGCCATCATCCAGGACGCGCAGGGTGGCCTCCGTCGCGGCGGCGCTCTCGGCGCTGATCTCGAGGCGGAAAGTCTCTCCCTGGTTCACACGGGCCGGCGCGCGAACGTCACGCAGCACGATCTCGCCCGTGGCCGCCGGGCGTGCCAGATGGACCGTGTCGATCGACACTCCGGCGGCGGTGGCGAGCCGGGCAGCCTCGGTCGTGTCGCCGGTCGTAGCCGCGCCGTCGCTCAGGATGACCAGCCGCCGGGCTGCGTCGGGCGGCAGCAGCGCCAGACCCAGACGAATGGCCGCGGCCAGATCGGTGGCGATACGCGCGGGTTGCGAGGCGAACGGGGGCAAGACGTCGCCGGACTCCAGCGGCCGCAGCGGCTGCTCCACCAGCGCATTGCTGCCGAAGAGGATGATGCCGGCGCGGTCGTTCGTTCCCATGGTCGCCATGGCCTCGCGGACAAACTGCTCTGCGGCGGCCACATTCTCCGGCCCCATGGAGTCGGAGACGTCGACAAGGAAGACGACGGCCAGATCGTCCACGGCGCGGACGAGTTGCGCGCCAGCCAAACTGAGAATGACCAGGGCCAGGATGATCAGCCGCAAAACGAGGCCCGGCCAACCGGAGAGCGGCCGCCCGCCCGGCCGCCGCGGCCACACAAGCCACGCCGCCAATGGCAGCGCCAAAAGCAAGAGGAGAGCCTGCGGGGTGGTGAAACTCATCTAAGCCACAAGCCGGACGGGACTGTCATCACGTAGTTGGGTCGATCCACGGGCGAATGCCCGGCAAGTCGATATCCCAATTTATCCCCAATCCCGCCTTGGGATAAATTTGGGATAAAAATCCGTATGCAGACGACCATTGGTTTCACGGTTCATTCGGAACGAACTATACATGCCCGCGAGGCGCGAATCACCCCCGTTCATCAGTGGCTAATTACGACTCTTGCGCGGGCAGGGGACTGGGCGGATCTCATTTGAGGATGTAGTACGTGCCCTTCTTCGAACCGATCTTCAGCAAGACGCCGCGGTCGACCAGATCGGCCAGATCGAGGCGCAGCGTCTCCGGCGAGACGTCGGAGCACAGTTGCCGGTATTCGCGGTTGGTGATGCTGCCCGATTCGCGCACAAAGTTGACCGCCCGCGTCTGGCGCTCGTTCATGCTGCGCGTCCATTTGGGAGCGTTCGGCCGGTCGCGCTTGTTGGAGAGGACGACCGTGAACGAGTGCGGGGTGGCCCGGAACTCCGGCGGCGGGTGCCCGGCCTGTAACATCTCCTCGATCATCTGGTCGATGCCCAACCCCAGTTCCTCGATATAACCCCACTGGAACAGGCCGTTGACCAGACGCGGGTTGCGGGAGAAATGTTCCTCCACGAGGTTGTCAACGGTCATATAACCGGGCAGGCCACCGGGACTGATGATCTCCAGACGGTCGGCGTACATGCGGATCTCGATCCGGCGGCCGGCGACGCGATAATCGCGGTGGGCCACGGCGTTCACCAGCGCCTCGCGCACGGCGAAGCGGGGATACTCCAGCAATTCCTCGCGCTCCAGACCGTTGACTGTCGCGCCGACGCGCATCTCGTCGAAGACGATGGACCAGGCACGCTCGATGATGCGCGCCACTGGCCCGGTCAGCTCGGAACGGCGGACGTAGCCGACGCCGCCATCCTCGCCGCGCGGCTCTGTGCCGGAGAATCTGACGAATATGACGCCGCTCTGGGGCAGGAAGGCTTGCGGCGTGCGGCCAAAGAGCAGCAAGCCGATGAGCGTTGGGTTGCCGTCGCGATCGGTCGCGCCGATTTCGTGCATCAGTTGCGAGACTGATGTGGCGTGGGAGCCGGTGCGCGTCTTTCGCTTTTCCAGATATTCGCGCAATATCTCTGTGTCCAGGTCGTCCGGTTTGGCTCCCGGCACCGGTTCCGTCTCGAAGTCGACGGTGGGGCGGGCGGCGGCCAGAGCGCGAATCTCCTCGCCGGTCAGCGGCCGGTTTTCGTCGCGGCGACGCACCAGAACGCGACCGTCGGCCATGCTGTGAAGTTCCAGGCTGCGCGGCACCTGTATGCCGATGAACCGCCCGGCGGGCAGCTCGACCGACTGAAATTGGCTGGGGACTGGGGGACGACAGAGCGCGGCCGCCTCGCGCAGGGCCAGTTCGGCTTCCTCGTCCCATATCTCGCCCGACGGGCGGCCGTCGCGATCCACCCCAAGCACGATCAGGCCGCCGTCGCCGTTGGCCAGCGCCACCAGCGACTCAGCCAACGGCAGGAGCGAGGTGTCGGGCAGGTAGACGGTACGGGGGCCGGGTCTGGTCGTGGTCATCCGCTGTGTCCCGCGCCGGGTAGCTCCCAGGGTTGTTCGGCGTACTGGTCGAGGGCAGCCATGGCCGCGCCGACGATGCCGGCCTCGTTGCGAAAGGCCGCCGGCAACAACCTGGCCCGTACCTTGATATGGGGGAAGAACTTCTCGTGTTTTTTGCTGACCCCGCCGCCGATGATGATGGCATCCGGCCAGAAGAGCAACTCCATATATTGGAAAAACTCGTTCAGCCGCTCGCCCCATACTTTCCAGTTGAGTTTTTGCTCCTCGCGCACGCGATCGGAGGCTAATTGCTCAATCGTCTTCTTGCTGTTGCGCAAATAAACCCGACCCATCTCGGTGTTGGGCACGATCTGGCCGTTGACGAAGAGGGCACTGCCGATGCCGGTGCCGATGGTGAAGACCATGACGACGCCGGTCTGTCCCTTGCCCGCGCCGAAGTACATCTCGGCCAGGCAGGCCACATCGGCATCGTTGCCCACGGTGACAGGGCATCCGGTGGCCGCGTTCAGTCTCTCGACCAGATTCACGTCGACCCAGCCGGGGAAGGCGAGAGCCGTCGGCGGCGTAATCACCGTGCCATGCATGACGACCGCCGGAAAGCCGACGCCGATCGGGCCGCTATAGTTGAACAATTTCACCAAATCAGCGACGACAGCCACCACCTCATCCGGCTGGAACGTCGCCGGTGAAGGCGCGCGCAGCCGCTCACTGACCAGCTCGCCTGTCGTCGCGTTGACGATAGCGCCCTTGATGCCCGATCCGCCAATATCGATTCCGAGGATGTCCATTGTTCATCTACTCCTAAATCGGACAGGTTCAGACGGATTTCACTGACCTTTGCCGCTTTTACCGATAATCGTCGCATAGAACAGGGGCAGCGGCGACACCGGGGTATCGCTGACGGTGATGGCCGCGGGGATATCGCGCTGCGCCTGTTGCAGCGTCATGTCGTCATCGGCGTGGATTTGGCCGATCTCCTGTCCGGCTTCGATGTGATCGCCGATCTTGACCGGCAGGATGAAGCCTACGCCCGGCGCGATCTTGTCGGACTTCACCATGCGGCCGCCGCCGCAGCGCACGCACACCCAACCCAGCTCGGCCGTGTCCATGGCCGAGATGTAACCTGTGCGCGTGGCCTCAATTGGCTCGACATAGCGAGCTTTGGGCAACCGGTCGGGGTCGTCCACCTGACGGGGATCGCCGCCCTGGGCCACCACCAGCTCGCGGAACTTGGCCAGTCCGCGGCCGTCGGCGCGGGCTGCGGCGATCATGGCCTCGGCTTCCGCCAGTGTCGCCGCCTTCCCGGCCAGCAACACCATGTAGCCTGCCACCACCCGGCAATGCTCCCAGAAATCTTCGGGGCCGCCGCCGCGCAGCGTGTCGATGGCCTCGCGCACCTCGAGCGCGTTGCCCACAGCGTGGCCGAGCGGCTGGTTCATGTCGGAGATGAGGGCTACCACGTGCCGCCCGGCGTCCTCACCGATGTCGACCATGAGCTGCGCCAGTTCCATGGCCGCCTCGACGGTCGGCATGAACGCGCCGCTGCCCGTCTTGACGTCGAGGACGATGGCGTCCGCCCCGGCGGCCAGCTTCTTTGACATGATGGAGGCGGCGATGAGCGAACCGTTATCGACGGTGGCCGTCACGTCGCGCAGGGCGTAGAGCTTGCCGTCAGCCGGGGCCAGCACATTGGTTTGCCCGGCCAGCACCAGCCCGATATCACGCAGCTGGCGCTTGAACTGATCGAGCGACAGCGCCCACGACCAGCCATCGAACGACTCCATCTTGTCGAGGGTGCCGCCGCTGCTGCCGAGGCCGCGGCCGCTCATCTTGCCCACCGGCACGCCGACGGCCGCCACCAGCGGCAACACGGCCAGGCTGGTTTTGTCGCCCACGCCGCCGGACGAATGCTTGTCGACGATGAACGGGGCGACGTCGTGCAGGTCGAGCATGTCACCCGAATTGGCCATGGCCAGCGTCAGGTCGACCGTCTCGCGCCGGTTCATCCCGCGCAGATAGATGGCCATCAGCAGCGCTGCCGCCTGGTAATCGGGGATCGTCCCGGCAGTGTAGTCGCGGATGAAGCTGTTGATCTCCGCGGCAGTCAGCTCGCCGCCGTCGCGCTTGCGAGCGATTACATCGACCATGCTCATGGTAATTACTCCATCAACCTCTATCAGGTTTATTTCTCGGCATCCCTCCGGTCACACGGGTCGGGGAGACAAATGATGTCGCCGGAGTGTACCGATTATAACAGGAAACGGTATAATCAGGATAAGTCGCCGGCCCGGGCGACCTTTCACGACCCCGGAACGTCCGGTGGTCAGCGGAAACAGAAACCATTGCGAACATGACTATCGCGGCGTTCGCACCAACTCCTGGAGAGGAATATGACACAAAAAGTAGACATCCTGTTGCGCGGCGGAACCGTCGTGACGATGAACGGTAAATACGAAGTCTTTGAGGATGGCGCGGTGGCCATCCTCGGCGATTCCATTGTCGCTGTCGGCCCGACCGGGGAGATGGATCAGGCCTACAGCGCGGCCGAGGTCGTCGATTGTGCCGACACGGTCGTCATGCCCGGCTTCGTCAACGCCCACACCCACATCCCCATGACGTTAATGCGCGGCCTCAACGACGACCTGCGTCTCGATGTCTGGCTGGGCTATCTCATGCCCGTCGAGCGCCAGTTCGTCACGCCCGAGTTTGTGAAGCTGGGCGCGCGTGTGGCCTGCGCCGAGATGATCCGCTCCGGCATCACGTCTTTCGCCGACATGTTCTACTACGAGGAAGCCATCGCCGAGCAGGTGGCCGAGATCGGCATGCGGGCCTTGCTGGGCCAGACGATCCTCGTCTTCCCCGCGCCCGACGCCGAGACGTTCGAGGACGCGCTGATCCTCTGCCGGCGCTTCATCGAACACTGGAACGGCCACGCGCTCATCCAGCCGGCAGTGGCACCCCACGCCTGGTACACGGCCACACCGGAGTTACTGCTGGCCTGCGCCGATCTGGCTCGCGCCTTCGACGTTCCGCTGCACACCCACGTGAGCGAGACGAAGCTGGAGGCCGACAACAGTGTCAACCAGAATCACATGTCGGTCGTTCCCTGGCTGGAGCAGCACGGGATCCTCGACACCAAACTGTTGGCCGCCCATTGCGTCCATATCGACGAAGAAGAAATGTTCAGCCTGCGCCGTGTCGGGGCGGGTGTCGCTCATTGCCCGTCAAGCAACCTGAAACTGGCCAGCGGCATCGCGCCTGTCACACAAATGCTCAAGGTCGGCCTGAACGTCGGCGTGGGCACCGACGGCCCGGCCAGCAACAACGATCTGGACATGGTGGAAGAGATGCGACTGGCGTCGTTCATCGCCAAGGTTTCGACGTCCAATCCGACGGCGCTGCCCGCCCGTCAGGCGGTGGAGTTGGCGACGATCAGCGGCGCGCGCGCCATCCATATGGGCGACGTGACCGGCAGCCTGGAGCCGGGCAAGCGGGCCGACATCGCCGTGCTCGATATGACCGGCATTCACAATCAACCCCACTTCCACAATCATCCTGACGCCGTCTATTCGCGCATCGTCTATTCCACCAAGAGCAGCGACGTGGCTCACGTCATCTGCAACGGCCGCTGGCTCATGCGCGACCGCGCGTTGCTGACGGTGGACGAGGCGTCCGCCCGCCGCGACGCCATCGAAGTGGCCAAGGCTATCGACGAGTTCGTCATCCGGCGCGAATCCAGCCCATATAACAAGCTGGTGTTGCTGTCGGGCGTCCAGCGGCAGGAGAGCTTCGAGGTGCAGGTGAAAGTGCCGATGAGCGACGACACGGCGCTGCGTATGTTGCTGGACAACGACGCCATCAGCGTCTCCCGCTTTGCCCATTACCGGCAGTATGACCATTACTTCCTCTTCGACGAGGGCGACCCTGACGCGGCCCGACTGCGCCATCGCGAGGACGAGTTCATCAACGAGGCGGGCGAGGTCACCCAGGTGCGGGTGAGGCTCACGCTCATCGGGGAAGGGAACCGCGAGGAGTTCCCCAACGCGGTGATGCTGTCCCGCTCGCGCTGGCTGGCCGCGGCCGACCGCAGCTTGCGTTTCTATCAGGAGTATTTCGCCCCGGCCCGCGAGCTGAGTTTCCAGAAGGATCGGCAACGCTGGCACGTGCTCTATAAGGCGACCGACTTCGCCATCAACTTCGACCGGGTGCTGGAACCGGACTTGCCGGGTTATTTCATGGAGATCAAGGCCCGCACGTGGTCGCGCAGCGACGCCGAGCGCAAGGCGGGTCTGATCGCCGAGTTGTTGAACATTTGCGGTCTGGAACTGGACAGCGCCGAGCGTCGCGAATATACCGAGATCGCCATCAGCACCAACATGGAGAGAGAGGCGGCATAGTGGTCCGGAGACGGGGACAAACCGATTGCGATTGCAATAGGGATGATTAACAAAAAAGGGCGAGTTCCTGATGGACTCGCCCTTTTTGTTTGCGATTCTGCGGGCAGGTTGGTTTGCCCCCGTCCTGTAAATTTTAGAAGCCGACCAGAGACTGGAACTTCATCACCGAGTTGAGGTCGCCGTCGACCTTGATCTTGCCGGTCATGAAGGCCATCATCGGGTTCAGCGAACCGGAGGACATGGCCTTGAAATCATCGGCCGACATCTTGACCGTGGCGCTGGGAGCGGCCGCCGGCGCGCTCTGGCTGACGTCCAGTTTGCCGTCGGCGATGTTGACGTAATATTGGCCGCCGTCGTCGCCGCTCAGGTCAAAAAGGATGCCCATGGTGGCTCCCGCTGCTTTGTCGGCCTGGAAACGGCCCGCCATGCCATTAAAAATTTCAGCTACGCTCATTGGAATTCTGCTCTCCTATTTTTCTCCACCCCCACAATGGGCGTGATTTGTTTCATTATAATGCACTATCCGCATCATAAAGGAGTATAGCAATGGCCCTTTCCGTGTCAAGAACCGCGGTCGCAAGGCCAGGGTTTTTCAGTAGTCGGCCCAATGGTTGAAGGTGTAGAGGTCAGGCAGCGG
>JAHDWL010000075.1 GCA_023384355.1 Anaerolineae bacterium
TAATTCGCCCAAACATTTCACGTGAGGAGTTACCATGAAACATCGAATCAGTTTAAAGCACGGTACCTGGCCTCTACCGGCACTGGCTGCCATCGCGGTCCTCCTGCTGGCGGCCGCCTGCTCCGGTTCCGGCGCGAAAGAACAGGCCGTGGCTCCGGCAACTCAGGCCCCTCCGGCAACGGAAGCCGCTCCGCCGACGAGCGCCCCCGCCGAGAAGGCGGAAATCCCGGTGGTCACGATTGAAGCGACCGACGACGGGTTTAAAGTGCCTGAGGTCGTCCCCGGGGGGATCGTCCAGGTCGATATCACTAACTCCGGCGGGGCCCCCATTGCGGTGGGCCTGTTGCGAATGAAGGAGGGCCACACCCAACAGGAGTTGATAGATTTCAAAGCTGTGGCCGACGCCAACCCCGATGCGTTCTTTGGCGTATTTGAGTTGGCCGGTTTCATTCATACCGTCCAGGATATCGCCCCCGGCGCGACGACCACCTTCTATACCGACCTGCGCACTGGCGAGTTCATCCTCAACGATGATACCCACCCGGAGCGCGACCTGGCCTTTTTCAAGGCCGAAGAAATCGTCGGTACAACCGTGCCGGAAACGGCCGCTACGATTGATATGGTCGACTTTGCCTACAACACGCCCGACACGATGCCGGGCAAAGGGTTGTGGGAGTTCATCAACTCCGGCAACCAATGGCATCTGGCGGCCGTTACGACATACAATCCTGACGTGACGCCGGAGCAACTGCTGGCCTTCTTCAGCGAGGAAAGCGGTCCGCCGCCGGCCGATGCCCCGGTCCAGGCGATAGGCGGCCTGCCGCCGATCTCGCCGGGCGAGCGGGTATGGATCGAGATGGACCTGACGCCGGGCGAATACCAGTTGGTGTGTCCGTTGCCCGACGTCGTCGCCATGGCCGAGGGCGACGATCCATTGCCGCACCTGTTGCACGGGATGGTGCGGAGGTTCACGGTCGAGGACTAGTCATTGACCAATTTGCCATGTGCCGGGCACTTTCCGAAGTGTCTGGCATCTGACACCTTTACCTAGACCAGGAGAAACCAATGAACCAGTCAACCCTCTATAAAACAGCCGTCATCCTGTTTGCCGCCCTTTCCCTATATGGTGTCGTTTTCTCCATTCCTGCACTGCTGGGTGGCCCGGATAATCAGGGCGCGGCCGCCGGTATTCCACAGATCGTGATTATCCTGGGCGCGCTGACGGGCGTAGCCGGCCTCCTGGCTGCTTACGGGGCCTGGCGAGGGCAAAAGTGGGGCATCTGGCTGGCGATCATCCTCAGCGCCGTCAATGGCCTGAGCGCCCTGCCCGGCGTCATGTTCGCCCCTAATACCTTCATGCGAATATCTGCGATCGTCGGCGTTGTTGTGTCCATATTCGTCATTGTGGTTCTGTTGCGCCGGCCAAAACCGGCGACAAGCTAACCCCCTACCCGCCAACCTGATACTTTCAATAAAGGGATCATCGCATGGAAACCTCAACCAACACTCGTCCTTATGCTCTGGCCGGTATGGCCGGCGCGGTCTTCTTCATCATCAACCTGGTGTTTGAATACCGGTATGACCTGTTTCCGCCCGACTCCGGGCCGGCGTTTGTCGCCAACCAGTTGAGCTTCTTCACCGGAATGGTCGGCCTGCTCATCATGCTCGTGGGCATGTGGCGGGCGCGGGCGGCAGGAGACGGGCGATTCGGCCGTCTGGCTCTCGGCTTCTTCATCGCCGCTTGGGCTACGCTTATCCTCGGCGGCTTTATCAGCCTGTTCACCGGCAATGCCGATTTCTTCCTGCTGCCGGTCGGCGGTCTCGGTAGCTTGCTGGGCGCGTTGCTGACGGGGGTCGCCGTCGTCTTCGCCCGGCGCTGGACAGGATGGCAGCGATTCGCCCTGCTGATCCAGGGGCTGTTCATGCCGTTGATGATGATCCTTCGCGGCACCCCGGAACCGACGTTCATCATCGAAGTGGCATGGATGGCGCTGTGGTTCATCACCAGCCTGGCCCTCTACACGATGGGCAAAGAGCCGGAAGCCGAGTCGGCCGCGACTGCCAATTGAAACCGGTCATAAGATAGTCTGTAGCGCGATTTGGCAAATCGCGCTACGTTTCCTTTTCCAGGGTATCGATGACAAAGACCATTGCGCGACCACGCTTGCGTCTGAATCGCCTGTTGCCGGCGTTGGTGCTGGTAATCCTGCTCGTCTTTTGGTGGGCAGGGGTCTATACCTTTCTGGTTGCCGGGTGGTGGCTGATCAACAGCTATTCCTTCCAGGAGGGACCATTGAATCCCTATGTCTGGAACGGTCTGGTCGATTGGGTGTTTATGATTCTGGCCCTGCTATCGATCTGGCCCGCGCAGCGCTGGCTGCGGCCGCGTCTTGCTCTCCTTGCCGAAGATACCGCCGACAACCCGTATGACGTCATCAGCCGCGTATTGACCGGCATGGACACCGAACTCACGGCCGAAACGTTGCCGCCGGCGATGGTTCGTTCGCTGGCCGAGGCCCTCAACCTGCCTTACGTTGGCCTGGAGACCGACGACTCATTGGCCGAGACCGGCCCCCGCCCGACGACGTCTCTCATCTCCTTGCCTCTCTCCTATCAGGAACAGCATCTGGGCACACTTCACCTTGCGCCCCGCGTCGTCGCCGGGGCGTCGTTGCCCATCGACGGGCAGCTCCTGGGCGACCTGGCGCGGCAAATCAGCCTGACACTCTACGCCACGCGCCTGTCGGCCGAGCTACAGGAATCGCGCCGGCGCATTGTCACCGCTCGCGAGGAAGGGCGTCGACTTTTGCGCCGTGACCTGCACGACGGCCTCGGTCCGGCGCTGGCGACGATGACCATGCAGGCCGATACCGCGCGCGATCTGCTGCGCGACGATCCGGCGGCCGCCGACCGGCTGCTGGCGGAACTGACCGACCAGGCGCAGGCTACAGTTGCCGAAGTGCGGCGCATCGTCCACGGGCTGCGGCCGCCGGCGCTGGACGAACTGGGGCTGTTCGGGGCGCTGAGCGTGCTGGCTGAGGGGTTCGCCACGCCGGGCTTACACGTCATGGTCCGATTGCCGGAACAACACCTACCCTTGCCCGCGGCCGTCGAGGTGGCCGTCTATCGCATTGCCCAGGAGGCGCTGACCAACATCCGCCGCCACGCGCAGGCGCATTCAGCGGCTCTGGCCCTGTGGTTCGAGAACGACGGCTTGCGCCTTGAGGTAACGGACGACGGCATCGGTTTGCCGCCGGAGTCGAGGCCCGGCATGGGATTGACCACCATGCGTGAGCGAGCCGAGGGAATTGGCGGAGCGCTGCTCGTTCAACCGAACCGGCCCCGGGGCACCTGTATCACCGCCCGATTTCCGCTCGAGTTTGGAGAGGAGAGCTAATGGAACCGATACGTGTCCTCATCTGTGACGATCATGATGCCTTTCGCCAGGGACTGCACGTCATGTTGGCGACTGAACCAACCGTACTCGTCGTCGGTGAAGCGGCCGACGGCCAACAGGCGGTGGCGCAGGCGGCCGAGTTACAACCGGACGTCATTCTCATGGACTTGCAGATGCCGCGGCTCAACGGCCTCGAGGCAACGCGCCGCATTGTCGCCGCTGCTCCGCACATGCACATCCTCGTCCTCACCATGTCCGACGACACGGCCACCGTGTTCCACGCCCTGCAGGCCGGGGCGTTGGGCTATATTTTGAAGGGCGCGCGCAAGATCGACGTCATCCGCTCTATCCAGAACGTCTATAACGGCGAAGTCGTCTTCGGCGCGGCCGTGGCCCAGCACGTCATCAGCCATTTCGCCCGCGTCCAGGCCGACGTGCGCGCCGATGCCTTCCCGCAACTAAGCGACCGCGAGTCGGAAATCCTGAACCTGATGGCCCAGGAGCTGTCCAACGAAGCCATCGCCGAGCGGCTGGGCATCAGCCTCAAGACCGTGCGCAACCACGTCTCCAATATCTGCACCAAATTGCAGGTGAGCGACCGGACAGCGGCTGTGCTGCGGGCGCAAAGCAGGAGCGACCACGGGTGATTCCGGCTCAAAACAGGTCGCGGTTGGCGTCGTCCAGCGTGTAGCGTCTGGTTTCTCCGGCGGCCGGCACCGCCCGCCTGCGCATCTCGTCGGAGAACCGTTTGTCGTAACGCCGCGAGCGGATGGGGATGGGCATCTTGACCCCCCAGCCCAGCAACAGCACTTCCTCTTTCTCCTGCAAGCGAGCCAGCATCCCGCGCAGCTGGTCGCGCCCGGCCAGGCCGCTGAGCACGGCGCGGATGTCGTCCTCGTCGCCCAGCCAGCCGGTGACGCGCGTGCCCAGCTGCGACATCACCTCGTCGTCGATGCCCGACGGCCGCTGGTCGACGATGAGCAGCGTCACGTTGTACTTGCGCATCTCGCGGGCGATGGTGCCGAAGGCCGTCTGGCGCGAGACGCCGGGACTGAGCAGCTTGTGGGCTTCCTCGACGACGATGACCAGCGGTCGCGGCGACGTTACGCTCATGCCGCTCTTGAAAGCCTCGGTCGACTTCACCCACCTGTCGCGGATGCGTCGCGTCAGGATGTTGGAGACCAGCAGGTAGTCCTCCTCGGCCTCGAAGCGACCGAAGCTGAGGATCACGTGGCGGCCCTTCTCCAGCCGGTTGACCATCTCGGCCACGGCATCGACCGCCGGCTTCTCGACGATATAGGGTTTGTCGTATATCGGCTTCAGGCGACGATAGAGGCCCTTGGCCGCTTCCTCGTGGACGTTGGCCTGTCGCGCCCAGAAGGCGACGGAGTTGGGCGCGGGCGATTTTTTCGCGGTCTCGGGATCGATCTCCTCGGCCGTGGGGTCCATGGCAATGAACTTGCTGAACCATTTGTTGCCGAAAGAGCGTTCCAGCGCGCTCAACGTGGCGGCGCTGGTCTCGGTCAGGTTCAGCTTCTCGCCGATGAGCAGAATGTCCTCAATGGTGAAATCATCGGCGGCCAGCACCACGTCGAAGTCGGGGCGGTTGCTCCCGGCCATCGACCCCGACCCCAGCGCGCCGACATCAACCTTGAGGTGGAACAGGGTCTTGAGACCGTCGACGCGCGTGCCGCGGTCGCTGTCCTGGTCGTCGAAGCCGTATTCGTTGTGCATGTCGAACACCAGCGCGGCGGCCACGGCGGTCTGCATCAGCCCGGCCAGCACCATGCGCGTCAGGAAGCTCTTGCCCGTGCCCGTCGCCCCGAAGATGCCGCTGCTGCGCTTGACGAAGCGCTCCAGGTCGAGACAAACCGGATAACCCTGCTCGATGGTGTGCCCGATGACGAAATTCTTGTCGCCCTCCTCGCCGAAGATGGCGGCGACGTCGGCTTCGCCGGCCGGGCGCACCGGCGCGTGGTGGGCGGGCACGGTCTTCACCGGCTTGGGGCCGGGGTTCTCCTCGCCCGCGTCGACACGCGCTTGCCACTCCGCCCGCGCCGGGTCCGTCAGGTCGGGGCCAAGGTCGAGCAACAGCGTCGAATACATCTCCAGCGTCGTGTAGAGCGTCTTGCCGTAGAGCGCGCCCTGGATGGCCGCCGGCAGCCGGTCGGACTTCTCGTCGGCGAAGCGCGGGTCGGTGGAGCCGAGTTGCAGGTCGGTGACGAGGCCGTAGTAACGGTAGCGGGGCGTCTCGCAGACGACGAAGCCGCCCTCCTGCACCGCGTCGGCCGGGACGGTGAGCCGCACGCGCAACCCGCTCTTCAGGCTGCCGCCGACAATGTAGCCCAATGGGCCGGTTGTTTCCTGAGTATCCTGTGGCAAGTCGAACATTTAAAAGCCCCCCATGGTATCGGGCGCGTCGCCCAGACCGGGCAACGCCTCGCCCAGCGCCTCAAGCACCGGCACCAGCGTCTCGTAGTCGCTGCGCAGCAGCTCGATGACCTCGTTGATAACCGCCGTCGCCCAATAGACATCGTAGCCGCGCAGGCGGAACACGTCCTGCACGTGGGCCACCAGCAGCTGATCGACCGGCACGCCCATGTCGGCCGCGCGCAGGATAAGCCGCAGATAGCCCAGCCGGCCGGTGAAGCGGGTGAGTTCGGCCGCGTCGCGACACAGATAAACCGGATCGAGGTTCAGCGGCGGCCGCGGCGGCAATCCATGGTAGAAGCGGTCGTTGGCGCAATAGCCGACGGCCAGGACGCTCATCTCGATGGGCAGCAGGCGGTTCTGGCGCTGGTCGTTGATGACCTCCTCGCGCGGGCTTTCGGCCAGGATAAGTCGCCGCACCAGCGGATCGTCGGCCACGTCCATGTTGTAGATGAGGCCATAGATCGCCTCGCGCCCGCCCACCGGCTGCGCCTTGACGAGGCAGCCAAATGACGGCTCCGACAGTTGCCCCACCTGGCAGCCGATGACGAAACCGGGCGTGGCGGCGCGCAGGACGCGACCGATCGGTTTCTCCTCGTCCATCCAATGGTCTGTCATAAAAATCTCCTCCCTGTTGCGCGACCGCGGCCGGTCGCGCTTCTCATCGCATTGTGTGCCGTGTCCGGCCACCGCGCGCGGCAGCCTTGCCGCTCTGCTTGGCTGACTCAGTGCCCGGGACGCCGGCCCGCTGCATGGCCAGCCCGATCATGGCCCCGAGATTAGCCTCGTCGTCATGGCCGACCACGGCCAGCTCGTCGGCCCGCGACAGGGCATAGGGATAATTGAGCTGAATGTGACACTGGTCATAAATCAGGCTGTGGACGACGCCCACGGCCGCCTTGTCCTCGGCCACCCAGCGCGGGATATCGACACGGGCGATGGCGCGCGCCTCGCCACGCTGATCCGGATCGGCCTCCAGCGGCCTGTTGGACACCCCGGCATTAAGATAGAAGAAGCACACCTCGATATTCGGGTCTTCCTCGGCGAAACGCCGGTTGGCGGGCGAGATGTCGACGAAGACCGGGCTGCGCTCGCCGGGGCCGAGCAGCGTGGCGTAGAGCGCCGCGTCGGTCAGCTCGTTGCCCACGGGCCGCTTGCCCAGAGCCCGCCAATCAAAATCGGGTTCGTCCAGCAGCGTCTGGAGCATCGTGACCACCGAACGCTTGCCCGGCCGGTCGATATACCCGGCCAGCAACGCGCCGGTCTCGTGGATGAGACGCATGGCCTGTGTCCAGTTGGCAACCACCGTCTCCGACGCTCCGCGCTCGCCGACCATCGGCCAGTAGAGCAGGCGCTGGTCGAGCAGGCCAAGCACGTGACCGGTTGCGCCACGATAGGCATCTGCAAAATTCGCCAACGTCTCGATCTCGGCCTTGTCCCGTTCAATCGTTACCTGGCTTTGATCGAAACCGGGATTGTCATCGGTCATGTCGTCCACAATCTGCGGATAAAAGAGGCGTGGGGCGGTATGAATGTCGGGCGCCCCACCTCCCCCGTGATGGTAGACCATGACGCCGATGTTGATCAGGTAATACAGGTAGGCGGCGTGGCGATCGGGCATGATCTGCGAGCCGTCGGTGACGATAATCGTCGCCTGTTGCGGCGGCGCGGGAGCCGGCACGGGCACATCCAGCGGCTCATCTTCCGATAGCGGCGCGGCGGCGCGGAAGAACTTCTCGTCGGCTTTCTCGGTCGCCATTTGCAGCCCGGCGCGAATGCCGGCCCAATCGGTGGCGTGATCGGCAAGCAAACGGCGCAACTGCTCCGCCCGTCGCAACTGGGCCTGGTAGTTGGCCGCTGCGGCGGTGGCCATCTGTTCAAGGTCGGCTGTCAGCCTGTCAAGTTCCAGGGTCATGGCGCGAGAGTGTAGCACGCATGAGCTAAAGATGCGAATACCTCGTCTTGTGCCACCATCCCATCGGTGGTAAACTCCGATCCAGTTACGAACAACGAGTGACGAGTTCGGAATTCGTCAGTAAGGCGCTTTCTCCATTCGTAACTCGTCGCTCGTAACTCGTAATTCGATCATGTCACAAGCACTCTATCGCAAATGGCGGCCGGCCCGGTTCGACCAGGTCATCGGCCAGGAACACGTCACCCACACGCTGCAAGCCGCGGTCGTGAGCGGGCGCGTGGGTCATGCCTACCTGTTTTGCGGGCCGCGCGGCACGGGCAAGACGACGATGGCCCGGCTGCTGGCCAAGGCGGTGAACTGCACGGCCGAAGACCCTGCCGAGCGACCCGACGACAGCTGTCCCGTCTGCGCCGCCGTCAATGAGGGCCGCTTCCTCGACCTGATCGAGATCGACGCCGCCAGCAACACCGGCGTCGACGATATCCGCAACCTGCGCGACAAGGTCAACTTCGCCCCCAGCCAGGGCAAGTACAAGGTCTACATCATCGACGAAGTCCACATGCTCTCCACGGCCGCCTTCAACGCCCTGCTGAAGACACTCGAAGAGCCGCCGGCCCATACCATCTTCGTCCTGGCGACCACCGAAGAACACAAGGTCCCGCTGACCATCAAATCCCGCTGCCAGCAGTTCAACTTCCGGCTGCTGACCACGCCTGAAATCTCCGCCCGCCTCAACTGGCTGGCGGCACAGGAAGGGCTGGCCATCGAGCCGGCGGCCGTCGAGCTGATCGCCCGGCAGGGAGCCGGCAGCCTGCGCGACGCCGAGAGCTTGCTCGACCAGCTCGTCGTCACCCCCGACGAGCGTATCACGCTGGAGCGGGCGCAGATCGTGCTGGGCACGGCCCCGGACGCGGCCGTCGTGGCCGTCACCGACGCCTGGCTCGACGGCGACAGCGCCCGCGGCCTGACCGTCATCCACGACGCGCTCGGCTCGGGCGCGGACGCACGCCAATTCTGCCGCCAGATGGTGGCCCACCTGCGGCAACTCCTGCTGTTGCAGGCGGCCGGCGAGCTGGAGATCGACGGGCCAGTGGAGCGCAAGGCCCAGATGCTGGCCCAGGCTCGTCGCGCCCCACGCCGGGCACTCATCGACGCGGTTCGCCGCTTCCACGAAGCCTCGCTGCAACCGGCGGGGAGCTGGCAGCCGCAACTCCCGCTGGAGCTGGCCTTCCTCGAGCTTGTGCCGGAAGGGCCGATGGCGGGAATACCGAATTACGATTTACGTCTGACGAGTGAAGAGAGCGGCAACAGGCCGGCTGCCGGCGCACCACGCACGATCGAAGACAGAGCCAGACCTGCCGGCCCACCCCCGCGAGAGGCGGCCGTCGAACCCCCGGCAACCACACCCATCACCACGCCACAGCCCGCGGCGGCCGAAAGCCGGCCGGCGACGCTCACCGTGGCCGGCGCGGCGGGGATGTGGCCGGAGATGGTCCAGCGTGTCGGCCGCCGGATGAAAAACCTGCCCCCACTGCTGGCCATGTGCAAGCCGCTGGCTCTTGAAGGGCAGACGATCGTCCTGGGGTTCGACTACCCCCTGCTGAAAGATAAATTTGACAAGACGCCCGGCGCGATCGAACTGGTGACCGACACCTTTCGCGCCCTCGGCGCAACCGATTGCCAGGTGCGCACCGTCACGACGTCGGAATATCCCGTGCCCATCGCGCGCGAGGAGTTCCAGGCGCTGGCGGCCGAACTGGGTGGAGTTGTAAGAGACGAGTAACGAGTTAAGATACAAAACCCGAATGATGAGCCGGCCGAAATTACGCACTGGACTCGTCTCTCGTGTTTCGTATCTTGTATCCAGAAATGAGGAACCATGACCAAACGATCATTCCACGGCAAACCCAAGAAGAAAACTGCCTCGCCCAACGACATGCTGGGCCAGGTGCAGCGGATGCAGCAGGAGATGGCCGCGGCCCAGACCGCGCTGGAGAGCGAGACGGTGACCGTCACCGCCGGCGGCGGAGCCATCAGCGTCGTCATCACCGGCCATCAGCGCCTGCAAAGCATCACCATCAACCCCGAGCTGCTCAGCCCCGATGAGGCTGACTTCCTGCAGGACATGCTCGTGGCCGGCATCAACGCCGCCATCGAACAATCGCAGGCGCTCGCGGCGCAGCGTATGGAAGGCATCACCGGCGGCATCGGCGGGATGGACGGGCTGCTCGGCGGCCTGGGACTGGGCTAAGCTGTGGCCCAATCCGTGCTGCCGCACTCGGTCCAGCGGCTCATCGACGAATTCGCCCGGCTGCCCGGCATCGGCCCCAAGTCGGCCTCGCGTCTGACCTTCTACCTGTTGCGCGCGGCCGACAATCAGGCCGGCGACCTGGCCACGGCCCTGCAAGACCTCAAGGAACTTACCCGCCTGTGCTCGGTTTGCTTCAACATCACCGAAGAAGACCCCTGCCTTATCTGCGACGACGAGGCGCGCGACGGCAAGCTGCTGTGCGTGGTCGAAGAGCCGCTTGACGTGCTGGCTATCGAGCGCTCGCGAGCCTACAACGGCCGCTACCACGTCCTTCACGGCGCGATATCGCCCGTCGAGGGCATCGGGCCGGAGGATTTGCGCATCGCCGAACTGGTAAATCGGGTGAGCAAGGGCAACTTCCAGGAGATCATCCTGGCCACGAACCCGACGCTCGAGGGCGAATCGACGGCGCTCTATCTGCAACGTCGCCTGGCCGATCAAAATATTCGGCTGACCCGGCTGGCGCGCGGCCTGCCGGTCGGCGGCGATCTGGAATACACCGACGAGATCACGCTCGGCCGCGCCTTCGAAGGGCGGCAGAATTTATAGAGGCAAGGCCCGCAGGCAAACATCCGAAACCCGCGAGCCGCTATTCATGTGGAGGATGTGCTGAAATGATCGCTACCCATACCTCGGTCGACATGCGTTCGCGTATCCTGGGCCTGGACCTGGAAATCCCGCTGCTCGACGGCCGCCGCGTCCCATACGTCAACCTCGACAACGCCGCCAGCACGCCGCCGCTGGTCGACGTCGTGCGCGCCGTCGAGTCGTTCATGCCCTATTACTCCAGCGTCCACCGCGGCACGGGTTTTAAGTCGCGCCTCAGCACCGTGGCCTACGACCAGTCCCATGAGATCATCGGCCGCTTCGTGGGCGCGGATCTCAGCACAAACACGGTTATTTTCGGCAAGAACACCACCGAAGCCATCAACAAGCTGGCCTGGCGCTACCCGCTGGCGCCGGATTCCGTCGTCCTCACCACCCAGCTGGAACATCATTCCAACGACCTGCCATGGCGGCCGCATGCCCACGTCGTCCACGTCCGCGCGCTGTCCGACGGCCGCTTTGACGAGGACGATTTCGACCGCCTGCTGGCGGAATACGCCGGGCGCGTCGCTCTCGTCACCGTCACCGGCGCGTCGAACGTCAGCGGTTTCCTCCAGCCCATTCACCGCCTGGCCCGGAAAGCCCACGCCGCCGGTGCGCGCATCCTCGTCGATTGCGCCCAGCTGGCCCCGCACCGGCGCGTCGACATGCTGCCGGACGACGACCCGGAACACCTGGACTTCGTCACCCTGTCCGCCCACAAAATGTACGCCCCCTATGGAACCGGGGCGCTCATCGGGCCAAAGGAAATCTTCCTCCACGAAGCCCCGGAGTATCGCGGCGGCGGCACGGTCGACATCGTGACGCTGGATGAAGTGCACTGGGCGGGCGTCCCCGACCGCGAGGAGGCGGGCAGCCCCAACGTCGTCGGCGCGGTGGCCATGGCCGTTGCCGCCCAGGTGCTGATGGAAGTCGGCATGGACGCCGTCGCCGCCCACGAGGAACACCTCATCGCCTACACCCTGGAGCGGCTGCGCGAGGTCCCCGGCATCCACATCTACGGCGAAACCGACCCGGCGCGCGCGCATGAGAAGGTCGGCGTCATCCCGTTCAATCTGGAGGGCATGTCCCATTTTCTGGTGGCGGCGATTCTGGGCTATGAGGGCGGCATCGGCGTGCGCAGCGGCTGTTTTTGCGCCCATCCCTATGTCGTCCACCTGCTGCATCTCGATGAGGACGAATCACATCGCTGGCGAGACCAGATGCTCGCCGGCGACAAGTCGGAGATGCCGGGCATGGTGCGGGCCAGCTTCGGCTGTTACAGCAACACCGACGACGTGGATCGCCTGGTCGAGATGCTGAAAGCCATCGCGCGCGGCGATTATCACGGCGATTATGCCCTCGACCGCGCCACAGGCGAATACCGGCCGCGCAATTTCCACGAACCGCTGGAGGATTACTTCCTGCTGGAGACGCTGGGACG
>JAHDWL010000162.1:0-1003 GCA_023384355.1 Anaerolineae bacterium
GCTGCCCAGCAGATTCCGATCATTGAGGATCTGATTGCGCAAGGGGTGGATGCCATCTGCGTTGTTCCGATGGACCCGACCCAGCTCGATCCGGTGCTGAAAAAAGCGATGGATGCCGGGATTGTGGTAGTTACTCACGAGGCTTCGAACCAAAAAGAGATGGACTATGATATCGAGGCTTTCGATAACAAAGCTTTTGGGGCCGGCCTGATGGATCGCCTGGCTGCTGAGATGGGCGAAGAGGGCGAGTATGCCGTGTTTGTGGGCAGCCTCGGCTCCAAAACGCACAACGAGTGGGTGGATGGCGGTATTGAACGCCAAAAAGAGGCTTATCCCAACATGACGATGGTTGGCGATAAGAACGAAAGCTTCGACGATGCCGAGGTTGCCTACCAGAAAGCTAAGGAAATCCTGGCCGCTTATCCGAACATCAAGGGTTTCCAGGGGAGTGCCTCCACCGACGTGGCCGGTATTGGCCGCGCCGTTGAGGAAGCCGGCCTACAGGATGAAGTAGCGGTGGTTGGCACCAGCCTGCCCTCGATTGCCGGTGATTTGCTCTTTAGCGGGGCGATTGATGCCATCGGCTTCTGGGATCCGGCGGTGGCCGGCGCTGCCTGCAACCAGATGGCCTTGATGAAGATGCAGGGCAAAGAAGTTGGCGTCGGTGCAGACCTGGGTATTGGCGGCTATAACAAGCTGATCGGGGCGGGCAACGTCCTCTACGGGGATGCCGCAGTTTATGTTGACGACACGAACGCAAAGGATTATCCTTTCTAATCACGTGCTTTTCTCCCTCTCCCCGGAAGGAAGCTTCCGGGGAGAGGCTCTTTTCAGTAACTTATTTCGGATCCACTCATAAAGTATTATCTCTATGGCTAACGAATTCTTAGGTCTTACCGGAATTTCTAAATCTTTTGCCGGCGTCCATGCGCTGCGGAATGTTGATCTAACCATCGAACAGGGCCGGATTCATTGCCTGGTTGGCGAAAATGGGAGTGGTAAA
>JAHDWL010000162.1:1013-1608 GCA_023384355.1 Anaerolineae bacterium
ATCAACCCTGATCAAAATTATTGCCGGGGTGTATGAACGGGATAGCGGCTCCGTAGTTATCAATGGAAAGGAATTCGAACATTTTCACCCTATTGACGCCATTCGCGAGGGCATCCAGGTTATTTATCAGGATTTTTCTCTTTTCCCTAATCTCACTGTAGCGGAAAACATTGCCCTGAATAGAGAACTGGCCGATGGACGCCGCCTGGTGAACTGGCGGCATGTTCACGACATTGCGGCTAATGCTCTGGCTCAAATTGAGGTGAATATCCCTCTTGATGTAACCGTTGGCGAGGTATCGGTCGCTAATAAGCAACTCATCGCTATTGCCAAAGCCTTACGCCAGAGAGCGCGCCTGATCATTATGGATGAGCCGACCAGCGCCCTGACCGAGCGGGAAATCCGGGTGCTGTTCTCGGTGATTCGGAAATTGCAGGAGCGACAAGATATTGCCTTTCTCTTTGTTAGTCACAAACTGAACGAAGTTTTGGAGATTTCCGAGACGATTATCGTCATCCGCAACGGCAAAATTGTCAGTGTGGGGGAGCGCAGTGAATATGACAGCGCCCGGCTGATTTATGAAATGACCGGGCAT
>JAHDWL010000163.1 GCA_023384355.1 Anaerolineae bacterium
GTCGTGGTCATGCTCGACCGGGGCGGCGTCGGCAAAGCCCTGCTCTCCCGTCTGGAAAAACTGGGCGTGACGACACTCGTTATCGATGAGCCACCAACGGCCGAAACGCTGGAGACCCAACTCCGCACCTGGCTCCATGAAGGAGACATCCAGGGCGTCTACTGGCTACCTGCTCTAGATATCGAGCCGGCATTGGAGGAAATGGACCTGACCACGTGGCGCGAACTCAACCGCGTGCGCGTGAAGAATCTTTACACGACCATGCGGACGTTGTATGAGACCGTCGACCGCCCGGGCAAGTTCCTGGTGTCGGCGACGCGCCTCGGCGGCCTGCACGGTTACGGCCCGGACGGAGCCACGGCCCCCCTGGGCGGCGCGGTGGCCGGATTCACCAAAGCCTACAAGCGCGAACGCAGTGAAGCCCTGGTCAAGGTCGTCGACTTCGGCAGTGGCCGCAAGACGGCCGCCCCGGCGGATGCGCTCCTGGCCGAGACGCTGAGCGACCCCGGCATCGTCGAGGTCGGATACTTCGAAGACAACCGCTACGCGGTCACGCTGATTGAAGAACCGGCGGCCGACGGGCAACCGGGGCTGTCGCTTGGCCCCGACAGCGTCTACCTCGTCACCGGCGCGGCCGGCGGCATCACCAGCGCCATCATCGGCGACCTGGCCGCAGCCGGTAGCGGCACGTTCTTCCTGCTTGATCTCGTGCCCGAACCCGACCGAAATGACGAACAAATCGCCCTGTTCCGTGAGAACAAGGACGCGTTGAAGCAACATCTGATCGCTGCCGCCAAGGCAGCGGGAGAGAAGGTCACGCCGGCCCAGATCGACAAGCAAATCATGACCGTTGAGCGCAATGAGGCGGCTTTGCGAGCCATCGAATCCGTCGAGGCAGCCGGCGGCAAGGCCTACTACCGCAGTGTCAACCTGCTGGACGGCCCGGCACTGACGGCCGTCGTTGGTGAGATAAGGGAGATGTTCGGCCGGATAGACGTTCTGGTTCACGCCGGCGGCGTCGAGATCAGCCGCTCACTGCCTGACAAGGACCTGAACCAGTTCAGTCTGGTCTACGACATTAAGGCCGATGGCTTTTTCAGCCTGCTGCACGCCGCCAAAGGCATGCCTATTGGCGCTACGGTGGCATTCAGTTCAGTCGCCGGTCGGTTCGGCAACAACGGCCAGACAGATTACAGCGCGGCCAATGACCTGCTTTGCAAGCTGACCAGCAACCTGCGCCAGTGGCGGCCGGACACCAAGGGCATCGTCATCGACTGGACGGCCTGGGGCGAGATCGGCATGGCGACGCGCGGTTCCATCCCCAAAATCATGGAGATGGCCGGCATCGACATGCTCCCGCCACAAGCCGGCGTGCCCACCGTGCGCCGGGAACTCGTCGCCGGCTCCTATCGGGGCGAGATTGTCGTCGGCGGCCGGCTGGGGATGATGGTCGATGAATGGGATGAAACCGGCGGTCTGGACGTAACCCGGGCCAATGAGTGGCTCGCCGCCCGGCACCCCTCGTTCGTCATGCTGGGCACCGTCAAGGCAGCCAGACTGTACGGCGGCCTCGAGGTTGAGACCCGGTTGGACCCCAAC
>JAHDWL010000076.1 GCA_023384355.1 Anaerolineae bacterium
GTACAGTTAGCGTATTCTACAAAGGCAGTGACGGCAAGTCAAACGAATCTGTGACGTCCGTCGGCATGGGACGATAGGGTCGGGGAGGGGTAAACCATCCCCTTAGGCCAGTGCGTTCAAAAGCGGCGTGGCGATCCGGTATACCGCCATCGCATATTCGAGGATTTGATCTTCGTCACGGGCTTCCTTGTAGGGCAGTATCGTCCCCTGCCAGCCGTCGGTGTGCCATTCCACACCGGGGGGCAACGACTGATTCAGAAGTTTGTCAGTATCAAACGGCCATGGGTTTGAATAGAAATAGGAAGTCTCGTCGTCCTCACCTGGATAGAAACCAAGGTTGAGCTGTGCAGGAAGTTCCACCGTCTTGCCGCCCTCGTTGTATCGCTCTACCCGCGTACCGAACCACTCCATCGAAAGGTCAAAACCATGCGGCCATAGCCTGACCGGGCCGCACTCCTTGCCCAGTCGGGCAGCGTGGCGTTTGAATGACCTGTCAGCACGGACGAGGGCAGTGAAAAACAGCTTGACGCTATCCTTGTCATAAAGCCCCGGTTCCTCGCTCGCGAAGCGGGCGCGGTCTACATCGCCGGCCAGTCCGGCCGCAGACGCTGCGGCCAGCACGCGATCCCCCATAGCGCTGCCGCTCAGTCCGGCGTCCATCGGGAGCGCCCAGGCGCGCCCGTCGCTGCTGGTCAGGATCAGCTCGTGCCGGTGAAAGTTCATCTCCCCGGCCAGGATGCCACCACCCCCACAGGGGATATTGTCGGTGACGAGGCCGCCCGGCGTGACCTTGAGGCTGATGTGCCACCAGTTGGGGTGGGCCGGGGCGTAGGCGCGGGCCAGGCTGCTCAGGGCGCGAGCGTATAATTGTAGCGTGCGACGGGTGGGGCCGAAGCCGTCGAGTGAAGGGAACTGGGTCACGATCACATCCTCCGTGGGATTGTATTCAGGGAAGAGGTACGCAGAGGAAAAGAACCTCCCTGCGACATTTTCCCCGCTCAGGATTGATCCAGATATTGCAATGCCGCCTGGACGCGTTCGTCGATCGCAGTCACCTCGCGCGGAACGTGCTGGAGCGCTGCCTGCGCCTCGACGATGCTGAAACCAAGCCCGGTCAGGATGTCGATCACATCGGCATCGACGTCGCTGACCAGTGGCAGGGCCGTTGTTGGGCTGCCCAAATCAAGTTTGTCGCGCAGGTGGAACATGATGCGTTCGGCCGTCTTCTTGCCGATGCCGGGGACGCGCTGCAGGACGGCCGTCTCTTCGCGCATGATCGCGCTCTTCAGCAGTTCAGGGCTGAGCGTGCCCAAAATGGACAGGGCGACCTTTGGTCCAACGCCGTTGACTCCCAGTAACACTTCGAACAGTTGCAGGTCTTCCTCATTCTCGAAGCCATAGAGCGTCAGACCATCCTCGCGCACCAGAAGGTGGGTGTGAAGGGTCATGCGACGGCCGACCCCACCCACGTCTTCCAGAACTGTGCGCGGCACGTAAACGCGAATGCCGACGCCGCCGACATGGAGGATGAGGCTGCCCGATTCTATTTTCTGCACGGTTCCAGCGAGCGATGCGATCATGGCGAGTCGTATCTTGTTAGAAAGAAAATTCAGGAAACATCGACAGCTTCCTGGAAGCTTGCAAAGCGGGCATGGGTGATTGCGATTGCAAGGGCGTCGGCCGCGTCGTCAGGCCGTGGCGTTTCGTCAAGGCCGAGAAGATGGCGAACCATCAATTGTATTTGTGCCTTCTCTGCCTTGCCATAGCCTGTGACGGCTTCCTTTATTTTGGGTGGGGAATATTCACTCACGGGGATGCCGGCGCTTGCCAACGCCAGCAAAAGGACGCCTCGTGCCTGGCCGACGGCGATGGCGGTGGTGATGTTGCGGCCGAAAAACAATTGCTCCACGGCGGCACGTTCCGGGCAAAATTCGGCGATAAGCGCGTTTGCCTGCTGATAGATTGATAGCAGACGTTTTTCGATCATCTCCCCGGCCGGCGTCGTGATGATACCGTATCTGACCAGCGTCACCTCGCCGTCCACGGCATCGATGACGCCGAAGCCGGTTGTGGCCATACCCGGGTCAAGGCCGAGGATGCGCATGGTTAGTGGGAAGCATGAATGCAAGTGAACAGGGGGCGGAGTAGATGGCGATAATTCTTTCTCCCCCGCTCCCTGTCTCCCCTGCACAAATCAGGCCGCTTCCATGGCGGCCAATACCTCGTCGCTCATCTCAAGCGCCGAGTAGACATTTTGCACATCATCCAGTTCCTCGATGTGATCGATCAGATTCATCACCTGCATCGACTCGGATTGGCTCAGTTCGACGCGATTAACGGGATCAAAGATGAGCGAGGATTCGTCCATCGAGTAACCGGCAGCTTCCAGCGCTTCCTGCACAGCGCGGAACGACTCCAACTCGACGTAGATCTCCGTTACGCCGTCATTGAACTGGATGTCGTCAGCCCCGGCCTCGGCGGCGACCATAAATAGTTCATCCTGATCAACCTCATCGGTGATGCTGATGTAGCCTTTACGCTTGAACTGCCAGGAGACTGCACCGGCTTCGGCCATGTTGCCGCCATACTTGCTGACGGCATGACGAACGTCGGCGATGGCCCTGTTGCGATTGTCAGTGACGACCTCAATGAGGATACCAACGCTGTGAGGCCCATATGCTTCATAAACCGCGTCGATCAGTTCGCCGCCCTCGATTTCGCCCGTGCCACGCTTGATGGCCTTCTCGATGTTGTCCTTGGGCATGTTGGCTTCCTTGGCCTTGGCCACCGCCAGGCGTAACGTCGTGTTGGACGCGGGATCGCCACCGCCCTCGCGCGCCGCCAGGGTCAATTCCTTGGCGATGCGGGTAAATACCTTGCCGCGCTTGGCGTCGCTGGCGGCCTTCTTGTGTTTAATGGTGGACCATTTTGAATGTCCTGACATCGGTTGTCTCCATGAATAGGGTGCAGCCCGGCGATGATCGCGGGCGACGGCCGCCGCGCCCGGCGGCCGAGGGTACTGATAAATAACTGATGGATTATAGCACGAACCAGGCAAAAACGCGACGGGTTGATTGTGTTTTTAAGATAAATTCCCGACGAAAATCGACCCTTCCTGCAGATTATTGTGATTGCGCAGGCGCCGCACCCGGCCACATAATATCCAGCATCTCCGGAGCATAGCGGGCGGCCATGTCATCGTCGATGCTGTAACTGCGACAAATCTCCTGATACAGTCGAGCGCTCGATCGCCAATTTCGCTCCTGGGTTACCGGATCGATTTCAACCAGACCAAAGCGTTGGGTCCAGCCCCGATCCCATTCAAAATTGTCAACCAGCGACCAGTGATAATACCCCATCACCGGATAGTTGAAGCTGATCGCGTGCCAGACATGACGAAGGTGATCGAGCAAAAAGCCGGGGCGAATGCGATCGGCCGCATCCGGCACGCCGTTCTCGGTGATGTAGATCGGCAGCTGATAGCGCTTCCATGCCCGGTCAATAATCTGAAACAAGCCCTGGGGATAGACTTCGCCATAATTCCCGTCGCTGACGATTGCGTCCGGTCCCCATTCCCGATCGACAAAGCCGTCGGGCGGTGGAAAACGGAGATAGAAACGGGTGTAGTAGTTGATGCCGATGAAGTCACAGGTTCCGGCTAAATCCTTAAAATGTTTACTGCCGACTATCCCGCGAAAGCGGCCGGTGTGTAGTGCATCCGGCCAACTGTCGTTATACAGACGGTCGATGATGGTTGTCCACCAACGATCGATCGCGTTTCCTCCCGGCCGGGCCTCGAAGATCTGGATATTGTTGGCTGTGCCGACCAATGCCGATGGGTATTCACTCTTGATGATGTGGTAAGCGGCCGCGTGGCAGCGCAACATGTTGTGGATAGCCCCAAACAGAGCGCTGAGCCCTTTATGACCGGCATTGGGGAAATCGCTTGTCATATGGCGGAGGACGGCATAGGTCATTGGCTCATTGATCGTAATCCACTTGGGGATCAAATCGCCAAGTTCCGCCACAACCTTGGCGGTGTATCGCCGGAAATAGTCGACAACGATATCGCTGTTGAAATCTCCTTTCTCGGCGAGCCACAACGGGTTGCTGAAGTGATGCAGTGTGACCATCGGCTCAAGTCCCCGATCGTGACAGGCCTGAAGTATCGAGCGGTAGCGTTCAATCGCTTCCTGATTGAAGATGCTCGGTTCCGGCTCAATACGACTCCATTCCAGCGACAACCGGTGGGCGTTATTGCCCATCTCGGCCGCAATGTCGAGATCGCGTTCAGCGTTGCGCCACCAATCGCACGCCTGCCCGCAGCTCAGGTCGCCCTTGATGCGATCGGGATCACTCGCCTCCCATGCGTGCCAGTCGCTGTTTGTATTCTCTCCCTCCACCTGGTAGGAGGAAGTTGCCGTTCCCCACAGAAAGTCAGCCGGAAAATTCATTTTCGCGTGTGCCATGGGCAGATTATAGCGAAATTGAATCGACCCTGTCAGAAATCTTGTTATTCGATTAAGGAAGGCTTTGGTCAGCGGTCCGGCACGGGTCGTGAGCAGTCGCTCTGGTGCTTCATGCTTGCATCCACCCCCCATCTGTCTATACTTGGCCTTCATCCGGCCCGGGGTCGGTGTCTGTCACCATGGGAACCAACTTGTGAGAAACCTAGTCTCCCCCAGCGGCTACTATTTCAGCAACCGGCTCGGCCGCGTCCTGCTGGAGTCATTTGAAGAGACCATCGGTCGGAATGGCCTGAACGCGCTGCTGAATCTGACCGAATCTTCATCGCTCATCGAGCGGCCGCCCGCAAATGACCTCTCCTTGTGCTTCGACATTGCCATCGTCTCCAACCTGAATAGGGCGCTGGAGGTGATTTATGGTCCTCGCGGCGCGCGCGGGCTGGCTCTGCGCAGCGGGCGGGCGATGTATGACCGCGTGGTCGACGCCTTCGAACTGCCCACGGGTTTCAATGACCTGGCATTCCGCTTGTTGCCGGTGCAGACGCGCCTCAAGATCGGCGTCCCCGCGCTGGCCCGGGTACTCACCCAACACACCGATCAAACTCACCGGGCCGTCGATCGTGGGAGCCATTTCGACTACACCATCGAACGTTGCGCTGTATGTTGGGGACAGGAAGCCAAGTCGCCCATCTGTCACCTGATAGTCGGGTTATTGCAGGAAGCGCTGTGCGCGTTTGGTCGCGGCCAGGAATTTCGGGTCCAGCAGACCGAATGCCGGGCGACCGGGGCGGCGGCCTGCGTCTTCCGCATCGAGAAAGAGCCGATCGTATGATCCGTGCCCGTTTGCGCGCCATTCGGCCGGATCTGATAATCATCCTTTCGTATCTGATTCTGCCGCTACTGCTTTATGCCGGGGTCACTTTCGGCTCCCGCACGATGCTCCCGGTCGATAACCTGTTCCAGTGGCCGCCATGGAGCGAGTCAGCGGCCGAATTAGGCGTAGGCACCCCACATAACGCGCTGATCGGCGACCTCATCATCCAGAATTACGCCTGGAAACAGTTCACGCTGGACAGCCTGAAGGCCGGAGAGATACCACTCTGGAATCCATACCTGTTCGCCGGCGCGCCTTTTTTGGCGAACGGGCAACACTCGGCTCTCTATCCGTTCTCTGCCCTGTTCCTCATTGTGCCGTTGGCGAAGGCATATGGCTGGTTTGCCCTCAGTCAGGTATGGCTCGC
This sequence comes from Anaerolineae bacterium, assembly GCA_023384355.1. Taxonomy (GTDB): domain Bacteria; phylum Chloroflexota; class Anaerolineae; order Promineifilales; family Promineifilaceae; genus Promineifilum. The sequence goes on from JAHDWL010000076.1 coordinate 5,708, forward strand.
CGGTATTTCCATGTATATTTTCGGCCGCATCCTCAAAATGCGGCGAGGCAGTGCAGCGCTGTCCGGCTTCGTCTATCAAGGGGCGCAATTTCTCATTATCAGCGCTGCCGTGTTCCCGATGATCGCCGCAGCCGTGGTCTGGTTGCCCCTATTGCTCGGCGCAGTTGAACGAGTGATTGTTCTGGCCGGTGGCCCGGCTGAACACCGCAGTCGGGCGATCTTATGGGTATCAACCGGCGCGATTGCCCTGGGATTCCAGGTGCTGGCCGGACACGCCGAGTTCACATACTACACGTTGCTCATCATGGGTCTTTTCGCGGCGTGGCGATTGCCGACCTTTCTGTATGAGACGAGGAACGACCGGCGTTCGCCGGCAACGGTTAGCCCAAACGATGTCGGCGATTCACGCAAATCGAGATTATCCCGCGCTTCCTATCCGGTGTTCTGGCTCGCGACGATGGTCGCCGTTGGGTTATTGATCGCCGCCGTACAGCTGGTGCCGCTGTTCGAAGTTGGACAGATCAACTTTCGCGAGGGATCGGCCTCCTTTGAGGAAGTTCGTGGGTGGTCGTTCCCGCCGCGCAACGCGCTCACCTTCCTGATGCCGAACTTCTTCGGTAACCCGACCCATCACGAGTACCGCGACGCTTTCACCGAAGCGCTCACTCCCCTTGACCTGAACTACTACGGGGAACGAAATCCCAACGGAGCGTTCACGACGAGTTGGGGAACCAAGAACTACGTTGAGGGGGCAACCTATCTGGGGATATTGCCGTTGATACTGGCGTTGATTGGCGCGGCCGTCCTGCTGAGGTGGCGGGCGGTCGCGGCCGCTCGTCGGGCGCACACGCTGTTTTTCGCCGGCCTGGCCTTCTTCTCGCTGGCTTTCATCTTCGGGACGCCCCTCTACGCGCTGCTCTACTACGGTCTGCCGTTCATCAATCAGTTGCATACCCCGTTCCGCTGGGTATTCCCGCTGGCTTTGGCGGTGGCCGCTCTGGCCGGGTTTGGCGCAGACGCTATCGCAACGGCGCACGAAGCCGGCGCACAGGGCGAGGAAACGCCCGGCTATGCGGGCAGATCTACCTTCATCCGGACTCTGTCGTTCGGTGCGATCGCTCTGGGTCTGATCATCGTCATCGGCACCGTGATCAGCCGCATGTTCTTTGCCGACGTCCGGCCTTTGGTCGAACGAATATTTCTCGACCTGGCTGGGGCGACCTATGCCTTCCCATCCACGGAAGCGTTTTATAGCTATCTCTTCCGGCAAATTCTGCTCTTGGGTGGTCTGCTGGTGGCGTCGGGCATCATTCTTTTATTGGCCCGACGAACCCGTTCCTGGATCATCATCGGCTGTTCGCTGATCGTCTTCGATCTGTTTCTGGCGGGGCATGGGTTTAACGCGGCCGCCGATACGGCGCTGTTGAACTTCACACCGGCCGCTATCAAATGGTTACAGGATCAGCCGGGCGATTGGCGACTTACGACTTACGATCCGACCGGCGCTGGAACGTTGAACGCCAACACACCTTGGTATTACGGTCTGGCCGACATCCGTGGTTACGATTCCATTATCCCCAAACAATACACGGAGTTCATGGCCGCCATCGAGTCACAGAACGGCCTGCAATTCAACCGGATTCAGCCGATTGGATCGGTGGCGGCCCTGGATTCGCCACTGCTGGACGTCCTGGCTGTGAAGTACGTCGTCAGCACGGAGCAGATTCAGTCGCCCAAGTACCGGCCTGTGTGGGAAGGGGACGGGATCACCATCTATGAAAATCTGGCCGCGGCCCCACGCGCCTACACTTTGCCGGTGTCGGCCGAAGTCAACATGCCCGATGCCCTCGCCGCACTCGCCCAATTCGATCCGCGTTCTTACGTGGTGATTGAGGGTGACGGGAAGACAACCGGCTCGCGACCTGGCCAACTCGTCGCAGCGACGATCGATGAGGCGACAAACAATCAGGTCGTCGTCGGCGCGTCGGTCACCGAACCTTCCTGGCTCATCCTGAACGACAGCTACTTTTCGGGCTGGCGCGCCTATGTGCACCCGGCCGGAAGCGACGATGAGACTGAACAGGAAGTCGAGATCACTCGGGTGAACGCCAACTTCCGCGGCGTTCGTCTGGAGTCGGGCGAATGGACAGTGCGCTTCCGTTACAGCCCGCGCAGCTTTCAACTAGGCGGTCTGATGTCGTTTATGGGCGTGGCGGTGCTGGCATTCGGTCTCGTGGTGTGGGCGTGGCAGCGCTTCTACCGGCCGGAGACGTCATCCTCGATGACGAGGAGTGTGGCGAAGAACAGTGGCGCGCCGATGTTGCTGAACCTGTTCAACAAAGGGATCGATTTCGTCTTTGCCGCGTTCTATCTCCGGGTTCTGGGGCCGGCCGACGCGGGAAGTTTTGCCACGGCCATCGCCACGGCTGGGATATTCGAAATCGTCGCCAATTATGGCCTCAACATCCTGCTCATCCGTGACGTATCGCAGGATCGAAGCCAGGCCGGCCGGTTCCTGTTTAACTCCAGCGTCCTCCGGATGTTCACCGCCCTCGTCGCGGCCCTGCCGATTGTTGTCTACGTGTTCGTAACTTCCCAGGGTTCCAACCCACTCTCCCCGGCCGAGGTCGCCGCGATCGGTCTGATGGTCATCGGCATGGTGATATCCGGCCTGGCCCTGGGTGTAGCAGGGCTGTTCTACGTCCATGAACAGGCTGAGGTTCCGGCAGCGATGTCGACCGTCACGACCATTCTGAAGGTCGGCCTGGGCGTGGCCGTGTTGCTGGCCGGGTTCAGCTTTGTCGGGCTGGCCGCGGTTTCCATTATTGTCAACCTGATCACTCTGGTATTGCTGGCCGTACTGGCGGCACGCCGTTTCGAACTGCATGGCCCGTGGACGCTCGATCGGCCGTTGATGCGCGGGATGTTCCATCGCGGCTTCCCCCTGATGCTCATCCATCTGTTGCAGACGATCTTTATCTCTATCGACGTCCTGCTGCTGCGCCAGCTGTTGCCGAATGGAGAGACCGTAGTCGGCTGGTACAACAGCGCCTGGAAATGGTTCAACGCGCTGCAGGTCATCCCGTCCTACTTCACCCTGGCCCTGTTTCCGATTATCTCGCGGGCCATCGCGGAAAACATGGATGCCGCCCGGCGCATGTATCGCACCTCGCTCAAGCTGATGCTCCTGCTGGCTTTGCCGATCGCCGCCTTCACGACGTTCGTCGCTACACCGCTCATCGGCATTCTCGGCGGCCGTGAGTTCCTGCCGCAGGGAGCAATTGCTCTTCAGATCATCATCTGGTCGATCCCTTTCGGCTGGCTCAACAGCGTCACCAACTATGTCCTTATCGCTTTTGGACTGGAACGCATGCAGCCACGGGCGTTCGTCATCGCCGTGGGCTTCAACGTGATTTTCAACTGGATATTCATCCCCCGTTATTCCTTTGTCGCGGCGGGCGTAGTCACAATCCTGTCGGAAGTTGTGCTGATGGTGGTATTTGCCTATTTCTTGCGACAGCGCGACGCGGGGATCGATTGGCTGCGGTTGATGACCCGGCCGTTCCTCCTGATTTCCATCACGCTGTTGGTCATGTGGCTCGGCTATCAGGTTCACCTGTTGCTGGCATTGGCTTTGGGCACGATAACCTACTTCGGGGGGCTCGCCCTGCTGCGCATCATTGAGCCGGAAGAGCACGCGGCAATGGCCGCTGTTCTGCCTCGCGCCATCACCCGGCGGCTTGGGTGGGCCAAATGATGTCCGGGCATGATTCGGATGGGGCGTTTTTAATGGCGTTGGGCGAGGCAACGCAATCGCGCCGACAGGGTACAGCCATCTCTCCCTATCGCCTGAAAGTCTGGCTCGTCCTCATCCTTCTTGTCGCGTCCGCCTTCCGGTTCATTGGTCTCGACAATTTCCCATCTCCCGCAGGTGCAACGCCACCCGGTCTGGAGCATGATGAGGTCGCCCACTGGTTGATCAATCAGGATATCCTGGCGGGCAATCACGCTGTTTACTTCACCGAGGCTTATGGTCATGAGGCGCTCTACCACTACGTGCAGGCAGGATTCGGCGCGCTGGTCGGTGACCACGCGCTGGCATTGCGCTTGCCGTCAGCCTATTTTGGCATTTTGCTGGTTGCGGTGGCCTTCGCGCTGGGTCGCAAGATGTTTGGCCCACGGGAGGGACTTTGGTCGGCCGCGTTCCTGGCCGTGCTGTTCTGGCCCGTTTTTTACAGTCGTCTGGCGCTGAGAGCGATCTCGTTGCCGGTACTGTCCGGGCTGGCGGCCTGCTTCTGGTGGCAAGCCATGAGCCGCGATCCGCAAGGCCCCGGTGCAACCAAAGGTGAAACCCAGCCCGATAATTCCCGTATGGGCCAGCTGGCCTTCGCGCTGGCCGGCTTGTTTGCCGGCCTCAGTCTCCACACCTACATGGCCGCCCGGGCTGTGCCGATATTCTTCGCGCTCTACACGGCTTACCTGTTTCTATGGCATAGGCCGTCATTTCGCCGTACTCAACGAGGTTTGCTCCTGTTCTGGCTTGTCCTGGCGGTCGTGGCTACGCCGCTCGTCATTTTTCTGGCCACTAACCCGAATTCCGAAGTCCGCATCGCGGAGGTCGACGCGCCGCTGCGCTCATTCCTGGCCGGCGACATCGGACCGGTTCTGGATAACGCACTGAAGATCGCCGCCATGTTCGGTATCCGCGGCGATCCGTTGTGGCGGCAAAATGTGGCCGGGAGACCGGTATTTGACCCGATAATGGGTGCGCTTTTTTATGCCGGGGTCCTCCTGAGCCTCTGGCGTCTGCGCGACCGGCGATATGCTTTCCTGCTATTATGGCTGGCCACTGCTGTCATTCCCAGTCTGGTGACCATCGACGCACCCAGCAGCATACGGATAATCAATTTGCTGCCCGTCCTGATGCTCTTCCCCCTCGCGGTTATCCACAAAGTGCCCCACTTATCCACAGTTCGGGAAAAGTTTTCCACAGAATTGCTCACAAGACTGGTCGATGCCGGCCTCATCATCCTTCTGTTGTTCACCGCTTTCAATACGTGGAGCGGGTTGTGGCAAGTCTGGCCGAGGAATGAGGAAGTGCGCTTCGTCTGGCAGGCGGCACTGACGGAGGCGGCCGCTTATCTGGACAGCGTGCCGGAGTCCGGGCCCGTGGCGGTTGGCGGTTGGACGCCGGAGACGATGGACGCACCGACAATGGCGTTAACGCTGCGCCGCGAAGATCTATCGCTGCGCTTTTTCGATCCATCGCACAGCCTTATCCTTCCGGCACCGGCTAATGGGCAAAACATCCGCGTTGTCAGGCCTGCCATTCTGCCGCTCGCCCCCTATTTACAGAGCCTCGTGTCACCCTGGGAACAGGATTGGGGCGAGTTTGCGCTCTATGCCGTCCCCGTAGACGCCAACATCACGCCCGCTGTGCCGCTTGCGGCCGACTTCGGCGAGCTTCAATTGACGGGTTATGACGTCGTAGACGGTTGTGCTGCGGGCGAGGCGTGTACGGTGGCGACCTATTGGCGAGTGATGGAAGCGACCGGAGAGCCTCGCCGCGTCTTCCTCCATGCCGTGGATGGGGCGGGGGAGGTCGTCAGCCAGGATGACCGTCTTGGGGCGCCGGCTGAGTATTGGCAGCCGGGTGATCAGATCGTCCAGCTATTGACGGTTCCGACGACGACCAGCGAACTGCGGCTTGGGGTTTACGACCCGCGCGACGGCCGGCGATTGTCGCGCGAGACCGGGGAAGAGTTTGTGATCCTCGACGTGGCGAAGTGACGGCGAAATGCCCGCCGGAACAGTTCACTAAACTGAATCCTGTTTGGCGCTCCCTGGCCGTCAACGACGGTGCCGTCCGTTGGTGTTGTCAGGCTATCTCGTGAATCGTGAATGTAAGTTTGCCTGCCGGGGTCATGGCACTGACCACCTGGCCTTTCTTTGCACCGAGCAGGGCGCTGCCGATAGGCGACTCGTTGGAGATGAGGCCCTTGGTTGGGTCGGCTTCGGCCGCGCCGACGATGGTGTAAGTCTCCATATCGTCGTAACCATCTTCGG
>JAHDWL010000077.1 GCA_023384355.1 Anaerolineae bacterium
CAGTTGGTTAGAGCGCTACGTTGACATCGTAGAGGTCACAAGTTCGAGTCTTGTATCGCCCACAGGCAGCCGCCTCGCGCGGCTGTTTTTTATTTCCCGCGCAGTTGTCTCCTCCCTGCTTTCGGGAGACAGCTCCGGACACTCCCACCATTCCCATTTTCGGTGGAAACAAGCATTCCACCGCGCGCGTGAGGGCTAAAAATGAGCGCGTTTTATTCCGGTATGGTTACAAATTATCGGTCAGCGCGATGAACGGCGACCGCTGCATCCTCGTCCTCGGTGGCGCGGGTCTTGTCGGCTCGCAGATCGTGCGCGAGATCGCCCGCGAGATGGAGCCGGCGCGCATCGTCGTCGCCAGTCTCTATCGCGGCGAAGTGCGCGACTTTTTGCACGACATCCGGCGCGAATTTGCCGGCATCGAGTTCATCGGCGCGTGGGGCGACGTCTTCGTGCGCGACGAGTTCATGGGAGAGAACCGTCGCCGACTGATGCAGATCCGCGCCCGACGCGACACGCTCTACCAGGACCTTTTCGGCGGTCTCGATGAAGCCTACCAGCGGTCAGGACTGGCCCAGCTCATCCGTCAATACAAGCCCGACGTCATCGTCGACTGTATCAACACGGCCACTGCCATCAGCTATCAGGATATCGAGAGCCTGAGCAAACAGACCCACGACCTGCTGGATCAACTGAACCAGATCGTCGACCATCAGGATTTGGGAGCGCTGGCTGCACTCGGCCGCGACCTGGAGCAAAACGTCAGCTCGCTGCTCATCTCCCAATCATTGCCGCAACTCATCCGCCACGTGCAGATCATTCATCGGGCCATGTCAGAGAGCGGCACGCGCCTCTACCTGAAAGTCGGCACGACCGGCACGGGCGGCATGGGACTCAACATCCCCTATACCCACAGCGAGGATCGGCCCAGCTTCAAGCTGATGAGCAAGTCGGCGGTGGCCTTCGCCCAGACAGGTTTGATGTTCCTCATGGCCCGCACGCCCAACGGCCCACTGGTGAAGGAACTGAAGCCGGGAGCGATGATCGGTTACCGAAAAGTGGCCTACAAGACGGTTAAACTGCGCGGGCGGCCGCTCTTTCGCTATCAGAGCCAGGAGCAACCGATCGGCGACCGCCTGTTGCTGCGTGGCGATGAAAACGCCTACGAGAGACTCGACAAGTTGCAGATGGCCGGCGTCGACACCGGAGAAAACGGGTTCTTCGCCCGCGGCGAGTTCGAGACCATCACCCATACCGATCAGATGGAATTCATCACCCCGGAGGAGATCGCCCAACAGGCCGTGCTGGAGATCAAGGGCAGCAACACCGGCTATGACATTATCGCCGGTATTGACAGCAGCATCCTCAACCCCAGCTATCGCGCCGGCGTGCTGCGCCAGACGGCCCTCGACAAGCTGGCGCGCATCGAGGAAGAGACCGGCAGCCATAGCGTTGCCCTCGGCCAACTGGGACCGCCGGAGCTATCAAAATTGCTCTTCGAGGCGCACCTGCTCAAGCTGAATTACGGCACGCTGGAAAGAGTGCTGGAGACGCCGCCGGCCGAAATCTCGCGCACCCTCTATGACTTCATCCTGCGCGAGGAAAACCTGCGGACGACGATCACCTCCATCGGCCTGCCAATCCTGGCTCCCGGCGGGGACTGTCTGTTGCGCGGTCCACGGCTCAATATCCCCGAGAGCATCTATCGCGAGGTGGAAACCGACCCCATCCGCATCGACGCCTGGGCGACCAAGGGCTGGGTCGATCTGCGCCCGACCAACTTTCGGGCCTGGCATAGCCGTTTCGAGCGCATGCTACGCACCAAACATATGCTCCACACCCGCGGCACTTCGTCCGTCACGATGAAGACCTATTTGCCGGAGACGATCGAGATCGGCGCAGTTGTCGCATGGGTGTTCAACAACGAAGACGGGGGTTACCGGATCAAGTGATTGATCCCGGCCGCCGTCTCACAGCCCGTCTGCGCGATTTATCTTGACAATTGACGCGGGTGGGCTAGTATCAATTCTAAATATTTAACGGAAAAACCATCCCCATCGGACCGCTGCAACGATTGATCCGATTGAGCGGTAAATCCACCTGAGTGATTTTATGCAAGCATCCAAAGAGTTCTCCGGACTGACCATGCCGGTCTTCGTCGCATTTGGCTGGGCGGGCGAGGAAAACGCCCTCAAGTTCGCCCTGGCCCAATTGCAGCAATTCATCGACGCCCTCTATCTGCGCCTGCCGGCCGATGTGCGCGACGATTTTCCCTCGCGTGGTCTCAGCCAGGAAAACCAGAACGTTTTTCTGGCCACCGGGTCGACCTATGACAGTGAGGCCTATATCGCCTTCAACGCCCGGCCCATGAGCCTGGAAGTGCAATTGGGCATTGTCGGCCAAAACCTGTTGTCCAAAGGGCTGGCAGCAGTTAACAAGGACCCCGCGGCCGCCCACCACACCCTCACACAGCTTGACCCGAACTGGACGTTGCGCGTGCAACAGATGCAGATCGATGCCGATTCCGGCGAGCGCGCCCATCATCTGGATCTGTTCAAGGATAGCGTCAATAACCTGAGCGAAGAGCAGGTCCGCGAGATTTTCGGCCGGGCCGCCTATCTGACCGAGGAAGACAAGTGGGTCACCCCCGTTTATCTTAGCCTTCGTCTGCCGTCGGAGCGGATCGCGGCGATGGGTCCGGCGGTCGTCGACATCTCCGCCGACCTGATCGGCACCCTGATGCCGACGCTGCGCATTTTCACCGGCAAGAAGGCCAGAAAAACACGCGCTGCAAAGCCATCGACCAAGGCCGCGCGCCGCCCAGCCGAATCGACCGAAGAGACGTCGCCCGGAGAGCAGACCATCACCGGCAGCATCAAGTCGATGGCCGACAGCTTCACCTATATGGCCGATCTGAAACCGCTCCACATCCGGCGGGGTTTCATCAACCTGTTACCGGCCCACTGGCCCTTCTTTGCCGCCAGTAACCGCATGGAGACGCGCGACGTCACTGTCGTCTTTGGCGGCCGGCAAGATCGCCACAGCAGCGTCTGGCGTTTGCAACCGGACGATCAGGCCCGAATCGTGCTCGGCCCGCAGGCACACGAATGGCTGGAAGAGAACTTCGCCACCAGCGAGTGCATCCGGGTCGTCGCCCGTCGGCTCGATAACGACGAAATTCGCATCACCCTCGACGCGGCCGGCTAATTCCGCGCACGTTTCTCCCGATCCACATGGCGCGTACCAAAGTCGTTGCAACCATGGGGCCAGGTTCGGCCCATCCGGAGACAATCCGGCGCATGCTTCATGCGGGCATGACTGTAGCCCGCATCAATTTCTCCCATGGAGACCACGCCGGACATACTAACACAGTAAACATGTTGCGCGAGGTGGCCGCAGCTGAAGGCAAAACCCTGGCCATACTGGGCGACCTGCAAGGCCCCAAGCTGCGACTCGGCCACGTCAAGGCCGGCGGCATGATGCTGTCGCCGGGGGACGAGGTCGTGCTGACACCTTACCCTGGCCAGCCGGCCATGATCCACCTGCCGCATCCCGACCTCATCGCTGCCGCCCAACCGGGGACCCGCCTGGTCATAGGCGACGGTGAAGTTGAGTTCACCGTGGCCGAGAAGCGCGACGGCACGCTGCGTTGCATCGTCACCGTGGCCGGCCTGCTCGAATCGCGCAAAGGCGTCAACGCGCCAGGCGTCGACTTGCCCATTTCCTGCATGTCCGACAAGGACCGGGTTGATCTCGATCTGATCTGCGAGCTGGACTTCGATTACGTGGCCCTGTCGTTTGTCCGAACAGTTGAGGACATTCAGGAGTTGCAGGACCTGATGGCCCGCAAACCGCGGCAGATACCGATCATCGCCAAGATCGAGAAAAGTGAAGCCATTGACAACCTGTTGGCCATTCGCGACAAGGCCGATGGCCTGATGGTGGCCCGCGGCGATCTGGGCATCGAAATGCCGCCGCAAGAGCTGCCCCTGCTGCAGAAGCATATCATCGCCGCCTGCAACGAGGTTGGCAAGCCAGTCATCACCGCCACCCAGATGCTTCAGTCGATGGTGGAACACCCGCGGCCGACCCGCGCCGAGGCCAGCGACGTGGCCAATGCCATCCTCGACGGCACCGACGCCGTCATGCTTTCCGGCGAAACAGCCACCGGCAAATATCCGGTCGAATCTGTGCTGATGATGAAACAGATCGCCGAGATCACCGAGCGCGCCCTGCCCTATGACCTCTGGCGCGCCCGGCTGTCGAGCGCAGAAAATAACGGCGGCACCACCGAAGCTATCGGTCGCGCCAGTTGCACCATCGCCGAGGAGATTGGCGCGGCGGCCATCGCCAGCGCCACGCTGAGCGGCTACACAGCCTGCCAGATCGCCCGCTTTCGCCCTCGTATCCCCATCCTGGCCGTGTCGCCCTCGCCCCACACACAACGGCGGCTGGCGCTCGTATGGGGTGTCGAGACGCTGTTGGTGCCCGATTTCGGGGATACCGACACCATGCTGACGCAGACGGCCGAGGCCTTGCGCATCAGCGGGCTGGAGGCCGGACAGCATGTCGTCATCACCGCCGGTGTGCCGTTCCGAATGTCAGGCCACACCAACCTCATCAAGGTTCACAGCCTCTAGCGCCCCGGACGTTTCATGCCCGACTCGCCCTGGCTAACGGCCGACCGGCCGCTCATCATCGGCCATCGCGGGGCCAGCGCCGACGCGCCGGAAAACACCCTGGCCGCTTTCGCCCTTGCGCTGGAGCAAAACGCCGACGGTATCGAACTCGACGTCCAGTTGTCCGCCGACGGCGTCCCGGTGATAATCCACGATGACGATGTGGATCGCACCACTGACGGCGCGGGTCGCGTTCATGACCTGACGCTGGCCGAGCTGCGGGCGTTGACCATCGCCGGCGAACATGCTATCCCGACGCTTGACGAGCTGTTCGAGATGCTCGGCCGCCGCCCCCTCTATAATGTTGAACTCAAGCTGCTGGCGGTTCGGGACGGCGGGTTGGCCGCGACCGTGGCCGACCGGATCATGGCGCATGGTCTGGGCGATCGGGTGATCGTCTCGTCTTTCAGCCCGTTCATCGTGCGCGCGGCGCGAGGTTGCCTGCCCCGTTCCGTTCCCGTGGCCCATCTGCGCGAGCATCGCCTGATGCAAATGGCCCATACCTTTGTCCGGGCCGAGGCCGATCATCCCGCCCACACGCTTGTTGACGAATCGATGATGAAGTGGGCGCGGCGGCGGGGTTTGCGGGTCAACGTGTGGACCGTTGACGACCCGGCCGAGGCGCGGCGATTGGTGGCGTTGGGCGTCCACGGCATCATCACCAACCGGCCGGGCGCGTTGCGGGCGGCCCTGGCCGAAGCGCCATAGCGCTGATCGGGCAATTCGGTCGGCAACTTTCCGGCCGGCGTAGAATTGTTCTATAATCGCTGGCGTCAAGTCGGTCCAATCCATCAAGAAACCAGTGCCGAGGATAACATTATGCGCGTCAAAGTCATCCTGAACCCGTATGCCAACCGCTGGGGAGCCAAGGACAGAGCCCAGGCCACGGCCGAAGCCTTTCGCGCCGCCGGAGTCGAATGCGATCTGGTCGTCACCGGGGCGATCGGGCAAGGCACACCCGAGGCCGAGGCGGCCGCGCGCGGCGACTACGACGCCGTCATCGCCGCCGGCGGCGACGGGACGATTAACGAGGTCATCAACGGCGTTCTGCGGGCCAGCGGCGACGGCCCCACGCGGCCGTTCGGCATCGTTCCTCTGGGCACCGCGAATGATTTCAACCTGATGGCCGGACTACCGAAAAAGATCGAGGAGAGCGTGCGCGTCATCGCCGCCGGCCGAACCCGCCAGATCGACGCCGGGCAGGTCAACGACCGCTATTTCATCAACAACAGCGCCGCGGCCATGGAGCCGATGGTCACGTTGGAGAACATCAAAATGACGCGGCTATCGGGAGAAATCCGCTACATCGTCGCCCTGCTGCGGGCGCTTCTCAAGCTGAAACCGTGGGATATGTCCCTGACGTGGGACGGCGGCGGTTTTGACGGCCCGTCTTACCTGCTGTCAGTCTGCAACAGCCCGCGCACCGGCGGCTTCATGATGGCTCCCGGCGCGGTTCTCGACGACGGCTATCTGGACATGGTCTTCGTGCCGAAGGTGTCCAAAGCTACCGTCATCTCCATCCTGCTCAAGCTGATGCGCGGCGAGCACATCCACCACCCGGACGTCACTTTCCGCCGCGTCACAGCGATTGACCTGACCAGCACGCCGGGCACGCCTGTCCACAGCGACGGCGAGATCTTCACCGAGTCGGCCACCAAGGTGAGCTATCGCATCTTGCCGGGCAAAGTGACGCTGTTTACCCCCTGAGGCAAGCAGCCCCCGGCAAGCAGCCAGCGTTTCATCGCCGGCCGCCTGTTCAGGCGGTCGGGTGAAACGTTCTGTAATTCAATAATCGTGCTATGGGCTGAAAATGAGTTCGCCCCGCCATGCCGTGAATGTTCTGTTGTTTGAACCTGCAATCGCAGGTGGGAATTTTGTCTCGAGGTACACTGCCTTGCCTTGCGGCTACTACATCCCCTCTTTCGTATCCTAATTCCCAAGGAAATCAAAGTGGCTCAACGCTAGAGACACTCTCGTACACAGCAGGGTGAGCAGATAGTAGCATAGACCCATCGGGCAGGCAATAGGTTTTTGCACCTAAACACGGGGGCAAATCAGCGGCCGTTCAGGGGCCGACCGGGAATGGGGACGCGCTCACAGATCGCCGGCGGAAGGCCCGCCGGTCTTTTCCACCAGAATCAGTTCGGCCAGGTTGCGGCCGATGATCTTCCTCTCGCCGCCGACGTCGATAGTCAGCGGGCCGAGAAACGGGGCTACCTCGACCACGCGCACGGCCGCCCCCGGCACCGTCCCCAACCCGGCCAGATAGCGCAATAGCTCGCTGTTGGAATCGTCGGGGATGCGCGACACCCGCGCCTCTTCCCCGACGGCCAGGTCGGAGAGCGCCGTCGTGCTGACGACCGCCATCGTGCCGTCCACGTTGGGGATGGGATCGCCGTGCGGGTCGAATATCGGGTAGTTCAACGCGGCGGCAATGCGCTCCTCCAGCTTCTCGCTGATGACATGCTCCAGGATGTCGGCCTGCTCGTGGACTTCGTCCCACTGGAAGCCGAGCGCTTCCATCAGGTAAAGCTCCAGCAGGCGATGGTGACGGATGACCTCCAGCGCCAGCTTCTCCCCGGATTCGGTCAGGGTCACACCGTAATGCTTTTCGTAGTTGACCAGTTCCAGCTTGGCCAGGCGCTGGATCATGCTGGTGGCCGAGGCCGGCTTCACTGACCGGGCGACAGCGATGCGCGAGGTCGATACCGGGCTTTCCTCGAGGGCCAGGGAGTAGATCGTCTTGACGTAATCCTCTATGGCCTGGTGGCTGAGGCCGTCACGCTGTTGGGATTGGCTGCGGTCGAGCGACTCTATTTTGGGCATAAGGCATTCCCTGCTAATAGGTTAACTGTTGGCGGGGATGGCGTCAAGCGGATGGGGAACAGGGGCGAGGTCAGAGCTCGCTTCGCCCCGCGACCTCAGCCCGACGCGGCCATCAGAATTCTCTCAACAGCTGGGCGTGTCCGCGCAGGCTCTCCGCCATTTGCGCCAGGGAGATACTCTCCCCGGCGGTGTGGGCCATCGTCTCCTCGCCCGGCGCGAAACCGAGGACGGGAATCCCGCGCATGGCGAAATGGCGGCCGTCAGTGGCAAAGCGGTAGCGCGTCACCTCGACCTCGTGCCCCATGCCGCTCCCCAGCGCTGCCCGTACCCGCGTCACCAGCGGGCTTTCGGGCGGGGTATAGAAGCCGGTGATGATGTCTTCCGAGCTGCCCAGCGGCGACGGTTCCATCCCGTCGGCGTAGGTCAGTGTATGCGGATAATCTCCGACCAGATCGTCGATGAATGCCCGCAGGCTGTTGACGCTCTCCGACGCCGTGCGAAAGTCGAGCAGCACGCGCGTCCAGGCCGGGGTGACGTTGGGGCTGGTGGTGTCCACATGGACGATGGTCGGCGAGACGGAGGTGGGGCCGAGCACCGGATGGACGCGCAGACCGGCCGCGCCCGCCGGCAGCCGCGACAGAAAGGCTGCCAGGGCGTAATTAGGGTTGTCGGCCCGTTCCGGCGCGCTGGCGTGGGCCGAGCGGCCGTGGAAGGTGAGCCAGAACTGGATGACGCCGCGATGACCCACGGCCAGCGTGTTCGACGACGGCTCGCCCAGTATGACCAGTTCCACGGGATAATCGAGGTGTTTCGCCCAGTAGATGGCTCCCGCACCGCCGACCTCTTCCTCGACGACGCCACAGAAAACCAGGTCGCGCCGCGGCCGCTCGCCGGCGCGAAGCAATGCCGCCGCGCTGTAGACCTGCACGGCCAGCGGTCCCTTGATGTCGCACGCGCCGCGACCGATGAGCCGGCCGTCGCGTATTTCGGCCGCGTATGGCGACACAGGCCACAGCGACAAGTCGCCCGGATCGACGTGATCGAGATGCGTGTTGAGGGCCAGCGCGGGCAGGCTCCGGTCACGACCATAAACCCGACCGTAGATATTGCCGGCCTCATCGCCCCAGACCTCATCGTAGGCCAGATGTCGCAACTCGGCGGCGATGACCGCGGCGATGGCTGCCTCTTCGCCGGTCATGCTGGGCGTGCGGATGAGCCGCTGGGCGAAATCCACGCAATCATCGAGCAGAATATTCCAGTCCATGGATTAAGCCTCCCCGGCAAGCCGGACGATGGCAGCGATGTTCAGCACCGCCTTGGGCACGAAAGATGAGGCCAGGGCGTATTCCTGATCCTTGCTGCCGTCGGCGCTGCGTTCGGATGAGTGGGCGTTTTTGCCCTCCGGGCCGAGGCCGTCGATGGTCGGCAAGGTGTCCCACAGCCAGTTGCCGTCGCTCAGACCGCCGCGCTGCTGGGGAGCGACCCCGCTCAGACCCAGCTCATCAGCGGCCGCGACCCAGACATCGAACAGACTCATGGTGGCCGGATTCGGCGGCCAGGGTGCCCATCGTCCTTCCAGGTCTACCTCGACCCGGCAGGGATAGCCGTCATCAAGGCTGCGCACAGAGCAGAAGTCATTGAGGGCCAACATCTCTGCCACGCCTTCCTCAAACACGCCCTGATCATAGGCGCGCATCTCCACGCTGGCCGCGGCCTGATGGGCCACGCGGTTCATCACCGTGCCGCCCATCACCGTGCCGACGTTGAAGGTCAGGTCGCGATCGTGGTCGGTGAAGTCGGCAACGCGGCGGATCACATCGGCCAGCTGGACGATGGCGTTGGCACCTTTCTTGTGATATGCGCCGGCGTGAGCGCCGCGCCCCTCGACCTTGATGTGATAGCGAGCCATGCCCTTGCGCGCCGTCACCAGCTGATAACGACCGTCTTCCACGTCGCCGCCCTCGAAGACCAGCGCCGCCCGCGCCCCGGCCAGCCTTTGCCGAGCCAGCGCGCCGAAGTCGGGAGCCAGGACTTCTTCGGCCGCGTTCAGGAGGATGCGCCAGGTGACGCCCTCGAACACGTCGGGATAGAACCGGCGCAGCCCGTCGAGGACCATGAAGATCATGACCGTGCCGCCCTTGATATCGACCGAACCAGGCCCGTAGATGCGGTCGCCCTCGATGCGAAATTTAAAATCGTTGGCCTGTTCTTCGGCTGCGGGGAAGACAGTGTCGAGGTGGGAGATGAGGCCGATAACCGGAGCGGAGCCGACAGCCTTGGAACCGACCATGCGCGTCAGCATCAGATGATGACCATAGCGGAAATCGGGCGAGGGCACGAATTCCGCCTCGAAGCCGAGCGGGGCGAACAGGTCGGCCGTCAGCCGGCCGAGCGAGTTGACGCCCGTCGGGTTCAGTGTGAAGCTGTTCATGACGATCATCTGGTGCAGCAGGCCGAGGTAGGCGCTCATATTTCGCTGCAGAAAATTGTGGAGTTCGGAATGCGGGGCGACGGGATTCATGCCTCTGTTATAGCACCGTGGGGGTGGGTCTTCAAGCGATTGGGACGTCATCTATTGCTTTTTAAGAACATATGTGCTATTATATATACAGATGCGCATCAAATGGAACGTTTGCGTACAAAATGTTATTATTTGCCTTGGCGGCTTAGAGGAAGACTCGGCCGATTAGCGCAGGGCACGACTTAAGGAGAATCGCAAATGTATCAAAAAATCGTGATCGTGGGGCGTCTGGGTCGAGATCCGGAAATGCGTTACATGCCGGACGGCACGGCTGTGACAAGTTTTAGCGTTGCTACGGACCGCCGTTGGACGGATCGGGCTACCGGGCAACCAGTACAAGAAACAACCTGGTTCCGCGTAAACGTTTGGGGACGACAAGCTGAAGCCTCTAACCAATACCTTAGCAAAGGTAGAATGGTCCTTGTGGAGGGGCGTTTGCAACCTGATGCTAACGGCGGGCCTCGCATTTGGACGGGGCAGGATGGCGCTCCACATGCATCTTTCGAATTGAGAGCGGATGCCGTCCAGTTTTTGGGTGGTCGTGAAGACAGCGGGGGCAGCTCCAGCAGCTACGACGACAGCTATCAGGGCGACGGCGGCAAACCCGCAGCCCAGGAAGAAGACGACATCCCGTTCTGATGTCACATTGATCAGGAACCGGCGCGCTCCAGCCCGGTCAATCCTTACATTACAGGGCGCAAGGACGCCAGGATTGAGTTCCTGACGTCTTTGCGCCTTTTGGTTTACTCCCGCGGTTTCATTGCCGTCACCCGCGCGCTGAACAGACGCGCCGGCCCGCTCTCCCGCCGCAGGTCAGCCAGTTCGTCCACCGGTTCGGCCTTGTCCACCACGGAGACATCCACGAACCCGGCGGCCCGCAAGGCACCGGCATAGAGCGCCACGTCCTCCGCGCCGGTGATGCAGCCCGCCCAGGCCGACAGATCGGCGCGATCCTCGGGCGTGAACCGGCCGCGGGTCATCATGTCCGACACTGCCAGCCGGCCGCCCGGCCGCAGCACGCGGTAAGCCTCGCGGAAGACGGCCGCCTTGTCCGGGCTGAGGTTAATCACGCAATTGGACAGGATCACATCGATCGAATCAGAGGCGACGGGCAGCGCCTCGATGTACCCATGGCGAAACTCGACGTTTTCCAGCCCGACGGCGACCTTGTTGCGCTCGGCCCGGGCCAGCATTTCCGGCGTCATGTCTACGCCGATGACTCGTCCGGCCGGCCCCACCTGACGCGCGGCCATGAAGGCATCGATGCCGCCGCCGGAACCCAGGTCGAGCACTGTCTGTCCTGGTTGCAGCCCGGCAAGGGTGATCGGATCGCCGCAACCCAGCGACAGCCCGGTGACCTCCGACGGCAGCCAGCTCGTGTCGACCGTGTACAGGCCGGCGCAACCTGAGTCAAAGGCAACGTCGGCCAGAGCGACATCGGTTGTGCCGCAACAATCACTACCGCTACCGCAACACCCGGCATCCCCCGCCCCGGCCGCCAACCGGCCGTAGCGCTCGCGCACCGCATCGTGAATCTGTGAGTTGTCTTGCATCATTGTTACTCCTGTCATATAGA
>JAHDWL010000164.1:0-1303 GCA_023384355.1 Anaerolineae bacterium
CCGATGGTCGGCCGGCTGGTCATCCTGGCTGCGGGCATCCTGACCGTTCCCCTCACGTGGGCCTGGGTTCAGACGCTTGGTCGCGACCGACCAGCGGCGCTCTTCGCCGCCCTTCTGGTGGCGCTCAACCCCGATCTGATCCTCACCAATAGCCACCTCGGCGGCACAACCCTCATGTTGCCGTTCCTCGCGACGCTTTTCCTGCTGTGCCTCACTCTGGCGGCGACGCGCGACAGTGCCGGCTGGCTGCTGCTTGCGGGTATCGCCGGCGGCCTGACTGTGCAATCGAACCTGATCGGTGGGCTGGCCGTTGCCGGCGGACTGCTCTGGTTTCTGTGGCGGACGAGACGCGCCATTCGACTGGGGAAGCGATGGCCGCTGTGGCCGATTCTTCTCGGCGTCGTTGTCCTGGTCATCCTCAGTCCGGTCATCATCTACAACCTCTCTACCGGCTTCGGCTCTGTCGACGCGCTGGAGACTAAGCCCTACATTTGGGAGCATAATCCGACGGTCGCCACCACAGTGAATAACGTTCGTCGCTTTTCCTTGCAACTGGTGCGGCAGACGGGCGGTGTGCTGTCCGGCAACGAGGATTTCGGCACGCTGGTCGGGGTTCCGCTGGTCTATCTGGCCCTGATGTTGACCGGGTTGGCGTATACCACCCGGCGTGTGTCGGCCTTGCCTTTGCTCGTCATCGCGCCTTTCGCGCTGGTCATGCCCGTGATCAGCAGCCACTACGGGTTTAGCGGCATCGGCCGCTTCACCACGCTGCTCATCCCCGTGTGGGCGGCGGCCATTGCCTTCTTGCTGGCCGCAGTGGGACGGCGCTGGAGCCGGATGCCTACCGGGACTAATCACCGCACGTTGTATGGCGGCTTGCTGGCGGCACTGGGGCTTCTGCTGGTCGTATACCCGGTCGTCGCCCTGTTCAGGCACTATCAGCAGGTCAACGAATCCCGCGACACCGGCCGGGCCATCCTGGAACTGTCGCGCTATCCCGTCGCCAATAACCGGGGCGAACCGGTCTACATCAGCACGATCGAGGAGTTGTTCGACGTGCGCGGCATCCCCTACGTGCCCCACGCGGCCTTCCTGCTGGGCGACGTGTATCATGAATTCCTCTCCCCGGAGGAAATCATCGGCCGTCTCTATGAGAATCCTGGCCCGGCCTTTTTCCTGCTCAGCGATCGGGACGCGGCCGTCGTGGGGGCTACAGTCCCACTCGAACGGGTGGATATCCCGGCCAACGAGGAAGCCGGCCTGCGCGGCTACGGTCTATACCGATTCACGGGCGAGAAGCCAC
>JAHDWL010000164.1:1313-1562 GCA_023384355.1 Anaerolineae bacterium
AGCCCGATTTCGTTCTTGAAGCGGCCCCGACCGGGCTTGAGCCGACCGTCTCTTTCGGCGAGAGCGTGCAGCTGCTGGGCTGCGAAGCCCCGCAGCCCGTCGCCGCGGAGGAGACGTTGACGCTCGATTGCTACTGGCAGGCGACCGGGGAGATACCGCCGAATCGCTACGTCGCCTTCGCTCATCTAATCGCCGCCGGGAGCGGCCAACTGATCGCCCAGGACGACCATATCCTCGGCCGGGAGCGTT
>JAHDWL010000165.1 GCA_023384355.1 Anaerolineae bacterium
CTCCGGGTCGACGATCGCATAGCCGAGGTCGGCGCTGTAGGCGATGCGCTTGAGGCGGGGCGGCGCGCCAAGGACGGCCGCTTCGAAGGAGTGGCCCGTTGAATCCAGCGCGTCGAGGTCGTTCGGGTGAGGGCCGGCCGTGACATCCAGGTAGCGGGCCGAATCGCGGACCGTGCGGGCCATGGGGCCGAGCGTGCTGAAGACGCCCCAGGTGGGGGCGTGCACCTGCGCCCGGGGGATCCGGCCGGCGGTCGGCTTGATGCCGTAGCAGCCGGTCATCGACGCGGGGATGCGTATGGACCCGCCGCCATCGCTCGCCGAGCACAGCGGGACCATGCCCGCTGCAACGGCCGACGAGCTGCCGCCACTGGAGCCGCCCGGGGTCTTGGTGGGGTCCCAGGGGTTGCGCGTCGGCCCCCAAAGCTGGTTCTCCGTGTAGCCCTTGTAGCCGAACTCCGGCGTGTTGGTTTTGCCGAGCACCACGGCGCCGGCGGCCTTGAGTCGCGCGACGGAGACGCCATCATGGCTGGCGAGGCGGCCTTCGTAGGCGCGGGAGCCTTCCGTGAAGAGCATGCCCTGCACGGGTTCCAGGTCCTTGATGCCCATGGGGACGCCGGCAAGGGGGCCGGGGTCTTCGCCGCGGGCGATGGCGGCGTCGACGGCGGCCGCCTCCTCGCGGGCGGCTTCCGGGTAGACCGCGATGAACGCGTTCAGGGCCGGGTTCTTCGCAGCAATGCGGTCGAGGGCGGCATCGAGCACTTCGCGCGCGGAGAACGCCTTCGCGCGGACCCCGTCGGCGATCTGCCAGGCGGCCAGGAGTTCAGACATGGAGGACCTCGGAAGTATGGTTGCGGTCCGGAGTATAGAGCAGGGGCGGAGCGAGGGACCGGCCACCTGCGGATCACCCCGGCGCACTGCGCGCTTCGGCCTTCGTCCTTCCTACTTCTCCGCCGCGCGCATCGTCCAGTAGTCCGCCAGCGCCTGCCGGATCACGACGATCGCGTGTTCCCGCCCCTGGAACGGGTCCACCACCACTTCTTTCTCCTCGAGGACCTTGTAATCCAGGAAGAACCGGTGGATCTCCGTCATCGCGTGGGGAGGCGCCTGCTCCAGCTCCTTGATGTGGTCCATCGCCGGGTCATGCGCGTGGACCGCCAGGATCTTGTCGTCCACCTTGCCCCCGTCGTTCATGCGCATCCGCCCGATCGGGCGCACGTGCATCAACGTGAGGGGGTGGACCGGCTCCTGGCCGAGCACCAGCACGTCCAGCGGGTCGCCGTCGTCGCAGTAGCTCCGGGGGATGAAGCCGTAGTTTGCCGGGTACCGGACTGAGCTATACAGCACCCGGTCCAGCTTCAAAATGCCGCTCGCCTTGTCCAGTTCGTACTTGTTCTTGCTGCCTGAGGGGATCTCGATGACCACCGGAAGGTGCGTCTCGATCGTACCTGGATCGACCGCGATGTCGTGCCAAGGGTGCATGGCCTGGGGTTGATCCACAAAAGAGGTGATTCGAGTGTGCCATGGACGACCTTGACA
>JAHDWL010000078.1:0-4462 GCA_023384355.1 Anaerolineae bacterium
TGACGCGGCCGCTCCAGGGCGCGCTCCAGTAGCAAATCGCCGGAGCCGAAGGCCGCGGCTGCCTCGCGTCGCGCCGCCGCCAGCGCCTCCGGCAGGTCACCCGGCGCTCGCGTCAGGCGCATCCCCTTGCCGCCCCCGCCGCCGGCCGCCTTGATCATGACCGGGTAGCCGATTTG
This sequence comes from Anaerolineae bacterium, assembly GCA_023384355.1. GTDB lineage: Bacteria > Chloroflexota > Anaerolineae > Promineifilales > Promineifilaceae > Promineifilum. The sequence goes on from JAHDWL010000078.1 coordinate 177, forward strand.
CGCGGCGGCGCGGCCGAACGCGCCGTCGCTCTGATCGCCGCCGTCAAAGCCGGGAATCACCGGCACGCCGCAACGTTCGGCCAGATCTCGCGCGGCGCGTTTGTCGCCCATGGCGGCGATGGCCTCGACCGCGGGGCCGACGAAAACCAGCCCGGCCGCCGCACAGGCACGGGCAAAATCGGCGTTCTCGGCCAGAAAGCCGAAGCCGGGATGAACGGCAGCGACGCCCGCGCGCCGCGCCGCGTCGAGGACAGCGGCGATGTTTAGATAGGACGCGGCCGGCGGAGACGCGCCGATGTGGACGGCCGCGTCAGCCTCGACCACGTGGGCGCTGCCCGCGTCGGCGTCAGAGTAGACGGCCACAGCGCGGATGCCCATACGGCGACAGGTGCGGATGATGCGCCGGGCAATCTCGCCGCGGTTGGCGATGAGGAGGGAATTGATTTTGACCGCGTCACTCAATACTCATCACCCGTCACTTCGGCAGGATGTTCTCGTACTTGGCGATGATGCCCATCATGATCTCGTCCGCGCCGCCGCCGATAGACAGCAGACGCGCGTCGCGGAAATAGCGGGCCATCGGGTACTCCTCAACGTAGCCCATGCCGCCGTGGAATTGCAGGCAGGTGTCGGCCACCTCGCGCGCCAGCCGCCCGGCCTTCAGCTTGGCCATCGAGACTTCCTTTGTCAGGTCATCGCCGGCGACAAGCAGCCGCACGCAGTGGTAATTGAGCTGGCGCAGCGCTTCCACCTCGGTCAGCAGTTCGGCCAGCCGGAAGTGGATCCACTGGTTGTCGACGAGCGGCCGCCCGAACGCCTGCCGGCCGCGGGTGTAGTCGATGGTCATGCGGATGATCTTCTCCATCCCCGCCGTGCTCATCAACGACCCCGCCAGCCGCTCCTTCTGGAACTGTTTCATCTGCAGGACGAAGCCCATGCCTTCCTCGCCGATGCGGTTGGCTTGCGGCACGCGCACGTCCTCGAAGGTCAGGATCGCGGTGTCGCTGGCATGATTGCCCAGCTTCTCCAGCTTGCGGCTGACGGAGAAACCGGGGGTATCGGTCGGGACGACGATGAGCGACATGCCGCGGAAGCCGCGCTCGCCGCTGGTACGGGCCAGCAGGGTGATGAAGTCGGCCTGCGTACCGTTGGTGATCCACATCTTCGCACCGTTGATGACGTAGTCGTCGCCGTCGGCCACGGCGCGGGTGCGGATGGACGCCACGTCGGAACCGGCGTCCGGCTCGCTGACGCCGATGGCCGCGACCATGCGCCCGGCGATGGCGGGGGCCAGGAAGCGGCGCTTCAGGTCGTCGCTGCCGAACTCGGCCAACGCGGGGGTGGCCATATCGGTGTGGACGGCGATGCCCATCGGCACGGCCGCGCAGTCGGCCCGGCCCACCTCCTCCAGCATGACGACGTTGTACCAGTAGTCGACGCCGCCCCCGCCGTAATCTTCGGGATAGCTGAGGCCGAGCAGACCCAGATCGCCCATTTTCCTGAGCAGATCGTGGGCCGGCCACAATCGCGCTTCTTCCCACGCCTCGACGTGGGGGTTGATCTCCGTCTCGACAAACCGGCGAACAGTGCGCCGGAATGCTTCTTGCTCGGTCGTGAAGTAGGAGAACATATTTACTCCGGTCGTTTGCTGAGGGGCGGGCAAAGGGCGAAAGGGAGAAGGGGAGCAGGGGCGAATAAACATCCGGAGCTGCTTCCGTGATCTGATCCCGTTGCGCTTTTAGCCGCGCGTCACCCGTTTGAAGCTGTCGATAGAGTTGCGCCAGCCCGTTTCGCTGACACCCGGTTCGAAGGGCAGATAGTAGCTGACCCGGTCGAGCAGGGTGCCGTAGCGGGCGTGGATGATCTCCGGCAGCTCATCCCAGCGCCCCACCACCGCGACCGTGTCCAGGATTTCATCCGTGATCAGGCGCTCCATCTCGGCCCACCGGCCTTCGCGAGCGAGCTGACCCAGTTTGTCGCCCAGTTCCTCCCAGCCGTGGAGCGCAAGGACGGATTTGTAGGCCGGAGTGCTCATATAGAACGAGAGCTGCTGCCGGACATGGGCCTCGGCGCGCCGGGCTTCCCGCCGGTTATCGGTGGGGACGGCAAAAATCGCGGTGTTGATTGAGAAGTCGCCCCGCGTTCGACCGCTGCGGGCCAGCCCGTCCTCGATTTCGGGCAGCGCTACCTCGCGCAGGTAACGGACGGTGTGCAGCGCGTGGATGTGGACTCCGTCGCAATGGGAGCCGGCCAGCCGCAACATCTGCTCGTTGACGGCGGCGATGTAGATGGGCGGCCGCGGGTAGTCGATGGGACCGGGATTGAAGAAGGGCGTCATCAGCGCCAGCTTGAAGAACTCTCCGGCATAGTCGAGCGGCGTGCCGTTTTGCCAGCAATCCCAGAAGGCGCGGATAGCCTCGATGGTCTCGCGCATCTTCCTGACCGGCTTCTCCCATTTGACGCCGAGGCGCAGGACGTTGTGGGCTTTCACCTGTGGCCCGAGGCCGAGGATGAACCGCCCGCGCGAGAAACGCTGCAAGTCCCACGCCGTGTAGGCCAGGATAGCCGGACTGCGGGGGAAGGCCACGGCGATGGCTGTGCCCAGCGTCAGCTTGCTGGAGTGTTCCGCCGCCAGCGTCAGGTTGAGGAACGGGTCGCTGCTGGTCTCGGCCACCCAGAAGCCGTCGAAGCCGAGCATCTCGGCCGCGGTGACATAGGCCGGGATTTGCTCCAGCCGGGGTTGGAGAAAGCTGACGTCGAACTTCATGCCGCGGTTCCCCCTTCCGCGCCGTAATGAGCGCGGTTAATCAAGCAGCCAGGGTAATGACGCCGAGGAGGATCATCATGACCATCGACAGGATGCCGCAGGTGGCCAGGACAGCAATGAGGATAATGATGGGCAGGATAATGCTCGGCGCGTTTTCAGGATCCATAAACCTTTACTCCGATTGGTGGATTGGAGCAAATTGTACCTCGAACAGGCCGGATACGAAATATGAAGACAATGCCCATTCCGCGCTTGTTCGCATGAAAGGGACGGTAAAATTCAGACAGCTTAAGACGGATTGTAAGCCTGATAATTATCATGGGTATGGGGCGGTGTTTTGCTGCCAACGGACCAGCATACACCCGATGATAGTTGTGCCTGTCCCAGGTCCGGGGACGCGCCGTCGGGCGTATCGGCCGTTTGTCGATCCAATCTTATTCATCAACGTAGAGGAGAGATACATGAACGTGTCAAAGTTGCGTCGTTTAGTGCCTTTGCTGGTCTTGTTGGCGCTTTCGGTGATGCTTGTCGTCGCCATCGCGCCGGCCTCGGCCAATAACAGACCCCCTGTTCCCATTCAGATTCTGGCCGTGAATGACTTCCACGGCAACCTGGTGCCGCCTTCCGGTTCTTCCGGCCGCATCAACACGGCGACCGGGCCGGTGGATGCCGGCGGCGTGGAATACCTGTCGACCCATATCGCCAACCTGCGCGCCACAAACCCACGGACCGTTGTGGTGTCGGCCGGCGACATGATCGGGGCCTCTCCGCTTCTGTCGGCGCTGTTCCACGACGAACCGTCCATCGAAGCCTTTAACCAGATGGGGCTGGACTTCAACGCCGTGGGCAACCACGAGTTCGATGAAGGGATCACGGAACTGCAGCGCATGCAGAACGGCGGTTGTCACCCGGTTGACGGCTGCCAGGGCGACACCCGGTTCCGGGGCGCGCGCTTCCAGTATCTCGCCGCCAACGTGATCAACGAGAGCACCAACCGGCCGCTGTTCCCGCCCTTCCGGATCCGCAATTTCTCCGGCGTCAAGGTGGCCTTCATCGGCATGACCCTCGAAGGGACGCCGAGCATCGTCACCCCGTCGGGCATCGCCGGATACCGGTTCCAGGATGAGGCCGATACGGTCAACGCGTTGATCCAGCGCCTGCGCCGGCAAGGCGTTCGCACCATCGTGGTTTTGGTTCATGAGGGTGGCTTCCCGACCGGCTATTACAACGAGTGCCCGGGCATTTCCGGCGCCATCGTCGATATCGTCGAGCGCACCGACCCCGAAGTCGACCTGTTCATCACCGGCCACACGCACCAGGCTTACAACTGCGTGATCGACGGCCGCCCGGTGACCAGCGCCGCGTCCTTTGGGCGAGTCGTGACCGACATCGACATGCTCGTCCATCGTGGATCGGGGCAGATCGAGTCGATCAGCGTCAACAACGTCATCGTCACCCGCGACGTCCCCAAGGACCCGTGGATGACCAGCCTCATCGACCGGTACAACGCCATCGCCGC
>JAHDWL010000078.1:4472-10979 GCA_023384355.1 Anaerolineae bacterium
ACTCGCATCTCTCGTCGGCGAGCGTGACGCCCTCCTGCCCGCCATCGCCGCCCCGCTGGCGAATCGGATCATCGGCCAGATCACGGGTGACATCCTGCGCGCCGCCAATTCTGCCGGCGAATCCGCCCTGGGCGATGTCATCGCCGACGGACAACTGGACGCCACCAATGATCCCGGCTTCGGCGACGCGGTTGTGGCTTTCATGAACCCCGGCGGCATCCGTGCCGACCTGACCTACCTCAGCAGCGCCGCCGGCGAAGGCGACGGCAACGTCACCTATGGCGAGTCGTTCACCGTCCAGCCGTTCGGCAACAGCCTGGTAACCAAGACGATGACCGGCGATCAGATCAGGCAAGTCCTGGAGCAGCAGTTCGATAACCCGGCCGTGGGCCAGATGCGTATCCTGCAGGTCTCCGAGGGCTTCACCTATACCTGGAGCGTGAGCGCCCCGACCGGCAGCAAGGTATCGAACATCATGATCAACGGCGTGCCGCTGGACATGAACGCCAGCTACCGGGTCACCATGAACAGCTTCCTGGCCGACGGCGGCGACAACTTCTTCGCCTTCAAGCTGGGCACCGACCCGCTGGGCGGCGCGGTGGACACCGACGCGCTGGAAGATTACTTCGTGGCCAACTCGCCCGTGGCCCCCGGCCCCATGAACCGCATCACGCAGGTTCCGTAAACATTTACCCGCCCCAGGCTGATCAGGCTTCCAAACCTGGTCAGGTCTGCACATAACAAAAAGCGCCGGAACCCCCAAACAGGTTCCGGCGCTTTTTTTCTTCGCGGGCGGCGCTCACATGCGGAACACGCCGTAGCGCGGCGGACCGTCGCTGATGTAATCGACGTTGTGGGCGACCGACAGGCCGACGCTGAGCGCCATCCGCGTGTCACGCGGGTCGATGACGCCGTCGTCCCACAGCCGGGCCGTGGCGTACCAGGGAGAAGATTCCGCCTCGAACTTCTGCCGGGTCATCATCTCCATCATGGCGATCTGGCTGGCGTCCGGCTCCTGGCCGCGCTTGCGGGCCTGTGCCGCCTGCACGATGCCCAGCACGCCGGCCGCCTGCTCGCCGCCCATGACCGCCACGCGACTGTTGGGCCAAGCCCACAGGAAGCGCGGGTCGAGCGCGCGGCCGCACATGGCGTAGTTGCCCGCGCCGTAGGAGCCACCGACGATGACCGTGAATTGCGGCACGGTGGAGGTGGCCACGGCGTTGAGCATCTTGCTGCCGTGCTTGATGATTCCCTCGCGCTCGTGCTTCACGCCGACCATGAAGCCGGTGATGTTTTGCAGATAGATGAGCGGCGTGCGCGTCTGGTTGCAGAGCTGGATGAATTGCGCCGCCTTGTTGGCGCTCTCCGAAAAGAGGACGCCGTTGTTGCCCAGTATGCCCACCGGCCAGCCGTCGAGGTGGGCATGGCCGCAGACGAGCGTGGAGCCGTAGTCGGGCTTGAACTCGAAGAAACGCGAGCCGTCCACCAGCCGGATGATAATCTCGCGCACGTCGAACGGGATGCGCGGGTCGGCGGGGATGACGCCGGGCAGCTCGTCGGGGTCGTAGGCCGGCGGCTCCGGCGCGGCGCGGCGGGCGAGGCCGGCGACCGGTTTGGCCCGGCCCAGATGGCTCATGATCAACCGGCCGAGGCGCAGCGCGTCGGCGTCGTCCTCGGCCAGATAGTCGCCGAGGCCGGAGACGTGGGCGTGCATCTCCGCCCCGCCGAGCGTCTCGTCGTCCGTCTCCTCGCCGATGGCCATTTTGACCAGCGGCGGCCCGCCCAGATAGACGGCCGCCCGGCCGCGCACCATGACGGTGTAGTCGCTCATGCCGGGGACGTAGGCTCCGCCGGCGGTCGATGAGCCAAAGACCAGCGCCACCTGGGGGATGCCCGCGGCCGACAGCCGGGCCTGGTTGGCGAACGTGCGGCCGCCGAGGATGAATACCTCGTCCTGATAGAGCAGGTTGGCCCCGGCCGATTCGACCAGCGAGATACACGGCAGCCGGTTCTCGAAGGCGATCTGCTGGGCACGCAGCGTCTTTTGCAGGGTCATGGGATAGACCGCCCCGCCCTTGACCGTGGCGTCGTTGGCGAAGATGAGGCATTCGACGCCGCTGACGCGGCCGATGCCGGTTATCTGCGAGGCGGCCGGGGATTCGCCGTTGTACATCCCCTCGGCCGCCAGCGGGGAGAGTTCGAGGAAGGGCGAGGCCGGATCGAGCAGCAGCTCCACCCGCTCGCGGGGCAGCAGCTTGCCGGCAGCGCGAAACCTGGCCGCGCCGCGCTCGCCGCCACCGGCGCTTGCGCGCGCCTGTCGCTCGTTAAGTTCGTCGATCAGCGCCAGCATGGCGGCGCGGTTGGCGCGGTAGTCGTCGGAGCGGGGGGTAATGGAGGATCGATAATAAGCAGCCAAGTAACCTAACCTTTTACCGGGTAGCTTGTGGTTGTTGCACACGCTTCAATGCCGGATTTCACCCTAGGCCGGACGAGAACCAGCACCTTCAGCAATACCCATGGACTTGATTCAAAGTCGTTAAGCCAGATCAAGAAACACGGCTGGGTACTTTTCGGCCACACGCAATAGTGATTTGGCCGGGCCGCTTGGTTCTCGACGACCCTGCTCCCAATCCTGAACGGTGCGCACGCTGACGCCCATCAACCCGGCGAACGCAGCCTGGGAAAGCCCCATGCGTGCCCGTATTTCGTCGGGGGGCGCGGGCTGCCTCAATTCACGCGTTCTCAAGCCTTCTATCTCGCCACGCTTGAAAGCCTTGATTTCCCGAATGCCTTCCAGAATTTCCAATCCGATGTCCCTGTCAGTCATGGCTGATTTCCTCCGCTATCTTCCTAAGCACATGCGCTGGAATATTTTCCCGAACGTTCTTGCTGTAGGCGGTAAGCAACCATATTTCATGTTCCGACACCCGCCAGTAATAAATCACGCGGATGCCGCCACTTTTCCCCCTGCCTCGGGTTGACCAACGCAGCTTTCTTACGCCGCCTGTCCCCTTGATTACCTGGCCCGCGTCCGGTCGTTCTATCAGGAACAGTTGCAGGCCACTGTACTCATCATCAGTCATAAAATCCGCGATGATTTTTGTGAACAGCGAGGTTTCAATAAATATCATTGTAAGATACCAAGTATACGGCATTGCCGTATAGTACGTCAAGAGTTTATGGGGTCAATTGAAGTGTTTTTCGGGCCTCGCCCACCGTCGCCACCTCTCCCCCAATCAACCGCACCAGATCGGCCGCCTTCGCCACCAGCTCGCCGTTCGAGCGGGCCAATTGGCCCGGCGTGACGTAGAGGTTGTCCTCCAGCCCGACGCGGACGTTGCCGCCCAGCGAGACGGCGGCGGCGACCAATGGCCATTGCCGGGCGCCGATGCCGATCACCTGCCAGTGGGCGCCGGGCGGCAGCGAGTCCACCTGCTGGACGAGGTTCTTCGTCGTGCCGGGGATGCCGCCGAGGACGCCCATGATGAGGCTGAACTGACAGGGCGGCCGCAGCACGCCCATGTCGATCAGCGGCGCGGCGTTGTGGATGTGGCCGGTGTCGAAGCATTCCATCTCCGGCCGCGTGCCGGCGGCGTTCATCGCCTCCAGGAAGTAGAGGATGTCGGCGAACGGGTTGGCGAAGACGTGGTCGTGGTAGAACGCCTTGTGCTTCGACGAGTAGATGGCGTAGTTCATGCTGCCCATGTTGAGCGCGGCCATGTCGGGGCGCAGGGCGGCGATGTGGGCCACGCGCGCCTCGCGGCTGATGCCTATCGCGCCGGTGGAGTAGTTGATGATGACGTCGGGGCAGCTGGCGCGGACAGCGGCATCGATGCGGGCGTAGGTGTCCACGTCGTAGGCGGGGCGGCCGTCGTCCTGCCGGGCATGGATGTGGACAATGGCCGCCCCCGCGTCCACGCTGCGTCGCGCCTCCTCGGCGATCTCGTCGGGCGTGTAGGGAATGGCGGGCGATTGGGCGCGGGTGGTCAGCACGCCGGTGAGGGCGGCGGTGAGGATGGTTTTGGACATATATCGGCTCCTTTACCTTGATTCAGCCATAACCTAACAGAGGTTCAAAATCGCTTGAACATCGGTGCTTGATCCTGTCTGTCGGAAATGGTACGGTAATTCTCCGGAGAATCAACCTATGCATTATTTAATCGAAGATCATCTGCAGCCCCTATATATTTTGCACTTCTATAACGACAACATGCCCCTCGAACAGGTCAACCGGCTGTTTGCCGAAGTCGACAAACTACTGGCCCGCGGGGGGAAATTCGGGGTGCTGATGCACTACAAATTTGATGAGGCTCACCCCCAGGACGATGATTTCGAAAAAGATTTCGACGGGGAAATTGACGAGGACGACGACCACGACCACGACCACAAACACCAACACCAGCCGGGTGTCGCCAAGGCGCAGAAGGCATGGCTAAGCGCCAACCGGGAGCGCTTCGCCCAGGATTGTGTGGGCATGGCCATCGTCAGCGCCAACAGCAAGTTCGTCACATTCTATGCGCCGCTGGCGAACAGGATCATCAGCCGCATGTACCGCTGCCCCGGCGCGATGTTCGGCGATCTGGACAAGGGTTTGGCGTGGGTGCAAGCCCGGATGCCGCAGCCGGTCGAATGATCGCCCTAGGACCGCACCCGCTGCGCCAGCGCCGACGTCAGCCGGTGCAGCGCCTCCGAGCGGTCGTCGGGCGCCAGGCGCACCTCGATGACGTGGAAGGTTTCCCGGCCGGCGCTGGCGGCCAACAGGACCTCTTCCAGTTCCTCCTCGGTGGCCGCGATGTGACCGCGACCCGCCCCGAGCACGCGCACCACGTCGCTGTAGCGCCAGTTGAGGATGTCGTTGAAGCGGCCGTCGAGCATCGGCCGCTCCGTGCCATAGCCTTCGTTATTCAGCACCACCACAATGGGATTCAACCCGAAGCGGGCCACGGTCGATAGCTCCATGCCGGTCATCTGGAACGCGCCGTCGCCGACGAGCACCAGCGGCCGCAGGTCGGGCCGGGCCAGTTGCACGCCGATGGCCGCGGGCACGGCATAGCCCAGCGAGGTGTAATAGGCGGGCGAACTGAATTCCGACGCGCAGTGGATGGTCATGTCGATGCCCGCGAACATGGCGTCGCCGGGGTCGGCCAGCACCGCCGTGCTGTCGTCGAGGAACTGGTTCAGCCGCTCGAACAGGTAGCGCACGGTCAGCGGCTTGTCGGGCACGGGGAAGCACTCCGGCGGCGTGGGTGGATGGGGGATAGCCTCGCCCGGAGCAAGGGCGCGCCGGTCAGGTCGGGCGGCAATGAGCGCGGGCAGGAAGTCGGCCAGGGTGATGCCGTCGTAGGTGTGATAGCGGATGGAGAGGCGATCGCTGGTGGCGCTGATGATCCGCGACGGGTCAAGCTGGGCGGTGAAGATGCCCAGATTCACGTCGGTCATGAACACGCCCAGCATGATGAGACAATCGCTGCCCTCGACGTAGTCGGTCACTTCCTGGCGGCCCATCGCGCCCTCATACACGCCCAGATACAGCGGATGGTCTTCGCGCACCACCGACTTGCTGAGGATGGTGGCGGCCACGGGAATGCGGCTGCCCTCCACCAGTCGCATCAGTTCGCCCTGCAAGCCGAAACGTTGTATCTCGATGTCGGCCAGAATGACCGGCCGCGCGGCGGCATTGATGCGCTCCAACGCCTCGGCCACGGCTTCGCGCAGGGCGATGGGGTCGGGGCCATACGACGGGCGTGATGGCCGCAATTCGGCCGCCGGCGCGTCGATGGGCACATTGGCCATGTCACGCGGCAGTTCGATGTAGACCGGCCGCTTGTGCTGGACAGCGGCATTGAGAACCCGGTCGATCTCGCGGGCGGCCGTTTGCGGATTATCCAATACGGTAGCGGCCTCAGTGAGCTGCTGAAATACCTTGAGTTGCGTGTCGAAGTCGCGCACCTTGTGGTGCAGCAGCGGGTTGCGCAGCCGCTCGTTCATGCCCGGCGCGCCGCTGATGACCACCACCGGCGACTTCTCGGCGTAGGCCTGGGCGGTGGTGTTGGCCACCTTCAGCCCGCCGACGCAATAGGTGATGCAGACGACGCCCAAGCCGTTGAACCGCGCGTAGGCGTCGGCGGCAAAGCCCGCGCCCTGTTCGTCGCAGGTGTTGATGACCTCCAGGTCACTGTCCTCCAACGCCTTGTAGAAGCCGAGGACGTAATCGCCGGGCACGCCGAAGACGTGGCGCGCGCCGAGTTCCCGCAGGCGTTGGATGAGGTAGGTGCTGATGGTGGTTCCGGGCATGGGGTCTCCTGTGTGGGTGGTGTTCTTTGGAGGAATGATAGCCCAAAACAACCGGGCCTGACAGGCCGGCGGACAACAGTCCGCGCAATGCCCGTCAGGCCCGGAGACGCATGCCCCATGCCGGTGGCGTGATAACCGGCTAATGACCCGGATCAGCTGACGGCTTTCTTCACGAGCTCGGCGATCTTTGCCTCCACGGCGGGGGTCATCTCT
>JAHDWL010000079.1 GCA_023384355.1 Anaerolineae bacterium
TCCGCGAAGGTGGCCTGACCGTCGGCGCCGGCGTCATTACCAAGATTATCAAGTAGGGCAGCGATACGCCCGACAATGTGAGGGAAAGGCCTGTACGCACTAATCTATTAGTCAGTATGGGCCTCTACCGTTTTTTGCGGTATAATACGATCCCTTACTCAGGTAAAGGTAAATTAAAATGGCAAAGAAAGCCGTTCGCACGCACATTACGCTGCAATGCACCGAATGCAAGGAGCGTAATTACATCACCGAGAAGAATCGGCGCAACGACCCGAACCGCATCGAGCTGAACAAGTTCTGCCCGCGCTGCCGCGTCGTTCGCCTTCATCGGGAAACGCGTTAATAATTAGGAATTAAAAATTAAAAATTAAGAATCAGAAATCAGGAATGAAGAGCAATTCCTAATTTTTAATTTTTAATTCTCCGTAGGGGGTTAGCTCAATTGGCAGAGCGACGGTCTCCAAAACCGTAGGCTGCGGGTTCGATTCCTGCACCCCCTGCCATCGAAACGAAGGGCCGGCTGGTGAGCCGGTCTTTTCGAGAGAGCTGTCGCCGGGTTCACTCCCGGCAAGCAGACGAACAGCCGGCAAATTGACCGGCCCGACAACGGACTGAAGAGGAAACTAGCGTGTCGAAGAAAGATGAAACTGTAGCGGTCCAACGGGAAAACCCGATTTCCCAATATATCCGCGAGACGCGCGGCGAGCTGCGCAAGGTCACCTGGCCGACGCGCGAGGAAGCCTGGCGATTGACGCTCATCGTGTTGGGTGTCACGTTCGCGTTCGCGGTTTTTCTGTGGGCGATGGATAGCCTGTTTTCCAACATGATCCACCTGATCATCAACCAGATCATCGGCCTGTAGGACGCCTGATTCATGGATAACGAAAAGGATTTGCTGGACGACCCCGAGGATTTGCTGGACGGCGACGAACCGTCGAGTCTCGACGGCCGTGCCTGGTATGTGATCCACTGCTATTCCGGCTACGAGAACAAGGTGCGCCACAGCATCGAGCAGCGAATCGAGACCATGGGCATGCAGGACCATATCTTCGATGTGGTCGTCCCAACCGAAGAGGAGATCGAGATTAAGGAAGGCAAGCGCCGCACCATCGAGCGCCGCGTCTTCCCCGGCTATCTCCTGGTGCAGATGATTCTGACCGAAGAGTCGTGGTATGTCGTGCGCAATACGCCCGGCGTCACCGGCTTCGTCGGCATGGGCGACGTGCCCACCCCGCTGCGGCCCGAAGAAGTGGCCAAGATCATGAACCGCATGGAAGCGGAAGCGCCGAAGGTGAAGTTCGACTTCCAGATCGGCGAAAAGGTGCGCATCGGCACCGGCCCGTTTGCCGACTTCATCGGCTCCGTGTCGGAGATCGACGCCGAGCGGGCCAAGGTGCGGGTAATGGTGTCGTTCTTCGGCCGCGAGACGCCGGTCGAGCTCGACTTCCTGCACGTCCAGAAAGTTTAGGTTCAACGAGACCCGTTGGGTCTCTTTATACTAGGAGGAGCCTGAAAAAACAGGCGCCAGGACTCCCGGAGTAAATAATGGCAAAGAAAGTTAAAGCGATAGTCAAGATTCAGATTCAGGGGGGCAAGGCCAACCCTGCCCCGCCCGTCGGCACGGCCCTCGGCCCCCACGGCGTCAACCTGATGCAGTTCTGCAAGGATTACAACGCCCGCACGGCGGCCATGGTCGGCCAGATCGTCCCGGCCGAGATCACCGTCTTCCAGGACGGCAGCTTCACCTTCGTGCTGAAGACCTCGCCCGCGGCCGACCTGTTGAAGAAGGCCGCCGGCGTCAAGAGCGGCTCGGCCATCCCCAACCGCGACAAGGCCGGTTCCATCACCCAAAAACAACTGCGCGAGATCGCCGAGATCAAGATGAAGGACCTGAACGCCCGCGACGTGGACGCGGCCATGAACATCATCGCCGGCACCGCCCGCAGCATGGGAATCACAATCACAGAGTAATTGATCCGTGGGAGAGCGAAACGCTCGACAAGACCACAAGGAAACAAGACATGCCGAAGAGAGGACGTAAATACGAAGAGGCCGCGGCCAAGGTGGAGCGCAACAAGCTCTACACTCGCGCCGAAGCCATCAAGCTGATCAAGGAGACGGCCACGACCAATTTTGACCCGACGGTCGAGGTCCACATGCGCCTGGGCGTTGACCCGCGCCACGCCGACCAGCAGGTCCGCGACGTGGTTGTGCTGCCCCATGGACTGGGCAAGACGGTGCGCGTGCTGGTCTTCGCCGAAGGCGAAGATGCGAACGTTGCCCGCGAAGCCGGGGCCGACGTGGTGGCCGATGATGAAGTCATCAAGCGCATCCAGGAAGGCTGGACCGATTTCGACGTGGCGATCGCCGTTCCGTCGATGATGGGCAAGGTCGGTCGTCTGGGCCGTGTCCTCGGCCCGCGCGGCCTGATGCCCAACCCGCGCGCCGGCACCGTGGCCCCCGCGGCCGACCTGCCGCGCCTGATCGATGAAGCTCGCGCCGGCCGTGTGGAGTTCCGCGTCGACAAGACATCGAATATCCACGCCCCCATCGGCAAGGCCAGCTTCAGCGAAGAGCAACTCAACGACAACCTTGCCACCCTCATCGGCGCCGTGAAACGCGCCCGCCCGGCGGCGGCCAAGGGAACTTATATCCAGCGCGTCACCGTGGCCAACACGATGGGCCCCGGCATCAAGATCGACGCCCAGGAAGCGACCCTGTAATTTTGCGGGAAAATGGACGGGGTCGGTCAGATGCTTTTTGACGCGAACCCGTCCGATTTTGTATATTTCAAATTTTGGATATAATACAGTCTGTTGTCTCTACCAAAGACAGTCGGCGGGCGCGCGTCGCCCTTAATCTCCGGCCGAGGTGGGGTACTGAGCGAATTTTTCGGGACGCGGCCGCAAGCCGCCCCGCCAAGCGCAAGTCCTCCTGTCGGCCGCCCGACACGAGGACTTTTTCGTTGTTAATCGAGGCCGGCGGGTAACGTCCCGGCAGGCCTACTATCAAAGGAGGTGAGAACCTTTGGCAATCAAGAAAGAACGCAAGGATGAACTGGTTGAGCAATATCGCGAATTGCTGCAAAACAGCTCGGCTATCTTCCTGACCCAATACGGCGGCATGTCGGTCAAGGACCTGGAAGCGCTGCGTCTGAAGATCAGCGACGCCCAGGGCCAGATCAACGTGACCAAGAACACGCTGTTGCGCGTGGCCATGGAACAGAGCGATATTACGCCGCCGACCGAGCTGCTGGCCGGTCAGGTCGCCACGAGCTTTGCCCTCGGCGAGGCTCCGACGCTGGCCAAGGTGCTGGTGGAACAGGCCAAGGCTAACGACAAGCTCAAGATCATCGGCGGTATGCTGGGCGATCGCCCGCTGACCAAGGCCGAAGTCGAGTCGCTGGCCACGTTGCCGACGCTCGACCAGCTGCGCGCCCAGATCATCGGTCTGATCAGCGCCCCGGCCCAGGGCATCGTGTCCGCCGTCACCAACGGCGTGCGCCAGGTCGTCAACGTCCTGGATGCCTACGCCAAGAAGGACGACGCCGCGGCCGATTCAGCCGAGGCAGCGGCTCCGGCAGCGTGATCGATTTTTATTTCAAAACAAAACACGCGCCAAAATCGCGTAACCTGAAAAATAGGAGATACACAAAACAATGGCAAATCTGGATCAACTCGTTGAGGAACTGAGCAGCCTGACCCTTCTGGAGGCCGCTGAACTGACCAAGAAGCTGGAAGAGAAGTGGGGCGTCAGCGCCGCCGCTCCGATGGCGATGGGCATGATGCCCGGCATGATGGCCGGCGCAGCCGCCGCCCCGGCCGAGGAAGTCGAAGAGCAGACCGAGTTCAACGTCACGCTGAAGGACATCGGCCCGAAGAAGATCGAGGTCATCAAGGCCGTGCGCGCCCTGACCAACCTGGGCCTGAAAGAGGCCAAGGACGCGGTCGAGGGTCTGGCGACGATCATGGAAGGCGTCAGCAAGGAACAGGCCGCCGAGGCCAAGAAGGCCCTCGAAGAGGCCGGCGCCGTCGTCGAAGTCAAGTAAGACCGAGGCAACACCCGCGCAAGCGCGTGATGACGCCGGGCCGCATGGGAGCCTTCCCGCGGCCCGGCGTCTTTGTGCCTGTTTCTGCCGCATCCGGCCGTCGCCTGTCGCCCGACATGATGCCCATTCACTTCATCCTCGCTTCGGGGTCGCCCCGGCGGCGCGAGCTGCTGGCCCTGCTCAATTATCCGTTCGAGATCGTCGTTTCCGGCGCGGACGAAGATGCCCACCTGGACGCGGAGCCGGCGGCCTATGTGGCCCACACGGCCCGCGCGAAAGCCATCGCCGTGGCCGGGCGGCTGTCGTCCGACCCGACAACCCGCCGCCTGGTCATCGGCGCCGACACGACCGTGGCTCTCGACGGGGCGATATTGGGCAAGCCGGGCACGCCCGACGAGGCGCGCGCCATGCTGGCCCGGCTGCGCGGCCGAGACCATTACGTGCACACAGCCGTCTGCCTGGTCGACGTGGCCGCGGGGCGGGAACTCAACGCCGTTCATTCCGCCACCGTGACGATGCGCAACTACACCCCGGCCGAGGTCGAGGCCTACATCGCCACCGGCGATCCGTTCGACAAGGCGGGCGCTTACGCCATCCAGCACGCCGATTTCCGACCCGTCAGCGGGCTGCGCGGCTGCTATCCGGGCGTCGTGGGTCTGCCCCTGTGCGATCTGATCTCCATGCTGCGCGAATTGGACGTGCCCGACCGTTTCGACCCGGCCGCCCTCGTCGACGCCCACGCCGGCCATCGCCACACAACCTAATCTCCCCCTCTCCCCTTCTCCCCTTCCCCTCCTTGCCTCTCCCCGTCGCTCTGATAAAATCCCTGACGTAATTCTCCCCGCCCCACAGAGCGGCCAGAGAGGGAACCTATGACCGACACCTTGCAGGATGCAATCGCCGCTGTTCGCGCCGGAGACCCGGAACGCGCTCAACTCATCGCCGTCGACATCGTTCGCGCCAACCCCGACGATGCCAACGCCTGGTATCTGCTGAGCCAGCTGGTCGACTCCGACGCCCGTCGCGCGGCCTATCTGGGCAAGACGCTGGCCATCGACCCGAATCACGCCCGGGCGCGGATCGAGTTCGACGCGCTGCCGCCTGCCGTGACCGGCGAGCTTGCGCCGGCGGCCGTGGCTGAGGACGAAGCAGTTGTCGTCGAGGCTCCCGTCGAGGCTGCTGTCGATGTGCCGGAATTGGCCATCGCCGGCGCGGCCGTGGCTGATGTTGCCGCGACGCCGGAAACCGTGACCGCCGGCGCGCCCGTCGCCGACGCCAACGTCCCCGAATGGCTCCAGCCGCTCGGCCCCAAACCCGCGCCGCCCTCGGCCCAACTGACGCCGGCAAGACCCGCGACCGGCCAGGCGCGCCCCTCCTCCTCCGCCCGGCCTGCCCCGGCCAAAGCCAAAAAGAAGAACGGAAACAATCAGGCCCTGTCGATCCTGTTCGTTCTGCTGGTGTTGTTGACCGTAGTGGTGTTGGTCTTTCTGGTGTACCTGCTTTTACTGTAGGCCGAGCACTGCGAGCTGCATTGTAAATAAGTAATTCTACATTCTTGACATTGGCGTTCTTCTCTATTAAGATGGAATTAGTCTGTTAATCTCTCATTTAGAAATTTAGAATTCTGCCAATTGTTTCGGCAACAAATCAAAATTGAATACAGACCCGTGAGTTCTCCCGATCATCGGAGACAACGATACCTGTTCATCCCGTTCTACCAGGGCGATTAAATTGGGGAGGTCAACTATGGATTGTATCGGGGCGTGTTCCCGGAAGCGATCGACGATCGTTCATTCAATCACGTCTGTTTGTTGAACTTCATTCACAGTCTGAAACATGGAGGTTTAAGGTGAAACGTAGCAGAATGTTAGTCGTTGTTCTGGCATTGCTCCTGATGACGCTGATCCCGGTGCTGGCTTCGGCCCAAAGCCCGGAAAAGACCGGCTCGTTCATCATTCGGAACCGCAATGCGCCGGGGAACCCGTTAGCCGGGGCCGGCATTGCCAAGGCCACCCAACAACTCGACACGGCGAAACCAGTTCCCCAGGCCGCCCTGCCCTCCGGCGTGGCCCAGCTTCTGGGACCGGCTCCCAACACCCGCGTAGGCACGCTCCTTAATTACAAGGAAGGCTTTGAACAGGTCTGGCCGTTCTTCCCGGAATGGGTTTCCTATGATGCAGACGGCCCCTACAACGGGGAGTATTGTTGGGGTCAAAACGATTTCATTTCCTTTAAGGGCGACATGAGCATCTGGCCGGCCGCGGGCTGCTGGGACGGCGTGGACCCCACGTATTATTACTATCCGAATGACACGAATTCCTGGACGGACTACGTTATGAGCACTATGGGCGCCAGGAAAGCAAATGTCAACTTCCGGTACTGGAACCAATCCGAGTATGGCTGGGATTACTTCTATTGGTGTGCGTCGGTCGATTACTGGACCTGGTATTGCGACTACCACACCGGAGATACCGGAAAATGGCGGAAAGGCAGAATCGACCTGCGGAATGTTCCCGGGTACGGCAGCATGCTCAATGAGCCTGCCGTTTTCATTGCCTTCGGGTTCACGAGTGACTCTATAATTACGGACGACGGCCCGTTCGTCGATGACGTGCGGTTCCTCCTCTGGGATTAGCTAATGGCTTGCTGGCCTCACTTTGAGGCTCGGCCCCCCACAGGCAGCTGTGGGGGGCTTTTTTGTTGTGGCGGGATTATTCACAACTGACAATGACGAATCGGAAAGCCGTGGTAAGCTCGCCGCCGGCAGAGTGGCGTGGCAACGGTTCAGGGGGCCGGCGTGGCGACGATGATGTATTGCAGCGGCGGGAATTTCCCGGCCACATGAGCCTGCGCGGTCGCGGCGGTCTCCGGCGGCATGGCGAGCAGTGCCGCCCCGGGTGTGCCCTCGCGCACTTCGATGACGCCGGCTTCGGCCGTCACACGCACCTCATCGCCGGCAATCCCCACCAGCCCGACGCGGCCGCCGGGCATGAGGAACACGCCACCATCGGCAAACTCCGATAAGGGCAGCGATAGCTGGATTTCGCCCGGCGCGGGCGTCGGCTTCCCATTGTCGTTTCCCTTCATGGCGGCCATTATTTGCCCCGTCATTTGCTGCCCCCTCGGGCAAAATGTCAACAGAATGATACCTAACATCGCCAGAGAGATTAAATTGACCAGCGGGTTCGAGTTTTCCGCCCCCTTCCTGGCGGAAGCAGACGGTTCAGTCCGGGGAGATTCGGGGGCGGCCATCAGGCCCAGATTGCGGGTAATGATTTTCCGGAGGGAGTCGTTGCTGCCGGCGCCGGCGAGGGCAGCCTGTAACAGCCGGTAAGCCGTCTTCACGTCCGGCTCGGACTGCCAAATGAGGAAGCAAGCCAGATTGTTGAGATCGGCGGCCGGCAACTCCCCTGCCTCGCTCTCGGTGAGGCAATCATAGAGGTCGAGCGCGGCGGCCGCTTTTTCCCTGTTTTTCCAATCGTCCTTCCCGGCCTTGAACAGGGTCGCCTCGGGTGAGGGTTTCATCGCATCCGGCCGGGGAGCGACCAGCGTCACCATCCGGCCGGTCGCCGCGTCCTCAACGAGGACCGGCGTCGGGCCGCTGCTGAAGTCGGGCGGCTCGGCCCCAAACAGTTCAAGTTCATGATCGAACGCGGGTTTCCCTTCGCGTTCGACCATCCCCAATCGTTTGTTCAGGCCGTGATCGGCAAGAGGGATCGAAACGACGAGCCGGGTCGTCTTGTCGCCGGGGCCAATGCGCCACAAGGCGCGGCCGGTCTCCCAATCGTAGAGCGTGGTTGTCTCGCCTGTCGCGCCGCCGTTTGCCCTCAGGATCGCTTTTCCGCCGACGCGCTTCGCGGCCACCGGTTCAAGAGTCAGTTCGATATCGCCTGTCCCCGTGACTGTGAACTCGAGCACAAGCCGCCCGGGCCGGCCGGATCGCGCCGGGGCAACGGCCGCGAAACTGCCATTGTTGCCGAGTGTCAGGCGAATCAGCGGCTCCAGCAGGCAGGTCAGGGCGGCGCTGTCGCGATAGTCAAGGCGGGCAACCGGCCAGAGCAGCGCGTCCGGTCCGTCGCGAGTGGGGCTGAGGATGGCCGTCAGCGTCTCCTGTTTGCCGTTCGGCCGGTGGAGGACGCCGGTGATCGCGGCGCGAACAACAGGCACGCGGCTGTCAGTGACGCGCACAAAGCCGCCGATGGGCTTGTGGAATTGCAACGGGTCCGGCTCGCCCGCGGCCGCCAGGTGGGTGATGAGGATGACGTGTTCGATGACGGGGCCGGGGAGGAGCACCGCGTTGCCGGTCAGGCTGGGCGGGGGGGCAGGCCGCTCGGCGGCGTGGATGTCGGCTCGCATCTGCGTCGTGGAAGTGATGGCCGTGGCCGATTCGGCATCGGGCTTCTCATACCAATTGACCGACGGATCGTAATTGGTCACGATCCCTTCGATCTCCAGCCCGCCATAGGCCAGCCACTCCGAGACGTCCTTCCAGCGCTCCCTGCGTTCCCTGAAGCGCGCATCTCCCTCCAGCGGCCGCAAACCCAGGGCTGTTTCCGCCTTGCCCAGATGCAGGTCGAGCGCCAGCCGCACCAGCCGGCCCCAGGCCGCGGCCCGCAGCGCGGCGGCGCGATAGACGACATAGGCTACAAGAATCAGGGTGACGAAGATGAACAGATTGCCCGGCCAGACGGGATCGTTCAGCCATACGCGCAGCGGCACGGCCGTGACCGCTGTGAAGCCAAGCAACACGGCCACGGTGGCCAGAAAGGTCATGGACGTCTGCTCGTCGGCGACCTTTTTGATCATCTCGCTGTCGTCCCTGGCCAGCGCGGCCTCGACGATGGGCCAGACAGTGTCGAGGTGAGCGCCATACTGATTGACACTGTAATCGGCCACGGACGCCTGGACATTCCCAAGACGGGTCAGCGAGAGGTTGGCGGCGTCGGGAAATTCGTAGGCCAGCTGATAGGCGGCGCGGTTTATGACAGTCTGGGTATGGTTCACGCTGTCCAGCCGCCCGACCAGCATGCAATAGCGCCGCCACTGCTGCCTCAGCATGATGCGGCCGAGGAACGAGCCGCGCATCAGCCGCCCGTTGGCCGTGGCCACGAAGAAGCCGCCCAGGGAGTTTATGAGATAGCCCAGACCAAAGAGGATGAACGTGGCCGTGATCACCTGGATGAGCGTGTCCAGGTCTTCATAGACGGCTACGGCCCGCGCCCGGCGCGTAACCGGGTAGATCAGGACGAGATTGAGAAAGAGGTAGATGCCGGCAGCGACGAGTGACCACGGCTGGAAGAGGCTCTTGAACTCATCGGTTACCTTTGAAAATAGCGTTGTCAGCGACGACAGGATAGGCAGCTGCATCGTGGTTCGCCTCCTGGCCTCAATCCGGATTCTGCACTGACGGACTGGTAACGGCGATCGCCCCCGCGCGAGACGGATTTCAGTGAAACCCGCCCGAACCCGTCAGGCTCTCGCTTTGGGAGACAGTATAAACAACGGGAAAGATGGTTGTCAATAAAGGTCAACCGTCACCCATAACGCTCCAGCCGCGCCCACTGCGCCGCGTAGCGGGACAGGTGGGTGTGGCCGTCGGCGATGCGCCTGGCCAGCAGCTCGCGCACCAGTTCGACTTCGGCCGCATACTCGTGATCGTTGAAATGCCCGGCGAAGTGGGCGGCACGCAGCCACAGAAGATAGGTCGTCAGGGCGTCGAACTCGTTGTATTCGACGATGGCCCGCACATTCCCGGCCAGCCACAGGTCGATGACGTTGTCGCCGCTGGTGTCAATCTTGCCGGGGATCCCGCAGGCGACGGCGAACTCGTGCAGCCGGGGGGTGGATTTGCCCCGCGCCCCGGTAATGTCCTTCAGGTCGATGTGGCCTTCATTATACCTGGTGAAATAATCGTAGCCGTCCCAGGGCTTTTCGGGGCGCTTGCAGAAGCCGGCGGCGGTTATGCCGTTGGCGATGCCGCGCTGGATGAGGATGGGCAGGTCGGCCTCGCTGGAGTTGAAGCCGACGAGTTGCGGCCGCGGGTTGGCCTGCCCGATGCCGGTGAGAAAGCGGCTGATGAGGTCGCGCTCGGGCATGGCCGCGGGGCCGGGCAGGGAGAAGAGATTGAGCGTGGGCCGGCCGTCCCCGACCTTGCGGATGACGACGGCCAGCGAGACGACCCGGCAGAGCATGGTCTTCAGATAGGGACGCGGCTCCTCGGCCGTGGCCCCGGCGTTGGCCCACATGGCGGCATAGACTGCGTCGTCGGGCATGTCGGGCGGCAGGTTGTAGGCGCGGCGGCCGCTGGTGAGGTCGGGCACCCACTCAAGATCGAAGGCCCAAACGTGGTCGGCTACAGTTCGGAACATGGCGGGTTTCTCCTGGTTGGCGCACATTGTAACAATGACAGGCGGGGAGAGGCGAATCATCGGCAGGATCGCATGACGGGCGGAAGACGGTCGGCTATACTGCGGTAGCGATTGCGATTGCGACTACGATTAGGATTATTGGATCCCTGCCACTATGAC
Organism: Anaerolineae bacterium; assembly: GCA_023384355.1. Classification (GTDB taxonomy): domain Bacteria; phylum Chloroflexota; class Anaerolineae; order Promineifilales; family Promineifilaceae; genus Promineifilum. Next base: position 10,576 of record JAHDWL010000079.1, read on the forward strand.
CCACATGACCCCCGACGAGTTCCGCGCCAACGGCAAGGCGTTGATCGACTGGATTGCCGACTACTATGAGCAGATCGAGCAGTTCCCGGTAATGAGCCGGGTCGCCCCGGGCGAGGTGCGAGCGGCGCTGCCGGAAGAGCCGCCCCGGTCGGGCGAGCCGTTCGCGGCGTGGATGGCCGATGTGGAACGGGCCATCCTGCCGGGCATTACCCATTGGCAATCGCCCAGCTTCTTCGCCTACTTCCCGGCCAACGCCTCCTTCCCGTCTATCCTCGGCGAATTGTTGTCGGCCGGGCTGGGGGTGCAGGGGATGTTGTGGCAGACCAGCCCGGCGGCGACCGAACTGGAGACGCTGGTGCTGGATTGGCTGGTGGGGATGCTCGGGCTGCCG
>JAHDWL010000009.1:0-87033 GCA_023384355.1 Anaerolineae bacterium
GCAAGCCGCTGCTATTCACAACTGTCGATATCGTCGCCGATGACGGCACATCGTGCCCGGCGTACGTGCCGGGCGAGATCGTGGTCACCGGCCCCACCATCGCGGCCGGCTATTACCGCGACCCCGATGCGACGGCCAGGACGATGCCCGACGGCCGCCTCTTTACCGGCGATATCGGTTATCTCGACGACGATAGCGATCTGTGGGTGCTGAGTCGCCGGAACGATCTGATCGTATCCGGCGGTGAAAATGTTTACCCTGCCGAGATAGAGCGGATTATCATGTCGCACCCGGCCGTTGCCGCGGCCGCCGTTGTTGGTCTGCCCCACGATGAATGGGGACAACAGGTCGCCGCTATGGTCGTGACCAGACCACACGAGGTAATAACCTCGGACGAGCTCTCGACATACCTGCGGGAGCGACTGGCTGGATACAAGCGACCGCGCATCGTCGAGTTCGTCGAAGAACTGCCGTTGACCGGCTCCGGCAAGATCAACCGGAGCGAAGTCGTCCGATTGCTTTCGGCGCAGGTTGAAACGCCATGACTTTTAAGAAGATCAACGGCTTGCGATATCACTACACGCAAAGCGGTTCCGGCGAACCGCTGGTGTTGCTCCACGGCTTCACCGGCTCCTCGGCAAGCTGGCGCAACATTATGCCAGATCTATCCGCTCGCTTTCGGGTGATCGCGGTCGATCTTCCCGGTCACGGCCAGACTGGCTCGCCATCAGAGATTCATCGATACCAGATGCCCGTGATAACCGGCGATCTGATTCAATTGCTGGAGAGTCTGGACGCATCACCGGCGCACTGCCTTGGCTATTCAATGGGCGGGCGGCTGGCGCTATACCTGGCGATCCATCATCCAGAAAATGTACGTTCCCTCATCCTGGAGAGCACCTCCCCGGGATTGGCCGATCCCCGGGAACGCGCTGCCCGGCAACAACAGGATGAGGCGCTGGCAGAGCGCATCGAACAGGACGGGATACCCGCCTTTGTCGCCAATTGGGAGCGCCTGCCCTTGTTTGCATCCCTCGATCGTCTTCCCGAGAGCGCGCTGGCCGAATTGCGAGAGCAAAGGCTGGCTAATTCAGCCACGGGACTGGCCAACAGTCTGCGCGGAATGGGCACGGGCGTCCAGCCCGCTTTGTGGGATCGTCTGAATGCATTGGAATTGCCCGTCCTGCAAATTGTGGGCCGGCTGGATGAGAAGTTTGTCGCGCTCAACCGCGCGATGGTCGGAAAATTCCCTGATGCACGGTTGGCAATCGTGGACGGCGCAGGCCACATCGTTCATCTTGAACAGCCGGGGGAGTATTCCCGGCAGGTTTGTGGGTTCCTCAACAACGAATCAGATGACCGCGGCCGCCACCTGCCCGATGCTGAACAGGATGACGAAGACGAGAGCGGCCAGCGACATTTGCTTGAGCCAGGGGTTGAGGCTCGGCAAATCCTGCGCCCGGCTGATCGCCATACCGTTGCGAACAAGCAAGGGAACGGACAACAAGAACAGGTATTGCCACAAGGAATTGGAATTGATCAGGCAGAACAGTACCGCTAACACGACCGACAGAATCAGGAGTGCCCAATGGTAACGCCGCGCGCCTACCAATCCGATACGAACAGGGATCGATTTCTTGCCGGCCATCTTGTCCGACTCCAAATCGCGGATGTTGTTGACGTTGAGCACGGCCACCGCCAGAAGGCCGCAAGCGGTCGCCGGCAACACGATCGTCCAGTCGAGTTGTCGGGTCTGGACGAAATAACTGCCCATCACGCCGACCCAGCCGAAGAAAATCAGCACCGCTATATCGCCCAGACCGGCATAGCCGTAAGGCATTTTCCCGGCTGTGTAAGTAATCGCCGCCCCGATGGCGACCGCACCTACGAGTATGAATACAAGGGTAAACGAGAACGCTTCACGCCCAAAAGCAACCCACAACAAGGCAACGCCGGAGATCATGGTCAACAGGGACGCAATAACGATCGCGCGACGCATCCCGGCCGCAGTCACCTGACCGCTCTGCACGGCTCGCTGCGGCCCCTTGCGCTCAATATGGTCCGCCCCATGGGTGGAGTCGCCATAATCGTTGGCAAGATTGGAAAGAATTTGCAACAGGATGGCCGTGAGGATGGATAACAATGCGACGGTCCAGCTGAAAGCCCCATCGGCCGCGGCCAGGCCCGTGCCCATGATGATGCACGCCAGGGCCAGCGGTAGCGTGCGCGGGCGCATGGCATGGATCCAGATATCAAGACGATTCGTCGAGGTGTTGATCGATGTCATGTCTGAGGTTATAGCAAAGAGTAACGCGATCAGGTAGTGTGATTTAATGAGACAAGAGATGATCCCGAATAATATGATTTGGGCTGATGACAATCCTGAGATGGCTCTGACAAAACCGGTGCGCGTCGGGAACAGTCTGACCGTCGGCGGGCAGGACGTGATCCTCATGACGGGGCCATGTTCGGTGGAATCCTACGACCAGACCCGAACCGTAGCACAGGAAGTCGCCCGACTCGGCGGCCGGGTATTGCGCGGCGGCGCATACAAGCCACGCACTTCACCCTACTCCTTCCAGGGTTTGGGCCGCGAGGGACTGGAAATTTTGCGCGCTGTCGCCGATGAGTTTGACCTGTTGGTCGTCACCGAGGCGCTGGGCGTTGAACAGTTGCCGCTGGTGGCGGAATATACTGACATCATCCAAATCGGCAGTCGCAATATGCAGCACTATCCGCTGTTGTGGGCGGCGGGAGAGTTTGACAAGCCGGTGCTTCTGAAGCGCGGGTTTATGTCAACTGTCGACGAATGGCTCAAGGCCGCCGAACATATCAGCAGCCGGGGGAACGACAGGATTGTCCTCTGTGAACGCGGGATACGCTCGTTCGAGACAGCTACACGAAATACACTCGACACAAATGCGATTGCATTGATCAAACAGACATCGCCATACCCGATCCTGGCCGATCCCAGCCACGCCACCGGCCGGGCTGACCTGGTCTTCGCCGCCGCACGCGCGGCCGTAGCCGCCGGCGCCGATGGGCTGCTGGTCGAGTTTCACAATAACCCGGCCGAGGCACTTTCCGACGCGGATCAAGCCCTGCCTCTGGCAGCCCTCGCCCGTTTTCGTGACGAAGTGGGCAAGGTGGCACAGGCAGTCGGTCGGGGTATCCGCTAGGGCGTTCAGGAGACGTATTCTCGGCTTTGATACATTAGCACATCCCGGCATTTGCCCATCAATCCCGATAAAGGCACAATAAAGGACAATCTCAAACTGACAGGAGGAGCGATATGAACCTAACCATAGAATCATTCAAGAACGGCGAACCGATCCCGGCCGAATTCGCTATGGGGATTCCAACCGAAGCCGGTCAGGCCACATTTGGGTCAAACAGAAGCCCGCACCTCCAATGGTCCGATGAGCCGCCAGGGACGAAATCCTTCGCGCTCATCTGCACTGACCGGGACGCCCCCTCCGTGCGCGATGACGCCAACCAGGCGGATCGCACAGTCCCGTATGACTTGCCCCGAGCGGACTTCTATCACTGGGTATTGGTCGACATTCCGGCCGATATTCATGAGCTTCCCGCTGGTTGCGATTGCGAAGGCGTCACTATCAAGGGCAAAAGCGTTGGCGCAACTCCGTATGGAACTCGTGGCATCAACAGTTACACCAGCTGGTTCGCGGGTAATCCGGATATGGAAGGCGACTATGGCGGTTACGACGGGCCGTTCCCGCCGTGGAACGACGAGCGCGTCCATCATTACCATTTTGTGCTCTATGCCCTCGATACCGATTCGCTGGGGCTGCAGGGCGCGTTTGATGGAGGCGATGCACTGCTGGCGATGAAAGGTCACGTTTTGGCTTCATCCGAATGGGTTGGAACCTACGCCATTTACGCAAAAGCCAGGAAGTAAGCGAACCGGTAAGCGCCATATCGCCGGCCGGACAATTTGAAAGCCGGCGATATAATGGCGTGCGACCTTTCGGCCAGACAAAATGGGCGCTTAGCCACGTCGCCGTAATTAAGCTCAATGGTCAAAGTCAAAATTTGCGGCCTGACCCGGTTCGAGGACGCGGCAGTCGCTATTCAATCCGGGGCTGATTATCTGGGCTTCATCCTCTACCCGCCCAGCCCGCGCGCGGTTTCGCCCGACGCCGTCCGCTCTCTTGTTGCCGACCTGAAATCTTCCCTGGCGGAACAATTCACAAGGCCTGACCCTCCGAAACTTGTCGGCGTTTTTGTCAACCAATCGGCCGCCGATATAGCGAATGTCCTGACCACCTGCGATTTGGACATGGCCCAGTTGAGCGGAAATGAAGATGGCCAGGAATTCGCCGATTTGATGCCGAATTTAATCGGACGCGTGTATAAAGCCATTCGTCCCGCATCACTTGCCGACGCGATCGATTTGTTGGATCGTTTTGCAAACTTCTCATCCAGTGCGAAGCCCTTTACCCCAAGCCTGCTGGTGGACACACCTCACCAGGCACTTTACGGCGGCACAGGACAGGCAGGCGACTGGGGACTGGCGGCCGACATTGCCGCGCTAACGCCACGCCTGATGCTGGCCGGCGGCCTGAACCCCGACAATGTCGCTGCGGCCGCACAACGGGTTCGGCCGTTCGCCGTCGATGTGGCCGGCGGCGTCGAAGCGTCGCCCGGCGTCAAGAATCACTCGCTGGTCAAGGCGTTTATCGAGCAAGCCCGACGCGCCTGACGAGTGCCTTATGATTGAGCACCCATATCCGTTTACAACGGTATCGAGCCAAATCGTCTGGAGCTGCCCCTGGTATCGCGTCCGCCAGGATGAAATCATCACCCCCAATGGTGAGGCCGGTACTTATAACGTCGTCGAAAAAGCGGACGCGGTCTGGATCGTGCCGGCGACAATAAACGGCCGAATTGCCATGATTCACCAATATCGCTACACCGTTAACGACTGGTGTTGGGAAATCCCTGCCGGAAGTGTCAAACCCGGCCAGACAGCGGAGGAAGCGGCCATCGAGGAGCTGCGGGAGGAGGTTGGCGGCGTTGCCGGGAGCTTGGTGCATATCGGCCGGTTTTATCTGGCAAACGGTATTTGCAACGAAGTCGGTCATATCTATCTGGCTACCGGCGTTGTTCTGGGCGAGCCGCATCACGAATCGGCCGAGGTGATGAGCATACACCTGCGCTCGATAGAGGAAGCGCTGCAAATGGCACGGACGGGGATGATCAGCGACGGGCCAACAGCTCTGGCATTGCTATTGTGCGCCGATATGCTGACTCAACCTATTCAAGATGGGCCTTGATCTCTTCGGCCACGTGAACAGGAATGCCGGGGACTGCGGCGATCTCCTCGACGGAGGCATCCCGAATCGCCTCCAGAGATCCAAAACGCTTCAATAGAACCTGTCGCCGATGTGGGCCAACGCCGGGAATGCTGTCGAGAATTGAAGCGACGCCGACCTTCGACCGGCGCTTGCGATGACCCTCGTTGGCAAACCGGTGCGCTTCGTCACGAACGCGCTGGACGAGATAGAGGGCTTCTGAACGCCGCGGCAGGAAAACGGAAGTGGTACGATCGGGCAGAAATATCTCCTCTTCCTGCTTGGCCAATGAGGCAATGGGGACTTCGCCTTCCAAGTCAAAGTCGCGCAACACCTCCCGACCCACCGCCAACTGACCTTTACCGCCGTCAATGAGCAACAGATCGGGCAGGATCGCCCAGGCAGTGGGCCGATCGGCGCGCGACTTGATCTCATTCGGGTCGTGCAGTTCACCCGCCAGGGTATCCCGATAGCGCTGAAAGCGGCGCGTCAGGACCTCGCGCATGGCCCCATAGTCGTCGTTTTCAACGGACTGGACGTTGAATCGCCGATAGTCACTTTTTTGCGGCGCGCCCTGCACAAATACGACCATCGAACCCACAGTCTGCGTCCCCTGCGTGTGGCTGATATCATAGCATTCGATACGCGCCGGTGGGCCCGGCAACTTTAGCGCATCCTGTAGTTCAGTGATCGCCTGAACATGCTTGGATCGGTCAGCCGCCCATTGCTGTCGGAGCGTGGCCAGTGTGTCATGGGCATTCTCGGTCGCCATCTCGACCAGCTCGCGCTTCTTGCCGCGCTGGGGGACCCGAATGGATACCTTCGTGTTCTTCTTGCTTCGCAGCCACTCCTCAATGATGCGCGCCTCCTCAACCTCACTCGGCAGCAGGACCTCCTTCGGGATATAGGCGGCATCTTCGTAGAACTGGGTTAAAAACTCCTGAAGCACTTCATGATCGCTCTCCCCCTCGGTGTTATCGAGCATGAAATACTCCCGGCCGATGAGCTTACCCTGGCGAATGAAAAATATCTGGACACAGGCTTCCCCCTCTTCGCGGGCGAAGGCGACGACGTCCTGATCGGCGTCGCTCGCCCCGATAACTTTCTGTCGGGCTGTGATGCGCTCAATCGCCTTGAGTTGATCGCGGAACTCGGCAGCCTTCTCGAAGTTCAGATCGGCCGCTGCCTTCTCCATTCGAGACTCGATCCCCTTAACGATATGGTCCGACTTACCGTCGAGGAAATCCATCAACTGCCGGATCATTGCCCGATACTGTTCCTGGTTGACGGCACCGATACACGGCGCGCAACACAGCTTGATGTCGTAATACAAACAGGCCCGTTCGTCCTTGCCGGTTATGACGCGGTCGCAGGTAAGGTAGGGAAATATCTTGCGCAGCAAGTCGAGTGTCTGCTGGACGGCCCATGCCGAAGTATACGGCCCAAAATAGCGCGAACCGTCGCGTACCATCCGCCGGGTAACCGTGACCTTGGGAAATGGATCGGCCCAATGGACCTTGATGTAGGGATAGCGCTTGTCATCCTTGAGCCGCACGTTGAATTGCGGGCGATGCTGCTTGATGAGAGTCATTTCCAGCAGCAAAGCCTCCAGCTCGGACTCCGTCGTGATCACTTCAATATCGGCGATCTGGCGACGCAGGCGCTGGGTCTTGATCGAATCAACGTTGGTGTGGAAGTAGGATCGGACGCGATTACGCAGATTGATCGCCTTGCCGACGTACAACACATTGCCCTCGGCGTCCTTATGCAGGTAGACGCCTGGCTTGGTTGGCAGGTTGCTCAATAGCTCGCGGATCCGCTCGCTCGGTTGGTAGCTCATAGCGCGTAACAATTATCCCATCTCATGAGATAAGCCATGCCTGCGAATGATAGCACAAGTATTCTGTTTTTACCTGATCACAAGGATGTGTTGGCCTGCCTCATCGAGAAGCGTCTGAAAAATATCCGGCGGCAGATCGTCGCTCCTGCCCAGCACGAGCAGGCTGCCTTTCTGGCGATTCACCCACTCCAGAACCAGAAGCGGGTTGTCCCCGGACAGGTGTTGAAATTGCGCCTGGACGCGTAACGGTGTGAGGATCTCGACCGCCTGTTGTCGTCGCTCGAAGGCTTCATCATCAGTCGCAGCCCAGACGAGCACGCGCAAGTCCCCGGAGCGTTCGGCCAGGGTGGCTGCCAGGTGGAGGAGGCGGTTCGCGGTTGGCGAGCCGTCATAAAGCGCGATAATCGGGCCGACCACCATCTCCGGTGTTGTCAAAAGCACAACCGACGACGCGCGCTCGACGACCATCCTGGCTGTCGAGCCGAGATGGGATCGACGGAGGATCGTTTGACCAATGCGGCCGAGAGCCAGAAGATCTGATTCCAGCGCCGCAGCCAGCAGCTCCTGACTCACCGGGCCACGAATGACCCGAAAAGAGCTGGGCACGTCATGCTCAGCGGCCATATCCGTCAATTCGCGCTTCAGAATGGCCGCACGCGCGCGCAACCTTCTCTGGATGCTCTCTTGCTCCAATTGTTGCAACCCGACTTCCGCAAAACGCACCTCGCGGGAAAACGGCAACTCCGCCAGACGGAACAGGTTAATATCCTCAATAAACAGGCCCTCTATCTCTGACTTGAACGTCTCGGCCAGACCAATGGCTGCAGCCAACGCGACGCGGCTATTGGTCGAGGCGTCGAGCGCCACAAGGATGCGGCGAATCGACCATGATGCCTCGGTCGCCTCCACGAGATCGGCTTGCTGCTCCGCCTCGCTCAAGTTCAAAGCATCCTCATTCTGTTGTGGGCTTGTCACCGGTAGTCTCCGAATCGTTAGGCCGTGGGCGCTCGGAATCATCCTCGCGCCTTTGTCCTTCGCCAAACTGACGCTGCTTCTCGGTGAAATGCATCAGGCGAGCGACTACCCGCCCGTTCACGCTGTCAGGCGCGAATGCCGCTGACTCGTCCGCCTCTCCGGCAGACACACCCGTCAGCAAGGCAATCCCCTCATCAATCGTCTTTACCGGGTAAATATGGAAGTTCCCGTCACGCACCGCATCAACGACGTCCTGCCGTAACATCAGGTTTATGACGTTGGACGCCGGGATCAACACGCCCTGATTGCCCGTCAAACCCCGCGACCGGCAGACGTCGAAGTAGCCCTCGATCTTTTCATTCACGCCGCCAATGGCCTGCACCTGACCCCGCTGATCGACTGAACCGGTCACGGCCAGGGATTGTTTGACGGGTAAGCCGGACAACGCCGAAAGAAGGGCGTATAGCTCGGCCGACGAGGCGCTGTCACCCTCGATTCCGCCGTAGGATTGCTCAAAGACGAGCGTAGCCGTGAGCGAGAGAGGGCGATCGGCCGCGTAACGCTCTCCCAGGAAGCCGGCGAGGATCAGGACACCCTTGGAATGGATAGGGCCGCCCATATTCACCTCGCGTTCGATATCGATCACCTTTCCGTTGCCGAGGCGCACACGGGCCGTGATCCGGGAGGGACTGCCGAAGCTATAATTCCCGAGAGAATAGACAGATAATCCGTTGACCTGCCCGACAACCTCGCCCTGCGTTTCGACCAGGACCTGATCGCGCAGTATCCCTTCCAATATGCGTTTGTGGACGCGGCTGGCCCGGATCGTCTGCATGTCGATCGCTTTCTGAACATCATCCCGCATAACGGAGTCATGACCCATTTCGCCGGCCCAATAGTCAGCCTCGCGCAACACGTCGGTCATGCTTTGCATGTGGGTTGACAGCTTTTCGGTGTCGTCGGCCAGCCGCGACCCGTGCTCGATGATCCGGCCAACCGCATGACGGTCGAAATGGCGCAGCTTTTCCGCACGAGCTACTTCGGCGATGACGCGCGCGTAGGCTTGCGCGCTCTCGACCGAACGCCCTACCTCGTCCTCAAAGTCGGCCGACACTTTGAACAGCTCGTTGAACTCCGGATCGTTGCTGCTCAGCAGATAATATAAAAACCTCTCGCCGATCAGGACAACCTTGACACTTAGAGGGATGGGTTCCGGTTCCAGCGACACGGTGCTGACCATACTGTACACCTGTCCCAGGGACTCGATAGAGATCTCTCCCTCGCGAATAGCGCGCTTCAACCCCTCCCACGCAAATGGTTCACTCAGCAACTTCAGGGCATCGATCAACAGATAGCCCCCGTTGGCCTGGTGGAGCGCGCCCGGTTTGATGAGGCTAAAATCCGTGACCAGAGCACCCATCTGCGCAACATGCTCCACCCGGCCGACCAGATTCTGGTAGCGCGGCTGATCTAGAAATATGACGGGCGCACCGTGTACCTGGCTATTATCGACGACGACGTTGACTTCATAGCGAGTCATTGGCGCTTTTCTGTCCGGCGTGGCCATGCCCATGATTGCGCCAATAAATTGGCGGCCATCTCCCTCTTCGTCATGAGTGAAAAGCTCAAAATTTTCGATGACATCCTTCCGCACGGCATCCAGATAACCGATGATGCTTTCCAGATCGATATACTTTTGCCGCAACTCATCCATGAGCGGTGTAATCGTGAACTCGACGACCCGCTCATTCAGTTCCTTGAGCTTGCTCTGCATCTCGCGATGCAGGTTCGGAATCTGCTGCATGATGCGCTGCAGCGCCTCCTGCAATTCGCCCACCTCATTCTCGATCTTCTTCTGGGCTTCCTGGTCGAGGCGCATGAACTCATCGGGGGTAATAACCTCGCCGCCTTCCTTCAGGGGGGCGAAGGCAAAACCGCCGGGCGTCTGCATGAGGGCGATTCCTCGCGTCTGGGCGTCCTCCCGCAGCTTGTCCAACGCCTCGGTGTGGGTTCCACGCAGTTCTTCCTCGAGCGCGCGTTTCTGCAATTGATATTCTTCACCGGTGAATGTCGCCTGAAGGACTGAAAACAGCTCTTCGGCCAGCTTTTTCATGTCGTCACGAAAGACGATCGCCCGCCCAGGGGGCAGCCGATGGGCACGTGGTTTATGGGGGTGCTCGAAGTTGTATACGTAGCACCAATCGTCAGGTACCGGCTCATTTACGGCACGTTCGGTGAGGAAACGATTCGCCGTCGTTCGTCGCCCCACGCCGTTTGGCCCCAGTGCGAACAAATTATAGCCGTGGTGACGAATGCCGATTCCAAAGCGTATCGCATCGATGGCGCGTTGCTGCCCGATAATCTCCAGGCCGTCCTCAAGCTCGGCCGTTGTCGTAAAAGGTAACGATTCGACGTCAAACGAACGATACAACTGCTCAGGTCCAAGAGGTTGTGGCAAATCCATAGTCCTATTTTACCAGACCACGCACGATAACTGTCGCGCAACCGGCACCGCGAAGCACTTTTTCCGCAACACTGCCGTGCAACCAACGGCCAATTCCCGACCGGCCGTGGCTGGACATGACGATCAGATCGACACCCTGCGTATCAGCATAAGTGATGATCTCATCCGCTACGTCACTGCCGGCATCGCGGACATCGAAGAACAGACGTTGATTATCGTGAAGACTGACCACACGTTGCAGGTATGCCTCAGCCTCATCATGCTCACGCTCTCGTTCATCATCGAGCACGCGCTGGAGTTGAATCCCATCCGGCGTCAGGGAGGTAGGCACCGGCCCCCAGCTCGTCACGACACGCAACAACCACACGTCTGAATCGACCGCGCTCGCCAGAGCCAGGGCAGGAACCAACGCCCTTTCCGCCAGCTCCGATCCATCGAGAGGCACCAGAATTTTTCGGTTCTGGAACACCGCCACTTCCACGTGAGCGCGTATGATCGCCGTCGCACAGGGCGCGTGATGCATAACTTTCTCGGCCACACTGCCATAGACCCAACGTCGACTACCGGTACGTCCATGGCTGGACATGACAATCAAATCGACATTATTTCCTTCGGCAAACTGGACAATGGCCTCGGCCGGCGAACCGATGACAGCCTTGGTCTCGATTGTCGCCGCGACGGTTGACAGGGTAGCCGCAGTGGCGTTGAGATAGGCTTGGGCTTCATCCGAGTTCATGCGCATCATCTCGTCGTAGAGATAAGGATCGGCCGCCAGTATGGCCACTGGTGACACGACCCGCAGCAGGATGAGCCGGGTCGGCCGATCTCCATCGTCACGACGAGACATTGCCGTCGCGATTTGGCCTGCCGGGAGGAGCGACTTCTCCGCGAGTTCCGATCCGTCGAGGGGAACGAGGATATTACGAAAGGGAACCATCATAACCTCCTTGGATTATTTTAATCCAGTTGGTCAATCATTTCGGGTTGTTGCGCCGCGAAATAATTCAGGAAATCTGTAACTGTAATGATGCCAACCAATTCACCGTCGTCCACGACAGGCAAAGCACCGAACTTGTATATGCTCAGCATATTGGCGGCCTGATATGCGGGAGTGTCCGGGGTAACGGTCATCGGATCAGGTGTCATGCAGGTGTTAGCGTTGATGTTATCCAGAATTTCTTCGTCTTGCCACCGCCCGTGCAACACCAGCGGCGAATTCATTACCAACCGCACATCTCTATCGGTAATGATGCCGACCAGTTTACCATTCTCAAGCACCGGTAATTGGCGGCATGCCTGAGCCTTCATCAATTCTATAATCTGTCTCAGCGTCGATTGAGGGGTAACTGTGTTGGGAATAACAGTCATCAAGTCATTCACTGTCAGCATGGGTATCTCCTGGCGTCACCTTTTCCCAATGGCCTTATCCCAATGGCCGGCTCGTCGATTAATCTCAGTGTATATTATTTTCGGCGAAAATGACGGTGGCAAATGTCACATTCGAATGATGACATTTATCGGGATTTCAAATGAGGACTGTCATGCCGGTGTTCCGGATTCGAAGAAGGCAGGTTCTCAGGCATGTTATCAGGGACCCTATGGATACCCGATTTCATCTCACTTTTCGCTGAATAGGTTTGCCAGTTAGGTGCTGGAGGGATAAACTCGAAATAGTATCTTTTTTATTTTTTGGAGGATTATGTCAAAAGCACCCCCTCGACGTCGTAAACAGAACCAACAAACCCGCGAAACAAATTGGGTAGTAATCGGCGGCTTGATCGCTATCGGTGTTCTGGTTTTTGGCGGTCTTTTATATCTGGCGCTACGGCCATCACAAGCCCAACCGGTTCAAACGTTGGCGGAATATTGCGCCGAGAACACAGCACGATGTATCTTTATGGGCGAGGAAACAGCCCCTGTTACCCTGGTTGAGGTATCCGATTTTGGGTGCGTTCATTGTCAGGCATTCCATGCAGATACAGCAACTCCATTGAAAGAGCAACATCTGGACACGGGCGATATTCGCTGGATTGTCATGCCCTATGCCTTAAGCGCCTCCACCGTTCCCGCGGCCGCTTCGGCCATGTGCGCCAATGAACAGGGGCGCTATTTCGACTATGCCAACACCCTGTTCGCGATGGAACCGCCGGCCACCCGCTTGTCAGCTGACGGGTTTCGACAGGCCGCGGAAACTGTAGGCCTTGATCTCGATCAGTTCGTTAGTTGTATGGATGATGGAAAGTTTCTCGACATGGTCAATGACAATCGAGACGCAGCACGCGCAGTGGGCGTGACAGGCACACCTACCTTCTTCCTGAACGACGAAAAATTATCCGGCGCGCAGCCACTGTCAGCTTTCTCGCAAGCGATTAACAGCTTGAAAGCCGAACAATAACCCGGCGGAGATGTTGGATGTGAAGGGCAGCGCCTTCCATCCAAATCTCTTGCCCAACACTTTGCGACAGTACCTGATGAAGGCATTTTCAGCCCCCGATCGATGGCAGGCCCGGCTGATTCAGATCTTAGCAGTGCCGGGCTTGTTGATCGCGTTTTATCTGCTTCTCTACCATAACGGTTCGCTTGTCGCCACTTGCTCAATAGGAACCTGGGAGGATTGCGGACTTGTCAGCGGTCCCGACGCGCCATATTCCTCCTTCGGACCAATACCGGTTGCCCTCATCGGCTTGATCGGCTACGGGTTTATTTTTCTCCTGATTTGGCTGGCCGACTGGTTTGCAATAGTGGAGGATTGGCTACCCGAGCTGTTGATAGGCACCATTGGTTTGGCTCTGCTATTCACAGTCGGTTTGACCGCTCTGGAGATTTTTGTCATCCACGCCGTGTGCCGATACTGCCTGATTTCGGCCGTAATCATCCTGGCAATGTTCATTCTGGCCGTTGGTTACCTTCGGGCTTCCAATCGAGCGGCCGGCGAAAGCAAGGATTAAGTGCAAAGTGGAAACTGAACTGGTTAGAGACTGGATGACCCACGAGGTGCTCACAATTTCACCCGACACCACAATCCTGGAGGCCGGACAAATGATGGTCGACCGAACCATTCGACGCTTGCCGGTTGTGGAAAACGGAAAACTGGTTGGGATTGTGACCTACGGAGATGTACGCGGCGCCCGCGCCGCGGCCACCGCAGGGCTGGACATCTGGGAGCTGAGCTACATCCTTTCAAGAATGACTGTGCGCGAAATCATGACTCCTAACCCGATCACGATCTCGCCTGACGAACCAATAGGCGCGGCAGCGCAATTGATGCTAAAGTACATGATTAGTGGCCTGCCGGTTCTCGACAATCATGGGCGGGTCGTTGGAATTATTACCGAGTCGGATATCTTTCGTGTGGTTGTTCGCAACTGGGTACGTGCCGAAGGTGATTCCAGCGAACCCTATGCCCACTACGAATAGGAAACCTAATTTATGTTCAGAAATATTTTAGTACCACTGGATGGATCCGGGTTTGCCGAGGCCGCCTTGCCTTATGCGCTTGAAATGGCAGCTCAATTTGACAGCGATATCACGCTGTTGCGCGTCGTCCTTCCGCCACGAATGGGTGAAGGCGCACTGTCCCCGGATTCGGCCAACTTCCTGATAAAAATGCGCGACGATCTGTACAAGGAAGCCATTGATTACCTGCAACAACAGAAAGGATCGCTACGCCAGCAAAACTTCCGGGTGCATTATCAGGTATCCGAATCCGAAGACGTGGCCGGAGAGATCATCAGTGCCGTAAAAGGCGGGGATATCGACACCGTTGTCATGTGTACGCACGGCCGAGGAGGGATCAGTCGCTGGCTCTTCGGCAGCGTCGCCACACGAGTTTTACAGTCTGCTCAGGTACCTGTACTGGTGATTCGACCGCAAGGAAAGACTGAAGCTGATTAGATCAGGATCCCTGACTGATTGTTTTCTGATTGTGTTGTGAAGCCGTTTCGATCTCACGGATCAGTCGGGATGAGTCAATTTGCTTCAGCAGATAACTGCTCACACCGGCCTGCTGCATCAAGAGGCGTTCCACTTCGTCGGCATAGGGTGACAACACAATGACCGCCGCCGGATATCGCACCATTTGTCGGACAATCTCAATGGTTTTGAACAGTTCCTCGTCCGGCTCGTTTTGAAGTCCCAACAAAACGACATCCACAGTCCGGCAGTCTGCCGAGTTATCAAGAGTCGATAGGTACGCCAGAGCCTCAACCGGTTCCTGAATGGTGGCTACCACATCGATGTGGGGCGTCGCACTCAATCGTTTCCGCAGGGCACGACGAACAGCCACGTGCTTCTCAACTATCACGATCCTGATTTTCGGCATGGCATCGCGGCTGATTAAATTGGTCATTTCGACATATGGATGAAGCATCACCAGGCCTCTCAAACAATGGATGCATCCCCCCTCGTTGAGTACTGGCACCCTGGCCAGCCACCCCCAGGCTCATGCAGCGTTATAGGTTAACCCCCGCGACACTTCTCATTGCGGCCAGTATACCGCGCGGCAGAACATGAACTCAATGACGAAAGTCACCGATCCGCGTGACATCTATCACCCGCTTGGCCAGGGCATCCGTATACCTCAAATTTCCAGTTGGTTGGAAGGTCCCTATAGGGGAATACTGAGCGTCACCATCGCGCCACCACCCGGTGATGACTTGATTAGGAACGTTCCATGGAGGCTATCGGCACGAGCCTGCATGTTGGCCAGGCCGTGCCCCACTCGTAACGCTTCATTCGAAGTATCAAACCCGCGGCCATTATCTCGAATTGTCAGGATAACCCGACCGGCTGCGTATTCCAGCGAAATATCAACCCTGGTCGCCCTCGCGTGACGAGCAACGTTAGCCAAAGCTTCCTGGGTGGTAAGGAATATGGCGCGGCCTTGCGGCAACGGCAGGTCCTCGAGTCGCTCAGGGACTGAAATTGAGACAGGTACCATCGTGTTGGCCTGGAATTCGCGTACAAGTTGGGCCAGACCTTGCTGAACATCACCAGCAAATCGGCGGGGTCGCAGGTCTAAAATAAAATTGCGAATGTCGCGGATGGCATCGTTTAACCCTTCAATCGCCGTGTCGAGGAGCGGCGCAACCTCATCCGCCCCATCGGGCAGAGCCAGGCGGGTTGACTCCAGCGTCAGCCCGACCGCATAGATAGACTGGATTACGCCGTCATGCAAATCCATCCCGATTCGGGTACGCTCTTCAAGGATAGCCAATCGCTCAACCTGCGAATACAACCGCGCATTTTGAATTGCCACCGCTGCGTGGGCGGCAAGCATTTCGATCAGTTGCTGATCCGTGTCGGTGAAGTCGGCGCCGTTCAGTTTATCGGTGAGATAGAGGTTTCCCAGCGTCTCCCCCGCTCCGACTATCGGCACGCCGAGAAAACCCTCCATCGGCGGGTGACCTTCCGGCATACCGACAGACCGGGCATCATCTTCCATGTGACTGGTCCGAATTGCTTCCTGACCATGAATTACCGCCCCAAGTAGCCCTAAGCCCTTCGGCCAGTGGGCGATCTGTTTCACTTCCTCACGAGCCATACCGCTGACCACGAATCGGTGCACATTTCCAGGGCCGGGGATCCGCCAGTCGCCGACGGCCAGTGCCGCGTATTTTGCGCCGACAAGATCACACGCGGAATCTACGATCAGCTGCAAGACTTTATCGACGTCAAGCTCGCCGGCTATGGCCAATGCAGCGCGATTGAGCGCTTCGAGGGCTCGCCGGGCAGAAAATTCATCCATGGATGGAGTGGCTGCCTGATCTGTCATGTATGGGGATCGGCCGGTCGAGATTTCCTAAATATGCTCGGCGAGATGGTGCTTGATGGCATAGGCGGCCGCCTCGGCCCGGTTTGATACGCCTAGTTTGGATAGAATGCTGCTCACGTAGTTGCGAACCGTCCCCTCACTCAGAAAGAGATCCGTCGCAATCTCGCGATTTGTCCGCCCCTCAGCGATCAATAGAAGTACTTGCCGTTCCTGGCTCGTCAAATCCTGAAAGGCGACCGCTTCTTCCTTCTTGATGGAGCGCCTGACCTCAAAAAATACCCGTTGGGTGAGGGAAGGATCGAGCATTGACTCGCCGCGTGCCGCCCCTTCGATTGCGCGAATGACGTCCCCCCCAGCAATCTGTTTTAAGAGATAACCTGTCGCGCCGGCGCGAATTGCAGCAAAGAGCAGCTCATCTTCCGCGAAAGAGGTGAGCATGATCACTTTCGTTTGGGGCAGCTGATCCTTGATTTGCTGGCAGGCCTCGATCCCGCTGCCGCCGGCCAGACGAATATCCATCAGCACAATATCCGGCTGATGTTCCAGAGCCATGGTCACAGCCTCTTCCTGTGTGGATGCCTCACCCACAACAGAGAAAGAAGGATGTCGTTCGAGCAAGGCACGCATGCCGAGCCTGACAACTTCATGGTCATCAACTATCAGCAGTCTCAGCAACTGGGTCATATAGCCAAAGTATAACCAAGGGGATTGACTTCCACAAAAAAGCGGCGCTTGACAATCATGGGATCAGGTTTTCGGGCTGGCTCACGGCCGCCGCCAACATCTATCAGGTGAATACCGCCGCCTCGGCCACCCGCCCGCAATTATCACAAATCAGCTGAAATAACCCATTGTAATGAAGCTCACCGAGCAGGCAGGAGGGGCATGGTCGTCCCTCCTTCGGTTCCCTCTCACATGAAGCAGGCGAGTCGTCCTCACTGGCTTTCCACCATTTTCCCCTCGATTTCATGGGACGTGACGATTTTTGGAGAGGTTCCATATCTTCAGAATATCCTTCTCACGCACTCCAGGCAACCATTTCTGAGGTCTCTCGATGCGTGGCCTGACCCGGTTATTGATAGCATGACTTTCGTCCGCCATACGGGTGCAATCTGTCACTAACTTTAGTGTCCCTAATTCCTTAAACTATTTACGGAGTGACACCGGAATCTTTGTATGCCGCGCAGGGGAATCCCGTGAATTCCCACATCTTCATTAGTTCTGATGGAGCGGCATAAGGTAATTGAAGGAGATCAAACTCATGTCGGAACAACTTTTTTCTGCACCCGTAAAATCACAAATGGTAGAGAGAAACGGACACAAACCCCATGTAGCAACCAAATGGGTATATCTATTTAACGAAGTTGATGAAGCCGAAGAGCACGTCGGCGGAAAATGGGACAGCGTCCGCTCATTGCTTGGCGGCAAAGGCGCCAACCTCGGAGACATGACAAGGCTGGGCGTGCCTGTCCCACCAGGGTTCACAGTTACAACCGAGGCGTGTAATGCCTATCTGGAGTCCGATGGTTTTCCGGAAGGTATGTGGGAGCAGGAATTGGCAGCCATCGGCAAGATCGAAAAGATGTCCGGCAAGAAATTTGGCGGAACTGACAATCCATTGCTGGTCTCTTGCCGCTCCGGCGCGAAGTTTTCCATGCCCGGCATGATGGACACTGTCCTGAACATCGGCCTGAACGACGAGATCGCTGAAACTATGGTCCGCTTGACCGGTGACCGCCGTTTTGTTTTTGACCTCTATCGCCGACTGATCCAGATGTTTGGCAGTGTGGTCATGGGGGTGCCGGATGAGGCTTTCGAAGTCGTCATTACCTCCCGTCGTAAACTGGCTGGGGTGACTTCGGATTCCGAGTTGAAGGCGGCCGACTGGGAAGTCATCACCCGTCGCTTCAAGGAAATATATCGCACATTTACCCGCAGCGACTTCCCTACAGATCCCAACGAGCAATTACGCCTGGCGACGGAAGCCGTATTCAAGTCCTGGAACGGCCGGCGCGCTATCGATTACCGCAACGCAGCCGGGATCCCGCACGATTTGGGCACGGCCGTCAACATCCAGACGATGGTCTACGGCAATATCGGCGATAATTCCGCCACCGGTGTGGCCATGTCCCGCGACGCATCCACCGGTGACAAGGAGCCGGAGGGCGATTTTCTGGTCAATGCCCAAGGTGAAGACGTTGTTGCCGGCATTCGTCACACCCAGCCGTTGCATGAACTGAAGGACATCATGCCATCGGCCTACAATGAGTTTCTGGCCATTGCCCGCAAGCTGGAAAAGCATTATCGCAACATGCAGGATATGGAGTTCACCATTGAGGATGGTAAGCTCTGGTTACTGCAAACCCGCGATGGCAAGCGTACCGCCCAGGCAGAAGTCAAGATCGCCGTCGACATGGTTGAAGAGGGGTTAATCAACAAGGAAGAAGCTGTCTGGCGGGTAAAACCGGCACAGGTTGACTTCTTTCTCCACCCTCAGCTCGACACAAGTGCGCTGAAGTCTGCGCGCAAGATCGCCACCGGCCTGAACGTATCGCCGGGAGCGGCCGTCGGTATGGTCGCCTTCGACGCCGACACGGCCGAGCGCTGGGCCAAGGAAGATGGACGCAAGGTCATCATGGTCCGGCCGGAAACAAAGCCGGACGACGTGCACGGCATGTTGGCCGCCCAGGGCATCCTGACCAGCCGTGGCGGCCGCACAAGCCACGCCGCACTCGTCGCCCGTCAATTCGGCAAACCGGCCGTCGTCGGTGTGGCCGAACTGGATATCGACCTCGATACCCGTCATATGACCATCGGTGAGGACATCACCGTGAAAGAAGGTGACTGGCTGTCTCTTGACGGTACCCTTGGCATCGTGTATCTCGGCCAGGTTCCCACCGTTGTGCCCGATATCAAGAACCCCTATCTCATCAAGCTTCTTAGTTGGGCAGACGACATTCGCACGCTCGGCGTATGGGCAAATGCAGACTACCCGCGTGATGCCCAGCGCGCTCGCGAATACGGCGCTGAGGGTATTGGACTATGCCGTACAGAGCACATGTTCTTTGAAACGGTCCGCTTGCCAATCGTCCAGCAAATGGTTATGGCGAAAAACGTAACCGAAAGAAATGAAGCGTTGGAAAAACTCCTGCCGATGCAACGCGGCGACTTCGACGGCTTGTTCCGCGCCATGGACGGTCAACCGGTCATTATCCGTCTAATCGACCCGCCGCTACATGAGTTCCTGCCCTCGTATGAGGAGCTTGTCCAGCGACTGGCCGACCTGAAGGTCCAGCTCCAGCACTTCCATACGCTGAGCGAGATCGATGAGGCATTATCGGAAATCCGCGTAAAACAGGCGTATCTGGAGCGTGTCGAAGCGCTTCGGGAACAGAACCCGATGCTGGGAACTCGCGGTGTCCGTCTGGGCATCATTATCCCTGAATTAACAAAAATGCAGGTACGGGCGATTTTCGAGGCTGCCTGCCAGTGTCAGAAGGACGGGATCGATGTCCATCCTGAAGTCATGATCCCACTTACATTCCATGTGAATGAATTGAAGGTTCAGCAGACCGCCCTCGAAGACGTAGCCAAACAGGTTATGGAAGAGCAAGAGGTACAGGTAAACTACAAATTTGGGACGATGATCGAGATCCCGCGGGCCGCGTTGACGGCCGACGAGATCGCCGAAATCGCCCAGTTTTTCTCCTTCGGCACCAACGACCTGACCCAGACCACCTTCGGGATATCCCGTGATGATGCCGAAGCCGGTTTTCTGGTGGAATACCAGCAGCGCAACATCCTCGAAGAAAACCCATTCGGCACACTGGATGTCCCCGGCGTCGGCAAGCTGATGGAGATGGCTGTGGAATTGGGGCGCGGCACCCGACCCAACCTTGAAGTAGGTATCTGTGGCGAGCATGGAGGCGATCCCCGGACCATCGCTTTTTGCCACCAGATCGGGCTGAATTACGTTTCATGCTCGCCGTTCCGTGTGCCCATCGCCAGGTTGGCGGCCGCCCATGCAGCCTTAAACGACAAGAAGGGCAATTAATCTTTTTGACGTGTCGCCGAAGACCCGGCAGGTGCGAGCAATACTACGCTCATCCGCCTGCCGGGTCTCCAGATTCAGAAGGAAGGTAGTGATATGACGACAAAAATGATCACCATTGACGCGAACGAAGCCACCGCCATGGTCGCCCACAAGGTTAATGAGGTGATTGCCATTTACCCGATCACGCCATCGTCGGGTATGGGCGAACTGGCTGACCAATATTCAGCGCACGGCGACACCAACATCTGGGGCGCGGTGCCTCTGGTCATCGAGATGCAATCAGAAGGCGGCGCAGCCGGAGCGGTCCATGGTGCGCTGCAAACAGGCGCGCTGACGACCACCTTCACCGCCTCGCAAGGGTTGCTCCTGATGATCCCCAATATGTACAAGATCGCCGGGGAACTAACCTCGACAACCTTCCACGTCGCAGCGCGCTCACTCGCTGCGCAGGGCCTGTCCATTTTCGGCGACCACAGCGACGTAATGGCCACGCGAAACACCGGGTTCGCACTATTAAGCTCCAACTCGGTTCAGGAAGCGATGGATTTCGCGCTGATCGCCCATGCGGCGACTCTCAAGGCGCGAGTGCCCTTCATCCACTTCTTCGACGGCTTCAGGACATCCCACGAGATTAACAAGATCATGCCGCTCAACGTGGCAACGATGCGGGCGATGATTAATGACGACCTGGTGAAGGCTCACCGCGAAAGGGCCTTGTCCCCCGACAAGCCGGTGATGCGCGGCACGGCCCAGAACCCGGATGTCTATTTCCAGGCTCGTGAGAGCGTTAACCCATATTACCTGGCCTGCCCCGGCATCGTTCAACAAACCATGGATGAACTGGGCCAATTAACGGGTCGCCACTATCATTTGTTCGATTACGTCGGCGCACCGGATGCCGAGCGTGTGATCGTTATGATGGGTTCCGGCGCGGAAGCGGCCGAGGAAACAGTCAACTACCTGAACGAGCGAGGCGAAAAGATCGGTCTGGTCAAGGTTCGCCTCTATCGTCCGTTCGATACGGCCGCGTTCGTTCATGCGCTCCCGGCGACAACGCGCCATATCGCTGTCCTCGACCGGACGAAGGAACCGGGTTCAACCGGCGAGCCTCTCTATCTGGACGTCGTTTCGGCACTTGTCGAGCAGGTGGCCGCGGGCAATGCCCCGTTCGCCGTCATGCCGCGTGTGATCGGCGGTCGCTATGGCCTGTCGTCCAAGGAGTTCACCCCCGCCATGGTGCGGGCAGTGTACGACGAACTCGGTAAGCCGACCATGAAGAATCATTTCACCGTCGGCATCAACGACGATGTAACCAACACCAGCCTGGAGTACGACGAGACTTTTTCGACCGAAACGGACGATGTCGTTCGCGCTGTGTTCTTCGGCCTGGGATCAGACGGCACAGTCGGCGCCAATAAAAATTCGATCAAGATCATCGGCGAGAACACGCCCAACTATGCGCAGGGATATTTTGTCCTCGACTCAAAGAAATCCGGGTCGGTGACGGTTTCCCATTTGCGGTTTGGCCCACGGCCGATTCATTCAACCTACCTGATCAGCTCGGCCAACTTTGTCGCCTGTCATCAGTTCGGCTTCCTCGAACGATTCGACATGCTCAAGCTGGCCCAGCCCGGAGCGACCTTCCTTCTGAACAGCCACTATGGCCCGGATGAGGTATGGGATCATCTGCCCCAGGAAACACAGCGCGCCATCATCGAGAAGAACCTGCGGTTCTTTGTAGTCGACGCCTACGCGGTGGCTGACCAGACCGATATGGGGCGACGCATCAACACGGTGATGCAAACCTGCTTCTTCGCCCTGATCGAGAACGCCACCTCCGTTCCGCTTCTCTCCAGGGAACGCGCGATCGCCGAGATCAAGGGAGCAATCGCCAAAACCTACGGCAAACGCGGCGGCGCGGTTGTCGAGCAGAATTATGCGGCCGTGGATGCATCCCTCTCCCAGCTCCACGAGGTGAAAATACCGGCTGGAGTCACCAGCGCCTTCACCCGCCCAATGGTCGTCCCCGCTCATGCGCCCGGGTTCATACAGAGCGTGACCGCTCCAATGATGGCCGGGCTGGGCGATTTATTGCCGGTTAGTGCGTTGCCAATCGACGGCACCTACCCCACAGGCACAACCCAATGGGAAAAGCGCAACATCGCGACCGAAGTGCCGTTGTGGGACCCGGATATCTGCATCCAGTGTGGCAAGTGCGCGCTCGTCTGCCCGCACGCGGTCATCCGCCTGAAAATCTACGATCCGGCGGAATTGAACGGCGCACCGGATGGGTTCATGTCCACGCCCGCCCGCTTCAAGGAATACAAGGACCTTTCTTACACCTTGCAAATCTCACCCGAAGACTGCACCGGCTGTTCGCTCTGCTACGAGGTCTGCCCGGTGAAGAACAAGCGCCAACCGAAATTCAAGGCGATAAATTTGGTCGATTACACGCCGGAAGTGCGCGAACGGGAGAGCAAGAACTGGGAGTTCTTCCAGACTCTGCCAAACGTCGACCGCACCGAGTTGCCGTTTAACCAGGTCAAGTACAATCAGTTGCTTGAACCGCTGTTCGAGTTCTCCGGCGCCTGCGCCGGTTGTGGTGAAACGCCGTATCTGAAGTTGATCACCCAAATGTTCGGCGACCGGATGATGGTCGCCAACGCCACGGGGTGCTCATCCATTTATGGCGGCAACCTGCCGACCACACCATGGTCCAAGAATGCTGAAGGCCGCGGCCCGGCCTGGTCAAACTCTCTGTTTGAGGACAACGCTGAGTTCGGGCTTGGCATGCGCGTCGCGCTCGATCAGCGCATCGACGCCGCAACCAATACCTTGCGCTCCCTTCGCGAGGTGATCGGCCCGCAACTGGCAGATGAAATCCTCTACAGCGACCAGATCACCGAGCTGGACATTTTGAACCAACGTCGCCGCGTCCAGCTTCTGAGGGAACGGCTGCAGGCGTTACTCGATAGCCAGGATGAATCACTCGCTTCAGCGAAGCCCGCTCTGTCTGACCTGATGAGCAAAGTCGACGTACTGGTCAAGAAAAGCGTGTGGATCGTCGGCGGTGACGGCTGGGCCTACGACATCGGTTACGGTGGCCTGGACCATGTACTTGCCTCCGGTCGAAACGTCAACATTCTGGTCCTTGATACCGAGGTGTATTCGAATACCGGCGGCCAGATGTCCAAGTCGACACCGCGTGGCGCGGTTGCCAAATTCGCGGCCGCCGGCAAGCCGCTGCCGAAGAAAGATCTGGGCATGCTGGCGGTCACCTACGGCAACGTCTACGTCGCCCGGGTCGCCTTTGGTGCCAACGACCGGCAAACGATCCAGGCATTGCTGGAAGCCGAAGCCTACGACGGACCATCGCTCGTCATCGCTTATAGCCACTGCATCGCCCACGGTTACGATCTGAAGTATGGTCTGGAGCAACAACAGGCAGCGGTCGATTCCGGCCACTGGGTTCTCTATCGGTATAACCCCGATATGACCCGTCCGGCTGTCGTTGAACCCAACGGCCATGAGCCTGCGACCGGCGGCAACCCGTTCCAACTGGATTCCAAAGCGCCTACGCTGCCGCTGGAAAAATACATCTATCGGGAAGGACGTTACCGCATGCTGCAACAGAGCGACCCAGAGGCGGCCGAGAGACTGCTCGAACTGGCGAAGGTCGATATAGCCGAACGGTGGGAAGGTTACAAGAAACTGGCGACAATGCCTGAACCTGTTAGCAAGGTGACCGCCGGCAATTAGTGAGAATATGAACACCGGGTCACACAGATTTGACACTCAAGTGTCAAATCTGTGTGACCCGCTTCTTGCGCTTCTATATTCAGGAGAACGAATCATGGACCTGAGAACGACCTATATGGGTCTGGAATTGAAGAATCCGCTGGTGGCCTCCCCCTCGCCACTGGCTCGCGAGCTTGCCAACATCAGGCGGTTGGAAGACGCCGGAGCCGCGGCCGTCGTGCTTCACTCCCTGTTCGAGGAGGAGATCAATCAGGAAAGCCGCGCCCTTGACCGCTACCTTAGTGACGGCACCGAGAGTTTCGCCGAGGCGCTGACCTATTTCCCCGAAGCGCCTGCCTATCGTGCCATCGGTCCGGATGCCTACCTGGAACACATCTTCCGTGCCAAACAAGCTGTAGACATCCCGATTATCGCCAGCCTGAACGGCGTCTCGTCTGGTGGTTGGATTCGCTACGCGAAGGAAATGGAAGGGGCTGGGGCGGATGCTCTTGAATTGAACATCTATTATGTCCCCACACGCATCGACCTTTCGAGCGCGGAGGTGGAACAGATCTATATCGACCTTGTTCATGATATTCGGGCATCGATCACCATCCCCATAGCCGTCAAGCTGAGTCCGTATTTCAGTTCAACGGCTAATATGATGCACCGTCTTTCCAATGCCGGTGCAAACGGGCTGGTCCTGTTCAATCGCTTTTATCAACCGGACCTGGACCTGGAAAATCTGGAGGTTGTGCCAAACCTCATCCTGAGCCAGTCGGATGAGATGCGGCTCCCGCTGCGCTGGATTGCGATCCTCTACGGCCGCATCTCGGCCGACTTGGCCCTTACCACCGGCGTTCACTCCGCTCAGGATGCCCTGAAAGCGATCGCCGCAGGTGCGAACGTGGCCATGATGACCTCGGAGGTTCTGCTCAACGGCATTGGGCGTTTTACCGAGATTTTAGCCGAAATGAAATTGTGGCTGGAAGAGCGTGAGTACATTTCCATCCAGGAATTACACGGAAGTTTGAGCCAAATCAACGTGGCTGCGCCAGCTGCGTTCGAGCGCGCAAACTACGTTCAAATCGTCAAATCCTACGCACCGACTTTTCGCTAACGCCTTCCGGTGTCCTCTGAGCGGGTGTTAGTAAATGCAGAAAGAGCCTGGGAGTTAATCCAGGCCCTTTCTGTCGGAGGTAGTGAGGTCAGCTTTCTGACTCAAACGGAGGAAGACGAAGAATACAGCTTAAAAGCGATCGCTATCGGGATTATTCAAAGCCCAACGACAAGGAATGCCGGCCATGTTGCATCGTATAGCAGCCGTACAGCCACAGGATTTGACCCAATAAGCGTTGCCGTGAGTCCGCAGAAAGTCGGCCGACGGATAAACCCGTTCCTCCCTGAACTCGACATCCTGCCCGATCATATCGCAATGCTTGGCAGTTACAGTAACTCGATCTATCAACGCCATGGAATCCTCTCTTGTCGAGGTATAGGCTTTCTAATACCTCATCGGCGAGCCAATTGCGGTTATTAGGATTGCCTGCATCATACCAAAACAAGTGTTGCCGGCTTAGTGTCAATCGTCACCTCATCCTGTGACATTTGTCATCGACATTTGTGAAGGAAATCACTAATACATTCGTTTACTCTCGCTTACGATAAAGTCAGACACAAGCATTTGCTTGCAACGTTGACCAAAACCAAAACTTCTCACTGTCCGCTGATATGGAGTTACCCCATGAGCCAGAGCCCAGTTTCACCTTCACTCGATAACCTGCTGCCCGCGGAAATGGCCAGAAAAGCTGAAAACGTCGGAATCACCAAGGCCAATCTTGGTCCCATACGAATGTTCTCCCTCGCCGTGCTGGCTGGCGCGTTCATCGCCATGGGCGCGGTCTTCATGACAACTGTTACGACCGGCGCGACTGGCGTGCTGACATTCGGCATAACCCGCTTGCTCGGCGGCCTCGCTTTCTGCCTGGGGTTGATCCTGGTGGTGGTAGGTGGAGCCGAGCTTTTCACCGGCAATAACCTGATCGTTATGGCCTGGGCCGGCGGAAAGATCAATACATTCCGGTTATTGCGCAACTGGGTAATTGTCTATCTCGGCAACTTCACCGGTTCTATTCTGACTGCCTATGGCATGTTTCTCAGTGGCCAGTATTTATTCGGCAAAGGCGCGGTCGGCCTGAACGTACTGACGATCGCCAATACCAAGACCAGTCTTGACTTTGTTCCGGCCCTCGTGCTGGGAGTTTTCTGCAATGCATTGGTGTGTCTGGCTGTCTGGTTGTGCATGGGCGCACGCACGACCGTCGACAAGATCATGGCGATCATCTTTCCCATCAGCGCGTTCGTTGCGGCTGGCTTCGAGCATAGTGTCGCCAACATGTACCTCATTCCCATTGGTTTGTTCGTCAAAAATGGCGCGCCTGATGTTTTTTGGGCGAATATTGGACAGACTCCAGCGGACTTCGGCGCGATAACTTGGAGCAATTTCTTCATCGTCAACCTGTTACCCGTCACCATCGGCAATATCATCGGTGGCGCGTTGATGGTGGGTCTGGTTTACTGGTTCATCTACCTGCGGCCGAGCTGGACCGGCCATAGAGACGAACCCGGCAAGCCTGACAGTCCATCGAAGTAATCCTGATATCTCGGTATTTCGACATTGCGGTCTTTCCTCTAAACAAAACAACCTTCAGGTAATTTCATGCCCGAAGGTTGTTTTGCATTGAACAGAGGAGACAATCGCTGTCAGAAATAACCGAGCTTTCGCGCCGTATGTGTCAGCTCATCGCGAAAATTTGGATGGGCGATGTTGATCAACGCCTGGGCGCGCTGACGAATACTCTTGCCGTAGAGGTTCGCCACCCCATACTCTGTCACGATATAGTGAACGTCGTTGCGAGTGGTTGTGACGCCGGAACCCTCAGGCAGCAGCGGTGAAATTCTGCTGATGGTATCGTTTTTAGCTGTAGACGGCAGGGCGATGATGGGCAATCCACCCTTGGAACGTGCCGCCCCACGGATGAAGTCCAGCTGTCCGCCAACGCCGCTATAAAATACCGGCCCCATTGAATCAGCGCACACCTGTCCGGTCAGGTCGACCTGCAGTGCAGCGTTGATTGCGACCATGTTGTCGTTCTGGGCAATCTTGTATGGATCGTTCACATATTCGGTCGGGTGCAACTCGACAATGGCATTATCATTGACAAAATGATACAGGCGTTTGGACCCAAACAGAAAACCGGCGATCATCTTGCCCGGATGAAACGTCTTGCGACTACAGTTGATGATCCCTTGCTCGAACAACGACACAACGCCATCAGAAAACAACTCGGTATGAATACCCAGGTCCTTGTGATTATGCAGGTTCAGTAACACTGCATCTGGAATGCTGCCGATTCCCATTTGCAATGTCGCACCGTTGGGGATCAATTCAGCGATGTGTTCACCGATCTGTAAATTGGCCGGCGAACTTGTTCCCTGGGGGGCCTCCGGCAGCGGGTAGTCTGTTTCCACTACGTGCGTCAAACGGCTCACATGGATGAAACTGTCGCCCAGCGTGCGCGGCATTTGCCGGTTCACCTCAGCGATAATCATCCTGGCCGATTCGGCGGCGGGCTTGGTCGTACCCACCTCGACCCCGAAGCTGCAAAAGCCGTGTTCATCCGGCGGCGAAACAGAAATTAACGCCGCATCAAGGGGTAAAATATCTCTCTGGAACAAGCCGGGGATTTCCGACAGGAAGATGGGCGTGAAGTCAGCCCGTCCTTCCTGCACTGCCTTACGAACGTTATGTCCAATGAACAAGGAGTTGTCCCGAAAGGAACCTTCATATTTCGGATCGACGTATGGCGCGCCGATAAACGTCAGGATATGGATCAGCTGCACATCTCGCAGATCCGGCGCACGCTCACAGAGAGCGTCGACAAGGATCGCCGGCGCACCTGCGCCACCGCCCAGATAGACGGAGTGACCGGATTGAATATGTGACATCGCCGTGCGGGCATCAACAACCTTCCGGCGGTAAATCGATTCCCAGTTCACTTGCCACCTCCGTTCTCGGCAGCTTCAAAACCATTGACGGCAGGCAGCGAGGTCTCAATTTCCTTCCCCAACGCGTGGGCTACTTCCCGGCTTGACAGCTTGCCCTGGTACAGGTTTATTCCGGAAACCACATGCGGCATTCGCGACATCAATCCGATGATCCCATGCTCACCCAACTCAAGAAGGTACGGGATCAGGGAATTGGTCAATCCATAGCTTGTCGTTCGTGCGACCGCGGCCGTCAGATTAGGGACGCAATGGTGGATTATCCCGTCAACGATATAGGTCTGATCTCTCAACGTCGTGGGACGGCTCGTTTCCGAGCAGCCACCCTGGTCAATCGAAAAATCAAGGAATACCGCGCCGGGACGCATACGCTGGATCATGGCGCGGGTGATGATCACCGGCGCGCGACGCCCCGGGCTGAGCACCGCCCCAACGACCACATCGGAGAACTCGGTCACGCGTTCCAGATTGTAGTTTGTGGAAAGCATGGTTGTTACCCGGCCGTTGAGCATCTCATCAAGATGCTGCAACCGGTTGATCTCAGTGTCGAGAACCACGACTTGCGCCCCGACATTCAGGAATGCCCGGGCGGCATTGGTTCCCAGAACCCCTCCGCCGATGATAGCCACAACGCCGCGGGGAACACCGGGGATGCCGCTGAGCAGGGTGCCGCGGCCGCCGCCGTTGGTCATCAGCAACTGCCCGGCCACAACTGGTGCGAGGCGGCCAGCGACTTCGCTCATGGGCACCAGAATGGGGCGCTCACCGCCTGGCCGCTCGATCATCTCGCAGGCGATCGCGGTAATTTCCCTTTCCCGCAAGGCTTCCAGAAAGTCGGGCGAAGCCACTGCCATATGGAGGAAAGCAATGATGATCTGGCCGGACCGAAATAAGGAATGTTCCGCGGCCGTGGGGCGCGTCACTTTGATGATAACGTCCGACCGGCCATACACTTCGGCGGCCGAATAAACAACCCTGGCCCCGCTATGGCGATAAGTTTCGTCACTGAATCCGGCCCCCACACCAGCATTCTTTTCAACATAAACGGTATGACCGTGGCGAACCAGTGACGACACCCCGGCCGGGGTCAGCCCAACCCTGGACTCCAGGTCTCGCACCTCTTTAGGTATACCGAATTCCATGATTTATTTCCTCCGGTTCAGTTCAACTTTCAACATTAGACGCATTTTACTCGGAATCAGGCGCGCCCCAGAAGTGTCGAAAGTAATCGTATCGACAGACAAAACTCACAGGTAATCTATTGAAAGAGGCTGTCCATCCAAGGATACCATCAATGCCTTTCTAAACAGGTGACTTTCCTCACAAATAGAACTGCCATATGTCACTTCAGGATATGGCCTTTCTATGCCATACTGACCATAGATTTAGGCTCTTGCCCGGTGTTCCCGATCTTTGACATTCAGTTTGGCAGACGAATGATTTCAGGAGCGCCGATGAAACCCGCAAGCCCGCATCCTTTCCCCGCTCCCCACAAATGATTGCGAGAATACCAGGCACTGTTTCCCATTTCACCGGAGGTAAATTAGATGGCAACTGGAAGAGTTGTAATTGATGTAGAACGGTGCAAGGGGTGTGAATTGTGTCGGCTGGCCTGTCCCCAGGATGTTCTGGCATACGCCGCAGAGTTGAACAGTAAGGGTTACAGGCCGGTAATTCTTCTGGACCCCCATCACGATTGCACCGGCTGCGCCTTGTGCGCCACGGTTTGCCCTGACGGCTGCATCACCGTCTACCGCGACATCAACGTCGACAAGGGGCGCGCGACAACCGGTCGGGCCACGACCGAATCAATCAATAATGTCCCAACACTCGCACAACACCCGGAGGTGCTCCCTCATGGCTAAAGAATTGTTGAAAGGCAACATTGCCTTCGCCGAAGCCGCGATACGTGCCGGATGTGAAGTTTACTTCGGCTACCCCATCACCCCACAAACCGAACTTCTGGAGCATATGTCCCAACGTATGGTGGAACTGGGGCGCGTGTTCCTTCAGGCCGAAAGCGAAGTTGCGGCTGTCAATATGGTGTACGGCGCGGCCGCGGCAGGAGCCAGAGTAATGACTTCCTCGAGCAGCCCCGGCATCAGCTTGATGCAAGAGGGATTCAGTTATATGGCCGCTTCAAATGTTCCCGCAGTAGTTATCGACATCATGCGGGGCGGCCCCGGATTGGGGAACATACAACCGAGCCAGTCGGACTATAACCAGGTGACAAAATCGGCCGGCCACGGCGACTTCCATCCTATTGTCCTGGCCCCCTCAACCGTCCAGGAAGCCATCGACCTGACGACTCTTGCCTTCGACCTGGCCGAGAAATACCGAACGCTGGTCTTCGTGATCGCCGATGGGACGATTGGCCAGATGATGGAACCGGCCGAGTTGCCGGAGATGAAGCCAGTGAAAACCGAACACCCCGCGTGGGCAGTCACCGGGGCCAAGGGACGACCGCGCAACGTAATAACATCTCTCTTTTTGGGAGCAGAGGAGCTGGAAAAATTAAATATCGATCTGCAAGCCAAATTGCTGATGATCCAACAAGATGAGGAAGTGCGCTATGACGCGGCTCATCTGGAAGGGGCTGAAGTAGTGGTCGTTGGATTCGGGACGGCGGCGCGGGTCGCCCAAACAGCTGTGAACCGCATGCGTGCCCAGGGACTTCCGGTTGGATTATTCCGCCCCATTACCCTATGGCCATTCCCGGAAAAAGAGATTGCCCAATTGCCTCAACTCTACCCGACGATCAAGACTATTCTGGTCGTTGAAATGAACGCCGGCCAAATGGTTCACGACGTGCGCGAGGCCATCGCCGGCCAGGTCCCTGTGCGATTCACCGGACGCATGGGCGGCATCGTCCCCGTGCCCGAAGAAGTTGAGGAGGAGATTCGACGCGTGCTCACATCGCTGAGTGCCGTCACGCCACGAAAGGAGGCAAGCAATGGCCGTGTTGCCCTTTAACGAACAGAGAATCGATGACGTACCGGTGCGCGAGCGCCACGAAGAGCTTGTCTACAACCGCCCCAAGGCATTGACAGATCGCCACACCCATTATTGCCCGGGATGCACTCACGGCATTGCGCACCGTCTTGTGGCCGAAGTCATCGATGAACTGGGGATACGGGAAGACACGATCCTCGTCGCATCGGTCGGCTGCTCGGTCTTTGCCTATAACTATTTTGAGGTTGATTCGTGTGAAGCCGCCCACGGCCGCGCACCTGCGATGGCTACCGGCGTAAAGCGGGTGCATCCCGACAAGATAGTTTTCACCTATCAGGGAGATGGCGATCTCGCTTCCATTGGCATGGGCGAGATCATCCATACCGCTGCCCGTGGGGAAAAGATAACAACCATCTTTATTAACAATGCCGTCTATGGCATGACAGGCGGACAGATGGCCCCCACCTCATTACCAGGACAAAAGACAACATCTTCTCCCTTCGGACGTGACCTGATGCTGTGTGGCGCACCCATCCGCGTGGCCGAGCTTATTGCCAATCTCGATGGCACGGTCTTTTCTGTTCGCCGAAGTCTCCACGATGCCCGCCATATCATCCAGGCCAAAAAAGCCATTCGTACAGCTTTCGAGGCTCAGATAAAGGGCCTTGGTTTCAGCATTGTCGAGTTGCTGTCGTCCTGCCCGACGAATTGGGGAATGACGGCAACGGAATCTCTCGACTGGATCAGGGACAGCATGATTCCCACTTATCCGCTAGGCGACTACAAGATAGCGCCGGAATTGGTGACCAAGAAAAGGTAAGGGCGTCCGTACGGCTGTGCCCACGACACACTGAAGGAGATAACCTATGACAACTCCCTGGAATCATCGCTGTGCCCAACGAATGAAGTCGATGAAAGGGTCAGCGATTCGCGAATTACTCAAGCTGACAGAAAGCCCGGATATCATATCTTTTGCAGGCGGCATGCCCGCGCCGGAAGTCTTCCCGGTTGCGGCGTTTCAGGCTGCGACGGAGCGCGTTCTGGCCCGGCAAGGCAAACAGGCACTCCAATACAGCGCTTCGGAAGGCTACCGACCGTTGCGCGAGTGGATCGCCGGTAAGATGGCAAATTACGGGATCGAATCTGCACCGGAAAACGTCCTTATCACCAGCGGTTCTCAACAAGCACTTGATCTGCTGGGTAAGGTTCTGATTAATCCCGGCGATCTTATCCTTACCGAAAAGCCGACCTACCTGGGCGCATTACAAGCCTGGCGCGCCTATCAGGCTGAGTTCACGACCGTACCCGTCGACAACGACGGATTACAGGTTGACCTGCTTGAGGAGGCCCTCACCGCCGGCCCGAAATTCATGTATATCCTGCCGAACTTTCACAACCCCGGCGGAGTAACACTCTCACTGGAACGTCGCTGCCGGTTGATTGAGTACTCAGACCGGTATGGAATACCTATCATCGAAGATGATCCGTATGGCGAATTGAGATACGAGGGTGACCATCTGCCTCCGCTGGTCGTTATCGACGCCGAGCGGTTCAAACACCGGCATGGCCGAGGTGTGGAGACGGAGCGATACTTCGACGAAACACCACCGGCTAACGGCAACGGCCGTGCTTATATGCGCGGCAACGTCATTTATCTGAGCACCTTCTCCAAAACTTTGGCGCCGGGTCTGCGATTGGCGTGGGTGGTGGCTCCGGTCGAGGTTATTCAACGCTGCATTGTCGCCAAACAAGGCATGGACCTGCACACGGCTACGCTCAACCAGTTAATCGCCCATGAGATCCTGACCGGGGGAGAAGAAGGCGATGATTTCCTGAAAGGACACGTTCGCTTGATTCGAGAGGTCTATCGCGAGCGGCGCGATGTCATGGTGACGGCGATGCGTCGTCACTTCCCCGCCGGGGTGACCTGGACTGAGCCGGCTGGAGGGCTGTTCCTTTGGGTAACGTTGCCGGAATATCTGGACGCGGCCGAGATTCTCAAGGAAGCTGTAGCGAGAAAGGTCGCCTACGTTCCTGGAGCTTCGTTCCATCCCGCCGGCGACGGGCAAAACACGCTGCGCCTTAACTTCTCTTTCTGCTCGCCGGAAAAGATCAATGAAGGCATCAAGCGATTGGGCGAAGTGTTCGACCGCGCAATTGAGCAACATGAAGCGGCCGAATCGAGCGGGGCAATTCCCACGCTGGATGTCGCTTTCTAACAGGCAGGATAACTCACTATGGAGACATCGATTATTATCTCTGGTTTCGGCGGGCAGGGTGTCCTGTTTGCCGGGCAATTGCTGGCTTACGCAGGTATGAGCGCCGGCAAAAATGTCACGTGGATCCCGTCATATGGACCTGAAATGCGCGGCGGCACTGCGCACTGCGTCGTCACGATCAGCGATGAGCCGATCGGCGCGCCCATCGTCTCACATCCGGACATCGCCATCGTTCTCAATCAGCCGTCATTCGATAAATATGAAAGGTTGGTCAAAACCGGTGGCCTGCTGGTAGTTAACAGCTCGCTCATCGACAGCGAATCTACCCGCGTTGATATCGACGCCGTTCACGTGCCGGCAAACGCAATCGCTGAGGAGTGGGGCACCGGCAAAATGATGAACATGGCCACACTGGGCGCGATGCTGGCGACCCGGCCTGTTCTCCCGCTCGACATCGTTGAAGCAGCTCTGGTTGAACACCTGCCTGCCGGCAAGCAGCACCTCGCAGAGGCAAACCTGCAAGTGATTCGTCACGGATATATGGTCATCGCGCCGGTCACCGGCTGACAATTTCCCGCAATATAATCTCACTGAAGATGCCCTGCTGCCTGTGAGGGGTGGGGCATTTTCATGGTGGAGGTTAGTTGACGGGTCAAGATTGATTCCTGTAAAATGTCACTTCCAAATCCTTCCCACTTCGCGCCACAAAACAAAGTGGCACCATTCCTAGGAGAATTATGAAACACGCCCACAAGCGCCTATCCCCTGTCCCTTCTGATTTGGACATAGCCCAGGCTGCGGAACCCAGGCCAATTTCCGAGATCGCGGCCGAGCTTGGCCTCAGCGACGACGACTTGATTTATTATGGAAAATACAAGGCGAAGGTCCACCTCGACACGCTGCCGAAGTTGGCGAACCGCCCCACCGGCAAGTATGTCGATGTCACCGCCATTACGCCGACGCCTCTTGGAGAAGGAAAAACGACGACCTCTATCGGCCTTGTGCAGGGATTGGGCGTGCTTGGTTATAAATCGATCGCCTGCATCCGCCAGCCAAGTATGGGGCCGACCTTTGGTATCAAAGGCGGGGCAGCCGGCGGTGGTTATAGCCAGGTCATCCCGATGGAAGATATCAATCTCCATCTGACCGGCGATTTTCACGCCATCACCGCAGCACATAACCTGGTCGCGGCAGCCATCGACGCTCGTTGGTACCACGAAGACCGAATGAGCGACGAACGGTTGGCCAAGGTCGGGCTGAAACGGCTTAACATCGATCCCTATCGAACCACATGGAACCGCGTGACCGACACCAACGATCGGGCCTTGCGCAAGGTCATTGTCGGCCTTGGTCCTGAAGAAGATGGACGGCCGCGCCAGTCTGGTTTCGATATCACGGTTGCCAGCGAGATCATGGCCATCCTCGCATTGGTCAACGGCGACGATTACAAGAGCGCCCTGAAGGACCTCAGGACACGCGCGGGGCGCACGGTAATCGGCACCAACAAGGATGGTAAGCCGATCACCCTGGATGACCTTGAGGTCGCCGGCGCTGTTACCGTTATGATGAAGGACGCCCTGCATCCAAATCTGCTGCAGACGCTTGAAGGGCAAGCCGCCTTCGTCCACGCCGGGCCATTCGCCAATATCGCTCACGGCAATTCGTCGATCCTGGCTGACAGGCTCGCGCTGAAACTGGGCGACTATGTGGTGACGGAATCAGGTTTCGGCGCTGATGTCGGCATGGAGAAATTCTTCAATATCAAATGTCGTTATTCGGGACTTCTCCCTGACTGCGTCGTGCTCGTGGCCACGATCCGCGCCTTGAAAATGCACGGCGGTGGGCCGCGTGTTGTGGCCGGACGGCCGCTCGACAAAGCCTACACCGAAGAAAACATCCCGTTACTTGAATCCGGTATGGCAAATCTGGCGGCCCACATCCGCAACGCGAAGCGCTTCGGCATCCCTGTCGTCGTAGCCGTTAACCGGTTCCCGACCGACACTGACGCTGAGGTTGAGGCGGTAATGCGCGGCGCTGTCGCGGCCGGCGCGGAAACGGCCGTCATGAGCAATCATTGGGCAGAGGGTGGCGATGGGGCTGTTGAACTGGCCGAAGCTGTGGTCGCCGCTTGCGAAAAACCGTCGAACTTCGAATTCCTCTACCCGCTCGAACTGCCCATCAAGGACAAGATAGAGATCATCGCCAAGGAAATCTATAGCGCCGGATCGGTCGTTTACGAACCGCTGGCTGAAAAACAGATTCAATCCTATGAGGAGAACGGCTTCGGCAATTTGCCGATCTGCATGGCAAAAACGCACCTGAGCATCAGCCACGACCCGAACCTGAAGAACGCGCCATCAGGCTACACCCTGAAAGTCCGGGAAGTGCGGGCCTCTGCTGGTGCGGGTTTCATTTATCCGCTGCTGGGCGAGATGCGCACCATGCCTGGTCTGGGTACACGGCCGGTGTTTATGAACATCGACGTCGATGAAGACGGCAAGGTTGTGGGTCTCTCCTAAATTTCGGGCGGTTCGCTCTCCGGCGGTATGGAGACAAGCAGAATTGCACCCGTCCGCCCAAAGCTAATTTAGCAATATTTGAGCTAAACCGGACACAGAGACGCAAGGGGTTGCCCATGCGTCTCTGTGTTTGTTGTTAAAACAATAACACCTCACCGGTGAGCCGGCGATAACCAGAATCGTAATAGTCGAATCGCGCACTCACCAAACGAACCAGGCCTCATTTTGGGTAACATTATGACATCAGTCCAAATCATGTATTGGCACGATATACCTGTCCAGGTTCGAGCGGGAGGACGGCGCGACAGGGCAAGCATCGAACTGCCCAAACGATTCCAGCTGGCAGTTGATAATGCAGCCATGGCCGCCGGGCTGGTCGGCACAGATGCCTATCTGGCCGGTTTTGAGTGGAGCGAGCCGGTCGATCGCGAAGGGTCTCCATCAGAAGTTGCCGCTGCCGTCGCCAGCGAACTGGAAGCAACCTTTCCGACAATTGATTGGCGAAAAACCGCGGCGATAATCATGGCGAAAGAGGGATAGATGACACGTGCCTTCTTCTCGTTTGGTTGTGCGTCCGTCAAGTCGTGCTAGAATCCATCATCCCCAACGCCAAACGCGCAGCAGGCAAGTGCAGTTTGGCTCAACAGATAGAGCAGTGTCATGACCACAGCCAAAGAAGAATTCCAGGTTATCTTTATGCCTTCCGGACGGCGTGGGACTGCCGAGCGAGACGAGCCATTGCTCGACGCTGCTCGTCGACTGGGCGTGGAGATTGAAAGCATTTGCGGCGGCCGCCTCACCTGCGCCAAATGCAAAGTGATAGTGGAAGAAGGCACTTTCGCCAAGCACGGCATTCGCTCCGAAATCGGGCACGTTTCCCCGGCAAGTGATGAGGAATTGGACTTATTGGCAAGAACCGGAAGCGACCTCGTGGCCGGATGCCGGCTATCCTGTACAGCCCTTGTTCAGGGAGACGTCCTCGTCTTCGTGCCGGAAGAGAGTCGCGCCCACAAGCAGGTCATCCGCAAGGCAGCGACCGAGAGGGTGATCGACGTCGATCCGGCCGTTCGTCAGGTATACGTCGAGGTGGATGAGGCTCAACTGGGCGAGCATCGAGGCGATTGGGGTCGCCTGCAATCCGCCCTTGAGGCGCAGTGGAAACTGACGAACCTGAGCATCGATCTCCACGTCCTGCGCCGCCTTCAACCCGCCTTGCGCAAAGGAAAGTGGGCGGTGACCGTCACACTATGGCACGACCGCGAAGTGATCGACGTCCAGCCGGGTTATAAAGAAGGTGTTTATGGTCTGGCCGTTGACATCGGCAGCACAACGGTGGCCGGTCATTTGTGCGACCTTCGCACAGGCGAGGTTCTCGCTTCCGAAGCCATCATGAATCCACAGGTCACCTATGGCGAAGATCTGATGAGCCGGGTTTCGTACGCCATGACCAACCCGTCCGGGCTGGACAAGATGCACGGGGGGATCATCGAAGCCCTGAACGGGCTGGCCGCCCGCGCCGCGCGCAGCGCCGGCCTGCAGATTCGCGATATCAACGAGGCTGTCTTTGTGGGCAACACGACGATGGTCCACATCCTGCTGGGCATCAATCCGCAAGAGCTGGGCGGTGCGCCGTTTGCATTGGCCAATCGGGATGCGATGGATATCAAGGCTCGCGAATTGGGCCTGCGCTTCCATCCCGCCGCATATGTCCACGTGTTGCCGGCTGAGGCCGGCCACGTCGGCGCGGACAACGTTGCGGTTCTCATTGCCGAGGAACCATACAGACAAGACCCGATCTCTCTCATCGTCGATGTCGGCACCAACGCCGAGATTTTGCTCGGCAACAGTCGCCGCATGTACAGCGCTTCCAGCCCGACGGGGCCGGCTCTCGAAGGGGCCCAGATCAGCCATGGAATGCGCGCCGCGACCGGGGCAATCGAACGGGTTCGCATCGACCCTCTGAGTTGGGAACCGCGCTTCCGGGTCATCGGTGAAGGAATGTGGTCTGACGAATGGGATACCGGCGTAAATGCGCCGTTGGAGAACCAACCAAAGCATCTCGCGACGGGTATATGCGGTTCGGGAATCATCGAGGCGGTGGCCGAACTATACCTGGCCGGGATAATTCTCGGCGACGGCCGCTTCAACCCCGACCAACCGCATGAGCGAGTTCAATGGAACGGCAAAAGAGGCGCGTATATATTAGCAGACGCCGGGCAAACATCGACCGGCCAACCGATTCTCGTCACTCAGGACGATGTGCGCAACGTTCAGCTGGCGAAGGCGGCGCTGTATGCCGGGGCGAAACTATTGATGAACCGAGCTGGCATAGATCACATTGACAAGATCACGCTCGCCGGCGCATTCGGCAGCTACATCGATCCAAAATACGCCATGATCCTTGGATTAATCCCCGATTGTCCCCTGGAGGATGTGACGGCCGTGGGCAACGCGGCCGGTGACGGCGCGCGGATTGCCCTTCTGAACCGGCACAAACGGGAGGAAGCGCAACACTACGCCTGTTGGGTCACTTATATCGAGACAGCCATTGATCCCGATTTTCAGAACGAGTTTGTCGGCGCTATCCATATACCCCATGCCACTGACGCCTTCCCTCACCTTGAGAGCGTCTTGCAAACACCACTGCCCCGTCCCTCTGCTTCGAATGACGATGGTCGACGGGAGCGCCGATCGGAAAGAATTCGCGAGCGCCGGGCAAAATCGGCATAATAAACACAGGCCGTTGGGCGAAACAAGGGTGTGTACTTCAGTCGCACAAAAGCGAACACCAACCAAACAGGGCTAATGAGAAGGATTTGAAATGAGCGACGACGAGATTAACCTGAAAGAATTGCCGGATGATGAGATCTATGAGTTGATGAAGGAAGATCTCTACGACGGGTACGCGAAAGAGATCGTCGATGAAGTGAGCGAAATGCTCTCCCGCGGGCATCAACCGTACGATATCCTCATCAATGGCCTGGTTGCCGGAATGGATATCGTCGGCATTGACTTCCGCGACGGCATCCTTTTCGTGCCGGAAGTGCTCATGGCGGCCAAAGCGATGAAATCCGGCATGGCGATCCTCCGGCCACTGCTGGCCGAAACCGGTGCGGAAAAAATCGGCACAATGGTCGTCGGCACAGTGAAAGGTGACATCCACGACATCGGCAAAAACCTGACTTCCATGATGATGGAGGGAGCCGGCTTCGAGGTCATCGACCTTGGCGTGAATAACTCGGTCGAGAACTTCATGGAGGCCATTGAAATACATAAGCCCGATATCGTGGGCATGAGCGCGTTGTTGACGACTACCATGCCCTATATGCGGGTGGTCATTGACGCCCTGAAGGATGCCGGAATCCGCCAGGACTTAATCGTCATGGTCGGTGGCGCACCGCTTAATGATGCCTTTGCCGAGGACATCGAGGCCGATGCCTATTGTCGCGACGCCGCCGTAGCCGTCGAGACGGCCAAGCGGTTCATGCAAATCCGCCGCGAGAAAACTCGTTAGTCAAAGACCAGCAGTGACATAGGGGGTATAGACGATGAACAAGCTGGACCAACTGCTCTCCACGACGGATTATGTGGTCCTCGACGGCGCGATGGGGACGATGCTCTTTACCGTCGGGCTGGTATCGGGGGCATCCCCGGAAGAATGGAACGTTTCCCATCCCGACGAGATTCGGGCAGTCCATCGTCACTACATAAACGCGGGGTCACAGGTTATCCTTACCAATTCATTCGGCGGTTCCCGCTACCGCCTGAAGCTCCATAACTTGCAGGATCGCGTCTTCGAGTTGAATCGCGCGGCCGCTCGCAACGCCCGTGCCGAGGCCGACGCCGCGTCCCATACCGTCCTCGTAGCGGGATCAGTTGGCCCCACGGGCGAATTGCTCACGCCGATGGGTCATATGGAATTTGCCGATGGCCGGGACGCTTTTGCCGAGCAGGCTCGAGGTCTTGCCGCCGGGGGTGTCGATCTCTTCTGGGTGGAGACCATGAGCGACCTGGAAGAAGTCCGCGCGGCCGTCGAAGGTATAAAATCCGTCACAGATCTGCCCATTTGCGCGACGATGAGCTTCGACACGAACGGCCGCACGATGATGGGCGTCACCCCGGCCCGCGCCGTGCGCACGATGAAGGAGTGGGGCCTGTACGGGATCGGCGGTAACTGCGGCAACGGCATCACCGAGATTGAGAACGTCATCAACGCCATGCACCGGGAGGCTCCCGAAGTCCATCTGATCGCCAAGGCCAACGCGGGTATCCCGCAGTGGCGCGACAACAAACTGTATTACGACGGTACGCCTCCCGTCATGGGACGTTACGCGCAGCGCGTTCGCGCCCTGGGGGCTACTTTTATCGGCGGGTGCTGCGGTAATGGTCCGGACCATATCGCGGCGATCACAGAAGCCTTGCGCACACCACTCTCAGGAGTCGATCTCGAAGTACTGTTGGCTGAGAAAGCTGCAATCGGCGATGATTCGGAGCAGGAAAAGGGCACCGGCCGCTCCCGGCGGCGCAGTCGGGAACCGTAACGAGCGCGTCACCCAGGTTTAGAAGCAAGCATTCGCAACTATCGCTATAACTCGTCCAGGGCACGGGCGACGTGCTGAACTATTCGCTCGGCCACCTCAGCCTTGCTCAGCAGAGGCATCTCTTCAACGACGCCGTCCGTCCCCAGGAGCAGGATTCGATTGGTATCAACGGCAAACCCGGCCCCCTCGGCCGTCACGTCGTTGATGGCAATGAAATCAAGCCCTTTTCGCTGTAATTTTTCATTGCCGTAATTCGCCGCGTCATGGGTCTCGGCGGCAAAACCCAGCACCACTTTAGGGAAGCCAGTCGCTTTCCGTTTATCCTTTACAGCGACCAGGATGTCGAGCGTCTTTTCCAGCTCGATCCTCAAATACTCATCTGCGTTATCTGACTTTTTGATCTTTCGCTCGGCGGTCGTTCGCGGCTTGAAATCGGCTACGGCCGCAACCATAAATAGCGCGTCTGCTCCTTCGGCTTGAGCCAGAACAGCCTCGCCCATTTCCTGTGTTGTTTGCACACGAATTAACTTTGCGCCATACGGCACCTGTTCACAAGCCGGCCCGGCGATGAGCGTTACCTCTGCGCCGGCATCCAGTGCCGCCTGGGCCACGGCTAACCCTTGCTTGCCCGTCGAGCGGTTGGTGATGAACCGCACAGGGTCGATGGGTTCGCGCGTCGGTCCGGCAGAAACCACCACGCGCCTGCCCGTCAGCTTGCCGCCACGCGCCAGCAATAACCGCAACTCTCCCAGCAATTCGGCCGGTTCCAGCATTCGCCCCAGTCCGCTGAGGCCGGAAGCCATACGGCCCGCCGCCGGGCCTGCCTGAATCACCCCTCGCTTGCGGAGTGTAGTGATATTGGCCTGCGTCGCTGCATGCTCCCACATCCCGCCGTCCATGGCCGGGGCGATGATGACCGGGCAGCGCGCCGCCAGAGTGGTCAGGAGCAACAGGTTGTCGGCAAAACCGGTCGCCATTTTGGCCAGGGTGTTCGCAGTTGCCGGGGCAATGATGAGCGCGTCGGCCGATTCACCGAGGCCGACGTGGCGCACATGGTCGTCCAGGTCCCACATATCAGTATAGACAGGACGACCTGTCACCGACCGAAACGAGAGCGGCGTCACAAACCGGCAGGCTGACTCCGTGAGGATGACATCCACATGCGCGCCGGCCTGAGTCAATTTTGACGCCAGATCGATCGACTTATAACAGGCTATCGAACCAGTGACCCCGAGAACGATCTGTTTTCCTTGCAATACCGTGATGGGTTCCATACTCAATAGTGTAGCAAAGGCCGATGTGGTCGTCATTTTTCACGCCGGTCGAGGTGGTAGCCCTGACCGTAGCAGTTATAATCCCGAATTGTGACACCTAAATCAAACCGGCAACGTTTTATCCAACTTCTTATCGTCAATATCCTGGTCATTGGTCTGGTGATAATCTGGAATCGTGGGCAACAACGAGAGAGCATCCAGGTCGCCATCGCCAAAGGAAAGTATTTGCTGGACTTGCCCGCTGAGATAGCCGGCTACCCGGCGGGCTATCTACTCAGCAGCGCCAGGATCAAACAGGTGACCCTGGCCGATTTCGGCAAACACGCGGATCTGGCCGGCAAGGACCTGGAGTTCCTCGCCGCGGTACCGCTCAGCGACGGTGAAGCGCGCAACTGGCAGGATGCCGGATGCGGCAAGCTCAATTGTGCCTTCGTCACGTTCTTTAACTACACAGACGGAGGGACCGTCGAGGCGGTCGTCAACCTTGACCGCAATGAGGTCGTCGGCCAGTGGGCTAATACGAATGCCCGACCGGGCGGGTCAAGCGAAATTTTGCCCAAGGCTGTGGCCATTGCGGCCGCCGATCCCCAGGTGGCGGCTGTGCTGGGCGAAGACATCGGGGCAATTGATCCACACATGATCCCCATGTCCGGCTGGCTGGGCGACAACTCGTGTCGGGACGAGTGGTGCGTAGACCTGACCTACGAGGACCCAAACGGCACGGGGCGCGTCTTTCATGTATTCGTCAATCTGGAACAGGAGAGCGTGGCACGCACATTCTACACTCGCGCCCGGGCGGATCGCAGCGCCGCCAAACCTCTGGCGCAGCGCAATGCCTTCACGGACGGCTGCCACGAGCAATATAGCTGGAACGTTTGTTGGGAGATGACCGCCAACGACGGCATCAACTTCCGCGACGCGACTTATAACGGTCGTCTGGTGTTCTCCAGTGCCAAAATCGGACAGATCGAGGCCTGGTACCCGAGCTGGCCGGGCGGCTATCGCGACGAAATCGGATTCGCCGCCTCAGTACCCCCATTCGGTGGCACTGAGATCGTCGATCTGGGGAACGGCTTTGAAGTTCGCCAGATTTTCACCGAGTTCACCCGCTGGCCAAATTGCGTCTGTTGCTACCGGTATGAAGAGGTGATCCGCTATCATGCCGACGGCCAGATCGAGTTCGTCTTTGTCTCCCACGGCCCCGGTTGCGACGATGTCGCTATCTATCGCCCGTTCTGGCGAATCGATCTTGATCTCGACGGCCCCGATAATGATCAGGTGTGGTTGTTCGAGGGAACCCAATGGATTGAATCGCTTGAAGAATTCGAGACTTACCCGGTCGTCAAGGACCTTTCACCTGAAGGGCACAAGTTGGCCACCTTCGATGGCGATATGCATTACCGCTGGTCGATGGAACGCACAGACCCACTCGGACTGGACGA
Organism: Anaerolineae bacterium; assembly: GCA_023384355.1. Lineage (GTDB taxonomy): Bacteria > Chloroflexota > Anaerolineae > Promineifilales > Promineifilaceae > Promineifilum. The sequence continues at coordinate 43,172 of JAHDWL010000009.1, forward strand.
GGCTTATTTGTTCCTTCTGCAATGGGGCGAGCAGGAAGGTGAAGGTCCGATTACCACTGGGCCGGGCGACACGTTTATCCCGCCGCGCCAATGGATCGACGGTGAGGCTCTGTCGGGCGAGAATATCGTTCTCTGGTACGTTCCAATCCTGAACTCAAAGAAAGGCGGCCCATGGTGGTGCATGCCCGACCCTGAGCCGGACTTCACGCCATGCGAGGCTATTTTACGTGGCGAACCTGCCGGAGAATTGCAACAACCTTCGGCCGAAGAGCTGGCTGACTTGCAGGCTCAAATCGCGGCCACACCAACGAGCGTCCCACCGACGACCGCCCCCGAACCGACCGCGACTCCACACCCCATCGATGGCTCAACGGCCGAGGAGATCATCCTCAATGCCGGGTGTGGTGCGTGCCATCAGATCGGCACAATGGGCGAAGCCCATAAAGTCGGACCTGATCTCACTTACATCGGTTTAACCGCCGGCGAACGCGTGCCGGATATGAGCGCTGAGGATTACATCCGGCAATCGATCATGGAGCCGAACGCCTACCTGGCTCCCGAGTGCCCGAATACACCCTGTTTGCCGGGGATCATGCCCCAGAATTTCCATCTCCGCCTGACTGATCAGCAACTTGAGATGTTGGTCTCTTTCCTGATGAACCAGCGCGGCCCCGGGCCGGCTCCCGAACAGATAGGAAGCGGACAACCGGCATCCCCGGCCCCCAAGGCAGTCAGCGCGGGCAAAGTTGCAACTCCCCCTCCAGCCACGGTGCTGCCTTCCACGACGATCGGCATCCTGATCATCCTTCTGGTCGCGGCAATCAGTCTGTTCCTGGTGTGGAAGAATCGCACATAACCAGTCAGGTTTATTGGGGACGCGGAATAGATGAAACGCGCCTATCAAGCCGTTGGAGGCCTGGCTCAATTCAAGATCAAGGCCGGCTAACGGTATTTTTCACGCAGCGCGCGCTCAACCTGTCGGTCAGCATCTCGCCGGGCGATATCTTCTCGCTTGTCGTGCTTGCGCTTGCCGCGAGCCAAAGCGATCTCGACCTTGGCCCGGCCGTTTTTCAGATAAAGGCGCGTAGGGACAATGGTCAACCCTTTTTGTGCCAGGTTGGACAGAATCCTGTCGATCTCGCGACGATGCAGAAGAAGTCTGCGCGGCCGCTTCGGCTCGTGGTTTTGCCGGTTGCCGTGGACATACTGGGCGATGTTGGCTTCCAGCAACCAAAGTTCATCGCCGCGAGCCTGCACATAGCTTTGTTGCAAGCTCACCTGATTGGCCCGGATCGATTTGATCTCTGTGCCGGTTAATTCCAACCCGGCCTCAAAACGCTCCAGCAGTTCATAGTCGAACGTGGCGCGCTTGTTATTATAGACTACCTTGACCTTGTCTGATCTTTGGTCCATTGTGAAGTGCAACGCTTCCTTAATGCCCGGTTAACAGAAACTCGATTGCCCGCGTTAACTGGCCGTCTTCCGGCCCGCCCAAATCTTCCGGCGTCTCCACTTCGTAATCGGGCGTGATCCCCGCGCCATCGATGGTGTGGTTGTTGGGTGTATACCAACGCGCTATGGTCACCCGAACCTCAGATCCGTCGGATAGCTGGTGAATCTGTTGTACCGATCCCTTGCCGAAGGTTGTTTCCCCAACGAGCACTGCCCGTCCGCGATCCTGGATCGCGCCGGCGACAATCTCGGACGCGCTGGCGCTGCCGGAGTTAACCAGCACGACTAACGGGATTGTTTCGGCCATATCGCCGTCATCCGTCATGAACGTATCATCGAGACCGCGAATATTGCGCTCAAAAAGGGCGACTCCCTCAGGCAGGAACGCATCGGCCACCGCCACGGACTGGTCGAGAAATCCGCCGGGGTTATCGCGCAAGTCGAATACGAGACCGGTAGCACCCTGGGCGAATAACTCGTTCAGCCCTTCAAGCAACTTCTCCTCGGCATTACGATTGAATTCCGTCAATCGAATATAACCAATGACCTGTCCGTCTGTCATCTCGGCCGGCAATATCTCGTATTCAACAATGGGAACCTCAAATCGGGTGCGGACAATTGTGAATTCGATCGGTTCTTCCTCTCCCTCGCGAAGGAATTTCAGGTTAACCGAAGTACCTTCAGGGCCGCGAACCATGAGGATCACCTCGTCGAAGGAGTAATCAAGGACCGATTCACCATCCACCTCAATGAGGACGTCTCCGGCCTTGACTCCGGCCAGATCGGCTGGCTGTCCATCAATCGGGCGCACGATCTCGAACAACCCCTCCTCATTTTCGAAGACAAATGCACCTATCCCTTCAACTGATCCGTCCTGATCCTGCCGCATTCGCTCAGCTACATCGGGCGGCACATAGCGGGTGTAATCGTCGCCCAAGGTCTCTAGCGAGCCGGCAATAATCGACTGAATCATTTCATCCGGCAGCGGAAGGTTGCCGTCGAACTCATTGGCAATCAAATCCCAGGTCTCGTAAAACGTTGAGAAATCCACCGCGCCTAACGGCGAACCTTCAGGCGGATTGATGATGTCATTTTCCGTCATGGGGGGCTCGTCTGTTGGCGCAAGGGTTTCGGCCGTGGGTTCGACCGTGATGGTCGGCTCGGCTGTAGGTTCGGTCGTCGGCTCAGCAGTTAGCGTGGGCGTAACCTCAACCTCAGGGGTAGGATTAACAGCCACAATGACGGCCGTCGGCAGGTCGCTCGTTTGGCCCGCACTCCCACTATTCGCACCTGTCGGCGGTGGGGGAATCATCGTGGCGGAACCAGTCACTTCGTCGGAGATCATCCGCGTCACTGTCGCCCTTCCGGCGAGAAAGCCGGCTAACCCCATTCCCAGACCGAACAGGATCGTTAATGTTATGAGCAACACCCAGTTCGCCTTGCGCTCGGGCGTTTGAGTAGAGTGATTGTTTTCAAATGACATGGTTGATTACCCGGCGATTGGCCGCCCGTTTCTAATTAAAATTGTTCTGTAAATAGTTAATAGCTTCTTCAAGAACGGGATCGCGACCGTTGTCGATATCTTCCTGAGTGATCGAGACTGGAATATCAGGCTCTAAACCGCTCTGATCGATCTGGTGATGGTTCGGGGTAAACCAGCGGGCGGAGGTCACATGAACCGATGAGCCGTCGCTTAGATCAAAGACAAGCTGTACAGAACCTTTGCCAAAGGTCTTGCTCCCGATGAGGGTTGCCCGTCCTCTGTCCTGTAGCGCGCCGGCGACAATTTCCGACGCGCTGGCTGTGCCGCCGTCGATAAGCACAACCAGCGGCTCGGTGCGGGCGATTGTCTCCGCCGTAGCGTCGAACACCCGCTCGCCCTCGTCCTGACTCTGGAGATATAGCACCGGGCCACCGTCCAGGAAGTGATCGGCCACGTCTACCGCCGCGTCGCGCAAGCCGCCGCCGTTCTGGCGCAAATCGAGGATAAATCGTGTAGCTCCCTGGGACTGCAAATCCAGAATCGCCGCGCCGACTTCGCTGCTGCTCTCGCCACTAAATCGGGAAAGCTGGATGTAGCCGACAGTCGGAGCCTCCTCAAGCAGCCGGTAAACAACCGACGGCAGCAAAATATCATCCCGCACCACGCTGATATCAACAGGATCGGCGGCTCCGGGACGGCGTAAAGTTAGAACGACCGTGGTTCCCTTTTCCCCTTTGATCATGTCGATAATCTGGGGCACGGTCATTTCGGCCGCTACCGGGACACCGTCCACAGCGACGAGAATATCCCCACTCTGAACGCCTGCCGCCTCGGCGGGATTGCCGGGTATTGGATCGAGGGTTACCTCTCCTGTCTCTTCAGAACGTGAGATATATGCGCCAATCCCGCCGAAGGTTCCCTGCAAGCGCTCGCGTTCCACCTCGCGGGCTGCTGGTTCAATGAAAATCGTGTAGGGATCGTTCAACGCTGCCAGCGAGCCGCGAATTGCCCCATATGTGACATCGCGTTGTTCCGGCAACGTTCCAAGGAAATTCTCTTCAATAAGATTCCACGCTTCGTGATAGAGGGAGAGGTCTTGATCGGCATGTGCCAGAGGGGCGGCTGACCTGTCGTCCAGCAATTCACGGGTGAGATAACCAGCGCCAAACGCGCTAATGGCCAGAATAACCAGCATGAAGACGGCGAGTCCGTTACGGAAGTGATTTGACATAGACACTCAAGCGCCCGCAAGGGCGCATATGAAGAAGATTTTAACACAGGTGTTCGGTCGGGCAATCCGCGCTATAATCAGCGACGTAGCTGTTAGCAAGGGTTAATCCTTGCAGCGCTTGCGATTGGATTTCGCCGGAATCGGTTTCATGCAAAACGCCGCTTGCCCCGGAAGCCGATTTACGCCGAAGATGTGAGTTAGTGGAGTGATCCACGATACGGAAGTGACACTATATCATCGATAAGAAAACTCGACGCTGGTCGCCTGGTGGGGTTCGCGCTGCTAATGCTGTGCGCCGCTTTGCTGTCGCCAGCCCCGGTTAGAAGCCAGGAAGAACCCAACTTACAGGAACAAGCCAACGCCCTTTTTCAATCGATGACCGTGTCGGAGCGTATCGGTCAATTGTTTTTAGTCACTTTTGAGGGGGATCGCGCTCCCGCCGACAGTGAAATCGCCGACCTGATTCTGAATTACTACATCGGTGGCGTTGTGCTTCAATCTGACAACGACAATCTGACCGGGTATGGCGATCCCGCGTCAGTTCCTCAACAGGTGGCTGAGTTGAACGCCAATTTGCAAAGGTTGGCCCTGCTTGGCGTAAGTAATGAGCCGTCCGGCGTGGAAGATGAGGAGGATGACACGCCCTCATCCGTGGTGATCCCTCCAGTCGTCCCCCTGCCTATTCTAATAGCCACACAGAACGACGGTGACAGCCTGCCGGTGGCTAATGTAATGTCCGGTTTCACCCCCGTGCCGAACCACATGGCTCTCGGTGCAACCTGGCGACCAGAGTATGCTCGCCAGGTTGGAGAGGTTGTCGGCCGCGAGCTTGAAGCATCCGGCATCAATCTTCTAATCGGCCCAACCCTGGATGTACTGGAGCGGCCATCTCCATTGAGTGCCGGAGACCTGGGGACCCGTTCATTTGGCGGGGACCCCTACTGGGTAGGATTAATGGGACGGGCCTTTACGGAGGGGGTACACACGGGCAGCAACAACCGTCTGGCCGTCGTCGCGCGCAGCTTCCCCGGCAAGGGCAGCAGCGACCGCCCGGTAGACGAGGAAGTTCCGACCGTGCGTCGCTCGCTGGACCAGTTGAAGCAGATCGAATTAGCGCCGTTTTTTGCCGTGACCCGTGACGGCCTAGGGGCATCTACCGTGGCCGACGGCTTGCTGGCAACCCACATCCGATATCAGGGGCTACAGGGTAACATCCGGGCAACAACGGCCCCTGTCAGCCTCGACCCCCAGGCGCTCAACTCGCTAATGGCTCTCCCGGAGCTTGCTCCCTGGCGACAAAACGGCGGCATTGTCGTCTCGGATGCGCTTGGTGTTCGATCTGTACAACTTTTTTATGACGACACTGAAAGGGAGTTTCCCCACAGGCAGGTAGCCAAGGACGCGCTGTTGGCGGGCAATGATCTACTCTATATCGCCGATTTCGCGCTAGGGACGCAAGATCACGCCGCACAACTTGCCAACGTCAAGGACACCATCCTCTGGTTCCGAGAACGGTATGAGACTGAACCGCCGTTCCGCCAGCGCGTTGATGAAGCGGTATTGCGAATCATCAAATTGAAACTGCGCTTGTATGGCGGCGACATTTCAGCAGAAAACGTCATCCACGAAGCTATAGATGACGATCAACAAGCAATAATAACACCCGGATCGACAGCTTTCTTTGACATTGCCGAATCGGCCGTCACCTTGCTTTCGCCCAGCGCGGATGAGTTGACAAGCCGTTTTGTCAGCCCACCCGGCAGCTCGGATTCGCTTGTGATCTTCACAGATTCGCACGAAGTTCAATCCTGCTCAACTTGCGAATCCGTCCCACTTCTGTCGTCCACCGCATTGCAGGAGCGAATCCTGGCTCTTTATGGACCATCGGGTAGCGGTCAAGTTCAAGCAGACAACGTCACCAGCTTCACATTCACCGAACTCAATGAATTTCTGAACGCGGGCGGGGAACCTATCCCTTTGCCGACAGTCCAGCCCACGATAACGCCCAACCCATCAACAGCTACGACCGAGCCCAATGCCACCATCGAGCCGACAGCAACACTTCCGGCTGATTACCGTATTCAGGAATCATTACGCGACGCAGACTGGTTAATCTTCGCCCTGCTGAACGCCGGCAGCCGTACGGAATCGGCGGACTCTGACGCGCTTAGCCGGTTCCTGGCCCAACGGCCCGATCTGGCCCGAAACAATCGGGTCGTCGTGATGGCCTTCGACGCACCCTACTTTCTGGATAGCACGGAAATTAGCAAGCTCACGGCGTATTATGGTATCTATAGCAAAACTGATGCCTTTGTCGATGCGGCCGTGCGCGCCTTGTTCCTCGAGTCTTCGCTCAGTGGATCCTCACCAGTCAGTGTGGAAGGAATTCAATACGATCTGTTTACACAAACCCAACCCGCTGCAGGCCAGGTGATCGAACTTTTCCTGATAATCGACGACGAGATCAAAGCCCCCTCGCGCCAGCAACCTATGGCGTCGGCGATCGGGGATACCCTTCGATTGCAAACCGGAGTAGTTGTCGATAACAATGGGCGCATGGTTCCCGATGGGACACTCGTGCGATTTATATTGCGCAATCGGGTGCAAGGGACAATAACCATACTCGGCGACCGACCAACAACGAGCGGTGTCGCCCAACTTGACTATGTGCTGGATGCCAGCATGGGGCCGGGTCAGTTCCGCATCACTGCCGAATCAGGAGATGCGACCTTATCACAGGAAGTCGATATCATCATAGAAGAGGATGCCCGGTTGTCGATCATTATCCCCACCTCCGCGCCGACAGAAACGGTGACGCCGCAACCGACACCAACCGAAACCCCGAAACCAACCGTCACCCCACAACCACAACTGCCTACCTCGACCCCACCATCGCCAGAATCGCCCACGGAACCAGGATTGTTAATCGGGTTGTCCCAGCTGAGAGCCCTGGCAGGGGTCATCATGGGAGTTGCTGCCATCATCGTCATGGCGCTTGTTGTCAGCCGCGGCCTGCATGGTTCTTCTGTTCACCGACTCGGCCGCGTCCTGTGGGGTGTTACCGGTGGTTTGCTGCTCTATAACTATTACGCCCTGAGCATGCCCGGTTCACAGGTGTTTTCCCCTTTGGGAAATATGTCGGGGGTTTTGCTTATTCTGATCGGGGGCATTGTCGGTCTGGCGCTATATCGGCCCACACGCCGTGTCTGAACAAGCCGGTTCAGTCGACACGATTGAGAACCGCATCATCCCATGATACCGGGTCTTCAACCGGTTCCAGGTGGGTGGTAACGTTTACCGGAGCCAAACCCTGACGGATCTCCTGTTCAATCGCTTCCAATAGCTCGTGACCCCGCTGAACGCTCCAGTTGCCGGGCACCTGGATGTGGACAGATACAAAGCGTTGCGCGCCGGCTTGTCGCGTTCGCAGGGCGTGGTACGTGACACCCAATTCTCTATATTCATCCAGGATAGCGCATACACGGTTCACTTCTTCTTCAGGTAATCCGGCATCCATCAGTCCGTTGACCGACCCACGCACAAGTTTCGAGCCGGTGAAGAGAATCTGGACGGAGACAATGAGGCCGATCATGGGATCCAGCCACAACCAGCCGGTTAGACCGACCAGTGCCACACCAACGACAACCCCCACCGAGGTCCAAACGTCGGTCAGCAGGTGATGGGCATCGGCCGTCAGAGCCACGGAGCGGTGTCGGGTACCGGCTCGCATCAAGATCCGCGCCACAATGAAATTGGCCATTGCGGCGATGGATGACACAACTATACCCAAACCAATCTGCTCCAACGGAACCGGGTTCAAAAAGCGCAAAATCGCCTGCGTGGCAATGAATAACGCAGCCAGGATAATCAGCACCCCTTCCGCGCCGGATGACAGGTACTCCGCTTTTGAATGTCCATAGGCATGCTCATGATCCGGCGGACGTGCTGCAACAGTCAGGGCAGCCAGAGTGATGATGGCCGCAACGATGTTCGCGGTTGATTCAAGTGCATCGGAAAGAAAGCCAATCGAATTGGTGAGCAGATACGCGCCGACTTTCAGGAAAATGACGGCAAAAGCCGTCGCCACCGAGAGCCAGGCATAGCGGGTCAATCCATCGCGCGATTGCATGGCTGCATTATCGTCCTTCGACCAACACAATTCCATCCCGCCCGATCACCTGAAAGTTAGCCATCACTAAGTCCGGCTACCAGGTAATCCAAACAGGCGCGCGGTCATTCTGACCAGTTATCGGTGATAGCGCCGGTGAATGTTGGGGACCAGATATTCGTCGAATGCGCGTTGCAAGTTATATGCCGGGGCCCATCCCCAATCCCGGCGCGCCGCCTCATCGTTGAGTTCGGCCGGCCAACTATCCACGATACCCTGACGCTGCCAATCAGGATCAAACGTAATTTGCGCCTGCGGAAAGGCGCGGAGCACATGATCGCGAAAATCTGACGCCGAAATCGAAAAGCTGGTTACGTTGTAAATCAAGTGGTTCAGACTCTCCACGGGGGCGGCCGACAGTTGCAGCAGCGCTGTCACTGCGTCCGGCATTGCCATAAATGGCAACACGCTGTCCTCCCGCACGAAACAGGCATACCGCTCACCCTTCGCAGCGGCGTGGAGCATCTCCGGCCCGTAGTCCGTCGTCCCGCCGGAAGGCATGGTGAAAGCGCTGATGAGACCGGGAAACCGCAAGGAACGAAAGTCAAGCATGACCGGCTTATTTGCTGACAACTGCTGATAATGCTTGCTGTAATAAATGCCTAATTGCTCGCAATAGAGCTTGTTGCAGCCGTACATAGTCGTCGGATTGTTCCACTGCCATTCCTTCACACTGCGATCCCGCTCCTTTGTGGCGAGGTTGGGCATGCCGTAAGCGGCGATGGAGCTGGGAAAAATAAATCTGACCGGCTTACCACGGCGCTGCGATTGCTCGGCCGCAACCTGCAACAACGCCAGCGTCCCGTCGACGTTGACCTGATGGGCCAGCTCCGGAGAGAATTCACTGCGAGTGGATAACAGCGCTGCCAGATGAAATATCATCTCAAAGTCATATTCTGTGACCAGGCGCGCAAGCAGATTGTGGTCGAGAATGTCGCCCGATATATGGTTGCACAGGCTCATAAATTCCTGCGGGACCGGATGGAGGTCGAGCGTTAGAATCGGCATCGGCGACATTTGCGACAGACTTGTAATGAGCGCCTGGCCGATCTCGCCGGAAGCGCCGGTGATCAATATGGCTTTTTTCCGCATGCTATAGCTCCTTTGATTTTCGGGGTGAGGCAACAGCGTGATCTGACGTTCATCGACCGCCGTGTTATACTCACTGGTATCAGCTAATCACATCCCTATTGTATCCGAAAGTGCGCTCAGGCATCGATGAATCAGAACTGGTTGGTGCAAGCGCTGGAGTATTTGCATGCGTCAACGCTATATTCTCTGGTTCTGGTGGCCGCTGTTTGCCAGCTGGTTGCTCATGGCGGCCGAGGGGCCGATCATCTCCGCCGCCATTAACCGCCTCCCGAATGAAGTCATTATGCTGGCGGCAATGGGCATTATCACCAGCCTGTCCGTCACCATTGAAAGCCCGATCATCAACCTGCTGGCGACTTCGACCGCACTGGTACGTGACCATGAGTCTTACAAATTGGTGCGCCGCTTCACCCTCCATTGGTGTCTGGCGTTGACAATCATCGCCTTTCTCATCGCTTACTACACGCCTCTATTCGACCTCATCCTCTACCAATGGCTGGATGTGCCTGATGAGATCGCGCAATGGGTCCGGCCAGGCATGAAAATCATGGTCTTCTGGAGCGCGGCGATCGGCTGGCGGCGATTCTTGCAGGGGATCATGATTCGCAACAAACAAACCAGCAAAGTGGCCTATGGCACAGGCATCAGGCTCCTGGCGTCCGGGGGCACGGTTATCTCTCTGGCATTGCTGACCGAGTGGCCAGGCGTTGTCATCGGCTCGACAGGTCTGATGGCCGGCGTCCTGGCTGAGGCCCTGTACGCGACAATCGTCGTCAGGCCAATCATCCACGAGGCACTTGCACCATCCGCGCAGCCCTCCTCGAACACCGCCCTGACCTACCGGTCGTTGTTCTGGTTCCACCTGCCTCTTGCCGCTACTTCGGTTCTTGTCTTGTTAATGCAGCCGATGATCACCTCCAGCCTTGCCCGCCTGGCCAATCCGACCATTTCCCTGGCGGCTTGGCCGGTCCTGTTCCAGGTCCTCCTGATGGCTCGCGCCTCGGCCATGGCCTTGCCGGAAGTCGTGATCGCCTTGCATGAGAATGCAGCAACTTTCGCGCCATTGCGCAAGTTCAGTCTCTATCTCACCGCCGCGACGACCGCGTTGATGGCGCTCTTTGTTTTTTCTCCTCTGGCGAATTGGTACATATTCAGAGTCCAGGACATGACCGCAGCAGTCGGCGAACTGACGCTTTCCAGTCTGGGGCTGTTCGTTTTCTTTCCGGGAATGGCCGTCATAACGTCCTGGTTGCGTGGTTTGCTCATTCAGGGCAGACATACTCGTTATGTCAATATCGGCATGGGTATCAACCTGGTCATCACCGCTGTCGCCCTGATAATTGGCGTACTCCAGCAGTGGCCCGGCCTCGTGGCCGCGGCCGTGGCGCTCAATATCGCCTCGCTGGGCGAAGTCGCTTATTTGGCGTGGCGCACCCAGCTATCTTTGCCCCTTGACTTGACCCTGTTCGGCCACCCTGGCGCAAAGCCATCCCGACCTTGAGTAATCCCTTATGACAATCCAAATTAAACAACTACCTCTTGGCCCCCTGCAAACCAATTGTTATCTGGTCGCCTGCACGGCCACAAGCGAGGCGGCCGTCATCGACCCCGGCTGGGATGGCCGTGCAATCAAGGAGCGCGCTGATAGACTGGGCTGGAATATCACCAAAATTATGCTCACCCATTCACATTTCGACCACGTTGGAGGGCTTGAGGAAATAAAAGCCTTGACCAACGCGCCGATCTACGTCCACCCGGAAGCCGTCACCATGCTGGAATATGCTCCGAAAGCGGCCGCCATGTGGGGATTCCACATCGATCCGCCACCATTGGCCGATATTATGCTTACGGAAGGAGACGTGATCGAGATCGGCGAACTCCGCGCGCAGACTTTGTTCACCCCGGGGCACGCACCCGGACACGTCTGCTTCTATCTCAGCGAAGAGGCTGTATTGTTCGATGGCGATGTCCTCTTCCAGGGCAGCATTGGACGAACAGACCTGCCCGGCGGCGATTACGCCCTCTTGATGAGCACGATTCGGGAAAAACTGATGGTACTGCCGGATAACACTGTCGTGTTGTCCGGTCATGGACCGGCCACAACTATCGGCGACGAACGCCTGAACAATCCGTTCCTGCAGGGAGACCAGTGGGGCTAAGGTTGAGGTGTAGGCGTGAAGGTCGGCGGTAAGGCAGGCGTCGGGACAGCGCCTTGCCAGAGAAAGTGCGAAGGCACGCTGCTATCGCCACCAAAGGTATAGATGAACCCGCCATCGCTGCGTCGTCCCGTCACCTGCACGATGCTGACACTCCACTCCATTTGACGCTGCTGGTCGATAGTCGGTCGCCAGCTCGCCGGGACCCGAAAAGAGGGGTCGCGGGTGAATCCGCGCCGCGGCAAACTATCGCGATCGCCGGTGTCACGCATTTCAACCATGTACCATTCCTCCGGTCCAAGGTCCTTGACGGCCGTCCATTGCAAGAGGATTTGATCATCTGGCCCAATAACCGCCCCCTCAATCGGGGAGAGCAGCGCGGGGCCACGAGGCGGCGGAGTAAGGGATGGGGTCGGCGAGGGGCCGGCCGTCGGTGGAATGGTGTCGCCGTACAGTAGTTTGGGTATGCAAAGCGTGTCGCCCGGCTGAAGTAGCTGGATCGATTCCTGGGTCTGGCGGTTGACGGCGATGATCGCCTCAATCGGCACGCCTTTCTGGGCGGAGAGGCCGTAGGCGGAATCACCGGACTGAATAACGATGATTTCACAGTTAGTTGTGTCAGCCATCACCTGCTCGCCGTTGATCTCGATCATCACTGACTCCAGCGGCGGCGTGGCGGTCGGCCAGGGGATGAGCAGCGATTGGCCCGACTGGATTGGCGAGTTCAGATCGAATCCATTACTCTGCGCAATGCTCTCGGCCGAGACCCGATACAACAACGACAGACCAAAAAGGGTTTCCCCGGCAGCGACGGAATGATATCGCGGATCGCGTGGCGTGCTGGTGGGGGCCTGCGTGCTGGTCGGACCGGGCGTTTCCGAAGGTGGCAAGGTCTCCGATGGGAGCGGGGTCCAGGTCGGCGTCGAGGTGATCGTGGGCGGGACGGATGTCGTCGTTGGGACAAACGCAGCCATGACAACCGGAGCCTGCGCACGCAGGGCCAGCCAGCCGGCGCCGAGCCCAACAACAGTCAGAGCAGCCACCACCCAGAAAAACACCGTCGATCGAGTCTCGCGAACGACGCTCTTAAATTCGATTGGCGTTGATTCTTCCACTGGGACAACCGGCGGGGATGAAACGACAGGCTGATAAGCGACTTCCCGCGCCGGGATCGACTCGATTGCGCGAGGAAAGCCGCACATCAGGCAACGCTCGGCCCCTTCAGGGACGATGCTGTCGCAACGGGCGCACCGGTATTCCTCGGCTCCTTTCTCCTTTTCGACCTTTCGTTTACTCATACGAAACTACTGCCAGCCCCGCATTATACCAGCCACGATGCCTCGCTCAACCCTGGTTACCACGCGCTCATAATCCTTTCTCTTGGAAATTTCTGATACAATAGGAGCCAGTCGCCACGGCGAAACTGATGAATCACTCCGGCGATGGGCGATTGCAACCACCCACGATCATCTTTGTCCATTGCCTAATCTTGCTAATGGAACGAACCCTATGGCCAATCTCGAATCAACCTATCTCGGACTGCAACTTAAATCTCCTCTCGTGGTGTCTTCATGCCCGCTCTCATATCATCTCGATAACTTGCGGCGAATGGAAGCGGCCGGAGCCGGCGCAGTTGTCCTCTATTCGCTGTTTGAGGAGCAAATCGAGCTGGCTGAGATGGGGTTCTCAAGCTACTACACCGAACATAATGAGGAGCTACCTGAAGCCCTGCGCCACGTCGCCAGCATGAAGGAGTACAATCAGGGAGCGGGCAGCTATCTCGCCCATATTTATCAGGCAAAACAGGCGGTTTCCATTCCGATCATCGGCAGTTTGAACGGCTACTACAACAGCGGGTGGACCCGGTATGCGCGCCTCATCGAAGCCGCCGGGGCCGACGCGCTCGAACTTAATATATACTACTTGCCGACCAAACCACACATCACCGCGGCCGAAGTTGAGCAAATGTATATCGACCTCGTTCGCGACGTCACGGAATCCGTTCGTATCCCTGTTGCCGTAAAGCTCAGCCCGTACTTCAGCGCGCTCGCCAACATTTCACGCCGGTTGGTCGGCGCGGGAGCCAGCGGTTTGGTGTTGTTCAACCGCTTCTACCAGCCCGATTTTGATATAGTCAATCGCGCCATTATTCCCAGCCTTGACCTGAGTGTGTCGAGCGAGTTGCGTCTCCGCCTGCGATGGGTAGCTCTTCTGTCCGACCAGAACGATGTCGACCTGGCTATCACCGGAGGCGTCCATACCGCTGAGGACACGATCAAGGGGATCATGGCCGGCGCCAACGTGGTCATGATGGCCTCCGCGCTCATACAAAACGGTATCGGCCACCTCTCTACGATCGAGAACGAGCTTAACCAATGGCTGGACAACAACGGCTACAAGTCAACGAAGGAAATTCGTGGATTACTGAGTCACGCGCAAATCGGCGATTCGGCCGCACTGGAGCGCGCCAACTATCTCAACGTCCTGCGTACCGCCCGCTCCCAGGAAGGTTCGTAGGCTCTGCCGGTTATTCCGGTTTACCAGATTTGGAGAAAATATGTCTGTCACCTTACACATTAACGGCCACGATGAAGAAATAGCCAATCTCAAATCAGACAACCTCCGGGACGCGCTCCGGCAGGCGGGATATGTCAGTGTGCGCTTTGGAAGCCACACCGGCGAGACCGGCGCGGCCGCTATTCTGCTGGATGGACGTCTGGTAAGTGCCGATACCCTGTTGGTCGGCCAGGCCATCGGCCATCACATTGAAACGGTCGAGTGTCTGAATACCCGCGTCGGCCAACTTCATCCGTTACAGCAGGCCTTCATCGAGACGGGAGCCATCCAATCCGGTTATTCGACCCCGGCCATGCTCCTGGCCGCCAAAAGCTTGTTGGACAAGAACCCAAATCCAACGGAGGATGAGGTACGCGACGCTCTCTCGGGCGTACTCTGCCGGGAAACCGGCTACGTGAAGCCGGTTCAGGCAATCCTGCGCGCAGCCGCCTATCTGCGCGGAGAGCAACTCCCTCCACCTCCGGGGCCGTTGGTTGTCGACGCGACTTATTCCGCCGGCGATCCGTCGAAGTTTGGCGACTCGGATGACGACAACGAACTCTTCGGGCCGGAACCCTCCGGCGGTAGCAGTTCACCGATGACCCAGACGCAAAGCCGGCTGCGAACCGGAATCGTCCTGCAGGGACAAACGCCGGAAACCAATATTGTGGGCAAGCCAGAAACCAAAGTGGACGCAGTCAAGCTGGCAAAGGGCAACCCGGCCTTCGTCGATGACATCGAACTGCGCGGCATGCTATACGCCCGACTGCTCACCAGCCCCCACGCTCACGCGCGTATTCTCAACATCGACGACAGCGAGGCCAGAGCGCTGCCTGGCGTTCGCGCGGTCATCCATTACCAGAATATTGAGCGGGTGAAATATGCGTCCGGAGGGCAATCCTACCCCAACCCGCCACCACACGATCAGGTCAGTTTTGATGACAAGGTCCGCTATGTCGGCGATCGTGTCGCCGCCGTAGCCGCCGACACTCTGGAGATCGCCGAGGCGGCGATGAAACTGATCAAGGTCGATTATGAGATATTGCCGGCGGTGTACGACGAGCGGGAAGCGATCCTGCCCGGAGCGCCAATCATCCACGATGAAACCGACACGGTTGGAATCCATGACGCTGCGCATAACATCGTCCATCATATCCTGGCTGAAAAAGGGAATGTCGAAGTAGGTTTCGACCAAGCCGACCGTGTATTTGAACACACCTACTACGTCCATCAGGTTCAACAAGTTCCCATCGAACCCCATATCGCCATTAGCTGGTGGGATGCCGATGAACGCATGGTCATCCGGACCTCGACCCAGGTGCCCTTCCATGTCCGGCGCATGGTCGCGCCGCTCCTTGGCTTACCCGCCGGCCGTATTCGGGTGATCAAACCCCGCATCGGTGGAGGGTTCGGCGCCAAACAGGAGATGCTGATCGAGGATATCGTTGCGCACCTCACCATCGCAACCGGCCGTCCCGTTCGCCTGGAGTTGACCCGATCCGAAGAATTTTACAGCAGCCGCAGCCGTCACCCGGAGACCATCACATTTAAAACAGGCGTGATGGCCGACGGAACGCTCCACAGCATGTCAATGACAGTATTGGGCAATACAGGAGCCTATGGCACGCATGGCCTGACTGTGTTGACGGTTTCGGGATTGAGAGGTCTAAGCAGCTACAATTGCGAGAACCGCAAATTCGACTGCAAGGTCGTCTATACCAACATCCCGGTGCCGGGGGCCTATCGCGGCTACGGCGGCCCGCAGGCTCTATTCGCTCTCGAATCCCACATCGACGAGATCGCGCACGGTCTGGGTATGGATCCTATCGATCTGCGTCGCAAGAATTGGGTGCAGGCAGGTGACACCATGCCGATGGCCGTCCTCCTGAGCGAGGGCGAGAAGAAGGAAGACGTGGAAGAACCGGTAATCCTGTCCTGTGGGCTGGATGAGTGTTTCGTGCAGGGCATGAGGGCCATTGGTTGGGAAAACAAGTTTGACCCAGCCTGGCGCACTGTACCCGGCAAACCTCATGTGCGACGTGGCATGGGTGCGGCGATGTGTATGCACGGAACAGCCATTCCCGGGCTGGACATGGGCGGCGCATCGATCAAAATCAACGATGACGGCTCGTTCAACGTCAACGTAGGCGCGACCGACCTCGGCACCGGCTCCGACACGATCCTGGCCCAAATTGCGGCCGAGGTCCTGGGCGTTCCCCTGAACGATATTATTATGTACTCCAGCGACACGGATATGACGCCGTTCGACACCGGCGCGTACGCCAGCTCAACCACTTACATCTCCGGCACCGCTGTGAAGCGAGCGGCCGAGCAAATTGCGGACCAGGTTCGCGAGAGGGCAGCGCTGATGTTGGGTCTGGATGAATGGCGCGACATACGTCTGGAAAATCGTATGGCCATAACACCTGACGGACGTTCTGTGACGATGGAAAGGATAGCGCTGCACTCCCTGCACCAGCAAGACCAGCGCCAGTTGATGGCCAACGCATCCTTTGTCAGTTCTGCATCCCCTCCGCCTTTTGCCGGTCAGTTCGTCGAGGTCGAGGTTGACACGGAAACAGGCCAGGTCACAGTTACCAAGATGGTGATGGCTGTTGACGCCGGCGTGCCAATCAATCCACTGACCGCTTCAGGACAGGTGGAAGGTGGGTTAGTACAAGCTCTGGGCTACGGTCACTGCGAGGAAATGGTTTATGACCACGACGGCCGCATGATCAATACCCAAATCGGGCCTTATTACATCTACCGGGCTAACGAGATGCCGGACGTACAGGCCATTCTGGTGCAGACCCACGAGCCAACCGGCCCGTTTGGCGCCAAGGCCCTTGCTGAGATACCCAAGGACGGCGTCGCTCCGGCCATTGCCAACGCCGTATTCGATGCCACTGGCGTGAGACTACGCCGCATCCCGTTTACCCCTCAGAGGGTTTATGAGGCGATGAGAGCAAATTAAATGCGATACGCCCGGAGGGACTCGAACCCCCAACCACCTGGTTCGAAGCCAGATACTCTGTCCAATTGAGCTACGGGCGCTTAAACGGAACCTGACAGGTCGACGCGAGAAAAGTAATAAGTTACATCTACGCGCGCCGACCTGTCAGGTCCAAAAGGTTCATGGGGCGAGTGGTGGGATTTGAACCCACGATCTTCTGGGCCACAACCAGACGTGTTAACCCCTACACCACACCCGCCATAATAACTTCCCCAACGGGGAACATCAAGGATCGTACCACAATCGTCCCGCGCCGGCAAGGCGGGATCGACCGAGGCCAACTACGCGTCGCTCGCTTGAGGATGTCAATCGATTATCAAACCGGCGGCGCAATGTTGCGATTCGACCTGGCATCGCCCGTCCCTTCATCGATCGATCGCTCCATACGCGCGGCCTCGACATTCTTCAATTCCTTTGCTTTTTCTTCGGCCGTGCGTTCATACGTGTTGACGAGAATCTTCCCACCGTCGCGGACAAGGGCATCCGACACCATTGACGCCTCATAGTCATCGCATGCCACGACAACGCCAATACGATCGCCGAGCTCTTGAGCCAGCGCTTTCGTTGCCTCATCCGAAATAGGCATGGATCGTTTGAAAATACCGCCGCCATACACAACTTCAGACTTTGTGACACCACCAACCAGTCGAACAAGCCCGATCATGCCGAGTTTTACGTCGCGAACGCGCTTATCCCATTCCCGCAATTTCTCGATGACGGCTTCAGCTGAAGCGTCGTCGGCAAAGGAAGCGATTACAATAGTCTCGTTGTCATTCATATTGACTTGTTTCTCCATCCGGCAAAATCAGATTCATCCACAGGGCAATTGTAAGTGAGACCCACCTCAACTGGCAACCCCGAATGTATTTTTATAGATAAAGGTAAAAAATTCCCGACTGAACGATTATGTGTACCGATTTCTTGTTCAATTGAGTAAAATTTTTTAATGGGATCGAACAATGAAAGAATTTATATTGGTTTGTCTTTGTTCGATTCAAATCAAATCTCTTCGATAAGCAATGTCCCGACACGCCATCATCATCGGAATACTCATCTATCTCGGAATAACAACAGCCGTGTTAGCCACATCCGTAGGTATTGCGGTTTCAAGGAAGGTACCAGTCTCAAGTGAAAGCCGGCAAGCTTATACGGGCAATATGAGCGTCTCCGGTGTTCTGGCGGCCGCACTCCCTACCCCGCCAATCACTCCTCGAGTGGGCATCGGGGGCGTGCCGGAAGTAATTCCGTCACCAACCATTCCCCCTTGGCCGACCTGGCAGAATACCTCAACACCAAACCCCCTGACAAGCCAATCCGGCGATTCGACGCCGGCCCTCACTCCCCCTCAGCACACCCCAATCAACGGCGTTAACTGGGAATCGATCATTAACCTTCCTCCAGACGTTATATCCCATGCCCGAGAAATATTCATGGCTGGACAGGCGATTGGCCGCAACCCCCATTCATTCAGCAAGGTCGGCGATAGCACTATTGAGAATCCCCATTTTTTGGCGCGGTTTGATGAGGGGTCGTATGTACTCGGGCCATTTGAATACCTTGAGCCGGCGATCGCGAATTTCCGCGGGTCATTTGGTCGTGATAGCCTCGCTGTCGCCATCGGCATGCACTCCTGGTCAGCGAACGATCCGATGTGGGCGGATCCCGGCCTGTGTATGCCTAATGAAACCCCGGTTCAATGCGAAATCCGGGTGAACAATCCGGCAGTCCTTTTCATCCGCCTGGGAACGAACGACGTCGGCACAGCCGACAGCTTTGAAGCAAACATCCGTCAAATTGTCGAAACTGCAATAGCAGCCGGTGTAATCCCCGTAATAGGCACCAAGGGTGATCGGCATGAGGGCAGTAATGAGAATAACGATATACTGCGTCGCCTCGCGGCCGAATATCATATACCATTGTGGGATTACGATCGCGTGGCAGAGACACTACCCGCTCGCGGTCTGGATGTTGATGCGGCCCACATGATGACCTTCTTCTCACACGATTACAACGATCCGACCGCCTATTCACGCGGTCATGCGATGCACAACCTGACGGCACTCATGATGCTGGATGCCCTGTGGCGCGAGGTTTTAGGCAATACAGTGCCATAATTTCCAACCCGTCCTGACCTTTTTCATTCTCCACCAGCACACAACCAATCACGAACATGAAAAGCGCTCCTTTGCTACTTCTTTTGCTGCTCATTGCCTGTTCACCGACCACTCCCGAACTAATGGTGCCGACTTCGACAATTGGAGCGCCCTCCTCGCCAAGCCGCCCCGCACCGGTTGTCGTGCAGAACTCCGGCCCTACCCCATCAATGGCCACGATTACCGCCGTTGCCGCAATCGAAACAAACGAAGGAATTATTGCCACAGCAACTCCTACACCGGTGGACACCCCAACTATTGCGCCTTCGCCAACACCGTTCGGCCCGCAAGAGATCAACGGCATTCCGTTGTCTGTTCTCGTACCCATGTCGCCGGAGATAGCGGCCAACGTCCTGCGGATTTACGAGCGCGGCCAGGAACTTGGACGAGACCCGAACGCATTCTCCAAACTGGGAGACAGCACGATCCTCAACCCGCATTTTCTCGGCCCCTTCGACAAGGGAGATTACAACCTGGGGGATTTCGCCCATCTCCAGTCAACAATCGATCGCTGGCGAGGCTCATTCGAACGCCACGGCGTCGGCGCTCATTTCGGTCTGCATTCGTGGACGGTGTTCGATCCCATGTGGGCCGACAAGAAATGGTGCGAGGCGGGTGAACACCTGCTGGCCTGCGAGCTGCGGCTGCAAAACCCCAGCGTCCTCTTTATTAGGCTCGGCAGCAACGACGCCGGCTCCCCGAGTGGCTTCCGATATAACGTCAAGAAAGTTATCGAATACGCTATCGACAACGGCGTCATCCCTATCATTGGCACCAAGGCCGACCGTTTTGAAGGCAGCAATGAGAACAACGACATTCTGCGAGAGCTGGCAGCCGAATACCAGGTTCCCCTTTGGGATTTCGATCTGCTGGCGGAGACATTGCCCGGACGCGGCCTGGACACGGATGGAATTCATTTGAAAATCGACGAGTTGCCTCATGACTACACATTGGCCGAGACTTTTACCCGCGGACACCCCATGCAGGACCTGACGGCATTGATAGCGCTGGATCAGGTGCGGGGTGTGATTGAAGGTGGAGACTTGCCATAAAGCAGGTTTAATTACCCCGATCGAAAAGGATTCCACTATAATTCAATTCGCTATCTTGGAGAGGATTTCCGGCATCATGAACCGAATTATCGTATTAGTCGCATTGCTCGTCTTCCTGGCGCTCACTGCCTGTGGAGGTAGCGGGGATGGGGGATCACAGTCAGGAACGGACCGCCCCGCTCGCGCTGTCGAAAGCTATCTGAACGCCAAGGTGCAAGGC
Source organism: Anaerolineae bacterium (assembly GCA_023384355.1). Lineage (GTDB taxonomy): Bacteria > Chloroflexota > Anaerolineae > Promineifilales > Promineifilaceae > Promineifilum. The sequence continues at coordinate 63,748 of JAHDWL010000009.1, forward strand.
GACCAGAACGGCATTCGTTCTGGTCTATGTTCCGCGATGGAAGCCGACCTGGAAAGGGAACTCCACGCCTTTGAAACTGTCAGCAATGCCACCATCGAAAACATGAGCTGTGCGTCGGACGATCCCTCATCCCAGGCTGAAACAACCGTCCGGTGCTCCGGCGAGATCGTCGCCTTGTACGGCACCGAAGAGACAAACTTCCCTCTCACGTCGTATCGTGCCGTTAGTGAGGATGGGGAGTGGAAGTGGTGCGGGGAATCAGAATAAAAGACAGGCGACAATCGGTGATTTAAAAGTCTCTCGCGGAGAAACACTTCCCAATGCGCCTATTTTCTCGTGAAAACCTTCTGGCTCTCTTATTATGCCTGCTTGTTCTCCTGTTACTCATCGTCACAACCGATAGCGCGCCGCAATGGATTTATCAGGGATTTTGAAGGTTTGGGGTATCCTACTGATCAGCTTGCTGCTGGTTGGATGCGGACAAGTCGACACGGCCGCATTGGGGGACGGGGCTACCACAAGCGCCCCACCATCCTCTACGCCTGTCAAAGTACCTACCGCAACGCCGACCCTGACGCCTACTTACACGCCGACAGCAACACCCACTCCGACAGCAACGGCAACCGCTACATCCACCCCAACCCAAACGCCTACCCCAACCCCGACACCTGATCCGGCCAGATTAGTTAACGGCGTCCCTATCGAAGATTTTATCATCATGCCTCGGGAGGTTCGTGATAACGTCCGGGAGATATTTACCCGTGGGCAGGAACTCGGCCGTAATCCGCATGCATTCTCCAAAATCGGCGACAGCGTATCGCTCACCAGCGACTATTTCGCTCGGTTCGGACAGAACCGGTACAACCTGGGAATCTACGAGGGATTACAGCCGGCAATAGATCAATATAAAAAATCCTTTGACCACTTCGGGATGGCTCTACGCATCGGGCTTCACGCATGGACCGCCTTCAAGCCTGGTATGGCCGATCCCGACAAGTGCAAGCCGGAAGAACATATGGTGGAGTGCGAGTTCCGGCTCCACAATCCCAGCGTTGTACTAATCAGGCTGGGAACGAATGACACAGCCGAGGGAAATGCCTACGAACGGGCAATTCGCTACGCCATCGAATACAGCATCAAAAACGGCGTGATCCCCGTGTTGGTCACAAAATCGGATCGCTTCGAAGGGGATAATCGCAACAACGAAACGATGCGCGCCCTGGCCAGAGAGCTATCTGTGCCATTGTGGGATTTCGATGTGGTAGCAGGCAGCCTGCCCAATCGAGGTTTGAGGGATGATAACGTCCATCTGACAGTATACGGCGTGAACGACTTCACCGATCCCGCTACACTCTCCTATGGCTACCCTCTCAGCGATCTGACCGGCCTGATGATGCTCGATGCAATTCGGCAAACAATTCTGACCGAGGAAGGTCTATGACCCTCGGCCTGACAGCGATTACGGTCATCGGCATTGCGGCTCTTCTGTACTCAGCCTTTGTCCAAGGTCGGTGGCGGCCGTGGGCGATTCTGCTGGGCAGCGTCATCGCTCTCTACTGGCTTCAGACACCGCTGACACCGCGATACGCCGATTTTCTGTTGCCGAGCGCAACAGTGGCTCTGGGCGTAGCCGGGTGGTGGCTGTCGCGGCCGCCACGACGCGCATTTCTGGCTCCAGCCATCCCTTCCGAAGCCCCCGAATCGCCCTCGGATAATTCCGAAAATATCGCCGTAAAGCGAATTTACGTCCGGGATGATTGGTTCACCTTGCTCACCGTGGTGACGGTAATCCTGGCGATTTCGTTATTCCGATATGTCGGCAGCGATTTCCGGCTGACACCCTCGCGACCGCCCTCCACGCTCTTCGTTGCCTTAACCATCCTTGAGGTCGGACTGGTATTCACCGCCCTTGCGTTGATCATCCGTCGCCTGCCGCAGAAAACCGTCCTTTCCGCCGCAATCGTCGCGATGGTGGCATTATTCGTGGTCGTCAAATGGCCGCCGGCCTCCATCGCTATCGCCGGTTGGTGGCGTAGCCTTACCGGCCAGGATGTAACGCTTGCCGCATCGTCCGATCTGGTCTGGCTGGGCTTTTCATACGTCGCCTTTCGGATCATCCACACCTTGCGGGATCGACAAACGGGCATCCTGCCCGATCTAACGCTCCGGGCCTATCTCAGCTATATACTCTTCGCGCCAAGCATCATCGCCGGCCCCATCGACCGGGCAGAACGATTTACCCAGGATTATCAGGCACTGGGAACGCTCAAGGGGTTTGATCCGGCGCGGTGGGGCAGTGGGCTTTGGCGAATAGGCGAGGGGTTGTTCAAGAAGTTCGTAATCGCCGATCTATTGGCACAAGGGATGTCCCTAACCCCCGCTTTGTCAGAGTCATCAAACAATTCGGCCGCTCTTTGGGTATTGTTATTCGGATATGGCTTGCGACTATATTTTGATTTCGGCGGTTACAGCGATATCGCCATCGGTCTCGGGCAACTATTCGGCATCAAATTGCCGGAAAACTTCAACCGACCCTATGTTCGTTCCAACATCACCGAATTCTGGAAAAGCTGGCATATCACCCTTAGCGATTGGGCGCGGTTCTACGTATTCACCCCATTATCGCGCAATCTGCTCAGACGCCGGCGACCCGATTCCCCCACCCTTCTGACATCGACATCAATCGTTCTTATTGGTCATCTGGCGACGATGATCGTCATCGGGTTATGGCACGGCATCAGTTGGAATTTTTTCATTTGGGGCTTATGGCATGGCTTCGCGCTATTCATCCACAAGCAGTGGAGCGACAGGACGCGCAAATGGTACCGGAATCTCCAAAAGCAAAAATGGCCGAAACTCGCCTGGTCAACGGCAGGTTGGGCGATGACAATAACTTATGTCATGTTGGGATGGGTATGGTTTTTAATGCCCACACCCGCGGCGGCTCTCCAAACATTTTCAAAATTGTTTTCGATAGGTTCTTAAGGTTGTCGCTTCAAAGAGAATGGGCTGATTGGGGATAGATTGCGCGGCACATTCATTGCCGGATCGGTAAAAAAAGCCCGACCGCGATAATTCGGCCGGGCTTTTCTTCAGTCATAACTTAATTTTGATTTTCAGGCGGCTCTACTACTTTACGCGAACGAACCGGCACCATCTGGGGGGCGCTGTTTTCCGCGTCCAGGCCCAGAACATTGATGATATCCGCGCCTGACGGGATTATGAACTTGGTGCTGTTGCCGGCCAAGACTTTCTCGACCACGTCAAAGCGGCGAAGCTCCTTGGCGCGTTCAGTGAAGTTCTTCTCGGCCGCCTGGGCAACCAGTTCAATCGATTTAGCCTCGGCGTCTGCCCGCAGCAAGCGGGCCTGTGCCTCGCCTTCCGCCTTGAGGATGGCCGATTCACGCAAACCCTGAGCCTCCAAAATATTGGCTCGCTTCTCCCTTTCAGCCTTCATCTGCTTGCTCATTGCGTTGGTGATATCTTGTGGCGGGTCGATTTTCTGCAACTCGACCTTGGTCACCTTGACGCCCCATGGGTTGGTTGCCTCGTCCAGCACCTCGCGGAGCGACGTGTTGATCACGTCGCGGGCTGTCAGGGTTTCATCCAGCTGTTTATCACCGATGAGGTTGCGGAGGTTAGTTTGCGCAAGCGTCGTGGCAGCAAAATTGAAATTCTGGATCTCGAATTCCGCTTTCACCGGGTCAACAACCTTGTAGTAGATTACCGCGTCAACCGTGACGACCACGTTGTCAGCAGTAATCACTTGTTGGGGAAGCACATTGATAAGGGCTTCACGCATGTCTACGCGAATCAAGCTATCAATAAATGGGACTAGGAAGACGAGGCCGGCATCAACTGTATGATCGTATCGGCCAAGACGGATGACTAACCCTTTTTCATATTGCTTGATCACCCGGACGCTGAATGCCAACGCCATAATGGCGATCAGGAAAATTAGCACCAAGACGAGTACTGCAAACATATCACTCCTATCTATTTTCCCAACTTATGCACGATGACGGTCACACCTTCGATGGCCTCGATTACAACCGTATCGCGTTCGTATAATACTTCGTCGGCCGAAGCGCGCCACTCTTCATCGTTAACGCGGATTATCCCGGCCGAGTCGGGGCTAATGGCGCGTACCACGGTTCCGGTGGATCCTATGAGTTTATCGATGTTGGTCTTTGTCGTTATCGTTGTAATCTTCCGGCGGATTTTCTTGCGGCCGACAGCGATGTAAAGAACGCTGAGGCCTATCGCTAAAACCAGCATCAACATCTCACTGCCGGTCAGGATCCCCATCAAACCCGAAAGAACCAGTATAGATCCGATCAATAACATGTCGAACCCGGTCTGGATGCCGATAACCAACTCGGCAAGAATCAACAGCAGACCCATTACCACAAAAATTTGGGGTAGATAAGTTGTCAGAGTATCCATATAACCATATCCCAATCCAACCATAGACCCTGGGCAAATCATATTTGCCGAGGGGAATCACTATCTATACGTCCGCTTGGCGTGATTGTTGCACCAGATATGCCGGATATGGAGATTATAGCATCTAATTACCAAATATGGCGGTCGCTTCGGCAATCCGACCCAATCCGCAACACTCCGGGGATTTATTGACCTTTATAAAAAAAGCGGCCTGCCGATTGGGACAAGCCGCCTCAACTCTTTACAATAGTCGAGAATTCGGGCTACTCCACCGTCACATCTGTGTAGGTTTCCACACGATTGCCGTCGAGATCTTCCACGATGTAGCCGATGGCAAATTGGCCGGCCGGTGCATCGAGTACCTCGTAGGTCCAAAGTGTCTCACCGAACGTGAGAGTACCGCCTTCCTCATTACCCTGGCCCACCACCTGACCGTTCTCATCAAGATCGTACCAACGCTCATAGACGGTAAACTGGTCGCCGATTTCGGGTAAAATCTCGCGTGGGGCCGGGGTCATTTCCGTATCCGTCCCATCGCCTCGATCGAGGAATCCAACGACCTGGAACAGTGACTCATTACTGAACAGCAATCGCGCTTCCCGTTGCGTTCCATCCTTGAACGTATACATACCGTCCACAGCGTAGACCGCCTGCTCGGGAGCCGCGCCGTAGACCAGCGGCTGCAACAGAGAAACGACCCTGTTATTTCCATCATTAATGGCGAAGACAATCGGCTCCCACTCGAACTCAAGGGTGAAGGCGCCTTCGCCCCATTCGGGATAATAAATGCCGTTGACTTCGCGCGTTTCGCCACTATCGATGAAGTCCATATCGATAACGTTGATCGAGTTCGCCACCTGGTCATAGAAACCAGCAAACAGATAGATATACCCAAGGTTATCGCCGTCGACGTCTGCGCTCATGAGGATGGTGTCGCCCGGAGCTACATCCGTCTTGTCAACTGAGAGGGGCGAAAGCGAAATCTCGCCCATGCCCGGTGCCTGAATCTCAACGGATCGATCGGGAACCGCCAGTGAACCGGCCGTGTCCTGGAACTTGCGCCCGGTGTAGTGGAAGTTCAGAAAGTCGTCCCAGAGGGAGACGCCGGCGAATCGCTGGGCAACGGGGACATAGGATTGCGGGCCGGCCGCGGCCGAGCTGTAAAGTTGGGAGTTGGGGAAATAGATGGACAATCCGGTCGCGCCGGGTTTCTTCACACCATTCTTCTCGGCCACGACAAGATTTTGGAAGGTGCCAAACATCTCCTCGACAGCCGATCGCAAGTTTTGATCGCCCGTTTCGCGGACCAGTAATGCCGAAAAGTGCGCCAGGTCGATGTAGGAAGCGGGCACATTTTGGCCGAAAATGCTAGTGAAGGACTGGGCATAGTTGCGAGCCTTCGCCACCGCACGCTGATCCATGTTCTGTAGGTACAGAGCGAAGCGATTCATTCCCTCCACGGCCGCTGGCATCTGTGACAGATCTACCGCCGCCAGCGTGACGCCCTGCTCAAGCTGATCTGCAAGCTGCTGAGCCGAGATGCCGCTCCGGCCAACAAATTGCGCGCGGGCGTTGGGGTCGAGCACGCGCTGGTCTTCGACAATGTAGCTATCAACGATCGCCTGACCCAGCTCCCGGCCTGTGATGTCGGGATTGTTGACAAGATCGGTGAGGAATGAGGTATAAGCCCAACCAACAGCCGGCTCGACTTCCTGCGAGGTCGCGGCAAATCGGGCATGTGGAGCCAGCGCGGTGTAGACTTCCATGTGGCCCATGAGGCAGGCATCCATGCCGACCAACTCAAACGCATCAAGGCCGGTCTGATCACGAATTGTCTGGAGCGCCGCGTCTATCTCCTGCAAATACATCGCGTCGCCGATAGCCCGCGCCAGTGGCACGTTCACCCGTGGGTTGCTTTGTGGCTCGGGGTCTGTCCATCCACCCGGCCACCCCATCCCATGATCGGACATAATCAGGACGTACTTATCGGCCGGATAATTCTCGATAGCCCATGTCGCAAAGTCAACCAGTGACTGGGGATTGGACATATCCACTTCGCCTATTGATTGATAGGGGGATCGAATTACGTCGAGATCATTATCTCGCTGCAAGTGATACCGTCGCGTATCGGACCAGTCCCCATCCCCGCGAAAACCGCCAACATAGCGATCAATCTGGGAGACGATGTTGACCCGGTCGGTCGAACCGACCATTTCCGCCTCATTAAAGTCGATGAAAATATCCTGCTCCAGGACCTTGTCATCGGCATCCTGATATAGCATGATCGTCCAGGTTTGTCCCTCGGTGACGGTACTGGCGGCGGCGGCCGGCAGGGAGCTGGCAGCCGCGCCGGACGCGGAGGTGATACTCGTACTGCTGCCCGAAAAGCTGCCGCCACTTGGCGACGTGGGGGCGAGCGAGGGAGATTCCTGCGATGAGGATTGGCCGGAGTTGCCGATACCGCTATTCAGGTCGAACTCCTCCTGATTCTGTGTCGTATCAGAGATACCACCGGTGGTACTGAAGGGGTCCTGTCCACCCCCTCCGCCAAAAAGCATATAAGCGATAATCCCACAAATGGCCAACAAGAGGCCGCCACCACCGGCCGCCCCGCGAGTTCCGCCGGGAATGCCGCTCATACCGCCACCACCGTACGACCCTGACGGCCGATCATCCCGGGTAGGAGCCTCGGCGCGCCCGCTGCTTGGTTGATCGCTTCCAGGGCGGCGGCGCTGGCCGCGGATGGTGCGCTTGGGCGGCTGCCCGCCGGATTCGGCCATATGGAATAGCGGAATGAGAGGTTGATCCTCAGCATTGCCCATATCGGTAATAATCCGCAATTGGAACATTTCAACCAATTTATTCCACATATCTTTCACCCTTCAACCAAGATAACCATTCATGCAGGTTTATATATAGTTAAAATTACACCAGTATCAACAGTCCGGCAAAAAAGCGAATCATCCCGTTCGATGACTCTCTTGTAACCACTTTTCCTTGTTTGCGTTACGAGTGATCTTGCCGCTGGATGTTTTCAATAGCCACCTTGGACCAACAAGATGGACATAACTCACGTTAACCATGGATTGCCGCGCTATTTCCTGGCGTATCTCGCGGGCGATCGATCGCTTTTCGTCATCATCAGTTGTCGATACTTCCGCGACCACCGCAATCAACTCGGTGCCTTCCCGCTCGTCGTCCACGCCAAAAGCAACCGCACGCCCGGCATGCACCCCTTTGATCGTGTTCACTATGGCTTCAATATCTGCCGGGTATATATTTTTCCCTGCGCTAATGATCAAGTCTTTTTGACGGCCAATGACATACAACTGATCATCAACCATGTATCCTATATCGCCGGTGTGGTACCACCCAAAGCTGTCAATCGGTTGCAGATCGGGACGTTTGAAATACCCTGACAGCAGGCAGTTTGAGCGAATTACAATCTCGCCCACTGTTCTGTCCTCCATCTCCCGACCAGCGGAATTCACTATCTTAACCTCTGTTCCCGGGATTGCGGACCCACAAGAGACTTTAACAACGGATGCGGGATCGCCGCTCTCCAACGGCTGCGCATACCCACGTGCTGTCAACGATTCATTGGAGATGAAATCGAGCGAGGCGGGACGGCCTGGAGATGTTTGGGTAACGGCAAAGGTGTTCTCGGCCATCGCGTAGCTAACGCCCAGCATCTTGTTTCGCACACCGTTTTGCGCGAATCGCTCCAGGAACTGCTGGTGGCTTTCGTGGTGTACAGGTTCTGAGCAGTTGACAAAAAGACGCATTGTGGCGAGAGACAATCCCTCGCTGTCGCGTCGTCGTATGCGTCGCGCACAATGATTGTAGGCAAAATTAGGCAGCCAACACAGGGTCGCTTCGTGATCGTGAATTGCCTGCAACAACAGCGCCGGATGAGTCACCCAGTCAAACGGTGACATAAGCACCAGGGGGATCCCCTGGACGAGAGGCAATAAAAATCCGGCGATCAATCCCATATCGTGATAAAGCGGGAGCCAACTCGCAATCACATCATTAGGCCGTAAAAGGATGGTATCGCTATAGGCGGAGATCTGGTTCAGGACCGAGGAATGAGATAACGCCACCCCTTTCTGTAAGCCGGTGGTGCCACTGCTATGTTGCAAGAAGGCAATGTCAGCCGGATCAGCCTGAATTACAGGGAATTCTGTGGGGCCCACAGTCGTTTCGTTTGCGAAGAGTTCCGCGGTGCCGAAAACAACACAAGGCAGGTGGTTACGCAACGCTGGCGCAAACTCATCCGTTGTCAACACGGCCGCCACATCGGACAAACGGGTTAATTCGGCCATACTGCTCATGTATACAGCGGGGTCAAGTTTCTCGGTCAGCGTGGGAAACATTGATGGGATCGCGCCCGCCATCATCACTGCCCAGAACAGATAAATGCTTTCCAGATTCTGTGTATGCGCGATGACAACAAGGTCACGAGGACAGATGCCCACCGTCTTCAAGGCAACACAATAAGCATGAACACGTTGCCGGAACTGGTGACGAGTAACCACAATCGGCGGCTGTGCGGTTTCACGAAAAATGATCGCGGGATGCCCATCTCCGGCCTTGAGGGCTACGGCATCCAAAAGCGTATTGTAATTACCGCGAGTCTCCACCCCTAACATTAAGCGATGATACCATCCTCGTTAGCGACATGGGAACATGGAGCGGGAAATATATCGCGAATCCAACGCCTATCCCGTCATTACCCGAGCCACAATCTGATCCAGAGTGTTCATTTTCAATACGGTCAGATCGGGATCGGGAATATATACATCGAACTCTTTCTCAACGAAGACGCCTAACTCGGCCAGAGCGAATGAGTCCATCAATCTACCGGTGATAATGCCTTCGGTATCGGTCAGCAGGTAATCGGGATCGCGGATAAGATCCCGGATAATGAATGATCGGAGGGTCTCACGCACAGTTGATTCATCCATACCGCGAGAGAATAATCCTAATCAATACGATAGGCAATGAAACGGTTTAAACCCGATACTGTCCCGGGAAGTTCATAGCCACACCGGTCGACAGGCGATCCGGGGACAGCAATGCACTCTAATCATCAGACAACTTCTCTGGAGAGGGGCCTTCCAGATGATCGAAAAGCCGGCGCGTGGCCAGCGCAATCTCGGCTACGGCTGTATCGAACGCATTCTGATTGACGCGCGACGGCCGTTGGTATCCGCTGACCTTTCGAACAAATTGGAGTGACGCCAAGGCAATTTCCTCATCGGTCGGTGAGGATAGTGTGTTTCGTAATTTCTTGATATTGCGGCACATCGGAATATCCCCTGATAAATTTTTACATTCGACTCAATTACTGCCCCCAACCAAATTCCCCGGCCAAAATATCAGCCATCATTGCAGTTCCTTCCGGCGTCAAATGCACCGGGGTATCCGTGAATTCCGCCGGCGGGATTGCATCCCACAGGTCTATATATTGCCAATCAGATCGCTGGCTCTCATCTGAGAGCAACTGCCGGAAATTGTCGAATGCCCAGCGCGGGTAAAATGTGTTGTAACGGATGTGGCTATTTTCGCCGTCACTAATAAAAATAGGCTCATTGACGATCGCGATCGGCACATCGCCTGCGCGTTCGATCCCCGCCGCCAATACATCAAACATCAAATCATCAGTCGACAGTTGGCGCGGTTCTTTGATATCCAGCCAGCTCTCGTCTGCATCCAAATCAGTCTTTCGTAAAGGAATATCCTCGGGGATATCCTGGTCCTTTCCTGTCGCTGCCCAGGCTACCCCCCAGGTCTGGAGTCGCAGAAGGTCAGCCAATTCCCGGCGACGACCTACGACGGTCTCCTCAAAAAAGGTGCGATCGACAAAACGCGGGTCGTCCGAATCGAGAGACAACCCATAACGCTGGATCAATTCACGTACCAGGTCAGCGTTTTCCTGCAACAAAGGGTGGTCGAGTTGTCGCTTGGGTGCGAACGATTGCATGGTCATTGGCCACAGAATGAGATCCGGTTTGTCAATCAGGAGGGCTTTATCGAGCAACATCAAATCCTTGGTCAACGACATGAACGGAAATCCAAGATTATAAACGATTACCGGCCGGCCCTCCTTAGTCCTTAAACCCATCGCGTTGAGTTGTCCAGCCAGCGATTGATCATTTCTTAAAAACCATCCCCACGTCCCGGAATCGCCGATCAACAATACTTTGTATTCCTCATCTGATGAAGATTTACCCCATTCATGAGAAGCAAGAAGCGCTGGCAAATTATTTAATGTCAGGTTGAAATCTTTAGCCGGAACTTCTCCGTAGGGTAAACGAAGTCGGCCAGGAAAAAGATGGTTGTAAAGCGAAACGCCACCAAGAGAGTTGAGCGGGCGGCAGGCTGCGAAGATCAGGTTAATGGCGATGAACAAAATTGACGCTTTCAGGATGATGCGGCCGAGCATCTTCCAGTCAATAAATTGATCACGCGAGTCGATTTCTGTTGTTTCGATCCGGTCGCTATTCATCAGGAAACTCGGATTAGGACAGAGAGTGTTCGCGGAAATATGTACGGCAACATCGAATCATTTTAGTTCTCCATAACAATATTGCCGCAAAGCCCCTCGCCAACAAGCAATAGATCAAGAAGGCCGGGTAGGTCTTTATTATAAGACTCACAAGCAAACCCGATAATAAGAACCTTAAATTCCCCAGAATCATACCTTCGGCTATCAAAAGAACATCCGACCCTGCGAATAAAAACAGCCGGTTCAATGGGGATCGAACCGGCCGTCTAGCCAAAAATGGCTTGCGTCAAATGGGACGCCTTGCTTACCAGTTGTTACGATTGCTACTACGGTTGTTACCGTAGTCATTGCGACGATTGCCGCCGCCACGATAGCTATTACCGCCGGCCGGACGCTCTTCACGTGGGCGGGCTTCATTGACGGTCAACTCACGACCATCCACATCCTTGCCGTTCAACGCCGCGATGGCTGCGGAAGCCGCAGAATCTTCCATCTCGACAAAGGCAAAGCCGCGGAAGCGGCCGGTGTCACGATCGTTGATCATGGCCAGGGACTCAATAGCGCCATACTCAGAAAACAGATCGCGAACCTGATCCTCCGTGGCGTGGAACGACAAATTACCTACATAAATCTTCTTGGACAATTCTAACTCTCTCTTTGAAACTAAAATCGGGCCTCAGGCAGTTCGATACCACCAGGGCCCGGACGACAACTCAAGAAAGTATACCCGAAAATATTGAAATTGCGAATGTTTTAAAAAATTGCTGCATATTGCCCTTCATCCACGCTCATGCTATATTCATGGTTCGGTACACTTTAAACAGAACGGTAGACAATTCCGCGAAGTTGCCCACCTATATGATACATTTTTCATATGTCACTGAGCGACGGCACTGGGCACAAGGCCTTTGTCGGCAACTAAATTATGTCAACTGATAATCAATCGACACCTCCTTCGACCAGACGATTCAGTCTTTCAAGCCTACTGATTGGTCGACCACTTGAAACGCGGACCCTGGCACACCAGGTTATCAGCAAGAAGGTTGGGCTTGCGGTCTTTGCGTCTGATGCTATCTCCTCAACAGCATATGCCACCGAGGAGATCCTCGTAATCCTTGCCCTAACCGGCTCAATGGCATATCTCGGTTTATCGGTTCCGATCGCCATTGCTATCTCCATCCTTCTGATTATTGTAACTATCTCTTATCGACAAACTATCTACGCCTATCCCAACGGGGGCGGCGCTTATATCGTCGCCCGTGAAAACCTGGGCGAGACGGCAGCGCTGGTGGCCGGTTCAGCCCTGTTGACCGACTACATTCTCACGGTCGCTGTGTCGATCTCATCAGGCGTTGCCCAGATTGTCTCAGCATTTCCCTCCCTGGCAGATTATCGGGTCCCGATGGCTGTCGGGATAATCGGATTAATCACAATTGTTAACCTTCGCGGCGTCAAGGAAAGCGGCTCCATTTTTGCCATTCCCACATACTTTTTTGTCGTCATCATGTTCATGACTCTTGCGATAGGTTTCTACCAGTGGGCCACGGGAACATTGGGCGTCGTCACAGGTGTCGAATTTGCCACCGAGACAGCCGCCCCTCTGACCTTATTCCTGATATTGCGCGCTTTCTCGAGCGGTTCTGCAGCGCTAACCGGTATCGAGGCTATTTCAAACGGCATCACTGCCTTTCGCGAGCCAAAAAGTCGGAACGCAGCAACGACGTTGATAGTGATGAGCACCCTGCTTGTTGTGTTGTTTCTGAGTATCACTTTCATCGCTCGTCATATTGAAGCCATTCCTTCCCATGAGGAAACGATAATTTCACAAATAGCCCGAACGATCTATGGTGACGGCAATATTCTCTATCTAATGGTCATTGCCGGCACAGCGCTTATCCTGCTCATGGCGGCCAATACCAGCTATGCAGATTTCCCGAGGCTCGCCGCCCTCCAGGCAGCCGACGGATTTTTGCCTCGTCAGTTAACATATCGCGGCGGCCGGCTCGTATTCTCCTGGGGTATCATGACGCTGGCACTGGCAGCGTCTCTGCTCGTCATCGTGATGCGTGCCTCGACAACCGCCTTGATTCCCCTTTATGCGATCGGCGTGTTCCTCAGCTTCACACTCTCACAATCTGGTATGGTGATTCACGCCATGAAGATTGGAAAATTGAAACCTGGCGAAAAGATCGAAAGCCAGGAATCTGTGCTGGAGTACGATAAAAATTGGCGCGTTCACATGGCAATCAGCGCCGTGGGTGCGGTCTGCACTTTTGTCGTGATGCTCATTTTTGCTGTCACCAAGTTCGTTTCCGGGGCATGGTTTGTTCTCGTTCTCATCCCGGCACTGGTATTTCTCTTTTCCCGTATTCATCGGCACTATAAAGACGTAGCCCAGGCTCTCAGCCTTGAGAACCAGCATTACCAAATCCATACTGAAAGAGTGATTACACTCCTTCTTGTCGACGGCGTCCACATGGGCACGTTGCAAATGGTCAATTTCGCCAAATCCCTGGGCAACCCCTGGAAGGCAATCCATGTCGGCGTTAACCCGGAGCGGTCCAAGATCACCCAGGAGAAATGGGATAAATATATCGGTGATGATAACCTCCAAATTATCCAGTCACCCTATCGCCATCTATTAGCGCCGATTCGCGAATATGTCATGAATCTGTTGCGAGAAAACCCTGACGCGATTGTCCATATCGTCCTGGGTCATCTGGCGATGGATTCCGTCATGACCCAGGCTCTCCATCAGAACAGCTCGTTAATCCTCAATTTGGGGCTGACGGGTCTGGAGCGGGTCGTTGTCACCGTTGTGCCTCTCCAGATTCGACATGATGAAGAGGGTGGGGATATGAACGTAAATGTTTTGACCCGCGATGATTTGCGCAGGGCGAGACATGAACGCGAGTTGAATGAACGCAGAAACGCGGACGCCAGGCGGGCACAGAAGACACACAAACCCCCGCCCGGAAAGAAATCCTCCGGCCCATAGTTTGAATCCGCCGGGAGATTCAACTCGCTAGAATCCCGGATCGCCCAAATGTGCCGAAACCCGGAACCCCACGGTGTTGAAGCGCAGAGAAGGATCAACATCCAGTCTATAAGTGGCGCGCAGGTTTAGTGGTTCGCTGGGCCATGCGCCACCCCGCACAACCTTGGTTGGCTTGGATTTCGCTGCGCGGGATTCAAACCATGACGAAGTCCACTCCCACACATTGCCGGCAAGATCGCTGACGCCATACGGGCTATCACCGGCCGGTGAATATTGTCCGGCAGGAGTAGGATGACCCGGGCGCATGCCAAAATTAGCACGTTGATGCCTGGGATTCTCATTACCCCAAGGGTATATTCGTCCATCAGTTCCTCGAGCTGCCTTTTCCCATTCCTTCTCGGTTGGCAGCCGCAAACCGGCCCACTCACAATAAGCCTGGGCGTCGAACCAGCTGACACACACAACCGGATGGTGTGGACGGTTTTCGATATTGTCGCGTGAACCTTCCGGGCGTTTCCAATAGGCTCCCTCAACCTCGACCCAGCGTCCTCCTATCCATACTCTTGAAAATCCGGTGGTCTCCGCCGTAGTCGTATAGCGGGTAGCCTCAACAAATTTTGCGAACTGGGCGTTAGTCACCGGATTGCTGGCTATCCAAAATTCATGCAGATGGATAGTTCGCTGGGTACATTCGTTATCAGCTTCAGGGCTATTGGTGCCGAACAGAAAATTCCCTGCCGGGACCCGGACCAATTCGATTCGGGTACGATCGTGCAGCAGCCGGTTTGTAAATATCCTAGATGCATCCGACTGGGTAACGTTGTCACCATTTCCTGTCCCCTTAACGCCGGTTCCTGCGGATGGCCAGGGACGCGGCGAACGGCCATTTAAGCGGGCCAACAGATGTTCCAGGCCACGCAAATAGTTGTCACGAAACGGCACGTTCTGATAAGCCGTCCACAATGGTGGCGGTCGGCTCGGCGACACGTCAAGGGGAATGAAACGCATCAGATGTTGGTGCTCCAGGCCTATGGCCACATTGGTCTCTGTAACGACCCACCGGGATGCGACCGCGGCCGGAGTTTGGACCAGCAGATAGAATCCGCTCTCCTCCAGACCTCGATTGATTGCCTCAACCCACGTCTCGCCCGGCATAATACTGTCGGGCGCCATCCACACCGTCCAGCCTTCAGCCTGCAGATCGGCCGCGATCCGCCGGGCAAAGGCCTCATCCTCCTGCGCATGGCTGAGGAAAACCTGGTTCATATCCCGGTTACGTCTGGGCGGGATGCGCGGGATTGGTGGGTCTTTGGTGAATTCGCGACGATAGGCAATCGGCTTATCCCTGCCCAATATCGGACCCAAATCTGACATGCGGTCGGCCCGCTCCAGATGTAAAATCAGTTCGCGAGCTTTAGCGCTTTTTGTATCACCGGCAAGGTTATCGAAATCCACAAAAAGTTGGAAACACAAAGTTTTCAACTCATCAGTCGAATAATTGCGCGTCAAAAATTGCAGGAGGGAATTTCTATCTTCAGCCATAATCTTGTTGTAACGTTACAACAATTGTGCCCTACACAAATCGCCATCGCAAGCCTCGGCCAATATTTTTACATTCAAGAAATGAGGTTGCCCTTCAGACGATGTCTAGCAATTCAGGCTGAATTGGGTAACAATTAGGGAACATGGAGGGATCAATACAAAACAATGACCATTGGAGGTAAAGCCATGGATAAATTCCAGATTGGCCCGGCGGGCGGCAACGGCGGCAAGCCGTTTGATCATTACGATATTCCCGAAGGTGGCCGACTGACCGCCATCCACATCTTCGCGGACTGGGTGATTAACGGAATTCAGTTTGACTATATCGACGCCGATGGCCAATCGGGAGACAACCCGTTGATTGGCGGGCCGGGAGGCAAACACCACATCTTTAATCTGGACGAAGACGAATACCTTACTGGCATCAGTGGCCGAGCCGGTTGGTACATAGACTCTATCCGTTTCCACACGAACCGAAACGGCTCGCCTGTCTATGGTGGACCGGGAGGCGACCGCGACTTTTCATTCGTTGCGCCGGAAGGTTTCGAGATTGGTGGGCTGCTCGGTCGATCAGGATGGTATATCGACGCGTTGGGAGTGTCTGTCCGCCGGCACGCCGAGCGCACGCCGTTGGATGATATTGACTATTGGGATGCTGACGAAGAAACTGAGTCCTGGTTGGAGCTGGCCGGGGAAGGCGAACCGTTGCCGGCAACGGTCGTCGTCCGTCGGCAATCCATTCAAACCAACGAGGACCTCGATCAACTGGAGGACGAAGCGCTTGCCGAGGCAATTGCCGGTATGGGTGGCGATGTGGCCGATGAGGGCACTGTCGATGCCGCTGTCTACACTCAGGTGATTGAAGACGCGGAAAGAGGTCAAAAAATTGCTGTAGTCATGGCTGTTGCGGCCGAGGTAGGCGGCGTCGAGACAGTTGGCGACGACCCGGAGGAGGTCGCCGTGATGGTGACGGATGAAATCGAATCCGATGAGGATATTGCCCAATTGGAAGAAGAAGCCGTCGAAGGGGCCATTGAAATGCTCCTGGAGGATGCGGGTGAGGACACAGATGAGGTCGAGGTCACGATATATTCCGGCATCACCAGAGACGAAGATGATGGCAATTCGTATGGGGCTGTCGTCGCCATTGCCACCAAATTGACGCCTGCCGCCGATGCCACACGGTCGGCTTCATTCGATTCCTCCGTTAGGGAAGCCAACCCGAAGGAGCTGGAAATCATCGAGGGAATCGGCCCCAAAATCGCCGAGCTGCTCATTGCTCATGACATATTTAACCTGGCGGAATTGGCCGGCACACCGGTTGAGCGGCTCCAGGAGATTCTGGCCGCGGCCGGTCGACGCTTTCGGCTTGCCGATCCGGCTACCTGGCCGGAACAAGCCGGTCTCGGCGCTGCTGGCCTTTGGGACAAGTTGAAGGATTTACAGGACCGCCTCAAAGCGGGACGAAAGTAATCTAGTGGAGGCCCGGAAAATTTCCGGGCCTCTTTTTTATCGATCTGTGGGGTTATACAACCGGCTTATCATCTGACACTTCACCCGGCTTACCTGACGCGTTGGTTCTCAGGCGGCTCCACTCGCTCCAGGAGCCGACATACAGCCGGCCTTCCGGCAATCCCGCTCGGGCAGCACCCACAAGATTGACGCAGGCTGAAACACCAGACCCACAATAGTACACAGCGTTCTCGGGTGATGTCTCTCCCAGCATCTCCAAAAAATCAGGCAGTAGTTCTTCGCGGGATCGCCAACGGCCATCCTGTCCCCAGTTCAAGCCATACGGTCTATTGATAGCCCCGGGAATATGGCCGGCAACAGGATCGATAGGCTCAATTTCACCGCGGTAACGCTCAGGAGCGCGGCCGTCGACAAGTTTCTGTGCGGTCAGGACTTCATCAATCGTAACCACGCGATCCCACCGCGGATGCCCCTTGAACAAACGGGGAGCGCGATATTCGGTCTCGGCGGATACCGGCATGCCTGCCTGAATCCACGCTGACCATCCGCCATCCAATACCGCCACTGCCCTGTGTCCCATAAAACGCAGCATCCACCACAATCGAGCCGCGTAATGACCCGACGTATCGTCATAAGCGACAACCTGAACTCGATCGTCTATTCCCAAACGACTGAACAAGTCACTCAATTGCTCCGGCGTCGGCAGAGGGTGTCGGCCGCCGGCTCCGGACGCAGTTTTTTTTGAGGATAAATCCACTTCCAAATCAACGTGGACGGCTCCCGGGATATGAGCATGCTCATACGCCTTAAAACCGTAGTTAACGTTGGTAAGGTCGGCTCGGCAATCAACAATTGCCCAACTCGGATCGCCCAGATGAGTCGCCAGGCTATTGACATCAAGAACAGGATCGGGATAAGTGCTCATGAGATTCATCATAATAAGCTCATAGCGGTAACAAGCGTAAAGCCTCGTTCATCCGCGAATGAGGAACGATTAAAAGGATTATTTCAACTGCGAATGGCGATAACAACTAACCAGATGATCGTTTACAATGCCGACAGCCTGCATATAGGCATAAATAATCGTTGGCCCAACAAATTTGAAACCGCGACTCTTCAGGTCTTTGCTGAGCGCTCGTGATTCCGCGGTTTCGGCTGGTACCTGACGGAGATTTTCCCATGCGTTAACCTTGGGAACCCCATCCACAACGCCCCAGATATAAGTGTCAAAGCTGCCAAACTCGTCCTGAATACGCAGGAATTGACGCGCATTCTGGATCGCGGCATTCACTTTCAACCGATTTCGAACAATTCCTGAGTCTGTCAGAAGGGAACCCAGCTTCGCATCGTCATATCCGGCGACAATCACTGGATCAAAATTGTCAAACGCGCGGCGATAATTTTCGCGCTTGCTCAATATAGTCAACCAACTTAGTCCCGCCTGTGCCCCTTCAAGGATCAGGAACTCGAAGAGGGTGCGATCATCGTGGACGGGCACACCCCATTCGCGATCGTGATAGTCGATATACAACGGGCTGTCTCCGGCCCATGGGCACCGAGTTATCGAACTCATATCATTCACTCGTCCAGAACCGATTAAACCGCCTGTTTATTGGCGACATCGGCCGCCCGCAGCAGCGACACTGACGCATCCTCATAATGCAAGGCCGCATGGGCCGAACGGATATGATGGTCAACCAGCCGCAATGTGCGCTCCCATCTGGCTTTTTGAGGATCGTCAGACGACAGTTCAACGTTTTCATTGTTAACCAGAGAGATGATCTGGTTCACGTCCGATTCCAGAAACTGCAATCGTCTGGCGCGATCCTTTAGCTGGGCATAGCGGGCCTCTATATCGGCATCGATCGTTTCGAGCTGATCCATGATTGATTCTGCCTCGCGACGAAAATTAACCGCAGCAAATTTTGCTCGAAGCCTCTCGAATTCGGCCGCCCGTTGCTGGATGAAGGTCACATCCTCGACCAGGCAGTTCCAGGGTTCAACCAAAACCAGCGCCTCATCGATCAGCCCAAGCAAGTCAGAGCGCAACCGATTGATTCGGTCGCCGGTATCCTTAACGCGGCGTATCCATTGTTCCCAAATCCCCTCGAAAGACTGGGCATCGCGTCGGAACTGTTCCAGCATCGCCGGTTTACCCTGAGCTTCTTCGAATTGACTTAACAACCGATTGTAACGGCGAGCAAGCGGATCATCCTCCGACAGTCGCAGCATTGCCTGTCCCTTTTCCCAGGCAGCGGACAGGTTATCCCTTGTCTCGGTCGCTTCGCGGGAGAGCGCGGCGATCTGCTCATCCTGACGGCGAATCAATGTATCCGCCCGTGTCCGTAGTTGGGCCGCGCGGCTGGCCATAGAGGTATCACTGAACATTGATTGCCCGCCTTGACCTGACTCCAACTGGCTCAGCAAGCCATCAAGATCGTGCCTCAGAGCTGTGATCGCCTCGCTCAGGGAAGAACCGTCATCGCGCTCGGTCAACCCCCGGATTTGTATCTCGGTATTGTTTAAATCTCGGCCAAAATTGACCAACTGGGCCGCAGTCGAAACGTCAGCCCCTGCGGCATTAAATTCTCGGCGTCGGCGGTGTCCCTGAGCACTCTCGTTCAGGAGAGCAGCAGCGCGCCTTGTCAACGGGCGAACCTGGGGAAGGTCCGCCGCGGCGGGACCGGATTTGCTCGCCTTCTGGAGGCTGTCAAGTTCCGTCGCTACCCGTCGCAATCTCCGATCAAGGGCTGTTTTCTCACGCTGCAACTCCACCAGACGAGACTCAGCCTCGCCCAAAGTTGATTCCGCGGATTGCAACGCCAGAGCGCCGCCATCCAGATCAGCGAGGATAGCTCCCGGTCGGGTCGATCTTTCCGTCTCTTCGAGAAGTTGGCGGATGGCGATCCCGTCGCGCGAAAAATCATCCAGCGCTTCAATACCGTCTGCCCGCTCCTGACTAACAGCTGCCTCGAGTGCGTTCAATCGTTCTGTCAGTTCCAATCGATTTGATGCCAATGTCTCAGCCACGGCCGTCAGGAGCTCGAGGGCTTCGCGAACAGCGGCTTCTGATTTGGTCGCCTGAGACATCGCGGTTGTGATGGCCTTCAAGCGGTGAACGTCGCTCGCGATCGCCCCAATGTGTTCGGGGTGCAAGATGAAGTGTTGTGCAGGAAACAAGTAATCGTAGATTTCGGGACATCGCAATTGGGATATGACAATGCTCATCTTTCCGACCTGTTCGGAAAATATCGACAACTGATTTTCTGCCTGAGCAGCACGGTCCCGGAAAATGGTGGCTCGCGTACGTGCATAGGGAGCCAAGGCCCGTTCATAACGACGTACTTCACGCTCTAGCTCACGTGATTTGACACCATATTCGTCACGACGGGCACTGTTCCTGCGCGCGAGATGCTCCAGATAGGCTGGTACAAAGACCACCACGATCAAGAGCATTATCAAAATGATTAGCGAAGCAACGATCAAAGATTCCAAGTTATTCCTGCCATCGGTAAGAACACGTCCATTATAATACGAAAAGCCCGCCGGGATTATTGGAATCTGGCGGGCTTGTCTTTTTTCGAATCAATGACCAGAGCATATTCGTTTATGAAGCGACACTACATTACGGGGATATATCGCCGTCATGGATAACGATCACTTCGACCCGCTCCATGACTTATAAATCGCCTCCGCAAGTTCGCCCGGATGTTGCGTGCCAATCATAACACGACGGCCATCGATGAGCGTCAATTCGACACCAGCGTTTCCGCGGACATTGTAAGCAATGCGACCGCCAATCCCCCGAACGCCCCACCCACCATATTCACGGAGCGGCCGATATACTTTGGGCTCGAGATGCGCGATCTCGCCCATTAAAATACGCCGGTTCACAAACGGACGAAAAACGATTATTATCGCTCCCGGAACAACCTCTACCACCATCTTTAGCAGCAGAAAGAATACAGGAAAACCGATCCCGAAAATTATCCAGATTACAATCACGAGGACGTCTGACCCCGGATTGTTGCCAACAGGAATCCCTTGTACGATCTGCATGAAAAATATCCACCATTGGATTGCCGCCAACCCAAAGACGAGGGCCATCACCCACCAAACATCACGCCACCGTTGAGTTTCATGGTAGAGGACATTTCCGGTCATGATGTTTCAAACTCCTCAGGCAAACGGGCCTGAACCCCCTTCCGCCACACAGACCGTATCGCGTCTGCGAGTGCCTGCGGCTCCTTCGAGCCTATAAGATAGTGACGACCGTCAACCAGGACTAGCTGCACCCCATTAGTCGACAGCACGGTATAGGCGATGTGTGTCGCAGAAACCGAGCCAATATTCCTCACATTATAGTCCTCGTTGATATTGTCATTGCGCAATTCGACCTCCACAATATCGTCGAAGAGGAAAACATTCCGGCCCGAAACCCCATTATTGATCAGCAGACGATCCGGGTACACGACAGTGACCATTTTCATGCGTGTATACGCGATGGGGACGATCACGCCAAAGCACAGACCGATGACCCAGGCCAGCCAGTTCGGCATTTGCAATGCGCCGAGCGGCCGGGACATTAATCCGACCCATATGATTAGAAACCATCCGAATAGAGCGCCGACAACCGTTAGCAGTGTAAATGGTGGCAGCTCGCGATAGGGTTGTACCTCGGTATAGATCGGGTCTGATGGCATCATGCTCGGAATCATAGCGGATCGACGATTTGGCCGCCAATAATTAACCAGCCGACAGGGGATTTGATCTATTTATTGACTACGCGAATGGGCGTAGGTTCCTCTCGAAGATTTCGACGGTTCGCGAGATGAAAGCTCGCCCAAACCGCGGTAACGACGACCCCTATCGAGGCCATCACCGCCATGACTCCCTGTATCGGCAAGCCCTTGACGTCCAGCAAATATCCCGCGGTGATGGTGGATATGGATTGGGTTAGGGTCAAGGAGGCAAATTCAAAAGAAAATACGCGCCCCCTAAACCGATCGGGCACAATGGTTTGTAACAACGCAGCTGAAAATACCCAAAGAGTTCCCGTGCCTAATGTTCGGGTTAACGTAGCCAACAGCAGCATTCCCAAGGAGCTGACGACCGATAGCCAGGCCGTTCCTGTCGTTAAAAAAACGAATCCCAAGGTAACGCCCAGCATCAGCCGACGTGGAGAGTCACCTAACCAATGACGCATAACTAGTGGCCCCACCCCCGTCCCCAGTCCACTTACTACATAGATTAGACCGAGCGTTGCCGTTCCAGGATCGGATACCCCAACTCTCTCAGCCCCGATAAACGGGAACAGATCGTTGGCATAAGAGATTTCCAGAACATTAATCGCACCCCAAACCAGCGAACCACCTGCTTTGGCTAATGCAATACCCAAAATGAACGGCTGTTGCAAAAGGTATCGAAACCCGTCCAGAAACGCGAACCTGGAAACAGCAACAGCC
This sequence comes from Anaerolineae bacterium, assembly GCA_023384355.1. Lineage (GTDB taxonomy): Bacteria > Chloroflexota > Anaerolineae > Promineifilales > Promineifilaceae > Promineifilum. Next base: position 86,183 of record JAHDWL010000009.1, read on the forward strand.
GAGGCGTGCTCAGCCGATGGTGATGTTTGTAACGGTAGAATTATCCGTCCGATGAAAACTGCGGACAGGAAGAAAGACATGGAATCCGCCAAAAAAGCGGCCTCCGCGCCAAAGAATGCCGCAACGACCCCTCCCAGAAAAGCTCCCAACGCAAGCATCGTACTCCAGGTCAGGCTGTCCAGGGCATTTGCTGTAACGAGCTCGCCCGGCTCGACGATATTTGCCAGCACCGCGCCCCTGGCTGGGGTGAACAGGGCGCTTAAACTGAATTGGAGTATGGTCAAAAGATAGAAATACCAGATGTCGCCCGGATCACGTATCAGTAAAAAGCCCAGAACAGTGGCGCCCCGCAAAACGTCGGATAACACCATGATGTGCTTTCGGTTGAATTTGTCCGCCAATACGCCAGCGACTGGACTGAAAATAAAGAGCGGCAGGAATCGGGCGAGGAAAAGATAGCTAAGGGCAACGCCGCTATCCGTCAACCGGGTAATCAGCTCGGCCGAGGCGATGACATTGAACCAATCGCCAAATTGTGAAATTACACTACCGAGCCATAGATTACGAAAGTTTGGGTTTCGACGAAGCAGATCGAGGTACTCGTTCATCCAGGGCAGATTCTGTCCGAAAGTACGAGAACAAGCAATACGTGGTCATAAAAATTGAGGAGCGCAGCAGAGGCAATGTCCATCCCATAAGGCGACATGGGAGATCTGGACAAACCCGAACTGCGCCCCTCGCTGCGGATTATGCCTCTGAGGGGTCGAGGCAATCGGCTGTAGACTCGAATACCGTCCCAGGATCAGTTCCAACGGGTACGTCTACTCGCCGGATTTCGACAGAAAGCGTCT
>JAHDWL010000009.1:87043-97832 GCA_023384355.1 Anaerolineae bacterium
AGGTTGAGTAAATCACAGCCCGACAGTGTCCGAACGCCTGATCGATATAATCGTCCAGCGATGTCGGCCGCACACCAAACGTCTTCGAAACATCGGAAAAATCGAGGCGATTCTCAAACCGCTCAAACTCGGTTGCCAGGGGATATACTTTTTCAGGTATGTAGGATATCGGCGTGCCCATCATTGCGTACTGGATTGGCAACTCCACATTTATGCGCTCTCGAACCCTATGGACGATCTCCGTCCACGAATACGACGCCGGCCCACCCACCACAACTGTCTGATTATTCGCCTTTGGATGGTCGAGCATGGCTACAAAATAATTGGCCACGTCTTGTTCGGATATAAAATTGTGCGCGCGATCACCGCGGCCGATAAGCGTGACAGCCTGTTGAGTCATCAGCGGGATGCCGACCATCATGCCGACCCAGTACTCCATGAACACTGTCGGCTGGATAATCGTATAGGTCATCCCGCTTCGAACAAGCAGATGTTCATACTCCTCGTTCAATCGCCGCGTTCTTTCGTGATTGTCCAGGCCGTCGGCTGGAATCGTGGCCATCAGAAACCGTCGCACACCTGCATTTTTCGCAGCGTCTATGAGATTCAAGGCGCCATGCCAGTCTACAGATTCTATCGCATCGATACCCCACTGCCGGGCTGTATTTACAACAGTGATAACTGTATCAATATCGGACAGGGCTGACGTAAGTGAGGTCTCTGTCTTCGGATCACCCCACACAATCTTGGCTCCAGCAGAAACAAGGGACTGGATCGTCACTGCCGTACCCTGGTTCGACACCGCCAAATGCGAGTGACGACCAATCAACACGCGAACCTTGTGCCCCCTTTCCAGCAGGCCATGAACAACACGACTCCCCAACATACTGGTTGCGCCAACGACGAGAATCATGAAACCCTCTCCTTATGAATACAAAAGAAGTGCTAATAAGTTATAGGATTGTCGCGCTACCGGTAAAGTTGAGTTTGGATTAACAGCTAAGAGATACGTGACGGCAATACGGGAAGAGTGTAGCAGGAGGAATGACACATCGCAATCGTTCCTAGGTAAAAATATTCAGAAAGAGAGGAGAAATACGGAAGCAGGAACGGCATAGGAGATTGATCTGACGACGATCCGATCAATCAGAAAAAGGCCATAATCAAAGAGCACCCACCTCGACCCAGGTCATCGTCCCGGGCTACATTGAGCGCGATGCAGATATTGGCGACATTCTTCATCGGTCAGGCTCCGGGTCACACGTGATTCAGCCAACACCATCAAGTCAGCGACGGATAACACATAAAGGTGCACCAGCCCCGTGCCGGTGGTAACGGCCAGCAGATTCCCATCAGGACTAAAAGCTACTTCGCGGCCGTTATTATCATCACCCGGAAGACTCAACCTTTCAGTTCCGGTTGCGACATCCCACAACTTGACAACCCCATCAAATCCTATCGTTGCCACTTGTGTGTCATCCAGGTTAAACACCACATCCCAGACCACACTGCTGTGACCATCAAGTATGGCGTGCAATCGAACAGCTTCCCCGTCGATTGCCCATATCCGGGCCAGATTGTCCGCCCCGGCCGAGCCCAACCATCGACCATCGTGACTGAAATTGATCCCGTTGACCGGCGCATCGTGGTCATCAAGGATGGTGACTAGCTCTCCCGTGGACAATCGCCATAGTTTTGCCACGCCATCTGTGCCGGCGGTCGCCAGCAGATGCCCGTCCGGGCTAATTGCAACCCTTTCAATGGCGGCATCGTGCCCTTCCCATGACATAATTACCTCGCCGGATTGAGTATCCCAAACCTGGATCAATCCGGGAATCTCTGCCCCTTCGCCAACAGTTACCAAACGACTACCATCCGGTGTTATGGCAATATCAAGGATAGGCCCGCCATGTCCGCTAAAGGTATGTGCGGCCATTCCGTCCGGTAGCGACCAGATGATCGCGCTGTCATTCATGGCCGCCGTCACCAATTGATCGCCGTCGGGGCTAAATTCAACCGCAAACTTCCGCCACTCATCGGCCACTATAGTGCCAAGTTCTTCCCCGGTGTATGGATCCCACATCTTCACACTGCCGTCCCAACTGGCAGTCGCCAATTGCGACCCATCGGGGCTGAAATCAACGCCGAACATCACCCATTTGTGACCATCCAGGGTCAACCATTCACGATTGCCGGACCGCGAAATATCCCAGATGCGCGTCGTACCATCGTCCGCGCCCGAGGCTAACAGCTGCCCATCCGGATGGAAATCCAGATTGTAGATAATTCCACCATGACCCGGCAATCTCATCAGCTCTTCCCCCGTTTCCGCGGCCCACACTGTGATGACGGAATCTGTGCCACCGGCGGCCAACATGGAACCGTCCGGGCTGTACGCAACGGCATAGGCACGAGCAGAGTCACCCGGAAAACTCAGCAACTCTTCACCGGTGACGGTGTCCCACACCCTGATAGCTCCATCCCATGCAGCGGTGGCCAGACGGGAGCCGTCTGGGCTCAAGGCTAAATCTGTCAGGCGATCGGTGTGGCCGTTAAGTGTCAGGTGTTCCTCGCTGGTGGCGACATCCCAAATCCGGGCTGACTGGTCGCTACTCGCCGAATAAATCGTTTCGCCGTCCGGACTGAATGCCACATCACGTACCGTTCCCTCATGGCCTGTAAGGTTGGCTATTTCCTTGCCGGTGGCGGAGTCCCAAAGCTTTATTTCACCATCCCGGCCGGATGAGGCGATAAACCGCCCGTCAGGACTAAAGGTAACATCGGTCACCTCACCATCATGCCCACCAAGGAACAGCCGGGGTGCTGTGACGTGGCCACTGCCCGCCCCGGGGTCAATATCCCAAACCATCACCAGCCCATCGGCCCCGGCCGTAGCCATGCTTTTCTCGTCCGGCGATATAGCAACGGCCATAACCGGCGATGTGTGACCGTCCAAAACCTGCAAAGCTTCCCCGGTTGTAGTTTCCGATAAAATCGCCGTATTATCCGGCCCGGTGGAGGCCAACAAACGTCCGGTCGCACTATAGACGACATCACTGCACCAAATTTCGGTATGGCAGTCTCCGATGGGTGTGCCGGGTAAAATGCTTTCCTGTCGAAGGTTCATCAAGCCCTGGCGCAGCGCTGTTTCTGCTTCGGGTAGAACAATCTCGTCACTACTTTGGGTCGTCTCTATGGCCTCCATCGCCAGCAGGATGCTCAACTCCGGATTAACCTCCAATTGCCCGATCGCCGCCAGGGAAAGCTCACGAGAAATTGCCAAACGAGTCTGGGCTTCAGCCATCTCCCTCTCCTGAACGGAGATCGCCTCGGCGGTGGCGCGTTGTAACGATTCAGCTTCAGCGGTTTCCCGGGCAGCGGCGGCAGCTCGAGCGGCCGCTCCGGCACTGTCACGTTCAGATTCGGCAATGCGACGTTGCTCATTGGCGATCGCCTCCGCGGTAGAGGCTACCTCGGCTTGCGCTGCAGCTCGCTCGCCATTTAACGCCGACTGACGGCCGGCGACCAGAGCGACGACGGCCAGGACGGCCGCTGCAACAAGGGCAACGGACAGGTAAACCGCCCGGCGTCGCAACCGGCCAGCCGCCTCAGCCTGCACCTCGGCCCGCCGATGCTCAGCTTCAGCCAACTGTCTGGCTGCATCCAATTCACGAATGCGCCTGGATTCTTCCTCCGCCCGGCGATCCTGACGGGCGGTGATGCTGGCTTCAAGGTAAGAACGTTCATCCGGGGTTAACGCCAGATCGGTTCCCGATGCCCAGGCGGCCAACTGATCGAGTCGGGTACGTGTCAGCAGCAGGCCGCTATCCCGATTTTCATCAAGCCACTCCTGCGTCATCCCCTGCAAGCGCCGGTGCTGGAACAGGTCATCGCGACTTGCCTCCAGCCAATCGCGCAATCTGGCCCATTCGCGCAATAATGCCTCATGTGCCAGCTCAACAGTAGGTCTTCGACTGGCCGGGTCGTGGTCCAGGGTCAATAGCCGATGAGCGGCGAAGGTCTCAATAATCTCATCGGTTACCTCCTCCTCAGTAGTTAAACCGGTGAATTCGGCGCGAAATACACGTCGTCGCGTGTCCGGCAATGATTCCTGCCCTTCTCCAACAGCAACGAGACGGAGGAAAATTTGCCGGGTCGCCTGCTGGCCGGTGGTGTCTTGCTCGCGGAAAAGTGTCTCCGCACGACCGGCCAGCGCCCCCGCTGCTCCACCGATGGCTTCATACGCCTGTCGCGTGAGGGTACGACCCTCACGATGTTCAAACAGTTCCGTCAGGGCGTATTGCAACAAGGGCAAACCGCCCGGCTGATACAAAACATCGTCAATGATTGCCGTCGCCAGACCGGGTTCACACGTGGCCCCGGCCTGTGTGGCGGGCATAACAATGGCCTGTTCCAGCTCCTCGGCCGAGAGCGGCAAAATTGTCTCCATGTTCGAACGCACCAGATCGCCGAAAAGTGGATAATGTAGCGGGCGGTCATAATAATCAGCGCGGAGACCGATGATGACACGGATGCGGCCGCGCGGGTCGGTAGCGGCCTGGCTCAACAAGTTCAGAAAATGTCGTCGCTCGTCCTCGTCCGTTGTCAGGGTAAACAATTCCTCGAACTGGTCAACAACAAGCGCTACTTCACTATCGTCTCGCGGCAGGATGAGATCAGCAGCTCGCAACAGTCCAAATTCATCCCGCTCCAGTTGTTCACGCAGATTACCGGGCTGGTAAGCAGCAATCCGCAGGAGGCATACTTCCAGTTCATCCAGCGGGCGGCGTCCGGGTGTCATCTGGGCGATGAACCACCTCTCGGAGCCGGCTACCTCTCCGCGGATCAATGCCGGAACAAGCCCGGCGCGCAATAAGCTGGATTTACCACTGCCGCTTGGACCAATGATGGCCAGGAATTGCCGCGATGTAAGGCGGTGTGGTTGGCTAACTGCACCATGAGCCGCAGTTCCATTGGTTTTTTGCAATCCGTTAGAGCTGGCCAAGTGATCCAGCAGACGTCGGACCAATGCCTGCCGTCCAAAAAAGTTCTGTGCATCCGGGGTTTCGAACGGCCGCAGACCTTTATATGGATTGACCGGCGCGGGCAGAACCAACTGCGCGCTAACCGATCCGTCAGCGACTGCCACGTCCTCATCATCAGCCAACAGGAGGTCAAGATCTCTGGCACGTATTATTGCCTGGCGGCGGTTATGGACACCTAATTTGGTATAAATCTGTCGTATATACCATTTAACCGTGGACAACTCAATGAATAGCGCTGTAGCTATCTCGCGATTCGCCTTGCCCTGAATAATCAATTGCAGTATTTCCTGCTCGCGCAATGTAAGCGCTTCAACGAGAGATATGCGACTATACTCGCCAAGTCGCGCCGCCTGACGAAATGCAGCGGCCATCTCCAATACATCTCCGAACCGATGGCGTGGATTCTTCATGGTCGCCCGCTGAATCACTTCATTGATTTCGGGTCGGATAAACGGGTCGAGTGATTCGATGGACGGCAGTGGCTCGTTAATATGCTTGTAGAGTCGCTGGACGCCAGGTAGCCCCGGGAAGGGGTGTTGGCCGGCCAGTACCTCATAGAGAGTGACACCAAGGCAATAGATGTCGGTTTGTGGTGACACCGGTTGGCCTCTCGCCTGCTCGGGAGACAAGTAGTCCGGGGAGCCAACGATTGTCCCGTCGTCCATTACCCTGCTGCCGGATGCGCCCAGCTCCTTGGCGATCCCAAAATCCGCCAGATAAGCGTTTCCTTCTTCGTCCAGCAATATATTGGAAGGCTTCAGGTCGCGGTGAACCACTCCGGCTGCATGGGCAGTTGCCAATCCGGATGCAATCTGATCCAGCAACGATGCGGCCGAGTTGACATCATATGGCCCGCCAAGAAGGGCATCCCTGACACTGCCGCCACGCAGCCAGCGCATTACCAGGTAAGCGCCTTCCGGGTCGCGCCAATAGTCATAGAGGGGCACGATATGGAGATGCTCCAATCGGGCCACCAGTTGAGCTTCGTGTTCGAACCGGCGAATAAACTCGGGCTGGTTCGCCAGCCCGGGCAGGATAACCTTGACCGCTACCTCCCGTCCCAATGTCGTCTGGTACGCGCGGTAGACAGCGCCAAATCCGCCGCTGCCGATTCGGTTTAACAATTGATAGCCTTTGATCGCCTGTCCGATTTGATAGCTCACCGTTGCCTCCAGGTCCGCAAGTCGCTACCCCGGCAGAGATCACGGTTGTCCGGGTGACCAATGATCTCCAGCTCTACTCAAACATTGCCTGACAATGCGCGTACTTCGACCGGTTTCGCAACATTATAACAGACCGTGACGGCATTCAAGCCAATCCCCTCCCTATCCCCTCCCCATCTATTCCCATCTATTCCCATCTATTCCCCCCTTTTCCCCTCCTTCCCAGAAACTGCATCCGGGCTTATGTTGTGCCTGTGTCCAGAGCGACCGGGCTAAAACGCAACTCAGCAACCGTTCTGACACACCCATCCAACGGCGCGACTAGCAGGTCATCGAACTCGCCGGTCGCAGAACTATTTAATGCAGTCAATCAAAATGAAAGGAGAAGCTGAGATGTACGTGAAAGGTATCCGATTTTTTGTTGGTGGCGCAATCACCGCATTGTGCCTGATGTTACTGGTGGCATGCGGCGGAAGCGAACCCGCCGCGCCGGTGGTCGAGGAGAGCGCCGCGGCCGAACCGACTGAGAGCGCGCCGGCAGAACCGACGGCCGCCCCGGTCGAACCGACCGAGAGCTCGCCACCAATGGAAGAAGAGAGCGAGCTGGTTCGCATCGAAGCCGGCGATGGTCCGCCGTTCTACGCTCGCTTCGGCGAAAACGAGACCTTCGGCGACGGCGAATGGGTGGCGATTGTTTTCTATCGCTCGCCCGACTGTATTCCGGATGAGTTCAACCTGAACCAGTTCTTCGACTTTCCCGGCGAGGCCGGTCCCGGCGCCTTCAGCTGCCAGCCGCCCACTACCGATGTTGTCGAATACTGGGTCAACGGGCCGGAGACTGACCCAGCCCCGGCGATTTCAGAGATGACCGGCCGTGGCGCAGTCCCGGTATGGTTCTTCGCCGCCGCCGATATCGACGCAGCGATGACTGACGGCGTGGTAACCATCGGTGAACTGGAAGCCATCTCGTCGCGGCGAGTTGGGTCGGCGTCCACATTTACAGAGTATCTGAAGCCGACTCAATCCAACGAAGCCCCCCTAATCCGGTTCATGGCCGAAGGAACGCTGGAGGACGGCGGCAATTTCCTGGTCGATGTCAGTTATGGCGACCCGGATGTGGCCGATCATACGACGATCACGGTCGAGTAAGCATTTTTGTGAAGATTGGTGGGAACGGATCGGCTGCGGATTAACCATATGATTCGCAGCCATCCTCATTCTTGGCGAATCGGGCAATATTTCCCGACTGGTTTAGGGGGCTGCCCTCATGTCGTCGGGAAGGCAGGCAAGATAAATTAACCCTGAATTTGGACCGAAAATTGTGATAAACGGGAGAAAAGCTTGAATATGTACAATAACCTTTACACCAAATTGGCCGGCATCACGTTGATCGTTGGCCCACTATTGCTCTTCATCGCCGCTTTGATAGCCGCTGCCGGCATCGGCACAACGACCGGCCGCTGGTACGACAACTTCCCGGAAGGGGCCTTGATGATCATCGGGTTTGCGCTATTGATTATCGGCTTGCAGGCCCTCAGCCGGCTCATCGGTGAGAGCATGCCGCGGTTGGGCATCACCATCGCGATAATGAGTGCTTTCGGTATCGTTGGGGGGATCAGGCCCTCATACGCGCGAATCGAAGGGGCCATGATGGTGACTCGTGGATTTACCGGCGAACAGCTCGACCGCATCCACAATGCCGAAACCATGACTAGCAGTGAATTATTTATATTGCCCTTCGTCCTCTGCTTCTTCCTGAGCTTCCTGCTAATTGCATTTGGCTTGTGGCGTGTCAAGGCGGCCCCGCGCTTTGCGCCGTTCTTGCTGGTCATTGGGTCAGTCCTCTTTCCGATGGCTCAGGCGCAGGCTGTACCTAACTTTACCCTGTACGTAGTCGCCACAGCAGCGTGGTTGCTGGGATATGCCCCTATAGGCCTTGCTATGTTAAGCGCTACAAAAGAATAAGATACTGGATCGGCGGCTAGATCAGCCCGATCGTATGCTATACTGTTCACGCAATACCGTGTGTCAGTTGAAGAGCAATCACATCCGACCAATCACATAGAACAACCCGGAAAAATCAAATGATACAAACCCTGCATAGACCAATCCTTCTTGTAAAGCTGGTATTGCTGCTGGCGTGTCTCACCGCATCCGTCGCTTGTTCCACTGGGATAACGAACTCGACACCACCGACTCCACCACCCTCCACACCGACGGCGCGCGATTACTGGCCGGCAGCCGGCTGGCGCGAGGCCGATCCTGCCCAAATGGGCTTTGACACAGCAAGACTGGCCGAGGCAAGCGAGATCATCGAGCGCGATTTGCCTTTCCTCAACAGCCTTCTCATTGTCAAGGACGGCTATCTGGTACATGAAGCCTACTACAACGGCTACGGTCCCGAAGACTTGCATCCGACGCTTTCAGTCACCAAAAGCGTCGTGTCGGCGCTCTACGGCATGGCGCTTGCCGATGGAATCGTTCCCGGCCTGGACGCCACCCTGGATGACTCCCTACCGGCCTACTTCAACGATGGAGCGTATCGCGAACTGGCGGACATCACGCTGAGCGATTTGCTGCGCATGCGATCCGGCATTACCTTCGACGAAGGGGAACTCGAGAACGATGCATCGGCCGCAGCACAGGAAGGAGGGTTCGATGCCGGCATCGCCTTCTTCACTGAGCAGGACATTGCCGACTATGTGCTGCAAACTGGCATGGCTCACCCACCGGGCGAGGCCTGGAGTTATTCATCGGGCGACACCAACCTGCTCTCGGCCGCTTTCAGTGCGCTGGCCGGCCAATCACTGGAAGAATACGCAGTTGAAAAACTGTTTTCCCCACTCGGCATCACCAACTGGGACTGGATCGAGGATGCCAACGGCGTGAATATCGGCGGAGCCGGTCTGTTTCTGACGCCACGGGACATGGCCAGGTTCGGCTATCTATATCTGAACCGGGGCACTTGGGATGGGCAACAACTCATTCCCGCCGAATGGGTTTATAGCAGCACCTATCCCCAATCAGAGGGCTTGTTCACCGGCAATGGACAGACGATGCCTATCGACTGGTATGGCATGCAGTGGTGGAACTGGAAGCCGGATGTATTCGCCGGGCAGCGGGCCATCGCCGCCCAGGGCTATGCCGGACAATTGGTTATCCTGTTACCCGCCCTTGATATGATCGTCGTGACCACGGCTGACGCGCTCGTCCCGCCGGACGTATCTGAGAAGCAAATGGCATTGATCTACGACCTGGTTAAAGATGTGGTTCTGCCGGCGGCGGGCAGCCTGAATTCAACTGATCCCTTTTGGGCAATTCCAGACGCAGAACTGCCGCCACCTTCCATCCTTTACACCGCCGGCGCGGACGGCAGCAAGGCAACCGCGTTGTTGGACGATCCCGGGTACGCCCATTGGGGTCCCGCGTGGTCACCGGATGGCCGGCAGGTCGCCTTCTCGCGCAGCAAGCATGTAGGCCCGATCGTGCCGGGGTCGCCGACTTCCGAACTCTATATCGTCGATATCGACGGCACGAACATGCGGCAGTTAACAACGAACGGCCTCAACAACTACCTTCCCGCCTGGTCGCCCGACGGGAGCAAGATTGCGTACATATCCGGCAAAACAGGTTGGGATTCGCACGAGGTATATTTGATCAATGTTGACGGCAGCGGGGAGACAAACCTGACGAACAACAACGTACAGGAGTACGGTGTCGCCTGGTCACCCGATGGCAGCAAGATCGCCTATGGCTCAAAGCTCGACGGCGACATGCAGATCTACACGATGAACCCCGATGGCACAGACCAACGGCCGCTACCAACTCCCGCCGCGGGCATGGCGCCATCATGGTCACCGGACGGCACGCAAGTCGTCTTCGTGTCAGAAAGGAGCGGCAATTCAGATATCTTTGTGATGGACGCCGATGGCAATAACCAACAACCCATTGTCACTGGGGATGCCTGGGATTACCTGCCGTCCTGGTCGCCGAACGGTGCGCAGATCACCTTCACATCAACACGAGGCGGCGACCCGGCAATCTTCGTAATCCCGGCCGGAGGAGGTGAACCCGATCAGATCAGCGGCAAGGGCCTGATTGCTGATGTGGCGTCATGGTCTCCCGACAGCAGAAACCTCGTCTTCCATGGCACGGCAACGCCCAAGCGGGGAATACTAAGTTGGTTAAGCCAATAAACGATGGTTTACTTTGCCGGCTGGTTTATGACTTGATAACAATCTGATCGGTTTTGCCGGAATGAGAAGAACCCGAAGAAACAAGTTGTCGATCGTGCTCAGGCGGTAGTTACCGAGAATCACCTTGTTGTGGATAAACTGGTTTCAATCAGGCCGACGCAATGGTAGAATAGCTAAATCAAAATGTGATGGGTGCAGGGTGGACAACGGGGAGCTTACCCGGTGAGGTTAGTTCGTTATGACCGCTGTATCCCCAACTCTATTTAATCGCAGCCTGAGCCGGTCTCGACCCTGGTGGCTGACTCTGGCCGTTTGTGGGGGCCTTTTTGTCATGCCCTTTGCAGCCGCCGCGGTAGATGGTGTTCTAACCGAACTCATCAGACAT
>JAHDWL010000080.1 GCA_023384355.1 Anaerolineae bacterium
TGGCCCAGTCGAGTTTGGGGTCGAGTTCAATGGCCCGGTTGAGGTCGGCCAGCGCTTCCTCGTATCGCCCCATCTGCTGGTAGGTTTGCCCCCGACTGCCGATGGCCCCGCTGAAATTGGGGTCGAGTTCAATGGCCCGGTTGAAGTCGGCCAGCGCCTCCTCGTACCGTCCCATCTGCCGGTAGGTTTGCCCCCGACTGCCGATGGCCCAGTCGAGTTTGGGGTCGAGTTCGATGGCCCGGTTGAGGTCGGCCAGCGCTTCCTCGTACCGTCCCATCTGCCGGTACGTTTCGCCCCGATGGGCGATGGCCCCGCTGAAATTGGGGTCCAGTTCGATGGCCCGGTTGAGGTCGGCCAGCGCTTCCTCGTACCGTCCCATCTGCCGGTACGTTTCGCCCCGATGGGCGATGGCCCCGCTGAAATTGGGGTCCAGTTCAATGGCCCGGTTGAAGTCGGCCAGCGCTTCCTCGTATCGCCCCATCTGCTGGTAGGTTTGCCCCCGACTGCCGATGGCCCCGCTGAAATTGGGGTCGAGTTCAATGGCCCGGGTGAAGTCGGTCAGCGCCTCCTCGTACCGCCCCAGCAGCCGGTACGTCTCGCCCCGGTAAGCCCAGATTACAGGTTGGTTCGCGATTCCCGGCGAATTCAGGGCGATCAACCTCGTGAATAGCGCTGCCGCGTCTTCGTATCGGCCTTCATCATAGGCCTGCAGGCCCCGTTTGAGGCTTCTCCCCCAATCGAGGAGCGGCGCATGGCCCGAATCCTCGCCGGCGGCGGTCATCGTCGTTGCCCAGGCGACTGCCGTGGCCCACCGAGTGCCGAGCGCGACGGCGAACCCGTCCAGCGCGGCGGCCAGCTCCGGCTGCGGCCGGGCGCAGAGGCGGTGGTAGAGGGCCTCCAGGTCGGCGGCCCGCCAGTTCTCGTCGTCCATTCCCTTGTCCGGCGGCAGGGCCAAATCATCCTGCGCGGCGCGGTAGTGGTCCGCCAGCCGCGTATGGAGCGCCGCCCACTCCGCCGGCGACTCGGTCCGCTTGTAGCGCAACATCTGCTCGCGGACGACGCTGTGGCAGGTCCAGCCGTCGGGCCGGCGTTCGATGAAGGGGTTGGCGATCAGCCAGTCGAAAGCGGCCGCGTCGCCGCCGAGCAGCCCGACGATGTCCCGGTTCAGTCGCCGCGGCAGGGCCGCGTTGAGGGCCAGCGCCCGCCGCGCCGGGTCATCGACCCACTTGAGGAAGCGCTCGACGGCCGTGCCCGAGGCATCGCCCACCTTGGCCGGGTCGTCGGGGCTTTCCGCGGCCAGCGTGGCCAGCAGCAGCGGCAGCCGGCCGCTGAGGCGCAGGATGACCTCGATCACCTTCTCGTGGCTCACGTTCTTGCGCGCCAGATACGCCCGCGCTTCGTCCTCGGTGAAGGGATCGAGCGACAGGCGGGCGATCTCGTCGGTGAACTCGGCCCAGTCGTTCCGGTCCAGTTCGTCGCGGCCGGCCACGACCAGCGTCAGGTCGGCCGCGGTGCCGCCGTACCGGCCGCCGTGGAGGTCGCGCAGCCAGTCGTCGAGGAAGGCGGCGGTGTTTTCATAGGTATCGAACAGCAGCACCACCCGCTGCGCCGCGGCCAGTTCGTTCAACCCGTTCACGAACAGCGGCGTCAGGACGGCCGCCGGCTCCAGGACCAGCCGCACCTCGTCGCGGTTGCCCAGCTTGCGGCTGACGAATTCGGCCCACAGCCCGGCCTGTTCGGCCAGTGGGCCTTCGATCAGGTCGAGGGCCAGGTCGGAGCCGGGGACGGTGTTGCGCAGGGCCTTGGCCCCCAGCCGGACGGCGGCATGACCGACAAACCCGGCCAGCCCCCGCGGCGCGTCGGGGTCAGCCTCCAGCTCGCCGCGTCTCTTCAGGTAGGTGGCGTGGCGCTCGGTGAAGGGACTGAAGGCGAGGGTCGCGGAGGGACCGCCGCTCTCGGCCAGCTCGGCCGCCAGCCGGGCCATCGTCTCGGGGACGCTCCGCTCGTTGTGGTCGGTCAGAGCTATCAGCGCCCGCTCGCTGCCGGCCACCCGCCTGAACTGGCGCAGCAGGGTCGTCTTGCCCACGCCGCCCTGGCCGTGGATGCTGAGGACGAAGCGCCGCTGTGGGTCGTCGCCGGCCAGCGCCAACTGCCGGCGGAAGAGGTCGAGGTGATCCTCGCGGCCGGTGAAGGCTTCCTGCTGTCGTTGCCGCCTGATCTCCTGCGAGGTCAGCGGCTTGCCCGGTTTGGTCATGGCGGTGCCTGTGGAACGTTGAGGGGATTATAGCGGAGGTTGGTGGGGTGGGGGTAATGGGAGCGTAACTGTTGAATAATGTGCTCAATCTGGATCTGGCGTCAACCGCACGATCGGCAGAGACACTTTGACAAAGGGTCGTAGATTGATCGCATATTCCCATAAATTATCAGTCTCTCCGCCCTTGTACCCGATATGCGGATCGGTTATTATAATGGTTAAGCGTTTTCTAAGTATCGTGTGTCGGGAGCGGGGTGTGAAATGCCGGCAGCACCCCAGCGAAAATTATAGTCGAGATACCAACACAACATAGCCGGCAGCTATCATCACAGCCACGACGCTATCACTCTGGCGTCATCCACCACCTGTATGCCGATAATTCCGGTGAGAGACAGGGTTTAGTAAGAGTTTCGAATCCGACAGAAATTACAGAAATCAGTTGATTAATGAATCAGTGTAGGGTCAAACCTGCGACTGATAAACAAACCAGATGAAAACCGGTTTGGAGATTCGTTAGTAGCGTGTTGGAAACGTGCTGCAACACGTTTGGCATACTAACGGAGGATTCACCCGTCCATATCAGTGGCGTGTGCAATTGCCATGGGGTTTACTCAGGAAGCGCGAATCGCAGTTGATTCAGGAGGTCGCATAGATGAAGCGTTTTCTCGTTCTGGTATTCGTGATCGTATCTTGTCTGGTTGGTCTGGCCGGCGCGGCGACGACGTCCAGAGTGCGGGCCGACGGATACATCGATTTTGAGAATGGCCAGGAGGGCCAGGTTATTCGCAGCAGCATCCCCGGCCTCCAGTTTACAACGACACAAGGGTACGACTGGGTTTATGGTGACTGGCGTTCCGGGAATTACAACGGCCCATACCCGGACGGCGATTATATCAGCAACGGGAATTTTTTCGCCTGGCTGGGTCCTAATCAGGGCGCAGGACGCATCGACTTTGTGGATGGGTGTGCCAGCTATATCCAGGCTTACGTCAGCTCAGCCTATGGTCTGAAGGCCGATGCCTATTATTCCGACGGTCGTCTGGCAGGTTCGGCTTCCGTCCCGGCGAACCTCGACACCGGTCGCATGGCGCGCCTCCGCGTTGATGCTCCGCCCGGCGCTTGTTTTAACTACGTCATCTTCCATGATACGGGTAACTACTGGCTGATCGACGACCTAAGCACCGACGCCGCCGGCGTGCCCGCCACCCGACCGCCGGTCATCCTCTTGCCCGGTCTTTTCGGCACCCGCCTGGATGCCTACAACCGTTGCACAGGAGAAGGCCCCCAGGATGCTGAAGAGGTCTGGCCGGCGGTGTCGTCCTTGATAGGGGATGATGATCATCTGGATGTCCTCCGGTTGCGCACAAACGGGACAGACCCTGCGGATGATTGCGATCGTGTCCTTGTTTCCAGCCTGACCGACAAGAATTATGAAAACGGTGCCATTCGCCTTATTGGGCCGGACTGGAACTTCGGGCCGTTTCCGTTCGATTTTTATGCCAATCTGATCGACAGATTGCGCCAGCAGGGTTTCACTGTCTATGCATATGGTTATGACTGGCGACGCGACCTGCGTGTTGTGGCTGATCGGCCGGGAGACGATAACGATCTCGATGACTTCGTCGATCAAGTGTTGGCCGAGACGGGAGCTACCCAGGTCAATCTGGTCGGCCACAGTCTTGGTGGCTTGCTGGCCCGACAGTACGTCACGGCCAATCCCGACCATGCCGCCAAGGTGGAGCAGGTCATTACACTGGGTACGCCTTTCCTTGGCGCTCCACAAAGCCTTAAGGGATTGCGCTGGGGTGACCGCGTTATCCCGTCGCCAATAAACACCGTGCTGGCTGTGGGCGAAGAAAAATCGAAGGAGTTGCTCAACAACGCCCCCTTTATCTATCAGTTGCTCCCCTCCCGGCGTTACTTCGACGTGGCCGGCGGTTACTTTATTACCAACGGCCAGACCTATGACTGGTCGCAAACCGACACTCTGGTTCGAACCGAACATAACACCTTTCTGACCACGGAAGCCGAAAAATTTCACACGGCGGCCATGGATGATTGGGAGACCTACTCTGGTGATGTTGCTTTTCGCCTCATTGTCGGCAGCGGCCGCCACGATACACCTGGTATTCTGAGTGAATATACCTCACGCAATTTCTTCGGCAAGCCTCGCTCTACCTACGATATGCGCGGTGTTAATGGCGACGGTACCGTCCCATTGGCCAGCGCATCCTTGCGTGGTCGGGGGTATAATTACGCTGACGATGCCGCCATTTGGTATACCGACGGGGTGGACCATCAAGGTCTGGCTCGAGAACCGTATCTGATCGAGTTTATTGGCTCTTTGCTGGCCACGCCACCTGCTTTCAAAAGCATCCCTGAGGCCCCCGTGGTCACAGCTTCCGCGGCCGACGCGTCGCCGCTCTATCTCGGCCCGACCGACCGTTTCAGCCTGCCGCGGCATGCCGACAACACACCCCCGCCACCTCCGGAGATGAGCACCGAGCCATTTCCCGTTAGTGGTGGCCAGATTACTGTCGTTGGCGATGTGGAACTTCATGTCTATGATGCCTTTGGAAATCACACCGGCCCCACTATCGGCGATGAATACGAGGCCTCGATCCCGGAAAGCTCCTACATCCGCGCCGGCGATCTATCTGTTGTTGCTGTTCCTTCGGGTGGGGCTTACTCCGTCGTCATCGTTGCCGCAGCCGGCACCACCTTCGACTTGCGATTCGAGGATATGGAAGGCGTGGATACACAACTTGTGCAACGGACGATCAGCTATACCGACGCGCCGCTTGGCGACGAGGGTTTGGGTATGATAGCGTTCAATCCACTTGCCGGTCTCCCGGCCCCTGTGTTGCAACTCGATACCAATGGCGATGGCCAGACCGATCAGAATCGTCCGCCAACTGGCGACGTTGGCCCTAATATCGATGACCTGGTTGAGCCGCTGGTTTTCATTGAGCCGGCAGGGACGACTGATGACGCGGGTAATTATGTCGGCACAGTTTGGATCACCTTGTCGGCCGTCGACGATAATTCAGGAGTGGCTAAACTGTCTTACGTGCCCGCCCCCGGCGCACCCGGGATCGATTACACTGGCCCGTTTCCTGTCGACGCCAATCGGATCCGGAGCGTGTTGGCCTTTGCCGTAGACTATGCCGGCAACAAAGGCTGGGCCTACGCCGATCTGTGGCCGGGCCGGGCAAACGAAGCCTACGTTCCGTTTATTATTAGATAGTATGACCTGTTCAGTCGGGCCGCCGTCTTTGCCTTCACCGGCCTCAACCCGAAGACCGGTAAATGAGCACGTGGACGGGAGACATCCCGGGGCAGAGCGGCGACCACAACGCGACTGCCGGAGGCGATTTCATCTATCGTGCCACGGTCATTCTGCCCGGCCGGCCCCGGGTGTTGTTGTTGTTGCCATTGCCGGTCGATGTTCACCGAACGGAGGACTATCATGACAACCATCCGCGCAACCCGGGCGATGCGACTCATCGTCCTGCTCTTGCTCCTCGCCGCCTGTTCGGGCGGCAACAAGCGCCACCCGGCTGAGATGGTCGTGGCCCGCTACTACGCCGGGTTCAGCAAGCAGGACACCGACATCGTCATGGATGCCGTGGAGCCGGCCGACCGCCACCTGACCGGCATGGGCTTCCTGAATCTGCTGAACGCCCTGTCGGTCGACGTGGGTTTCATCGGCATCGATCTGGGTGAGCTGACGCAGATGAGCATCCGCGACCTGGACCTCGAGCTGGTGTCACAGACGACCGACTACGCCCTTGTGCGGGCCGGCGGCAAGTTCCGCTATCTGGCGTTGGGCTTGGAGGTGCCGTTCTGCGATCTCCATGACGTGCGCCGCGCCGGCGACGGAAAATGGTATATCGACCTCGACGCGGCCGAGCGGATGGCGCGGCTGGAGCACCTCCTGCCGCAGCGGGAGGCGCAGATCATGGCCCTGGCGGAGACGAGCGACGATTCCATCTCCAACATGATGGGCATGATGACCGACTCCATGGCCATCGCCATGAACCTGTGCGAATGAGCCGCCCCTACTGAAACGACGCCCACGTGCCGTTGTCGTTGAACAGCGCGTGGTTGTGCCCGCCTCTCTCATAGTAGTAGAGGAGGACGCCCCCCTCAAAGTCCTGGACGGCGAAATCGGGGGCGTTCGCTTCGGCCGCCAGCGGCTGGCCCAGCCGGTCGCGGATGGCCGGATAGGTGTTCCACATATAGCCGAAGCCGCCCTTCAGCAGGGGAGAATCGTAGTAGCCCGGCGGCCCCTCGTCGTCACGATAGGAGGCGTAGGTCCCGTCGTCATAGAGGAAATAAATGCGATCATTGTCCTCGCGCCAGATGGCCGTGCCTTTCTCGAAATATTGGTAGGCAGCATTTCCGCCGTGAACCTGGTTGAGAGCGCAAAACAGGCGATCCTCAAAGCGGCTCCATAGCGCGGTTCCCCAGCGTTCACCCGGCGATTGCGGACAAGTGGAGGCGCGGGCGGCCGTCTCCGGAGTGATCCCGGCCGGCAGGGGAACCGCGGCAACCGCCGGCGCGGCCGGGGTGGGGCGGCCGCTGTAGGCCTCGATCAGGGCCAGAATCCCTTTCAGGTTGTTCCCCCAGTCGGCGTCCTCGAAGTTGGGCAGCAGCACCGAGACGGCCGGGATGCGATTGGCGTCCAGCCAGTTGGTGGCGTCGCCGTTGACCACCGCACCGGGCAGGTCGCCGAAGTTGCTCACCGCGTAGCCGGCGGCCCGGCCATAGATGCCGGCCGCCTCATCGGAAACCAGAACGGAGACGCCGCAACCGCCGGGGGAGACCATCCCGTCGTTGGCCCGCGCATACCAGATGACGACCGCCGCCGGGTTCTCGTTCAGGATGAAATCGCGCAGCGCCCGGCTCTCGACTTCGGAAAAGGGGCCGGAGCCGCCGTTGCCGACGCGCATTTCGCCGCCCCACGCGCTGTCGGCCGCCCACTGACAATCCCAGTTGCGGTTGATGTCGACGCCGTTGGCGTTCAGACGGCCGCGATATTCGCCCGGCGCGACCGGCGTGTCGGGCGAGGCCGCGGGGATGATGTAGACGGTCATCGTCTCCGGGATCGCCTGGGGGTTATCCTCGAAATAATCCACCGCCTGCATGGCTATGTCTATTGTGCCGGGCGCGTAGCCGCCGGTTATCCCGCCCACGAAAACAAGCTTTTGCGGGCCATGGCCGAAGCTGGTGCCCAGGATCGGCGTCTGCAGTCCGGTGCGGCCGACCACGAACGTGCTGGAGAACGGCGTGGGACTGCCGGCAGGATCCGCAGTTTCGACCGCGACCGTATCGGTCGGCGACGCGGCGACTGTGGCAGTGGGGGCGAAGGTGACATCGCCGGACGTGGTGCTCGCGGGCGCGGCGCTGCCGGCGACGGCCGTGGCCCGGCGAGTCGGGGTCGCGGACGTGTCGCCGCCGGGCCTCATGAGCAACCACAGGACGGCCAGCGCGGCCACCACACCCCCGGCGATGAGCCAGATCGGGATGCCACCCTTGCCGGCCGGCCGCGCGGCCCCGCCCAGCGCCCGGCCCAGGTCGGCCACCAGATCGGCGGCACGACCGTAGCGCGCCGCCGGGTCGGTGGCCAGCGCGCGGGCGATGACCGGCTGCACGGCGGGCGGCAGGTCGGGCCGGCGTTGGGCGATAGACGGGACGCCCCCGGCGATCATCTGGGCCGGGCCAAGCGGGAAGGGGACGACCCCGGTCAGCATCTCATAGGCCACCACCCCCAGCGAAAAAATGTCGCTGCGGCCGTCCGGGTCGCGCTCGCCGCGGGCCTGCTCCGGGCTGAGATAGGCGGGCGAACCGGGCACGGCCCCCACGACCGTCAGGCGCGGCCCGGCCTGCGTCTCGATGCGCGCGATGCCGAAGTCGGACAGATAGGCCGCGCCGGCTTCGTCGAAGAGGATATTGGCCGGCTTCACGTCGCGGTGAATGACACCTTGTCCGTGGGCAAAGTCCAGCGCGGCGGCGATGCGGGCGAGGATGGGCAACACCTGGGCCGGGGGGAGCGGGCCGCGCCGGAGGCGATCGGCCAGCGAGCCGCCGCGCATGTGGCGCATGACCAGGAACGGCCGCCCCTCGCTATGGCCGTATTCATACAGGGACACGATGGCCGGGTGCTCCAGCCGAGCCACGGCGCGCGCCTCCACGTCGAACCGGGCCAATGCCTGCGCCTGCAGGCGCGGAACCTTGATCGCTACCTGGCGGTTCAGGACGGGGTCGTTGGCCAGATAGACGTCGGCCATCCCCCCGGCGCCGAGCGGGCGGATGATCTGGTAGCGGCCGATGGTGGTGGGCATGGCACTCATTGATCTTGATATTCCAGAATAAACTTGGCGTTCTGCTTCTGTATTTCCGTCAGTAGCTGATCGGTAGGAAAATCCTCCGGGTTATAGCGCCGTGTGTACCATGGCTGTGCGTCGAAGTACGCTTGCAGATCGGGGCGATTGAACCTGCGTCCGTAGCGAGCGAATATTTCGTTGCGCATCACATCAAGCTCCCATTGGGACAGGCCGGCAAGATCATCAGCCGTCACCAGACGATTCATGAAAAATGGGAGTTCGTTTGTAGTCAGTGGGGCGGTTGATATGGTGGGCGTGTCCGGAGCGATGGTGTTGACAGACGCTGCCTGATCATCTTTCTCCTCGTTGGCCGCGCAGCGGAAACCGATGTTCGTGTTAGCGAAGGTTGCCGCGCGATTGTTGCGATCTGCGGCCCGTGCCACACGCGCATCCCCATACCAGGCGCCCCCGCGCAATACTTTGGATTGGCCTTTCTCCGGCCCGCCATTTGCAGGCAACGCTGATCGATAGGCTGCGGCGTCGTACCAGTCAGCTACCCACTCCCAAACGTTCCCGGACATGTCTAAAGCTCCAACCCAGCTGGCACCTTGGGGAAAACTGCCCACAGGGGCGATATCGAGATAGCCGTCGTTCACGGTCGAGTCGGCCCAATCAAATGGACAATTAAGGTCACAGAAGTTGAGGCGATTTCCTTCAAACGTATTTCCCCAGGAATATTCCAAACTGGATGGCCCGCGGGCTGCGTATTCCCATTCCGCTTCACTGGGCAGTCGCCCGCCCGCCCAGCGACAAAATATATCAGCGTCCAGCCAGGATACCCAGATAACAGGGTAGTCGGCGAACAGGGATTCGTTGTAGTAGTTGTCGCGCGTTTGGCTGCCCGGCTTATCCGGCGGAGCGCAAACCCCCGCATTGACACAGCCGGCATACTGCTTGTTGGTTACTTCAGTTCGGTCGATCCAGAAGGCTGTCACTGCTGTGTCGAATATCGGGCGCTCATCCTCTTCGCCGTTTTCGCTGCCCATGCGAAAAGACCCGGACGGAACGAATATCTGTTCAATCTCCAGCCCACCACGATTAACCCATCGGGAGCGGTTCGGAGTGTCGTTCAGGACTCTTGTAACAAGGAGCGAATTTGTAACCGGCAGGACTGTAGACGTCGGTATGTTGTCGAGCTCGCTGCTGATTGCGGGTGGTACCTCCACGAACGTTTCGGATTCCGGGGATAATTGAGCATTATCTGTCGTGTCTGCCATGATGCCGAGGGGTTGCCCGGTCTTATTGACAGGCGACTTTCGGGTGGTCGACGATTGACCGCCGAATGTTATAGCCATTCCTCCCAGTATCAATGCCGCAACCGCCAATATTCCGATCCATAACCACGTAGGTACATCATTCGATTTATTCTTTGGTGGAGCATATCCACGTGTTAGTCGTCGGTTATCGGTCACCCGTCGCAGATCGCCTGTCAGTGCCGCGGCCGACTGATAACGCGCTTGC
>JAHDWL010000081.1 GCA_023384355.1 Anaerolineae bacterium
CATTCGTCATTCGTCATTCGTCATTCGTCATTCGTCATTCGTCATTCGTCATTCCCAAGGAGGTATCGGTGCTCGTTACAATTGTCGCCAAAACCCGCATGGGACGGGGAGCGTGCATTGGCGCGCTCACGGATGACGGCCGCTCCGTGCGCCTCATCGCGCCCGACATGGCCTACAACGAGCACTTCAACCTGGAGTACAAGGTGGGCGACGTGTGGGAGATCGAAGCCGATCCGGCCGAGGAGATTATCCCGCCCCACACGGAGAACGTCGTCGTCAGGCGCAAGCGGCGCGTGGGTCGGGCCGATGACTTGCCCGCCCTCATCGAGCGCCACATGCCGCCCCGCGCCGGCGGTCTGGACATGTTGTACGACGGCCTGGTGCGCGGCAAGCCCGGCAATCCTCTCTTTATCACCGAGCGAGCCGGTGTGCCCGGCTACAGCACCCTCTTCTGGCGACCCGACCGGCCGCTCACTCGTGACACTTCGGGCAAGCGCATCCGCTACCGCTACGCCACCGACCGGGGCGATTACACCCTGACCTTCGTCGGCTTCCAGGAACCTGTCATCGAGATACCGGCCGGGACGTTGCTGCGCGTCTCGTTGGCCCACTGGTGGCGGCCGGACGAACACCCCGACGCGGAACTCCGCTGCTATCTGCAACTGTCGGGCTGGTTCGGCCTGCCGGAGGAGGACGCTATTCCCGAAGAAGATGAGCCGGATGAAATCAGGGAAGAAGCCACCTTCCCCGAAGAAACGCTCCTTCAGGAGGCGCGCGATACCCTGCGTCGCGTCTTCGGCTACGACGACTTCCGCCCCCTGCAGGCCGACGTCATCACCAATGTGATGGCCCGGCGCGACACTCTGGCCGTCATGCCTACCGGCAGCGGCAAATCGATGTGCTTCCAGCTGCCGGCACTGCTTTTCCCCGGCCTCACGGTCGTCGTCTCGCCGCTCATCTCGCTGATGGAAGACCAGGTGATGCAACTGCGTCAGGCGGGCGTGCCCGCCGCTTATCTCAACAGCACTGTGGTCTACGACGGCTATCTGGCGATCACCCAACAGATCAGGGCGGGCCGTCTCAAGTTGCTCTACACCTCTCCGGAAACGCTGCTGCGGCCGGAGACGCTGGTCATGCTCGATGAATGCCGCGTCGATTGCCTGACCATCGACGAAGCCCACTGCATTTCCGAGTGGGGCCACGACTTCCGGCCGGAGTTCCGCCAACTGGTGCAGGTGCGCCGTCGCCTGCCCGACGCCGTTTGCCTGGCCATCACCGCCACGGCGACCGAGCGCGTGCGCCGCGACGTCAAGGAGACCCTGGCCGTGAGCGACGCCGACGAGTTCATCGCCTCGTTCGACCGGGAAAATCTCTTCCTGTCCGTGGCCCCGCGCGCCGACGGCCTGGCCCAAATCGAGGCGTTCCTTGCCGACCGTCGGGGCGAATCGGGCCTCATCTACTGCGCCACCCGCGATCGCACGGACGAGCTGGCCGCGCAACTGTCTGCCCGCGGCTGGCCCGCGCTGCCCTATCATGCCGGACTCGATTACGCCACCCGGCGCGAGAACCAACGTCGCTTCGCCTTCGAGGAAGGGATCATCGTCGTCGCCACCGTCGCCTTCGGCATGGGCATCAACAAGTCAAACGTGCGCTTCGTCATCCACCATGACCTGCCGAAAGATTTGGAGAACTACTACCAGCAGATCGGCCGCGCCGGTCGCGACGGCTTGCCGGGCGATTGCCTGCTGCTGTTCAGTCGCCAGGACGCGATGACGATCAACTTCCTGCTCGACCAGAACGAACCCTCACAACGAGCGGCGGCCACCGCTCGCCTGCAAGCCATGATCGCCTTCGCCGAGACGACCGGCTGCCGCCGCCGACCGCTGCTGGCCTACTTCGGCGAGGAAGTGGCGGCCGACAATTGCGGCCGGTGCGATAACTGCCTGAGCGGCGACCGGGAGCAGATGGATCTGACCATCCCGGCGCAGAAGTTCCTTTCCTGTGCCGTGCGCACGGGCCAAATCTTCGGCGCGTCCCACCTGATCGACGTCTTGCGCGGATCGAGGTCAAAGGAAGTGCTGAAGCGTGGCCACGACCGGCTCTCCACTTACAACATCGGCGGCGAGTTCACCAAAAAGGAGTGGCAGCAACTGGCGCGGCAGTTTGTGAGTGACGGCTTGCTGGCCCAGGACATGGACCACGGCAGCCTGAAATTGACGCCAAAGGGGCAGGCCGTGCTGAAAGGCGAACCTTACTTCGGCGCGCCGCCAAAGGCCGAGCGGGACACGCGCCACGCCATGGCCAGGGATTATGACGTGACCCTGTTCGATCGCTTGCGGGAGGTGCGCCTCGAACTGGCCCGGCAGGCCGATGTGCCGGCCTTCGTCGTCTTTTCCGACGCCGCACTGCGCGAGATGGCGATCTACTACCCGCAGACGCGCGACACCTTCGCCCGGATGCAGGGTGTCGGCGCAGTCAAACTGGAGCGCTACGGCGAGGCATTCCTGGCGGCGATCCGTGCGTATTGTGGGGAGCGGGGAATTGCGGAGCGGCCGAAGCCGGAGGCGGTGGCGCGATCGGTCGCGCCGCGCACCACACCAAACCGCCGCGACGATGTGCTGGCGCTCTACCGGCGTGGCCATTCCGTGAGCGAGATCGCCGGGATGTTCAACGTTCAAACCAAGACGGTCATAAACAACCTGTGGGACGCGGCGCGGAACGGGGAGACTATGCCGGCCGAGCCGCTGCTGGCTGAATCGACACTAGGAGTCAACGAGCGCCAGCGCGTGCTGGCGTCTTTCCGCGAGTTGGGAA
Organism: Anaerolineae bacterium; assembly: GCA_023384355.1. GTDB lineage: Bacteria > Chloroflexota > Anaerolineae > Promineifilales > Promineifilaceae > Promineifilum. The sequence goes on from JAHDWL010000081.1 coordinate 2,815, forward strand.
CCGACCTGTTGCGGCCGGTGTACGAGGCACTCGGCGAGGCCATACCCTATGAGGAGTTGCACGTTTTGCGGTTGTATTTTGTGGCACGTCAAGTAATGACGTCGTAAATCGGATTAAGGGTAAAGCCCGGCCCGCCTCAGAACCTCCCGCACCTCGATACGACCCGGCCTGTTTAGCTGGAGCACCAGAATGGTAACCCGGCCAACGTCGGTTAACGGCACAATTTCAACCCCATCAAGTGTGAAATGTTCATTCCATGCGTGCTGGCGCGGATTAAACAGAGGGACAAGTTGCCCCGTCACAACATCCAACGCACCTACTTCGCTGCCCTTGTAACGATTACAATGAAAACAGGACCAGGCTAAATTATCATCACCGTTGCTTCCGCCATGTTTTCGGGGAATGATGTGATCAGGTTCATGCCTTTTGACGGCGTGATCTTCATGAAGCCGACAATATTCGCAACGATTGCCAGCTCGTCGGGCAATCCGCTGGCGCTGGGCAAGGGGAATGGGCATGAATATGATGTCTAGCGCTTCAACTCGGCAAGTGCCCGCGCTTTCACCAGTTGCAGCCGTTCTTCCAACTGACTGAACCGGTCGAGTTCTATTTCCTCAGCCAGGCTCAACTCGCCATCGTCGGTTCGCGAAAGTAAATCATCGATGCGTGTCTCAATCTCGTCCGAGAATCGAAAGGCCACTATTGCCTCCGGTGTGGGCGCTTGTGTGAGGAGTTCGACGGCCTCCATGTAAGCTCTGGTCGAGAGTGGTGCCAGACGGCTCACGCCCATCTCCAACACCAGCGACAATTGATCGCCCAATTCATGGACGACAGTAGCCAGATGGTCGGGGATTTCCAGCGTGATGGTTGTCATTGAATCCGAATTATACCACGCTTCCCCACCTACCCGCCACCGGCCGCTCCCTGCCCCAGGGCCATCATCCGCTCCGGGTTCCTGCCCTCCACGCCGGCGAACAATGCCTGAATTTGCGGCAGGTCGACCTCATAGCTCTCCCCCGGCCAATACGTCGGCCCCACGCGCATCCACTTGTTGGCGTAATCGAACAACACCATCACCAGCGGCACCCCCGCCCCGCGGGCAATGTAGTAGAAACCGCTGCGCCAGCCCTTCGTCGAGCTGTCCCGATCCTTGCCTCGCGTCCCTTCCGGCATGATCGCCAGCAGGAACTGGTCGCGCTCGTTGAACTCATCCACCATCTGCGACACGAAATCCCGCGTCCGGTCGCGATCCAGCGGAATGCCGCCCAACCAGCGCAACAGCCAACCCACCGGCCCCACGAACGGCTGGTGTTTCATGACAAAATGCCCCCGCACGCCCATGGCCGCCATCACCACCGCCGTCAGGAAAAAATCCAGGTTCGACGTGTGGGGCGCGCCCACGAACACGAACTTCGGCAGATTCGGCACTTCTCCATCCGCCCGCCAGCCGAACAGCCGCAACACAAACAGCCAGAACCCGCGTGACAGCCGGTTGCCCCGGCGCGGGATATTCTCGCCCAGATCAGATATCGGTGTATGGACAACCTCATCAGGTATGGACATTTGTGGCTCCATCCACATAATTCTCCTCAAACGGTATCGGATGCAAAGCAGCGGGCCGCATCCCTGCTAGATTAAACACTGCCCGGCCCCAAAGGAAACGCTTTGGTGGACAGACCTGATCCGATCCGGCATCATTACCCGAAACGCGCGACGACGCGGCCGCCCGGCCTTTGGCTTCCTGGGAGCGGTCACACGTCACGCGGGCCACATCAAATGGATGGAGAAATTGATGAACGAAACCCAATTCGTGCCCGACTGGGCCAGGGGCATTGTCTGGTATCAAATCTTCCCCGAACGCTTCCGCAACGGCGACCCCAACAACGACCCAACCGCGGCCAGCCTCAAAGGGTCGTGGCCCCACGACCATACCTCGCCCTGGCAGGTGCATCCGTGGACGTCCGACTGGTACCAACTCCAGCCTTACGAGCGGCTCAACGGACACGACATCTGGTTCAACATCCAGCGGCGACGCTACGGCGGCGACCTGCAGGGCATCATCGACAGCCTTGATTACCTGGTCGATCTCGGCATTGAGGCCATCTACCTCAACCCCGTCTTCGACGCCCCATCGCTGCATAAATACGACGGAGCCAGCTACCATCACATCGACCCCCACTTCGGCCCCGACCCGGAAGGCGACCGCCGCCTCATCGCCAGCGAGACGCCCCACGACCCCGCCACCTGGGTATGGACTGCCGCCGACCGCCTCGCCTTGCGCCTCATCGCCGAGGTTCACCGTCGCGGCCTGCGAATCATCTTCGATGGCGTGTGGAACCACATGGGCATCAACAGCTTTGCCTTCCGTGACGTCGTCGCCCGGCAGCGCAACTCCCAATACCGCGACTGGTTCAGGATCGACAGTTGGGACGACCCCGCTGCCGGCACGACCTTCGCCTACACCGGCTGGTCCGGCGCGCGCGAGCTGCCCGAGATGCTGCAGGACGCGAACGGCCACACTGCCGGGCCGCGTGACTACATATTCGCCGCCACGCGCCGCTGGATGGATCCCGACGGCGACGGCGATCCGGCCGACGGCATCGACGGCTGGCGGCTGGATGTCGCCTTCTGCGTGCGCCACCCGTTCTGGAAGGCGTGGCGGCAACACGTTCGCGCCATCAACCCCGAAGCCTATATGGTGGCCGAGGTCGTGCAGTCGCCGGAAGAGGAGAAACCATATCTGGAAGGAGACGAGTTCGACGCGGTGATGAACTACAACTTCTTCATCGACGCCTACGAGTTTTTCGTCGCCGACCGACGCCGTGTCCCCGCAAGCCGTCTCGATTCCAATCTGCGCGAGTTGCGGGAGATCCATCCGGCACAGGTAGCCCACGTCATGCAAAACCTGCTCGACTGCCACGACACCAGCCGCATCGCCTCGCAGATCGTCAACCGCGACATCTGGTCAATTCGCGACTGGAACGAGTTCTTCCGGCGCACCAAACCGGCCGACTCGCCGCAGTTCGACACGCGCAAGCCCACGGCCGCCGAATGGCGCATCCAGCGCCTTCTCGCCCTGTTCCAGATGACCTACGTCGGCGCGCCGATGATCTACTACGGCGACGAGGCGGGGATGTGGGGCGGCAACGATCCCTGCTGCCGCAAGCCGATGGTCTGGCCCGACATGGTCTACGACGCGGAAGCGACCCTCCCCGACGGCACAACGCGCCCCACCCCTGATGAGGTAGCTTTCGATGGCGATCTGTTCGCCTACTATCGCAAGATCATCGCCCTGCGCAAGGCGTCCCCGGCGCTACGGCGGGGCGACTACCGCACGCTATTGGCCGACGACGCGCGCCGCCTGTTCGCCTTCGCGCGGACGACGGAAGACGACACGGCCGTGGCCCTGTTCAACGCCGATGAAGTCGCGCATGAAGTAGAGTTGCCGCTGGGTGAGGGCGATTGGCGCGATATGCTTGACGAATGTCCGGTGATACGGGCAGACGGCGTGATACGGGTGACGCTCCCGCCCGTCTCCGGCGCGGTCCTCCGCCCCGTGACGCCGGTTCCCTGACAGTCATCCCTTCCTCATCCAAATAAAAACCGGCGGCACGCGCTTTTCAGCGACGTGGCGCCGGTTTCAATTACAACCCGCGCTCACCGGACAAGAATCCGGCGATGGGTTACGATCAGACCCAACCGCGGGCGCGGACGGTCTCGGCCACGCGATTTACAGCCACCAGGTAGGCGGCCATGCGCGTCGTCACGCCGCGCTCCTCGGCCATCTTGTGGACTGCATGGAAAGCGGTCGTCATCTTCTGGTCCAGTCGCTCCTGAACTTCCTGCTCCGTCCAGTAGTAACCGTAGGAGTTTTGGACCATCTCGAAGTAGGACACCGACACACCACCGGCATTGCACAGGAAGTCGGGGATGATATAGATGCCCTTTTGCAGGAAAATCTGATCCGCTTCCGGTGTCGTCGGGCCATTAGCCAATTCAGCGATAATGCGCGCCTGGATACGGTCGGCGTTCGCTCCGGTAAGCTGGTTCTCAATGGCCGCTGGGATGAGAATATCGACCGGCATTTCCAGTAGCTGGGAGTTGCTGATCTCCTCGCTGTCAGGGGTACCACCAACCTTGCCTGTGCGACGCATCTGACCGCTGACAACCGTCGGGTCGAGGCCGTTCTTGCTGTAGATCGCGCCAAACTCGTCGCTGACCGCCACAACCTTCAGGCCCAACAGGTCATGGGCCAGTCGATGAGCGAAGCTGCCCACATTGCCGTAACCCTGAATGGCGCATGTGGCCCCCTTCAGATCCATGCCGAGAAGCTTGGCCGCCTCGCGAATGGTGACCATGCCGCCCATGGCCGTGGCCGGGGTGCGGCCCGCCGATCCACCCAGCATCAGCGGTTTGCCGGTGATGACCCCCGGATCGTGTTCCCCGTTAATCACCTCGTACTCATCAAGCATCCATGACATGATTTGCGGGTTAGTGCCGACGTCGGGCGCGGGCACGTCCCGCTTGAGGCCCACAAATCGCGAAACGGCACGCATATAGCCACGGCTCAGGCGTTCCAGCTCTCCGGGTGACATGTTGCGCGGGTTGCACACCACCCCGCCCTTGCCGCCGCCCAGCGGCACATCGCAAACTGCCGTCTTCCACGTCATCCACGCTGCCAAAGCGCGGACAGTGTCAATCGTCTCGTCGGGATGGAAGCGGATGCCGCCCTTGGCCGGGCCGCGCGCATCATTGTATTGAACACGAAAAGCCTTGAAGGTCTGCACATTGCCGTCATCCATCCGCACGGGGATGCTGAAGTGGAATTCCCGCATCGGTTCGCGCAGGAACGCGTGCATGTGGGGATCCAATTGCAGGATGCCGGCTGCCTGATCCAGTTGGGCTTGCGCAATTGCAAACGGGTTTAAATTCTCGGTCATGACTGGGTTCAAATCTCCTATAGGGATTATGGGAAATAGTCTTGATATTGAAATTCGCAACTAAAATCGCCAGTCACCGACCAGGCTCTGGCGATACAGCTTTCTATTCGAAATGAGCATGGCGCGACTTCCGCGCCGGATCAGCGGACGGCGAAAAAGTGCCGCCCCCATGGAGCCAGTTCGACGAACAGGCCCATGTTCAGAACCTCGTCGCCGTTCCACTCATACTTGGTGTCGTCCATCACATCCACGAACACCCAGACCTGCCCGGCAAGTTCGGGCCACGGCAGTTGCACGCGGGCCTGCGACGTATGCGGTGATAAATTCACCACGATCACCCGCCTGTCATCGCCCGATTGCCAGCACCAGGCAACCAGGTTGTTATGACTGGGATTATCCGGCCAACCACTCGAAGCGCAAAGTCGCCACCGGCCTTCGCGCAAGGCGGGGGTCTGTATTTCATTGACCAGCCGGCGATAAAAGGCAAACAGCGCCCGGTCAACCGGCTCATTCGTCCGGCGGGTCAGGAAAACCCGTAGATGCCTCGTAGCGCCTTCGAATTGGCCTTGATGGAAAAGCTTGGCTCCCGGCAGGGTATAGGCGGCGATGGCCGCCGTCAGCGCCCGGCCGCCAATAAACATGCGCGCGGCGCGCGCCTCGTCGTGATTCTCGATGAATCGCAACAGCTTGTCCTGATATACCGTGTCGGCTCCCAGATGGCCGCGCACATCGGCCGCCGTGCCGTGGACCAACCGGTCGTACAACCGTTTGTCGTAGCAAAAATCAAACCCCTGTTGCTGCATCTCCCATTCCATGTCCCAATAGACCTCGGCGATGAAGCAAAAGTTGGGGTGTTGGGCGCGAACGGCGGGAATGATGACTCGCCAATACTCCCCTTCCGGCGCGGGGCCGGCTCGCTCGCCCCAGGTGCGGCTGAAAACGCTGGTGGACATCAGCATGGCCATGTCGCAACGCAGGCCGTCACACTGCGATGCGATATCGAGCAGCAACTCCACCGTGGCGTCACGCAGTCCGGCGTCGAAGCCGTTGAGTTGGGCCACGTCGGGCCAGGGCGGGTAATAAGGATCGCGGCCGTTGGCGATCACAATGCCGCCCGCCTCGAAAAATTCACCCGGCGCGCGCGCCAAGTCTTCGGCCGTGCCCTGAATGAAGTACTCAGGGTGTTCGATGATCCATTTGTGGTCGGGGGCGACATGGTTGGGAACAAAGTCGAGGATGAGGCCCATGCCCCGCGCGGCCAGCGCGGCGCGAGCCGCGGCCAGTCCCGCGCGGCCGCCCATGAGATCGTCGACCTCATACGCCCGCACACAGAAGGGAGAACCGCCGATGTCTTCTTCTTTGGCGTCGGGCAGCGAGGCGGAGATCTCCTGGAGCAGTGAATCGCTCTGCAAAGCCATTGCCAGGCCGGCCGGGCTACGCTCCCAGACGCCCATCAGCCAGACGGCATCAAACCGAAATCCGGCCAAGCCATCCCAAACCTCGGCCGGGACGTTGGCCAGCGTGATGGCCTCGCCATAGAGCCAGCTCAGTTCCCGCAGCCAGACCCGCGTGTTGATCTCGTAGATTGCGGGTCGGGGCGGCAGAACAATACCGTTCGTCGTCGATTTTTTGGATTTGGATGGAGCGGTTCGCGACATGTCAATACTCCCTCACGAACATACCCAATTCTGACTCAGTTGTGCTGTTTATGCAACCATATCATTGGACGGTTTCAGGGGAGCAAGTTCATATGGCGAATCAATGTCTCCAGGGCTGCGGGAAGGCTTGCGGGCAGGCTCGCCAGCAGTCGGCTGCCCAACCCCAGGACGCCGAAATAGATCACGGGCAGGGCCAGCGTGCGCCAGCCGCTAAACCGGTGTGCCTCGGCCACCGCCAGCCAGTTGGCGATCAACGCGTACAGCGTGACCAGCGCCACGACCAGCGGTTCGATTGGCGTGGCGATTCGCAGAAGTTCCAGAATGTTGACCGTCTGGGCAAAGCCCATTACCCGAAATGTCTGGGTGAAATTAGCCCGGCCGCGTAACGCGCGAGCCGCGCCATAAGTCAGCCCGACCGTCAACAGCCACAGGCCATAGCGGCTGAGAACACGGCCGGCAAATCCGTCGCCGCCTGCGGCCG
>JAHDWL010000082.1 GCA_023384355.1 Anaerolineae bacterium
CAACCCATACTATAGCGAAATGCGGCGCGCGTGTCAAACAGTATTTTTAACTATTAGTGCCCGGTGGCGTTGAAAATTCGACAAACGCCCTGCCCGAATCCCCGCCACGAGACTTAAGAATTATTGTAAGGTTTGTGGATTATAATATGCACCATCTCTGTCTGAGGAGGTAAATATGAAGGTTACGCGCAGGAGGTTTTTGGCGGGGGCCGGAGCGTTGTCCATAACCATGGCGTTGCGCCCCATCCTCCAGTTTGCCCGAAACGCCAGCGCACAGAACGCGCCACGGTATAACATCGTATGCATCATTACCGATGACCAGGATTATGTATCCCTACAGGTCATGCGTCACCTCAGGAGCTATCCCCACGGATCGTGGATCGAATTCGATAATTGCATCTGCAGCGACGGTATTTGCGGGCCGTCACGCGCATCCCTCTATACGGGCCTCTATACCCGCAACCACGGGATTACCGGCAACAACCTCGTTAAGAGCTTCAACACCAGGGTGGACACCCTGCCCGTCTGGCTGAAAAACGCCGGCTACAATACGGCGATGATCGGCAAATATCTTTATGGCAGCGCGAAAATTAAACCAAACCCGCCCGGCTGGGATTACTTTGTCCAAGGTGGATACGCCGAAACCATCCAGAACCGCGCGACGCAATACCTGGAGGTAGTGCCTGAACCCTTCTTTGTGGTGGCCGCTCCCGTCGACCCCCACATGAAGGCCAAACCCCCGGGAAAATACAAAAAAACGCCGGTTTGGGTTCCCGAAGATCCGCCCAGTTTTAATGAAGACGTCAGCGACAAATCGACCTGGGTGGCAAAAAATCAAAAAAAGAAAAACCCGGGCGAAGGGCTGCGCGAGGAGCGGATCAGGGCGCATCGGGCGCTTCTCGGGGTAGACGACATGATATTGGCCATCATCGATACCCTTGTGGCCCGCGACATTCTGGATAACACCGTGATCTGTTTTCTCTCTGACAACGGCTTCCTCTGGGGGGAACATGGGCTGATCCGCAAGCACTGGCATTTCGAGGAAGTCATCCATCTGCCCATGTTGATCCGCTTCCCCGAGCAGAACGGTAATAACCGGCATGAAACGCGCGTCGTCAGCAATGTCGATCTCGCGCCCACATTCGTGGACATTGCCGGCGCGACGGCGACGGTGCCGATGGACGGCCGCAGCCTGTTGCCCATCTTGCGGGAATCAGAAGAATATTGGGACGAGGGCGTATTGCTCGAGAAATACCCCGAAAAGAGCATGAACTTTTCCTTCACCGGCGTCCGCGTCCCCGGCTGGACATATGTCCTTTTCTCAAATTTTGAGGAGGAGATGTATGACCTGGAAAACGACCCGTATCAGTTGGACAATCTGGCCTATCTGCCGGAGTACGACGGGATTAAACGGTTGCTGATCGAGAAGATGAACTCGCTCATCGATGGCGGGCCGCGGCCGACGCCGACCGCCACCGTCACCTCGACCGCAACGGCCACCAGCACGCCGACCAATACGGCCACGCCGACCGAAACGGCTACACCGACAGCCACTGCCACGGAAACAACGACGCCCACGCCTACCGAAACGACAACGCCGACAGAAACAGCCACCCCGACGGAAACGCCGACGGAAACGGCTACGCCGACAGAAACCGCCACGCCGACCCATACCGCCACGCCGACGGAAACGGCCACGCCGACCGAAACGGCCACACCCACCGAGACGCCGACCGAGACGGCCACGCTGACCCCTGTGCCGACGGATACAGCCACGCCGACGGACACACCCGACCCCGGCCCTTGACCCAACGGGGCGTCCAGATAAAATACCCCTCGCATCGCTCCGGGCCGAGTTGGTTCAGCCCGGAGCGTTATCCATGTCACATGTTCATTGATGGGGGTGCGTCATGCGAAGTACCAGGCGTTTTTATTTGATACTTGCCGGCCTGATCGGGCTGATGGCGGGCACGGCAATCATTGCCGGGGGCGGCGCAAGGGCGGCCGGCGTGCCGGCGAAGCCCAACATCGTCGTCATCATGACCGACGACCAGGACATCGACAGTCTGCCGGTGATGCGTCACCTGTTGTCCTACATCGGCGGCGGCTGGATTAACTTCACCGGCGCCTTTGCCAATGATGCCAAGTGTTGCCCGTCACGGACCTCTTTCCTGACCGGCCAATACAGCCAGCACCACGGCGTGACGGCCAACGGCCGCGGCAAGAACCTTGACGACTCCTCGACGCTGCCCGTCTGGCTGGACAACGCCGGCTACTACACCGGGCTGTTCGGCAAATACCTCATCGGCTTCCCCTGGGACCTGGACAATAACTACGTCCCGCCGGGCTGGGATGTCTTCAACTACAACCACGAACCGGTGGATGACCAGACCGCGAGCGCTCTGGAATTTCTGGACGACGCGCCGGCCGGCGCGCCGTTTTTCCTCTATCTGGCCTATACCGCGCCGCACCACACGGCCAAACCGCCGGAGCGCTACCAGGACATCGATGTCTACATCCCGCCGCGGCGGCCGAACTTCAATGAGGAGGATGTCAGTGACAAACCCCTCTGGGTGCGTCGTCTGCCGCTGTTGACCGAAGAAGACATCCGCGCGTGGGACAAGGAGCGGGCCAACAGCCAGCGCGAATTGCTGGCCATTGATGACGGCGTGCTGGCCATCATGAACAAGCTGGAAGACATGGGCGAAATGGATAACACCGTCGTCATATTCCTGGCCGATCAGGGCTTTTCCTGGGGTTCCCACCGCTGGATCTACAAGAACTGCCCCTATGTGGAGTGCAGCCAGTTCCCGTTATTCGTTCGCATGCCCGGCGGCGGCCCCAACCGGGTCGAGTCGCGGCTGGTGTCGAATGTCGATCTCGCGCCGACTATCGTTGAGCTTGCCGGGGCCACCATTACCGGCCGCGAGGCCGACGGCCGCAGCTTCGTCTCCCTGCTGACCGATCCCGACACCGTGTGGCCCGAAGGGGTGTTGCTGGAGCGTCACGGCGGCGACCAGACAGCCCGGTTCTTTGCCGTGCATACGACCGGCTACATGTACGCCGAATATCTAAACGGCGATGTGGAACTTTACGACATGGTCGCCGACCCCTACCAGATGACCAACGTCGTCGACGACCCCGACTACGCCGCCGCCCGGGCCGAGATGGACGCCTTGCTGGACAGTCTGATGGCCGGTGAGCCGCTGCCGACGCCGACGCCGGTGGCCACATCGACCGCGACAGCCACCGCCACGGGCACGCTCCACCCCACGGCCACGCCGACGACGACAGCGACCCCGACAGTCACCGCCACGGGAACACTCCACCCCACGGCTACGCCGACGGCCACGGCGACGGCCACGGCGACGCTCCCTCCGGTGACGCTGGATGCTTTCAGCTTCCTGCCGGCCTTGTTTCGCGATCGGCCGCCGGCTTCAACGCCCACGCCCTGAGTGGGGCAGAGGTGGCGCGGCCTTCACGCTATCGGCGGCGGGGGACGATCGAACCGGGAGCCAACGAATGACCCGCGGGCGCGGCCGAGTGCAGACTCAGTCGCGCCCGCGGATGATCCGGTTCCCTCTTGCGGGGATAAATCGCGGGCTCGTCAGAAGGCCAGGATCAGCCCGGCCACGGTGAAATAGATAAACAGGCCGGTCGCGTCGACGAGGGTGCTCATGGCCGGGCCGGAGACGACCGTCGGGTCAATCTTCAGCCGGTGGGCCATGATGGGCAGCACCGACCCCAGCACGTTGGCCCAGACGACGATGGCGAAGATGGCGACGGCCACCGTCAGGGCCACCGGCGTACCCGTGCCCCAAAGCAGCGCCCGGGCATACGCCGTAATGCCCATCAGCCCGCCCAGCACCAGACCGACGCCCAATTCGTGTAGCAACGGTCGCCACAGCCCGCGCCGGGCCAGGTCTTCCACGGCCAGGGCGCGGATGATGGTACTGGTGGTCTGCGAGCCGGCGTTGCCGCCCGTGCCGATGAGCAGGGGGATGAAGAAGGCCAGCGAAACCACCGCCGCCATCTCCTCCTCGAAGTGACGCAACACGCTGCCGGTCAGGCTCTCTGTCAGGAACAGCAGCAACAGCCAGCCGATGCGTTTGCGAACGACGGCAAGGACGCCTGAATCCAGGTAGGGGCGGTCCAGCGGCTCGCCGCCACCGAAGCGCTGGAAGTCTTCGGTCGTCTCGGCCTCGATGACGTCGATCACGTCGTCGATGGTGATGATGCCCAACAGCCGGCCTTCGTCGTCGACGACAGGCAGCGAGTCAATGTCATAGCGGGCCATGACGCGCGCGGCCTCTTCCTGGTCTGCCCCGGCGACGATCGACACCACTTCCGGGTCGGCGATATCGATGAGTATCTCATCAGGAGCGGCCGTCATCAGGCGGCGCATGGTGATCGCGCCGGTGAGGCGACCGTGGCGGTCGATGGTGTAGACTTCGTCAACATCCTCGACGTCCGGCTTCCAGGTGTGCAACGCGGCAACCGCCTCAGCGGCGGTCATGCGCCGGCCGAGGGCCAGGTATTCGCTGGTCATCAGACCGCCGGCTGTATCTTCCGGGTGCAGCAGCAGCGGCCGCAGTTCGGCCTCATCTTCCAGTTGGGCGAGGAATTTCTCTTGATGAACCGGCTCCAGCTCGGAGAGCAAGTCGACTACCTCATCCGGCTCCATCTCGTCGATGATGCGCGTTGCTTCGTCGGGGCTGAGGGCAGTGACGAGGCGGGCGGCGTCTTCATCTTCAAGCTCTTCCAGAATGTCGGCCGAGTCCTCCGGGTCGAGCCGCGGCAGGAGGGCGGCCTGTGTTTCGTCGTCCAGCTCGTTGAACAGGTCAGCCTGATCGGGGCCGCGAAGGGCCTCGATGGCGGCAACCGCGCCGGCGAGATCGTCGGCCTCGAGCGAGGCGCGTACCTTGCCCAGGATTTCTTCCAGGTCTGTGTACAGCATGGGACACCTCCAGGGTACTTGGCCTCCCGGAGGCGGAACGGTGGTCTGCCAACCAGGGGGCTAGTTATTCGGTTGACAGGGGCGGCATCTGTCTATGACTACCGCCGGGTTCAGCTTTTTCGTTCACTTCGTTCTCCGTCTTTCGGCCGGTGGGTCGATTGTGAGAAGGGTCCCACCTGTCACCAGACGCAAGCCGTGATTATAGGTCGAAGGGCGGGGGGCGTCAATAAATTTGTGGTTGATTTGGCGAGGTGCTGGGTGTGAGTGGGACAGTGTTCAGTGGGTCAGTATTCAGTGGATCAGTATTCAGTCCCGCATTGACATACTGAACACTGACCTACTGACCTACTGACCTACTGACCTACTGACCTACTGACCTACTGACCTACTGAAAACTGACCTCCTGGACACAAAACTCCACCCATCAAGCCGTTTCCCACATGGCATTTCCCGCGCGAATCGGGTAAAACAGTCCACATTACTGGACAGGGAGGCGCGCCATGGGCAAAAAAGGCGGAAGGAACAAGGCGAAGGCAAAGGACTCACCAGTGGAAAGCGCGGAAACGTCCGCGGTTGAGATTGACGGAAAGAACACCCCGGCGACCGGAACGGACACCGCCCGTACTTCAGTCGTGCCGGACGGGGAATGGGCTGCGACGAGCGATGAAACTGCCGGCGCGACCGATCCCCGCTATACCAAAAACGGCAAGCTCAAGAGCGTATTTTATGAAAAGGAAATACTGAGGCTCCAGGAGGAACTGGTCAAGCTCCAGTACTGGGTGAAGGCCAAGGGGTTGCAGGTGTGCATCCTCTTTGAGGGGCGCGACGCGGCCGGCAAGGGCGGTGTCATCAAGCGTATCATCGAGACCACCAACCCCCGCGTCATTCGCGTCGTCGCCCTCGGCATCCCCAGCGACCGCGAGAAAAACTCGTGGTATTTTCAGCGCTGGGTGGCGCAGCTGCCGTCGAGGGGCGAGGTGTGTCTGTTTGACCGGAGCTGGTACACGCGCGCCGTCACCGAATATGTCCACGGCTTCTGTACTGAGGACGAATATCGCGAGTTTCTGGCGTCTTGCCCGCAGTTCGAGCGGATGCTGATGCGTTCGGGAATGATCCTGCTCAAATACTGGTTCTCGGTCAGCGACGAGGAGCAGGAGCGGCGGTTCCAGCAACGCGCGGCCGACCCCAAGCGGCGCTGGAAGCTGAGCGAGATGGACATGAGATCACGCGATATGTGGGTGGAATATTCGCAGGCCAAGGACAGAATGTTCGATTTCACCGACACGAAACAATCGCCGTGGTTTGTAGTGAACGCCGACGACAAGAAACGCGCCCGGCTCAACTGCATCAGCCACATCCTGAGTCAGATTCCATATGAGGATATCCTGCCGCCGCCGTTGGCATTGCCGCCGCGCAAGGTGGCCGGCGGCTACATCCGGCCGCCGATTGACCAGCAGACGTTTGTGCCGGACTTGTATTGATCGAGGAACATGACAAATGGTTAATTCAATTGTTTTACTCCGCGTCACCCGCGGGCGGGTTAACGAGGTGGCGCAGGCGCTGGCGGCCATCGACGGCGTGGCCGAGGTCTACTCCGTCGGCGGCCGCTATGACCTGGTCGCCATCATGCGCACGCGGGACAACGACGCCCTGGCCGAGCTGGTGACGGAACATATGCTCAAGGTCGACGGGATCACCTATTCGGAGACCCTCATCGCCTTCCGTGCCTTCTCCCGCCACGACCTGGAGAGCATGTTCTCGCTGGGAATCGAGTGACGGGTTGCCGACGCTCATCGTTCGACACTCGTCACCCGTCATTCTCTTAAGCTTCCCATAAGGCTCAACCCATCTATCCTTAAGGACACCGGGGTAAACCATGGTGTATCCTGATGTTGTACGTAAACAAAGACCGGGGCGGGGTTACCTATCCAAACTCCTTTTGCCTGTTGACTGACCCTTTGTTTATCGCCTTGCCCGCCCCGGACTTTGTTGTTGATTCCAAAAAGGTGCTCCAGCTGATGCAAGAACCTACATCCTTTGATTCACGCGAGCGCACTTCGGCGATGCTGAAGGGCGCTCTTTTGGCGATCCTGCTGGTCATGTTTTTCATCAGCGGGATCATGTTCGACCAGATGGTGGTGCGCGGCACAAGCCTTTTCAGCCGCGGGGACGGCGAGGGGCTGAATGAGACCCTGCTCGAGGAGGCGCGCGGCGTCATCCAGAACAATTTCGTCGACCAGGAGGCGGCCACCACCGACGTGCTGCAAAACGGCGCGCTGGCGGGCATGGTCGAAATCCTCGGCGACACCGGCCACAGCCGCTTCATGACTCCTGCCATGGTGGAGGAGCAGCACAACTACACCGCCGGCGAGTTCGAGGGCATCGGCGCGTATGTGGAAATGCGCAACGGCTTCACCACCGTCGTCAGCCCCATCGACAACTCACCGGCGCAGGCCGCTGGCGTTCAGCCGGGGTTTATCGTCCTGGAGGTCGACGGCGAAGATATGTCCGGCAAGACGCTGCAGGAGGTGGTCGACCGAATTCTCGGCCCCGCCGGCACAGAGGTGACCATCACCTTCTTCAACCCGGAGACGAGCGAAAACGTGACGATGACCATCAAACGGGCGCGCATCGAGTTGGAAAACGTCACCTGGACGATGCTGCCGGGCACTACGGTGGCTCAAATTCGTATAGCGGGTTTCAGCAAGGATGTGGGCAAGGACCTGCAGGCGGCCATTGCCGCGGCCGAAGCCGAAGGAGCGACAGGGATCATCTTCGACCTGCGCAACAACCCCGGCGGCCTGCTGGACGAGGCGGTGAAGGTGGCCGGGCAATTCCTGCCCGCCGATAGCGTTGTGGTGTTGCGCCAGGACGCCCAGGGCGATGTGAAGGAAGAGCGCGTGCCCGACGATGCGACGCCGACGACGCTGCCGGTGGTGGTGCTCATCAACGAAGGCAGCGCCAGCGCCAGCGAGATCGTCTCCGGCGCGCTGCAGGACGCCGGCCGCGCCACGCTGGTGGGCGAGACGACTTTCGGCACGGGCACGGTGCTCAACGAGTTCCCGCTGTCCGACGGCTCGGCCATCCTGTTGGCCACGGAGCAATGGCTGACGCCGGACGGCCGCGTCATCTGGCGGCAGGGCGTCGTACCCGATGAGGCCGTTGAGCTGACCGGCCAGGTGCGCCTCGTCGTGCCGGACACGGCCCGCGATCTGTCGGCCGAATCGTTGCGCCAGACCGACGACCTGCAACTCCTGCGGGCCCTGGAGCTGCTGGAAGGGTAGGGTTGGGAAAGGGGGAAAGGGAGAAAGGGTGAAAGGGGGCTGTATTCAGCAGGTCAGTGGGTCAGTAGGTCAGTTCGCGAGACTGAATACTGACCTACTGAATACTGAATACTGATCAGTGGGTCAGTGCGCGGGACTGAACACTGACCTACTGAATACTGAATACTGCCCTACTGAACACTGCCCCACTAACCCTGTCCGTCATTCGTAGGGCGATCCAGGCCGGGGACGAAGCGCAGCAGGAGCAGAAAGACCAGCAGCAAGGTCGCAATTGCGGCCAGGAAGTAGTAGCCGAAACCGACGGCCATGCCCACGGCCGCCGTCGCCCAGAGCGTGGCCGCGGTCGTCAGACCGCTGACGTGCCCCTGGCCGTGGAGGATGACGCCCGCGCCCAGAAAGCCGACGCCGGTGACCACCTGCGCGGCCACGCGCGTCGTCTCGTTGCCCTCCGGCACGACGATGTAGGAGATGATGGAAAACAGGCAGGAGCCGAGCGAGACGGCGGCAAACGTGCGCAACCCGGCGCTGCGGCCGCGCAATTCCCGCTCAAAGCCGATGATCGCCCCCAACGCCGCGGCCAATACCAATCGTAGTGCCAGAAGTAATTCAAGTCGGATGTCCATCGCATTTGTCCTTGAGATTGTCGTCCTCTCGCTTGTCAGTGGGTCAGTATTCAGTAGGTCAGTATTCAGGCCCGCGCACTGACCTACTGACCCACTGACCCACTGACCTACTAACCTACTGACCTACTGATCCCCCGCGGCCGCCAGCCAGCCGGGCAACGAATCCAGCAACCGGGCCATGACGTCGGCCGTCCGCGTGATGAACAGGTCGGGCCGGCCATAGGCCTCGCCCTCCCGGAAATCCACAAGGTCGGTCACAGCGCGCAGGATCAGGCAGCGCGTGCCGTTGCGCGCGGCCACATGGGCGATGGCCCCGCTCTCCCAGTCGGCGGCGATGGCCCCAAAGCGATCGCGCAGGCCGTCGACTTCCGCGGCGACGATATCGCGGTCGGCCGATATGAGCATCTCCCGGCGCGTGGGCAGCGGCAGCGGCTCCCGCAGCCACGACAGGTCGATCTCCGTCGCGTAGTGGGCCAGCGCCTCATCGGGGTCGCCCATCTGCTCCAGGATGTCGTAGACCAGCGTGAAATCGACCAACAACACCTCCCCGGCGGCGACGTCCCCGCGGAACCCGCCGCACGTGCCCAGATTGATGAGCAGCGGCGGCCGCCGGTGGTCGATGATGTACTGCGTGGAGGCGGCGGCGTCAATCTTGCCCCACCCACCATGGAAGAACAGAACCGTCCAGGGCGGCCGATCGGCAACAGGCGGCTCGATTGACGCGATGAACGATTCGCCATAGGGCGTCGGGATGATCACGGCGTCGGGATAGCGGGCGCGCACCGGCCGCCATTCAGCATTGGCCGAGATGATAATGGCGGCGTCGACGGCAATCGGCTCTTCTCGCATGGCGGAATTATAGCGCGCCGCGTGTTTCCGCTGTACTAATGAATCAGGCCAAATTGGGCCTCCGTGTTACCACTTCCCGCCCCAACTTGATCAGGGTTTTTCAGTAGTCGGCCCAGTGGTTGAAGGTGTAGAGGTCAGGCAGCGG
>JAHDWL010000001.1:0-283984 GCA_023384355.1 Anaerolineae bacterium
GGAATTTCCACGAGTACCGAATCGACCCGCTCAGGGATATCCTTGATGCCGGGGATGAGGTATTGGCTCAGGAATGGATTGGTCACGCGGCCGTCACGTAACACCAGTTTTTCCATCAGCGCGTAACCGAAGGCCTGCACCACCGCGCCTTCGACCTGTCCCTCGACGTTGGTGCGGTTGATCACCTTGCCAACGTCGTCGGCGCACACCACACGCTCAATATGGATGAATCCGGTCTCAATATCGACCGCCAGATCGACCACCTCGGCCACGTAACCGTAGCTGAAGTTGGGCATGGTGTAGCCGGTCTCCGGGTCGTAGGGTTGGGTCGGCGGTGGGCGGTAGATGGCATGAGCAATTGACGGCCGATCTTCATCGGTCCATTTCGCCAGCGCTTCCTCGGCTGCCTGTTTGATTGAGTTACCGGCCATGAAGGTCATGCGCGAGGCGGACACAGAGCCGGAATCGCCGCTGCTGGCTGTGTCCGACATCACCAGTTCCACCCGCTCCACGGGGACCCCGACGGCCGCGGCAGCCATCTGCTTGAAGGCGGTATGCGACCCTTGGCCGACTTCTGCCCCGGCATGGCGCAGAACAACCCGCTCGATTTCCTTGCCGCCATGCAGCTCGATGATCGCCTCGCATTTTTCCGGGGCGCCAAAGGAGAAGCCGACATTCTTGAAGGCGCAGGCGACCCCATGCCCGCGGCGGATGCTGGCCGGGTTGGGGGGCAAGCTCTGGAAAGGAGAGGCCAGGCGACGTTCGGCGGGCGACGTGACAGCCCCCGCACCACTATGCCAGTTGCTCGATCCCCAATCCGCTGCGGCAGCGGCCGCCTCCACTACCTCGGCCATGCTCACGCCGGGCAGGATGGGGGTCTGGGTCGTCAGCAAGTCGCCTTCACGGAGCACGTTCTTCAGACGAAATTCCACCGGGTCCATGCCCAGCGCCTCGGCCAGTTTGTTCATCTGGCATTCGGCCGCGAACGTGCCTTGTGGCCCGCCAAAGCCGCGGAATGCGCCACCGGGGATATTGTTGGTCGTCACGGCGTAGCTGTCGACATGGGCGTTGGGGATCACATAGGGGCCGGTGACCATCAGGTTGGCGTTGCCCAGCACTTTTGGACTGGTATAGGCGTATGACCCGCTGTCAAGTATAAGCTCAGCCTCGACGGCGGTTAGTTTGCCGTCGCGTGTCGCGCCCCATTTTGTTTTTACCCATCCCTGGTGACGCTTGTGGTGGCCGATGATGCTTTCCTCGCGCGACCAGATGATGCGCACCGGCCGGTTGATGCCGCGGTCCCGCAATCGCATCGCCGCCAGGCCGAGAACGATCTGCAACGACATATCCTCGCGGCCGCCGAATGCGCCGCCGATAGCCGGGTAAATGATGCGCACCTGATCGACTGGTAAACCCAGCGCGTGGGCCACCTGTTGCTGGTCTTTATGCGCCCACTGTCCGGCTATCTCCACCGTGATGCGCCCCTGCTTGTCGATATAGCCGACGCCCGCTTCCGGTTGCAGATATGCATGCTCCTGGTGGGGCAAGTAGTAGCTTCCCTCGACGACCACCTCGGCCTCTTCCCAGCCGGCGGCCATGTCCCCCTTGCGGATCTTGTAGTGTTTGAGGATGTTGCTGCCGTGCCAGGGGTGGAGCACAAGCTCGTCCTTCATCGCTTCGTGCACGTCGGTGATGATTGGGCGTTGCTCCCACTCGATTTGAATCAGCCCACAGGCGCGGGCCGCGATATCTTCGCTTTCGGCGATGACTATCGCCACGTGATCGCCCTCCCACAGGCTGATGTCAGAATAGGGCTTGTCGCTGCCGAGGCCAACCAATACAGGCTGGTCGTTCACGCCGAGGCCGTATTCGTTGACGGGCACATCCCTGGCCGTCAGCACGGCGACGACGCCGGGCAAGGCTTCGGCCGCGTGGGTGTCCATCGATACCATGCGGGCGTGGGGCTGGCCGCTGAACAGTACGCGGCCGAAAAGCAAATCGGGCGGGGTCAGGTCGCCGGAATAGTCAGCTTCGCCGGTGACTTTGCTATGGGCGTCAACGCGTTCGGTCACGCGCGAGCGTAAAATCTGGTCGGTCATAGGGATCCTTATTTGGGCATCAAATCAGGAGCTTCCTGACTTAATTTTTCCAACAACCATCGTTGGATCAGGGTTTGATATGGCATGCCACGTCTGAAGGCCAATTCTTCAATTGCCTCTAAATGCTCAGTTCGTAGGCGTACGTCTAGTGGTTTGGTGCTAAATCTGGTTTTTATGACACTTAGTTCGTCATTCACCTCATCCAGCTCATCCATAAAATCGGATGTATCGTGCGTTTCTACCCATTGGGCCAATTCGTTTTCGTCCGCGAATTCTGGAAGCTTATTTTTTTGTTTCATCGCTACCTCTTCCTGTCGCGAAGTCTGCCTTTCTCAGTCTGCGTCATATCTCGCGCTGTTATGACACGTAGTCTATCGTTCTCCTTCAGGGCAAAGACAACAAGTAGATATCGTCCTGTGTCGGTTTGTCCATACGCAAGATATTTATCTTTACCCGCACGCAAAATGAGCGGCTTGTTGTCCATAACTTCTTCGGCTTCATAAGGCTCGACCCCATGATCAGCGATATGTTCAATATTGAGGTCGTCCCACCAGAAATATCTATGGTTCAATTGGACAAGGACTCCATTGAAACTATCAGTTGCCCCTTTGATCAACTCTTCTCGGCCGCTTCGTGCACAGCCTCGATGATCTTGTAATAACCCGTACAGCGGCACAGATTGCCGGAAAAAGCCTGCTCGATTTGGCTGTGGTCGGGCGAGGGTTGCTCTTCAAGCAGTTTGGCTCCGGACATCAGGAAGCCGGGAGTGCAATAGCCGCATTGTACAGCGCCGGTCTTGATGAATGCCTGTTGGATCGGATGCAAATGGCCGTCGATCGCCAGGCCTTCGACAGTGACGATCTCCGCGCCGTGGGCGCGCGCGGCCGGGACGAGGCAAGCCATGACGGCCATGCCGTCAAGGTGGACCGTGCACGCGCCGCATTCGCCCTCGGCGCAGCCTTCCTTGGTACCTGTCAGCAGTCCTTCCTCGCGCAGCCAGCGCAGCAACGTTTTCTCCATGCCCGGCGCGCTGACCGGACGGCCGTTGACCGTGCTCTCGATCGGCGTGTCGGGATCGAAGCCGGCGGCGTATTGCTGCCCGGTGGGGAATATCCCGTGGGTCGTTCCCTGGAGCATGATCGGCACGCGAGGCCAATTATCGCGTTCGCGGCCGTCGCGCAGGGCCACCAGGGCGCGCCGTACCATCACCTCGATCATCTCCGTCCGATAGACAGCCGGGCCGCGAATGTCGTCGATTGGCCGGGCGGCCGACGCTGCAAGTCCGGCGGCGACAGTGATCACGTCATCTGTGAGTTCCTTGCCGGTCAGCCAGGATTCGGCTGCGTCAGCATTGATGATCGTCGGCGCGACGCTGCCCAGCGTGATGCGGGTACTTGTCACGGTTCCATCAGAGGCCAAATCGATGACCGCCGCGAGATGGGCGGTGGAGATGGCTTGCGCCCGGCGTAAACCAAGCTTGACGAAGATGCCGCGTGCCGTCTCCGGCATGGGAGTGACTACGATCTCTACCAGCATCTCGTCCGGGGCCATCACTGTCTTGCGCACACCGGTATAGAAATCCTTCAGTGCGACCATGCGCCAGCCGCGCGCCGACGCCAGTATAACTTGCGCGTCGAGCGCCCGCAGGGCCGAGATGGTATCGTTGGCCGGACTGGCCGTGATCAGGTTTCCGGCCACGGTGCCCCGGTTGCGCAACTGGGGCGAGGCGATTTCGAAGCAGGCCTGGGCCAGCGGCAAGGCGTGGGAGACGATTAACTCGGAGGCGACGATCTGGTTGTGAGTTACCAATGCGCCGATGTGGATGAGGTTATCGGCGTCGGTAGTTATTTCGTTGAGGCCGGGAAGTCGGGTGACATCGATGAGAACTTTGATGCCTTTGCGTTGACCGCGCTCCAATTCCAGCAGCAGGTCGCTGCCGCCGGCGATGACGCGCGCAGACGAACCGTGCTGCGCCAGCAAGGCGAGCGCGGATTGCAGGTCGGCCGGAATTTCATATCGTTCGAGGTTAAGGGGGGCTTGGTGGCTAAACATAATACATACTTCTGGTTGTTGGGCCGGCCATATGCCGGCGGGTTCATTCACATGTCGATCTGCCGTTGGGGTAATGCCATTGACCGGCCGTTCCCACCGCGCTGGATCATGATAATCTGGGCCATGATGCTGACGGCGATCTCATTTGGAGATTCGGCGTTGAGTTCCAGCCCGATGGGCGATGTCACCCGATCGAGCTTCTCGCGCGGGATGCCGTCCTCCACCAGAAGCCGCTTTGTTTCCTCCCATCGGCGGCGACTGCCCATCGCTCCGATGTAGGCGGCCGGTGAATCGAGTACCAGCGGCAACAAGCGCCGATCGACGCCCACATTGCGGGTGACAAAGGCCATGTAGGTACGCTGGTCGATAGAGTGGGCAGCGAAAAGCTCCTCCGGCATTCCGGTCAGCAGCACGTCGGCATCGGGCATGATCTCGGGAGTTGCCAATTCGGGGCGGTCATCCCAGGCGACGACACGGAACCCGAGCCATTTGCCGAGCGGCGCCAGGGCGCGGCCCACATGACCACAGCCCAGAATGAGTAGTGTGTAGGGGGCGGGGTGTGGCTCGACGTAGATATCGACACTGCCGCCGCAAACGCCGGGATCGCCGCGCTGCGGGTCCACGAGGGAATACGGCACGATCCGCGGTTTGCCGTCGACGAGCGCCTCGCGGGCTGCGATGGCGGCTCGTGATTCCATCTCGCCGCCGCCGATGGAGCCGAGGGTGCGGCCGTCCCCGTAGATGAGCATCTTGGCCCCGGCATGACGTGGCACCGATCCCTGGTCGCGGATGATGACCGCCAGCGCGACCGGCTCGTGCCGGGTTTTGGCGGCCAATAGTTCTTCAAGTATCTGTCGATCTTCGCCGTTCATTATGTTGATGATAACAGTTGGTTTCCGCTCACCAGGAGTTATGGCTGTGCCGGATTTTCCAACAGATCCCTCACCCTCTCGCCCCTATCCGCCGATTGATTACGGTCGCGCCAGACACCACTCGGAAACCCACGCAGTCTTCCCCTCGCCAGTAACGCGGTAGAAAGTATGGGGGAAAGGCGTGGCCGGCAGCGATTGCGGCACACCGTCACGCGCGGCGATGAGTTCACGCTGGCTTAGCTCGATCACGGTGACAAGTGTGCCATCGATGAAAAATCGATCCTGGAGAGAGACGGCCGGGCCGCCTTCCATGGCCAGTACCACTCGTGTATCTTTATCCAGTGTACCGCACTGACCGCGTGTGGCGCATTCATCAGAACACGTAGCCTTTGCTTGCTCATCCACACCAAATTGAGAAGGTTCATTGCCCCGGCAAGCGGCCAATAGCCCGAGTGTGGCCAGGATCAGGAATGTGAGGAGCAGGGTAGGGCGCAGCCGGGTCATCATGCTTGCGCTCTAGTTTATCAGAAGTTTTGAAATGGGTTCAATGTTATGTGCAGGCCGAGTATCGAAAATCGTGCCACGCTGCAAGCAAAAAGCCACGATGACGGACATCTCCACCATCGTGGCTTTTTTAAGTTGATCGGGTTTCAGGTTATTCAGTGATAGTGAAGATCGCGCCTTCCGAGCGACCAAAGACCTCGGGGAAGTAATCTTCGCGCGCCGTCGCCGGCATCACCTGATAGGTGCCGGGGATGTTCGGCTGCAGGTAGTAGGAGTATTGATACGTCCCGGCCGGCAGGAATTGGCTCAGAAAGACAACCTTCTCGTCACGATACTGGATATGGTCGAAGTACCACCAGCCCCAGTATCCGTGGGCGAAGTCACCTTCCTGTGGCACAATGCTGCCGCCGCGGCCCGTCTCGCTGGTGAGCAGATTCGGGTCGATGGCATCTGTGCCCGCAGGTATCGGGTCCTCGACCACGACGAAGACGCGATCATTCGACACAACGACGGTCAACTCGACGCGAACCCTTTGGCCGGCGGCGATGCTGTCGATCGGCTCGCAGGTCTGAACTTCAGGGTCACAGGCCGCATCGAAGTAACGTCGTTCTACCGTGAAACCACGGTTGATCGGGTCCAGCTGATCAACAGCGATAGCGCTGTTCAGTCGTAACGTGTAGTAAAGCCGGCCGCTGCCTTCGCCTCGCTGGAAATCGAAGAAATTCGTATCGCCGGTCAACAATTCGCCGACCGGTATCTCCACCGTTTCGGATGCGGTCGGTTCAGCTGATGTGAAGCTGCCGGCCACGCGGGATTGCAGATTCACCAGCAGATCATAGGCATAGTCCGGTTCCAGTTCGCCGGAAGCGACCATCCAGTCACTCAGTCCGGTCACAGCCCAGGCGGTCGTGTGCAGCGTCGACCAGGTCTCGGCCTCGCGGGCGACCATGAGCCAGCGCACAGCCGGCGGCAGTTGTGGGCTGTCTGGTTGCAATAGTGACAGGGCGTCGATGACCATGGCTGTTCCGCGAATGTTGCTGCTAAGATTCAGGAAGTCCTGTTCGGCGTCTTCCCAGTGCGCTCCCGTCGCGCTCATGATGACCTCGTCGTTGAGGTCGTTCAGCAACGCTGTCTGGTTTTCGCCCGGAGAGCCCGCTGATTCATAGGCTAAAGCCAACAAGGCCTTGGCATATGGGTCCATCAACGCCCGATGTTCACTCACCAACTCATCGGCGTCTTCCTTCACATCTGCGCCTGCTTCAGCCAGGACGTAGAGGAAGAACGCCTGACGATTGGCTTCGCTGGCGTCGCCAATGAGGTTGACGGCCTGCAGCTGATCCTCAAGATAGCCGATCCCTCGCTCTATGACGGCAGGGTCGACGTCATATCCAAGGTTGTCGGCGCGGATTAGGGCCAGCAGCGATTGGGCGCTGATCCACGGATCGGCCTCATTGCTGAAGCACCAACCCCAGCCACCTTTGCCCATCTGCAGATTGGCCAACTTCGTGGCGTCGGACGGATTCAGGGCGGCCAGCTGAGTTGACAGACTTTCGTTCTCGACGGCCAGATCGCGCAGGGCTTTCTCCACCGACGTGTTGTGCAGGAGTCGATCGGACAGCGAGCCGGCGCACTCCATGAAGGGATAGCCGGGGTCATTGATGATATCGAACGACTCGATTATCGCCGCGGCCAGGGAGGGCTGGAGCCTGACGAGCACCTCACCCTGTCGGGTGTCTACGCCTTGCGGGAGTACGAGCGCCTCGACGCGCCTGCCGGCACCATCCAGTTCGCCGGCGGTAGCCACGAAGTCGCGGCCGTCGTAGCGATAAACGGGCAGCAATGCGTCATCACCAACGCCCATCGTCGGTTTGCTGGCATCGCTCAGGCCATCACCTTCCACACGGAAGGTAAGGTCGGCCCATGGTACGTCATCGACACTCACGGGCCAGGTGACCAATACGCGGCTGTTGGCCGGGATGTTGATCACCTGCTCCACATCGCCGTTGATCGTCACCCCCGACGCTTCCAGGCTGACTGTCGCTTCGACAGCGGCATCCGTATTGTTGTTGACGTTTGCGCCCAGCGAGAGCGTGTCGCCGACGGTAAAGAAGCGCGGCGTCACCGGCCTGATGATGAGCGGCAGGCGGGCCAGGATGTCGGCGCTGTTTTGTCCGACGCGGGTGTCAGTGGTGGCGGCCTTGCTGTGCATGCGCCAGGTCGTCACGTTGTCCGGCAGCGGTACTTCGACCGAGACGCGGCCGTTCTTGTCTGTAATCACCTTCGCTTCCCAATAGGCGGTATCCTTGAAGTCGCGGCGAACATTATCATCCTCACCTTCAAGGCGCATGGAGTCGAGCGCCGCTTCGCCGCCACCGCCACCGCCCAAACCACCGCCGGGCAGCGGCTCCTCGATCGCCATACCCTCTCCGGTTACGAGCAAGCCTGAGCCCATGGTACTGCGCATCGGTTGGGGAGCATAGAATGCGTCGAGAATGTGGGGCGCGTTGTCTTCCTTCAGCAGGAGCACGGCCAGATCGACGAGCGCCAGCGATACCTCGCTTTGAACAGGATTTCCGGCCTGATCGGTCACAACGACATCAAAGGTGGCGGTATCGCCCGGCGCGTATTCCAGCGCTCCGGGTGTGATGGTGACGTTGAGATCGAACTGGTCAGGCGGCACAACCAGCTCAACGAAGCCGACGCGAATATCGGCGTAAGGGAAGTCAGGGTCATCCCGATTGACCGGTTTGACGGCGGCGACAGTGACGTGAACGTTCGGTGCATAATCCGCGGTGATCGGGATCTCCAGTATCTGACTGCCGTTCACTGTGACGACCTGCTGGTCGATTATGTTGCCGCGCTCGATCACGAGCCAGGCGTTAACCGGTTGGGCAAACGGAGATTGCACGAGGATTCGGGCCGTCTCGCCGGCGTGATATTCAGTCTTGTCCGGCTTCAAATCCATTGTGCGCTGGTTGGGGTCGGTGCGCCAACCGGCAAAGGACTCGTCAACGGACCAGAAGGAAACGCTGCTCATCGATTCACGCCCGCCGCTGTCGGTGACGGTTGCCACGGCGATATAAGTGCCACCCGATTCGGGGACGAATGACGAGACAGCTTCGCCGTCAGCGTCGGTCGTCACAGTCTCGCGGCCGACCTCAGTATCAACCGGCGTCCAGCGTGTGGTGCACATGCCGTAATCGACGACGCGCTCGCTTTCCCAATCTCTCAGGTAGTAGACGACTTCGACGTTCTGGTTGGCGACAGGTTTGCCCGACCAGTCGACCGTCACGACCTCTGTCGTAATCTCGTTGCCGGCGTCGACGATGTAGTTCTGCGGTTGTAATCCGGCGTAAACCTCGCCGGCGTGGTAGTTAATCGTAGCCCGCCCGCTGACCGGAAACTCGCCCAGTCCGCTGACGGTCGCTTCAAAGGTGATGACGCGGCTGCCCGCCTCCACCTCATCAAGCAGATCGGCCGGAATGGGGATGACCGCATTACCGGCGTTATCGGTCACGGTGTTGCCGTCGGAGACAAAATCGCCCGATTCGCCTCCGCCAAAGAAGGTAAACGGTACGTAATTGAAATCGGCCGAGTCGCTGAAGGAGAAGCCGGGATAGCCTTCGAAATCCGGCGTGTACTCTGCCTGGTAGGTTGTCCAGTGGACGTCCAGACCCTCAGCCGAACCGCCGAACAGATACGTGGCGTTCACAGTGACGTTTGTCGGTTGGCCGCGCAATAAGTCAGTCTGATTCGGCGTCACCGTTACCAGGTATTCCGGCGCGCGATATTCGGCTACGGTGAAACTGCGGCTGGACAGCCAGTAATCGCCGGTAATATTGAACGAGTATGTGCCCAATGGCATATCATCCGGCAGGACAAACTCGCCGGTAAATACGCCGTCCTCATCCAGCGTGACGTTGAAGGTATCGCTGAATGATCCTTCTCCCACGTAGAAGTTCGGGTTGACGCTTATTTCCAGTTCCTGAATGTCGGGCAGGGTGTAGCGGCCGAAATTCGTGTCCCGGACGATGCCTTTGTAGTAGACCGTGTCGCCGGGACGATAAATAGGCCGGTCGGTGTAGATGTAGGCGTAAATGGCCTGTTCCGGGCCGCTATCGGTGCTGATGCCTATCCGCCAGGGGTTGAGATCGCCCGTCCAGGTGGTTGAACTCATGCCGAAGCCGGTCGTCCCTGGTTCCTCGCTGACGACGAGCACGCCGTCAAGGTAGGGCCCGCCCGGTTCATAGTCGAAACGGGCGAAACCGCTTGCATCCGTCACGGCAGTGCCGGCCGCTTCGCCGTCCCGTCGATAGAGAGCCAGAGCCAGTCCGCTCACCGGCTCGCCGGTTTCCAGGTTTGTCGCCCAGGCGTTAACCTCGCCGAACATCTCTTTCACGACCAGGTTGGTATCGGCGACGACCAGCAAGACCTTGCGGTTTTGCCACCAGTTCCCGTCTGTGTCGAGTTCAGGCGCGTTGACCCGCAACTCATAGACGCCAGGAGGAAGCGTACCGCCATTAGCCAGCTGGATCGTTTCGACGCCTAATGAGTCACTATTGATGTCAACAGGGATGCTCGTCCGGAAGATCGGCTCGCCGGTAGGCATCTGGTCGTTCATCTGATATGGATCGAAGATGATTTCCGAATCGACCGGAACCTCATAGAGAGCCACATCCAGCATGCTGACATTGCGGTGAATGACTTCCACATCAGTGGGGAAACTGGTGCTGAGCTGCGCCGTCTGGTATGGCAGGTTAAAGGAAGCAAGCGGCGGATAGTCAGCGCTGGTGAAGCTGAATGTATAATCTTCGCCCAGTGTGTTGCCGTATGGATCAGCGGCCGAGGCCGGAACCGTCACGGTATATTCCTGTTGCGTCGCCAGCTCAAAGTCGAGATAGACGGAGTACGATCCTTCCCACTCGTTGAAAAAGTAATCGAAATCTCCCGGATCGGGGGAGACAATAATCTGATCCTGAATGGTCTGGTCGTCCATGGGGGAGGCGAACTCAATACTCATGCCACGCTGCCAGACATCGGCTACCGCGCCGTCGGCCGGCGTGGTCCCGATAACCGCCGGGAACGGCACGGTCGAGAAGCTGCTGGTGTGGTCCCTGGGCATGGTCGCCGCGCCGTTGGCAGAGGTAGCCGAAGCGGCCACGGTCAGCGTGAAATCCGTCTCCAGCGGCAACATTTCGGAAGGCGTCAGGACGACGACGCGATTTTCATCTTGCCACTGGTAGTTGAGAGCTATGGTCGCCACGTCCGTCGCGGCCAGGCTGGTGGCCGCTTCAACGCCGGCGGGGTCCATCGGCATGTTGAATGTGACGGTTATCGGCGTTGTCGGATTGACTCCGGTCGCTCCGTTTTCCGGCTCGACGGTGACAACTTCCGGGTTGAGCGTGGTGAACTGCCAGGTTGGCGCGTCTTCAATCGGGTTGCCTGTGACGTCGGTCAGTTCAGGATCGACGGAGACTGTATAGGTCGTCGCCCCGGCGAAGGCCGAATCGGGGATGAAGCGATAGATGCTTGTTGAAGTCCACTCGCCGGTCCCTTCGACCGGCGGATCAAAGGTCAATGGCTGGGGCAAACCGGCTTGTTCACCGGAGCTCACCAGTGGGACGACCGGTTTGTCGAAGACCACGGTGACGATGGCGTCGGCCTGGACGCTGCGCGCGCCGTCTTCAGGGAGCGTTTGGGTGACTCGCAGCGGGCCGGCGGCCTGGAACGCGAAATCGAGAGGTTCTTCAAGGGTCAGCCCGTTGATCGAACTGGCCGAATCAGCAACCCGAACGTTGTAGGATTGCCCCAGCGCCAGCGGCTCCGAGGGGGTGAAGACGGCCTGGTTCGGCGTGGGCCAGCTTAACTCGCCTTCTACCGCCGGCTCCATTGAAAACGCCGCTTCCACAGCCGTCTGATCCATCGGTTGGTCGAAGAGCAGGGTGATCGGCGTGTCGAGTGTGACTTCCTGCCCGGGCAGGGGATCGCTGGTGATCACCTGGGGCGGCCAGTCGATAGCTTCCACGGGGACGGGTTGCGCAGACACAGGCGCGGCCGTCGGTTCGGGTTTGGCCGTAGGCGGCACATTTGTGGGTTGTTCGGTTGAATCAATCGCCTCACTTGCGGCGGTAGGCGCTGCTGTCGGCATGGCTTCCTGACGCCCGCGCCGGCAGGCAGCCAGGGTCAGAAGAAGAAGTGACAGGATGATCAGGATTTGAAAGAACTTGCGAGATTGCATACGAATACCCTCTGTATTTTCATGGGACGGTCGTAAGGATAAGGCTGGAGATCGAGTCAGGGGGAATACATCGCTCCTGACCGGTTCTCACGCCCGTCTAATTATCTGGACGAAATTTGCAGCTGAATGGTTCCACAATTCCCCATATAGCAACCGGCTCAGCTTGCCGGTCGCCGAATATTTCACCCGCGATATTCAGGTGCGAAGCGTAAAAACAAGCTCAAAACATTGTAACATAGAATGTGGCCCAAAATATCAAGCGCGCCAACAGGGAGGTGCAATCCAGATTACACAAGGCCTATGCACACATTAAACCTGAAAGCTTCAGGTTGTATCGATCTGCACCGTCAATCACGCCGCGCTTTGCTATAATGTGCCCACGCAAGCAGGTATTACGATGGAAGAACACGAGAGATGGATGCGACTGGCGTTGGTCCAGGCGGGCATTGCCCTGCAATTGGGCGAGGTCCCGGTGGGCGCGGTGGCTGTGCTGAACGGCGATGTCATCGGCGCAGGCTATAACCGCAAGGAAAGCGATCAGGACCCTACCGCCCACGCGGAGATGATCGCCCTGCGCGAGGCGGCCGCGCAGCTGGACAACTGGCGGCTCATCGGCGTGACCCTTTATTGTACGCTGGAGCCATGCCCAATGTGTGCCGGGGCCATGATTCAGGGGCGATTGTCGCGGCTGGTCTACGGCGCGAAAGATACGCGTTTTGGGGCCGACGGGACGATCATCGACGTGCTGGGGCAGCCCGAATTCAATCACCGCGTCGAGGTTGTGTCCGGCGTGTTGGCCGATGAGGCGGGAGCCTTATTGCAGAAGTTCTTCCGGCAGCTACGCTCGGCGGGTTAGCGAGAACAAAATTGTCGTACTTATTTGAACAAAACCTGATTTGACCCTACACTGTTTTGCTGATTACTGATATACTGGCGACTGATTTGGAGAGGTGCCGGAGCGGTTGATCGGGGCGCTCTCGAAAAGCGTTGTGGCCGTGAGGTCACCGTGGGTTCGAATCCCACCCTCTCCGCTGAATCAAGGGACACCTGCCGGGGTGTCCTTTTTGTTTCTCCCCTTCGTGCCCCTCCTGTCCTGTGTGGGTACAATAACGTTTCCGTCATGATCCGCCCTGATACAGTTGTCCGCACGAGAATAATCCCGCCACGCCTGAGTGTGCGCACGCTGGAACGGCCGCGTGTGACACGACTGCTCCTTGACTCGCTGAACTATCGCCTGACTCTCGTCCAGGCCGGGGCGGGTTTCGGCAAAACAACGTCACTGGCCGTGTTGGCCAATACAGGCCGGCCGCTGATCTGGTACCAGATGATGGAAGAGGATCGCGATCCGCTCGTATTCCTGCTTCATCTGAGCCATGCTGCCCGGCAGGGAATTGAAACTCTCAGCGATCTGCCGATCACCCTGCTGGAATCATGGGACGGCGCCAGCAGCCCACTACCGGCCGCCCGCGTCCTGGATGAGCTGGTCAACGCGCTGATTCACTCCATCAAGGAACCGGCCATACTCGTGCTCGATGATGCGCATCTGGCCGTATCCGCAACCGAGATCGCCCGGCTTATCGACCGGTTGATAGCTCTGGCTCCGCCGGACCTTCATATCATTCTCGTGGGTCGTCAACCCGTATCCTTGCCGAACCTGCCGCGTTGGAAGGCTCAGGGCATGGTGCTCCATATCGACCGCGCGGCGCTGGCTTTTTCTGCGTCCGAGATCGCAGCCTTGTTCGCTGAGACCTACGGCTACCCATTGACGGCCGACGAGATCACGCTCCTATACGAGGCCACGGAAGGTTGGGCTATTGCCTTGCAGCTCGTCTGGCAAAGCCTGCGTGGTGGCTCATATGCTTCGGTTGAGGAGCTGTTGTCGAACCAGACCGCATCGCTGGACACCCTGTTCCATCTGTTGGCGACCGAGATATTTGAGGATCAACCGGCTGATGTGCAGGACTTTCTGCGCGCGACGTCGGTCTTGCGCGTCATCACGGCGGAGGTTTGCGATGCGTTGCAAATCGGCGGCAACAGCGCGACCATGCTGGCCTTCCTGCGACGTATCGACCTTTTCGTCGTTGACCTGGGCGACGGTTCCATGCGCTACCATCACATCTTTCATAACTTCCTGGAACAACTAACCAGCCCGGAACAACGATTGAAGAGCCACGTGCTGGCCGCCGGCTATTTCAAGGCGCGCGGCAATCTGGATGAGGCGTTCTATCACATGTACCGCGCCAGCGACCGTGAGGGGTCGGCCTCGCTGCTGGATGCTTACGGGGTGCAACTTCTGGCCACAGGGCGGCTGGATACCCTGGCCTTGTATCTTGGAAGCTTGCCACCGGAGATGCTCCAGAAGTACCCCTCCTTGCTGTTCTATATGGGGGAGTTGGCCCGATTGCGCAGCCGCTTCCAGGAGGCGTTGGGCTGGTATCAGCAGGCGGAAGCCGCCTGGCGCGAGAGTGGCCTGACGGAGGGCGTCAGTCGGGCGTTGCGCGGGCAGGCGCGGG
This sequence comes from Anaerolineae bacterium, assembly GCA_023384355.1. Classification (GTDB taxonomy): domain Bacteria; phylum Chloroflexota; class Anaerolineae; order Promineifilales; family Promineifilaceae; genus Promineifilum. The sequence goes on from JAHDWL010000001.1 coordinate 14,279, forward strand.
TTTATCTCGACACCGTTGACCCAAGTCAGGCCGAGATACTGCTCGAGAAATCCATCCGGCTGAGCGAAGGGCTGGAGAGCACGGAGATGCGCGCCCGCGTCTACGAGTTGCTGGCCGAAAACAAGCTCAACGCGGGCCAGATCGAAGAGGCTGAATCGCTGCGCAGGCAGGCGGACGAATTACGAAACGCCAGCCCGTCGGATTCGCAGTTGCTCTATCGCGTGCTGCTGCGCACCGGGCGGCTGGAAGAAGCGCGTCGCAAGCTGGAGGAACGGGCCGACGCCGAACGTCTGGAGCCGGTGCTTACGCCCCGCGCTCACCGGGAGACGCACCTTTTGCTGTCGCTGGTCTATTCGCTACTTGGACTGGGTCGGAAGGCGCACCAGTACGCCGGGATCGGGGCGCGGCGCGGGGTCGATCTGCAATCCCCCTTCATGATCGCCGTCGGCCATCTGCGCCTCGGCCACGCGATCGCCCTGCTCGATGATCCTGACCGATACGATCACGCACGGCAGGAGTATGAGGATGCCATCCGCATCAGTCGCGAACTGGCCGTGCCACGCCTGATGGTGGAGGCTTGCTGGGGCCTGTGCCGGGTGTATGGCTATATTGGGAACATGCCACAGGCGATACAGGTGGCGACGGAAGGCATTGAGATCGCTCGCGCCGCCGGTGACGAATGGGTCGCCTCGATGACTCGCGTGGCGATGGGCGCGGGTCTGGCGATGGCCGGCCGTTATGAGGAGGCGCTGGAATGGTTGAGCCGGGCGCTGTCCGGTTTCCAGGAGTGCAGCGATACCTTCGGCGCGGCCGCGGCGCGTTTATGGCTGTGCTTTGTCCATTGGCGACAGGGCAAGGCTGATATCCTGGCCCAGCTTCTGCCGACCGCCCTGGCGGCGTGTGAGGAGAACGGTTACGATTTTTTGTTCACCCGGCCGACATTCCTGGGGCCGCCGGACGAGCGGATTTTCACGCCCTTGCTCGTCCTGGCCCGTGACCGTAACTATTGTGGAGAGTATGCGGTGCGTTTGCTCGGCGCGCTGGGTTTGAGTCGCGTCACCCTACATCCCGGGTTTCGCGTCCGCGCCTATTTGCTCGGTGGCTTTGCCGCCTACCGCGGCGAGAATGCAATCCCTGTCAACAGCTGGCGAAGGGCGAAGGCGCGCCAGTTGTTTCAACTTTTGTTGACCTGGCGCCATTCGGCTCTCGATCGGGATCAGATTCTTGAGTATCTTTGGCCGGAGATGGACCCGACGGCCGCCGGGCGTAATTTCAAGGTCACTCTCAATTCGCTCTATCACGTGCTGGAACCTGACCGGGATCCGGGATCGGAATCGGCGTTCATTTATCGTGACGGCAGTGCCTACAGCATCCGGCCGGGAGCCGATCTGTGGCTGGACTCCGAGCAGTTCGCCGATGCCGTCGGCCGAGCCAACGTCACGTTCAGTCGCGACCCGATAGGGGCCATACCAGCCCTAGAGGAAGCGTTGGCGTTATACAAGGGTGACTATCTGCCGGAGGCGTTATATGAGACGTGGGCAGCGGGGGAGCGCGAGCGGCTGGCCGTGATGTTTCTCTCCGCGGCCGACCGGCTGGCGGAACTTTATGTGGACAGCCGGCGCTATGAGCTGGTGATCGACCTGTCCCACCGTATCCTGAACGCCGACAATTGCTGGGAGCGCGCCTATCGCCATTTGATGCTGGCCAATCACGGTCTGGGTAACCACGGCCAGATCGCTCGCGTATACCAGCGATGTGTGCAAACGCTGCGGGAGGAGCTGGATGTCTCGCCGGCAGGCGAGACTATCGCCCTGTATGAGAGGTTAACATCCTGACAGGTCTTAACCCGCTATTGCCAGTGCCGGCTTGATTCCTCAGGCTGGTAACTCTGCTGTACCCACCATCTGCTATTGTTGTTTACGAAGGAGGGTCTTGCCCCTCTTCAGGTCGCCATTAAATCCCATGCGACCGGTGGACTACCCCGGTCGCTAACGCATCAGGAAATTGACCCTTGGAAGAAAATTCGCTCTCGATCACTTCCTTCGTCGTTCGATTTGTCCACTCAGGACCGCCGGCCAATACCGCGCTGCGCGGCTCAATTCTCAATGTACAGAGCAATGAGGAGCAGGCATTCCTTCATTGGGATGAGGCTCTTGAGTTTATCCAGCGCTTTGTCAGCCTGACGGCCGGGGAAAGTGATGAGGATCGGCCGCTGATCGAGAGCGGCCGTTAACGCGGGAGCCAAACTACAGGGAGTACTCATGACCCGAATCGCACAAATACTTGCCACCGGCAGCTATGTCCCCGAACGTGTCGTTACCAACGAGGAGATTGACCGGTTGATGGGTGAATCGACCGCCGATTGGCTGGTGGCCAACGTCGGCATTCGTGAACGGCGCTGGATGTCGCCGGAGCAGACGACGTCGGATCTCATCGTCGAGGCGGCGCGCAAGGCGCTGGGCCGGGCGGGCGTCAGGCCGGAGCAACTGAATCTCGTTATCGTCTCCACCGATACGCCCGACTATCTTTCGCCGAGCACCTCGGTCGTCGTCCAGCACAAGCTTGGAGCGGCAAACGCCGGCACCTATGACGTGAACAGCGCCTGCGCCGGGTGGGTGACGGCGCTGGACCAGGGCGCGCGTTATATCGCCACGGATGACACGATTAACTATGTGCTGGTGGCCGGTGGATACGGCATGAGCCGTTTTCTGGACCTTACCGACAAGAAGACGGCTAATCTATTCGCCGACGGCGCGGGCGCGGCTGTGCTGGGGGCGGGCGATGTGCCGGGGTTCCTGGCCAGCAACTTCCTGGCCAAAGGGGAGTATTACGACGCGCTGGGCATCTATGGTGGTGGCGCGGCCCTGCCCAGCACGCCGGGAAACGTGGCGACCTATGGCTCGCCCCATGTGGCCTTCGTCAAGAAGTTTCCGCGCACTTTCAACACCGAGTACTGGCCGAAGTTGATGCAGGGCGCGCTGGACAAGGCCGGATTGACGATGAACGACATCGATCACTTCCTGTTTACCCAACTCAACTTGCGCACGATCGAGTCCATGATGGAGCTTATCGGCCAGCCGCTGGAGAAGGCGCACTGGGTTATGGATAAATGGGGCTACACCGGATCGCCGTGCGTGATTATGGCCCTGGACGACGCGATCGCCAACGGCCGCGGGCCAAAGCCGGGCCAGAACGTATTGTTCTGCGCCAGCGGCGGAGGTATCAGCATGGCCGCGTCCGTCTGGCGGTGGACGCGCTGAGAAGAGGAGCCTATGTATATCGGCGACTACCTGGCGCGGCGGGAGTTGTACTCACCCGACCGGACGGCGATCATCGACACCGGCAAGACGCCTGAATGGCGACTCACGTACCGGCAGATGAACGAGCGCGCCAATCGGTTGGCCAACTGGCTGCGGGATTTCGCCGGAGTGGGCAAGGGGGATCGGGTGGCCATTCTGGCTCACGACGGGGTGGAGCATCTCGACGTGTTCTTCGCTTGCGGCAAGCTGGGGGCGATCCATACGGCGCTGAACTGGCGACTGCATCCACAGGAATTGGCCGGGATTGTGGCCCAGACCACGCCCAAGGCGCTCGTGTTTTCCGAGGATGTTTGTGCCAGCGTGGCTGAATTGCAGAAAATGCTTCACGGTCGGGCTTATTCCATCGCCCATTACCTCCACACGGAAGGTGAAGGCGTCGGTGGAAGTGTCGGATTCGAATCCGCGCTGGAAAGCTCATCGGTCGCGCCAGTGACAACCGACGACCTGGAAGACGAGGACATCGCCGCGCTCATCTTCACCGGCGGGACGACCGGACTACCCAAGGCAGCCCAGGTCTCGCACCGGATGGTCGCCTGGAATACGCTGAACACCGTCATCCACGACGTCACTCATGACGACATTTATCTAAACGTCTTCCCCATGTTCCACACCGGTGGGCTATTCGTTTACACGCTGCCGCAGGTTATCTTCGGGGGCACGACCATCCTGATGCGCCAGTTCGACCCGTCATGGGTGCTGGAGCTTGTCGAGCGCGAGCGGGTGACTATCTTTGGAGCTGTGCCGACGATGTACCAGATGATCGCCCAGGCCCCGAACTGGGCCGCGGCCGATCTGTCGTCGTTGCGCTTCTGCACGTCAGGTGGCGCACCGCTGCCCGTGCCGCTTGTGGAGCAATATACCCGCGAGAAGAGTATCCGCTTCAAGCAGGGCTTTGGGATGACGGAGTTCGGCCCGGGTATCTTTGCCCTCGCGCCTGAGGATGCCATCCGCAAGGCAGGCAGCATCGGCCGACCGAACTTCTATGTGGACGCGAGAATTGTTGACGACGACAATAATCGGCTTGGACCGGACGAGGAAGGGGAACTGGTACTGAAGGGGCCTAGCTACTGCTCCGGTTACTTCGGCGATCCGGCAGCCGGCGCCGCGGTCGCCGATGAACGTGGCTACTTCCACACAGGCGACATCGCCCGCTTTGATTCCGAGGGATATTTCTACATCATCGACCGCAAGAAGGATATGTTCATCAGCGGCGGCGAGAACATCTATCCGGCGGAGATTGAAAAGGCGCTCTATAAGCATCCCGCTGTACTGATGTGCGCCGTTATTGGATTGCCCGATCCAAAATGGGGTGATGTTGGCCGGGCGTGCGTCGTGCTGAAACCGGGCGCGGCCGCGACGGAGGGTGATCTGTTGGCCTTCATGGCCGATCGTCTGGCAAAATACAAGGTGCCCAAGTCGGTAGTGATACTTGATGCCTTGCCGATATCGTCGGCGGGCAAGATTTTGAAGCGAGAATTGAGAGAGCGATATCTGTCTGCATAATCAAGGAGAACATGATGGCTTCCATTCCTACTTTACCCGGCATTACCTCACGGATGATCCCTACAAGCCGGATCAACACCCACGTGCTGTTTAGCGGTCCGGACGACGGTGAGCCGGTCGTTTTTATTCATGGCAACGCTTCCTCTTCCACATTTTGGGAGGAAACAATGTTCGCCCTGCCGCCCCAATACCAGGGGATCGCCCCCGATTTGCGCGGCTACGGCGATACCGAGGATTTGCTCGTTGACGCCACCCGCGGCGCGAAGGATTGGACTGAAGATCTGAAGGCGCTGTCCGACGCGCTGGGCGATCGCCCGGCGCATCTGGTCGGCTGGTCGCTCGGAGCCGCGCCGCTGCTCCAGTTTGCGCTGGATTACCCGGGTCTGGTGCGGTCGATGACGCTGGTCAACCCGATCAGCCCCTATGGTTTTGGCGGCACGAAGGATGTCGACGGCACGCCGTGTCACAATGATTTCGCGGGTTCCGGCGGTGGCAGCGTCAATCCCGAATTCGTGCGACGCATGCAGATCGACGATCGCAGCGCGGAGGATCCGAACAGCCCGCGCAATGTCATCAACGCCTTCTACTACAAACCACCTTTCAAGGCTGATCGTGAAGAAGCGTTCCTGAGTTCTTTATTGCTGGAGAAAACGGGCGGAGACCGATATCCGGGCGACTTCGTGCCGTCGGCCAACTGGCCCACCGTCGCGCCGGGCGTATACGGACCGATCAACGCCACAAGCCCAAAATATTTCAACCTGAGCGGCATTGTCGAAATGCCCCAAAAGCCGCCCGTCCTTTGGATACGCGGCGACAGTGACCAGATTGTGGCCGATATGTCGCTGTTCGACTTTGGTACGCTGGGCAAACTGGGCGCGGTTCCCGGCTGGCCCGGCGACGACATTTTCCCGCCCCAGCCGATGCTTTCCCAGACGCGAGCCGTGCTTGATCGGTATCAGTCCAACGGTGGTTCCTATCGCGAGGTCGTCATCGCTGACGCCGGTCACAGCCCCCATGTGGAGCAGCCGGATGCGTTTATGGCGGCGCTGATCGAATTCCTGAAGGGCTAACACAAGGAGATAACATGCGTTTAAAAGATAAGGTGTGTATCGTCACCGGCGGCGCGGCCGGCATCGGCAAGGCTACCGCCGAACGATTTGTCGAGGAAGGCGCGACCGTCGTCATATGTGACCTGAATGAGGAATTGGGCCGCAAGACGGCCGAAGCTATCGGCCCGAAGGCCAGCTTCGTCAAGGTCAACGTCGCCGACCGGCAGGCGGTGGGCGAGTTTGTCGATGGCGTGGTCGAGAAGTACGGCCGGGTCGATGTTCTGGTCAATAACGCCGGTGTGTTGCGCGACGGCACGCTGGTCAAGGTTAAGGATGGCGAGCTGGTGAAGCAGATGTCTGAAGCCGACTTCGACCTGGTCATCTCCGTCAACCTCAAGGGCGTGTTCAACTGTACGCAGGCTGTGGCCCCGCACATGATTCGCCAGAGGGGCGGCGTTGTCCTCAATGCCTCGTCGATCGTCGGGCTGGACGGCAATTTCGGGCAGACGAACTACGTGGCCACCAAGTCGGCCGTCATAGGCATGACCAAGGTGTGGGCACGCGAGCTGGGTCGTTCGGGTATCCGCGTCAACGCCGTTGCTCCCGGCTTCACGGCTACAGAGATGATCGCATCCATGCCTGAGAATATCCTCGACGGCATGAAGTCTCGCGTCCCGTTGGGACGGCTGGGCGAGCCGCGCGATATCGCCAATGCCTACCTGTTCCTCGCTTCTGATGAGGCGAGTTATATCTCCGGGGAAGTAATTCGCGTGGACGGCGGCATCGTCGTCGGCACCTGATCGCGTCGGGGGAGCCTGAATGGCCTACGAAAGCCACTACCCGCAGCACGCGGCCGACTTGTTGCGCGTGCGGGCGGAATTGACGCCCGGTCGCGACGCTCTCCTCGACGTCGCGACCGGGACCACCTATACCTACGGCGAGCTTAACGCGCGCGCCAACCGGACGGCAAACTGGTTACGCGGGTTGGGCGTCGGGAAGGGCGATCGGGTTTCGATCCTGGCCCAAAACAGCGTCCATACCATCGATTTGCTCTATGGATTGGGCAAGATCGGCGCGATCTTTGCCCCGCTCAACTGGCGTTTGACGGCGCGGGAGCTGGTGTACATCGCGGGCGATTGCGCTCCCAGGGTTGTTGTTTGCGGTCCTGAGTTCACCGGTCTGCTGGCCGACGTTTGTCAGGAAGTGGATATTCCAGTCGTTGTGAGCATCGAGGGCGCGGACATCGACGGCGCGCTGGTCTACGAAGAATGTGTGGCCACGGCGTCACCCGACGAGCCGCAATTGCCGCCGCTGACGGGTGAGGATATTTACTGCATCCTCTACACGTCCGGCACGACCGGCCGGCCGAAGGGAGCCATGATCCCCCACAGGCAGGTACTGTGGAATTGTATCAATACAGTCATCAGCTGGGGGTTGGGCGAGAGTGATATTTCGCCGGTGATGACGCCAATGTTCCACGCCGGCGGGCTTTTCATTTTTCTGACACCCCTGTTTTACGTGGGCGGCAAAATCTTGCTGGCGCGATCGTTCGATAGCGAAGCGTCGCTGGACCTCATTCAGCGCGAGCGGGCCACGGTCGTTCTGGGCGTGCCGACTTTGTTCCAGATGTGGATGAGCAGCCCCTCGTTCGCCGCGGCCGATTTCAGCCACGTTCGTTACTTCGTCAGCGGCGGCGCGCCCTGTCCGGTTTCACTGATTCAGGCGTGGCGAGCGGCCAAGGGTGGCTATCTGCGTCAGGGTTATGGCCTGACCGAAGTCGGCGTTAACTGTTTCACGATGACCGATGAGGAATCGATCTCCAGGATCGGTTCGGTAGGCAAACCCGTTATCCACAGCCGGATGCGAATCGTGAATGAAAAAGGTGAGGACGTGGTTCGCGGACAGACAGGCGAGCTGATTATATATGGGCCTCACGTCTGTTCCGGCTATTGGCGAAACCCTGAGGCGACGGGAGAGGCGTTGCAGGACGGCTGGTTCCACACCGGCGACATGGCCCGGCAAGACGTAGACGGCTTCTATTATATGGCGGGACGTTACAAGGATATGATCATAAGCGGCGGCGAAAACGTCTATGCCGCTGAGGTGGAGACGGTCTTCCTGGAACATCCGGCCGTGCGTGAGGCGGCTTTAATCGGTACGCCCGACGATAAATGGGGCGAGGTCGGTCTTATGGTTGTCGTGCCTCATGACAAAGCCGCGCCTGTTGCCGAGGAACTGCTTGATTATTGTCACGGCCGTCTGGCCCGCTACAAGGTTCCCAAGCGAGTGATCTTCGTCGACGAACTCCCTTATTCACCCTATGGCAAGGTGATGAAAGCCGTATTGCGCGCGCGGTATGTGGAGAATGATCGCAGCGAGCAAACAGTTGACGGGAGTGGCAGGTAGGCAATAGCAAGGGGTTAACGAGCCTGGAAGAGACCCTGGCGGTCGTTTATCGATGATCGCGGGCCAGAGCTTGCGGTCGATACAAATCAGGAGTCCAGTATGCCTTTTTCGAAATCGAACGGGATCAACCTTTATTACGAACTTCACGGCGGTGGCGACCCGCTGGTCCTCATCCCCGGCCTCGGCTACGGTGGCTGGATGTGGCACAGGATGATCCCCGGATTGGCCGGGCATTTCCAGGTGATCAGCGTCGATAATCGCGGGGTTGGACAAAGCGACAAACCTCCCGGCCCTTATACGGCGAACTTGCTGGCGGCGGATATCCTCGGTTTGCTGGACGAACTCGATCTGCCCAAGGCCCACATCATGGGACATTCGATGGGCGGCTTTATCGCCCAGGCGTTCGCCCTCGAATATCCGGATCGGGTTGACAGGCTCATCCTCTCAGCCACAAACTTTGGTGGGCCGCGCCATGTGCCGATTTCGGCCGAAGCGATGGCCGTGCTGACGGACCTTTCCGGCGATCCGATTGAGCGGCTGCGACGTGGCATCGTGGTCAGTTGCGCGCCAGGTTTCGCCGAAAACGATCCGGAGTTTGTTGAGCACTGGGTCAACTATCGGGTCAACAATCCGATCGATCCCGCCGGCTACCAGGCGCAATTGGCTATTGGACTGGGACTGATCTCCGAAGCGGCGAGCTTCGAGCACAGGTTGGGAGCCGTAACGGCCCGGACGCTGGTGTTGTTCGGCGCGGAAGACAAGGTCGTTCCACCCGAAAATGCGGCCCTGCTGGCTGGCGTCCTGCCGAATGCACAAGTGACGATAATTCCCGACGCGGGGCACTTCTTCCCGTTTGAGGCGCCACAGGCGGCCAATGACGCGATCATCCGGTTTCTGAACGAGTAATGCCGGCTGGTAATATGCCGACAATGTGGCCGGTCATCAAACAGGTTTTACTTTATAGATAGGTCGCTGACATGGATGTAACTGCGCTGTAACCGGGGCATGCTATAAAGCAGCGTGCGGCGAATGGCCGCGATGTGGTTGCCGAAAACTGTTTCTATTACACTTTTTGGAGGAGATTGATGAACAATCGTCGAACCATTCTGATGCTCTTGTCCATGCTGACCGTGCTGGCTCTCGCCCTGAGCGCCTGCGGCGGCGCGCCGGCCGAGACAACCGTGCCCACGGCCGAAGCCGTGGTCGAAGAGGCTGTCGAAGAAGTTGTCGAAGAAGCTGCGCCTACGGAAGAACCTGCTCCTGCGCCGACTGAAGAGCCGGCCCCTGAGCCGACTGAAGCCCCGACGGCCGAACCGACTGAAGAAGCGGCCGCAGAAACGGCCGATCAGCCTTTCGCCGGTGAAGATCTGGTTATTGGCCTGATGACCGATAAATCCGGCGCGCTGGCCATCTATGGCCCCAGTCAGACGAACGGCTTTTATCTGGGTCTGGAATATGCCACCAACGGGACGATGGAAGTGGCCGGGCGGCCGATTGTCGTCGTCGAGAAGGACAACGGCAGCGACCCCGACACCGGCGTCCAGCAGGCCCGTGAGTTGATCGAGGCCGAGGGAGCCGACATCCTCGTCGGCAATATCAGCTCCAGCGTCGCGCTGGCCACCATCCCGGTCGCTGAAGAAAACAACGTCATATTCATCGCTGAGCCGGCCGCTGCCCCGCAGATTACGGCTGATAATTTCAGCCCCAACACTTTCCGCACCAGCCGCACCAGCTATCAGGATGCGTTGGTCATGGGTAACGGCTTGCTGGAGATGGGTGATACCTTCGTCCAGATCGCGCCGGATAATGCCTTCGGCATCGGCTCGGCCTGCTCGTTCTACGCGGTTGTGACCGCCGGCGGCGGTGAGTTCGTCGATGATGACGGCACCAACTGCGGCACGGTTTACGCTCCAATCGAAACGACCGACTTCACGCCCTACATCAACCAGCTGCTCGACTCCGACGCTGACGTGCTCATCGTCACCTGGGCTGGTGCTGGTTTCGCCCCCATGTTCCAGCAGATGAGCCAACTCGGTGTGTTCGACTCGATGGTGGTCGGCACCGGCGTGGGCGACAACCAGACGCTGGCTGCTGGTTATGCTGACGCGGTCGGCGTTGTGGGCGTCCAGGTGTACCATTACACCCTGCCCGATAACGAGATCAACGACTGGCTCGTTCAGCGGCATATTGAAGAGTACGGTACGCCGCCCGATCTATGGGCTGCCGGTGGCATGATGGCGGCGATCATGGTCGTCGAAGGTCTGGAAGCCAGCAACGGTGATGCAAGTGCCGATACACTTCGCGCGATTTACGAAGACAACTTCACTTTTGAAGGGCCGAAGGGGACGGTATCGATTCGCCCGTCCGATCATGTGGCCTTGCAAAACCTGTACTTCGTCCGCGTGACCAACGTCACTGATCCTGATTTCAAATTCGTCGAACTTGTGAAGGAGTTCCAACCGGAAGAGACTGTGCCGCCGTGTGCCCTGGTCGATCCGTACGCGGAACGCTGCGCCGAGTAAACCTGTTTCGTTTGTGAAAAAGAGGGAAGCGGACACGCTTCCCTCTTTTTCAATAATATTACCGGCCTGTGACTGATCGCACCACTCACTCCGGCCGAGGTCTGTTGCATGGATGATTCGATCCTTATTGAAACCCGAGAGCTGGTCAAGATTTTTGGTGGTTTGCGGGCCGTCGACGGCGTCAGCATGACGGTTCGGACGCAGACGCTCCACACCATCATCGGGCCAAATGGGGCTGGAAAAACCACCTTCTTCAACCTGCTGAGCGGCAACATCCGGCCGACGAGCGGCAAAGTGTTCTACAAGGGGCGGGACATCACTGGCGTGCCTCCCTATCGTCGTGCCCATATTGGTATCGGCCGCTCGTTCCAGATCACCAATGTATTCCCCAACCTGAGCGTGCTGGAGAACGTTCGCCTGGCTGCCCAGGCTGTGGGGCATGACAATTACAAGTTTTGGGCGGATCATCGTCGATTCCACAAATATGAAGAGCGGGCGCAGGCTATCCTGCAACAGGTAGGTTTGGCTTCACAGACCAACCTGCCCGCCCGGCTGTTGCCCCACGGCGGCAAACGCAAGCTGGAGCTTGGTATCCTTCTTGCATCCGATCCCGATTTGCTGCTGTTGGATGAGCCGACGGCCGGCATGGCTCGCGAGGAAATTCCGATGCTCATGGAAGTGATCCGTAGCGTGCGCGAGACGGGCAAAAAGACGATCATCCTCGTGGAGCACAAGATGGATCTCGTGATGAATGTGTCCGATCGCATCTCTGTGATGCATCAGGGACAACTTCTGGCGGAGGGGACGCCGCTCGAGATAGCCGCCAATCCCACTGTCCAGAAAGCCTATCTGGGTGATCTGTACGGCGATCTGACGGAGGGGAAGTAGATGGCGCCATCGCAAAAGAATGTTCTGGAAGTCCGGAATATCCAGACCTTCATCGGGCAGTTCCACATTCTCGACGGTGTGTCCGTCGAGGTGCCCGACGGCAGCATCACTGTATTGCTGGGGCGCAACGGGGCGGGCAAGACGACAACGCTCAAGTCGATCCTGGGCTTGACCCCACCGCGCAGCGGCGCGATTGTATTCAACGGGAAGGAGATTCAGGGTGAGCCGGCATTCCGGACGGCGGCCAAGGGTATAGGTTACGTGCCTGAGCACCGGGCCATCTTCCGCGATCTGTCGGTCGCGGAGAACCTGCGCATTGCCGAACGCAAGTCTGGCGATCTCGCCCGGCGCGAGGAGTTCATCTTTGGCCTGTTCCCCGATCTTAAGCGCCTCATCAAACTCCCCGGCGGAAATCTCTCCGGTGGGCAACAGCAGATGCTGGCTGTGGCCCGGGCGCTTGTGCCGGACAATCAGCTATTGCTGATCGACGAGCCAAGCGAGGGGCTGGCTCCGGTAGTCATCGAGCAGATGATGGAAGCCATCAGCCGTCTCTCTGCCCACACGACGATCTTGCTGGTTGAGCAGAACTTCATCATGGCCAGCCGTTTGGCCGATCGGTATACCATCATCGAAACTGGCCGTTCAGTGAAGAGCGGCATGATGGCCGACCTGATTGACGACGAAGCGTCGATCCAGCGCTACTTGGGCGCGGCGGCGTAGGAGCCAATATGACGTCTTTTATCCGCAGGAATCGCACGTTGCTGCTCATCATCGCCATCGTCATTGTGATTTTCGGCGGCACGATCCGAACCATGGAGCCCAAGGTGTGGGTTTCGATCATGCTCTCAGGGTTGACCCTGGCCTCCCTTTATTTTTTGGTCGCTTCGGGATTGTCGCTCATCTTCGGATTGATGGACGTGCTGAACTTCGCCCATGGGGTTTTGTTTGTTCTGGGCGCATACGTAGGCCTATCAACTTTTCTGAATCCGCGCCTGTTCTTTAATACCCTGCCTGTTTTCTTTATGCTGATCGCTGCGGTCATGATGGCGCAGCACCTTGGTCGAGCCTTCTGGCCGCATGTCAACAGCAAGCGGAGACAACATCTGGCCAACATCGTTCTGCTGTTGGCTGCCGGATCGATTCTGTATCTGGCCTTGAGGGGTTTCCCAATCCGGGCGCTGAATGCATTTAACATTACCGCTGTCGGTGGGGCGGTGACGACGGCAAACGCGCAGGAGCCGATGGCCATGATGTTCCGCCGGTTGTTGCTGGTGGCGCTGGCCGGTGTACCGATAGGCATTCTGCTTTCGCCAAGGGAACGACAGGAAGAAGTACCGTTGCGACCGATCTGGCAGACGGCGCTAATCTCCGGTTCGGCCGCTGTTATCGGCATTGTCTTGCTGTTGGTGCGCGACACAGGCGAGATATGGATGCTGGCCCTCTCGCCCGATTTCCGTTTCTTGCTGGCCATCATCATGGGCACCATCGCCGGGGCGCTTGGCGGTGTGGCTATTGAGACGGGATTGATCCGGCCGTTTTATGGCAATCCGGTCACCCAACTGGTCCTGACGCTGGGGTTGAGCATCGCCGGCATCGACTTGATCGAGGCCGTGTTCGGCGAAGAAGCCAACCCCCCGATGCCCCCGCCGACATTGTTCGGCCAAAGTTGTCGTTCAGACACATTTATCAATTGGTTCAGTGAACATTGCCAGTCAGTTGACGTATTGGGGCGAGCCTTCCCGACCTATCGGTTATTCATCATTGTGGTCGGCGTTGTGGTCTTTGCCGCAGTAGGTTTGATGCTTCGTCGCACGCGATTGGGCATGATTATCCGTGCGGGCGTGCAGGATAGCGAAATGGTGCAGGCATTGGGCATCAACGTCAGGCGCATTTTCACGCTGGTGTTCGCGCTGGGATCGGGTCTTGCGGCCATGGGCGGCGTTATCGCCGCGCCATATCTGGGTGTTTTCCCTGGCATGGGCGCTATCTTCCAGTTGCAGGCTTTCATCGCTGTGGTCATCGGTGGCATGGGCAGCTTCATCGGGGCGGCTGTGGGGACGATCATCCTGGGCATGGCCCGTGCTTTCGGCGACCATTTCGTCGCCGCGGGTATCCACCTGCCTTTCCTCGATGCTGTTGTCAAAGGCAGCCCGGCCATCGCCCGCGCCTCCACCGTATTGATTATGGCCCTGGTGTTGCTCATCAAACCTTCCGGCATCTTTGGAAAGAAGGAGTAATGTTGAATGTCGGCGGTCGATTATCAATCGACATCCACCATTCTCCACTCGTCATTTACCTATGAACGAAACCTTGTCCACTACCACCCACTCCTCTGCTCGTCGCCGGCTTGCCCAATGGTGGCCTTATCTGCTGATCTTGGGTCTTTTAGTCCTGTTCCCCTTGCTGGCCGGGGCGACTATCGGGGACCCGGCGGCCGCCCAGGACGGGGCCGGTCTCAGTAGCCTGATGCAGCGTGCCGAGAGCGGCGCGGCCAAGTTCTGGCAAGGGATGATCATCCAGATACTCATCTTCGCTATCTTCGCCATGAGCTATGATCTCCTCCTCGGCTATACCGGCATCCTGTCGTTCGGCCATGCGATGTTTTTCGGCACAGGTGGTTATGCTATGGCCATCCTCATCGGTCGCAATTTCAACTGGTCGTTCGGCATGGCGTTACTGGCCGTGATTCTCATAGCCCTGGCACAAAGCCTTATCTTCGGCGTGCTGTCGCTGCGGGTAAAGGGAGTTTACCTGGCGATGGTGACGCTGGCCTTTGCCGAGATGTTCTACATCCTGGCTGAGGCGGGCGATTTCCGAAAATACACTGGTGCTGACGACGGATTACACGGGTTCCCCGTGCCGGGATGGTTGAGCGCCACCGATCACAGAACGCGTTTCTACTATCTGACACTAATCTTTTTTGTTGCCGCCTTCCTGATTATCAAGCGGCTGGTCGATTCGCCGACCGGCAAGGTGATGGTGGCCACGCGCGAGAATGAGCATCGGGCGACCATGATTGGCTTCAATACCTTCTGGTATAAGCTGACGGCGTTTGTGGCCGCGGGCGTCTTCGCCGCGCTGGCCGGCGCGTTGTCGGCCATGTATCTGGTCAGCGTGACGCCGTCGATGTTATCCCTCGGCCGTACCATCGACGTGCTGGCAATGACGATCATCGGCGGCATGGGTACCCTTGTCGGCCCCATTCTGGGAGCGTCGATCATCCAGCTGCTCGGCTATTGGCTGGAACGCTGGTTTGGCGCATCGTGGACGCTCGTCTACGGCATCCTCTTCATGCTGATCGTTATCTTTTTGCCATACGGGATTGTGGGCACACTGCGGGCGCGGTCGTTTCAGATCAGGGATGGGTGGAAGCAGTTGCAGCAGACTTTGGCGGGGAAGTAACCGGGAGCGGCAATCTGGATTATTTGGCTATCAACCTGCCCCGAACTGGCGAAACCCAGGTATTTACATCCTGATGCGCGAATTTATCACGCCAGTAATAATTTCATTTCGAAAAATATTAATGCGCCTGCGCGTGATCCCCACGACGCGCAGGCGCATCAGAGCCGAAATATGAACGGTGCTTCCCGGTAATTTGTGGGGAGCAGTGGTTTTGGTCTGAACGTGATGGCGCTTCTATACCATCACGGCCGCCTTTTCTCCCATCGCCGTAACCAATACCCGGAAGGCGTCGGTGAATGCTTTCACCCCTTCCCGTTCCAGTTCAGTGGTCACCTCGTCCATCGAGATTCCCAAAGCCGCCAGCCGATCCATCACTGCCTGGGCCTCGTCCAACCCCCGCTCCAGCGTGATCTGCGCGACACCGTGGTCCAGCAGCGCGACCAACGTTTGCGGCGGCACGGTGTTAATGGTATCCGGCCCGATCAGTTCATCCACGTACAATACGTCGCTATAGGCGGGATTCTTGGTACTGGTGGAAGCCCACAACGGCCGCTGGACACGCGCGCCATGAGCCTGTAGCCGCTTGAAACGCTCCGAAGTGAAGACTTTCTTGAAGTCGGCGTAGGCCAGACGGGCGTTGGCGATGGCTGCCTTACCCAATAGTTCCTTCGCCTCGCCGGCTTGTGGCCCGCCCTTATCGATGATGGCTTGCAGGCGTTTATCCACGTTGGTATCGACCCGCGAGACAAAAAACGAAGCCACGGAGGCGATCGAGTCGATGGGCTTGCCCGCGGCCAGCCGATGTTCCAGCCCGGTCAGGAAGGCTTCCATCACCTCAGCGTAGCGCGCTCGCGAGAAGATGAGCGTGATGTTGACGTTAACGCCGTCGGCGATCGCGTCGCGGATGGCCGGAATGCCCGCTCGTGTCGCCGGAATTTTGATCATGACGTTCGGCCGATCTGCCTGTGCCCAAAGGGTTTCGACCTCGGCCAGCGTGCCCACCGTGTCATCGGCATGGTTCGGGCTGACTTCCAGACTGACAAAGCCGTCGCCGCCATTCGTCGCGTTGTAGAGTGGCCGGAAAAGATCGGCCGCGCGCTGGATGTCCTCCATTTGCAACCGCCAGACGATTTCTTCGGCTGTGCAGCCAGCCTTGACCAACGGCAGTAAACCCGCATCGTAGTCCGTTGATTTCGTGATCGCGTTCATGAAAATGGATGGGTTCGATGTGACGCCACGAATCTCGCCGCGAGCGATCATGCCGGCCATTTCACCGTTCTCAAGCAGGCGGCGCTGTATGTTGTCGTACCAGATGGATTGCCCTATCTCCGCCAATTTTTGTGAAGTGTTCATTTCTTCAAATCCTCTGACGTGTCGGCCAAATCAGGCCCGACCGTCCAATAGCTCGGTGGCCAGCGCCACCACGTGTTCAGTTGTGAATCCCAGTTTCTCGAAGACGATCTTGGCCGGAGCCGACGCGCCGTAGCGGTCCAGCGCCAGCACACGCCCGCGAGTGCCGACCCACTGGTGCCAGCCCTGCGACACACCTGCCTCGACGGCCAGTCGCAGTTCGACCTCCGGCGGAAGCACCGCGTCGCGATAGGCCTCATCCTGCTCAGCGAACAGCTCCCAGCTGGGGAACGACACCAGACGGACGGAGTAACCCTCGGCCGCCAGCCGTTCTCCGGCAGCGACGATGAGCGATACCTCAGAGCCTGTAGCCATGAGAATGATCTCCGGCATGTCATCACCGAGGTCGGCCAGGACGTATGCGCCACGATGTAATCCCTCGGCGGAGGCGTAAACGTCGCGGTTGAGTGTCGGCAACGCCTGACGAGTCAGGGCCAGCGCCACCGGCCGGTGACGATTGGCGATGGTCGCCTTCCACGCCTCGCGTACTTCGTTGGCGTCGGCCGGACGCAGCGTGACCAGGTTCGGGATGGCGCGCAGCGCGGCCAGCTGCTCCACCGGTTGGTGGGTGGGGCCGTCCTCGCCGACGCCGATGCTGTCGTGGGTGAAGACGGTGATCGCGCCGAGGTGGGACAGCGCCGATAGCCGGATGGGCGGCCGCATGTAGTCGGAGAAGACCAGGAAGGTCGCGCCATAAGCGATGACGCCACCGTGATAAGCCATGCCGTTGACGATGGCACCCATGGCATGTTCCCGCACGCCGAAATGGATATTGCGACCGGTGTGATCGCTGTCGAACGGCGGGCTGCCGGTCAGCCAGGTGTTGGTCGAGGGGGCCAGGTCGGCCGAGCCGCCTATGAGTTCGGGCAATTTGGGGGCCAGCGCGTTGAGCACCTTGCCTGACGCGGCGCGGGTGGCTATCCCCTTCTCATCCGCCGGGAACACAGGCAGGTCCTCATCCCAACCTGCAGGAAGCTCGCCCGCCAATCGGCGCGAGTATTCGGCCGCTTCCTTGGGGTATGCGGCGCGATAGGCATCGAAGCGTTCGCGCCAGGCGTCTTCCCAAAGCGCGCCGTCGTCCAATGCCTGCCGGTAGAACTTGATAACGTCGTCGGGCAGATAGAAGCGTGGTTCCAGCGGCCAGCCCAACTTCTCTTTCGCGCCATTCAGTTCCGCGTCGCCCGGTGGTTCGCCGTGCGCCTTGGCTGTGCCGGCGCGGGTAGGCAGGCCATAGCCGATTGTCGTTTGGACGATGATGAGAGACGGTCGCGGGTCCAGCTTGGCGGCCTGGATTGCCCGGTCGATCCCTTCCACGTCCTGCCCGTCGGCCACGCGGAGGACCTGCCAGCCGTAGGCCTCGAATCGCTCTCCGCGGTCCTCGGTGAAGGCGATATCCGTTGAGCCTTCAATGGAGATGTGGTTGTCGTCGTAGAGGTATATCAGCTTGCCCAATCGCATATGCCCCGCCAACGACGCCGCTTCCGAGGCGACGCCCTCCATCAGGTCGCCGTCGGTGACGATAGCGTAGGTGAAATGGTCAACGATGGTGTGGTCGGGCCGGTTGAAGATCGCCGCCAAATGTGCTTCGGCGATGGCCATGCCCACGCCGTTGGCAAAGCCCTGTCCCAGCGGCCCGGTGGTCGTCTCCACGCCGGGGGTCAGGCCGTATTCCGGATGGCCTGGTGTCCGGCTGCCCCACTGGCGAAAATGCTTAATTTCATCAAGCGACAGATCGTACCCGGTCAGATGCAGCAAGCTATAGAGAAGCATCGACCCATGGCCACCGGAGAGGATGAAGCGATCGCGATTGGGCCAGTGAGGATTTGCCGGATTGTGCCTCAGATGGCGAGTCCAAAGGGTATAGGCCATTGCGGCCGCGCCCATCGGCAGGCCGGGATGGCCGGAGTTCGCCGCCTGTATGGCGTCGGCCGACAGGAAGCGAATCGCATTAATGGCTAAATCTTGCAATTGTTTTGTCTCTTTCATAGTGAGAATCTCGAATCAGGGATGATATCGATGTAACGGGAAGTAAGATTATTCCCGACAATCTGATGGCCTGGCGTCATTGCGCATAACTATTTCAGTGTAAACGACTTATGTCCATTCGGTGTGGAAGACTCCATCCCGGTCGGTTCGGTGATAGGTATGCGCCCCGAACAAGTCTCGTTGAGCCTGGATCAGGTTGGCCGGCAGTCGCGCCGAACGGTAGGCGTCGAAATAACCGAGTGACGCAGCCAATGCCGGGAGCGGCACGCCCATGCTGACACCGGTTTTCACCACTTCACGCCAGCCGGCTTGTTTAGCGATCAACTCTGCGGCAAAATGATCGTCAAGATACAAATGCCGCATGTCCGGTCGGCGCATGAAAGCGGAGGCGATATCGTTTAAAACTTCAGCCCGTATGATACAACCCGCGCGCCAGATGCGCACAATTGCGGCCAAATCCAACTCCCAGCCATATTGATCCGAGGCCATACGCAATAAATCCATGCCCTGGGCGTAAGCTGTCAACTTGGCGGCGAATAAGGCTTCCTCGGCCGCGTTGACCAGGTTAGCGACGTTGCCTGTGTAATGTTGGGTTCCGCCCAGCAGTTTTGCCACCTTTACACGCTCATCCTTGGCAGCCGAGAGCAGGCGCATGACTACCGCGGTATTGATCGTCGGTGTAGGCGTGCCTACCTCCATGGCGATCTCGCTGGTCCAGCGGCCTGTGCCCTTCTGTCCGGCGATATCCATGATCAGATCCAATAGCGGCTGGCCGGTTTCCGCATCAACCTGGCGCAACACCCTGACTGTGATCTCGATGAGAAAGGACTTCAGTAGTCCGTCATTCCAGCGGGTAAAGATATCGGCCAGTTCGTTGTTCGATAGACCGGCTCCGCGATGGAGCAGATCGTAGATCTCGGCGATCAGCTCCATGTCGCCATACTCAATCCCGTTATGAACCATTTTAACGTAGTGTCCCGCGCCGCCCGGGCCTATCCAGGTCACACAGGGTTCGCCGTCGTCGGCCTTGGCAGCGATGGCTTCCAGCATAGGCCGAACGCTGTCCCAGGCTTGTCGTGCGCCGCCGGGCATCATGCTTGGCCCCCACAACGCGCCGCTCTCGCCGCCGGATACGCCCATGCCAATATAATTGACACCTGCGGCGGCCAGATCGCGCTCCCGACGTTCTGTGTCGGTGAAGTAGGAGTTACCACCATCGATAATAATATCGCCGGCTTGCAAAGATTCTTTCAATGATCCGATGGCAGCGTCAACCGGCGCGCCGGCGGGTATCATCATCAGGATGATGCGCGGCGGGGTCAGCGAGGCGACCAATGCCGCGGGCGACGTGACCGTAGCCGTAGTGAAATCGTCCGGCAAGTGTGGGTGGGGATCGTAGCCGACCACCTTGTAGCCGTGTCGTTCAAAATTACGGGCCAGGCTCCTGCCCATGACGCCCAGCCCCATGATACCCAGGGAAAAATCTGTATCCATCAGTCGCTCCATAATGCTGCGCACAATTTTGTCCGGGGTCACAGTGACGTCTATGGTGATGGCGTCATCCGGCTCTTCCAGATCGTCAAATTGACTGCGCAGCATCTCCGCTTTCATGAAATGCCCTTTTCGATTTTCCAGACGCTCCCAAATCTGTTTATAACTGCCGCGCAGAAAGATAAATCGTACCTGTTCCACATTCACGCGCAACGTGTCACGATACGCCTGTTTTAATGCCGAACAAGCGATTACCCCGCTTTCACCGCGATCAAGTTTTTCGGCGATGAGGTGGCTTAGGGTTGTCAGCCAGCCGGCACGATCGACATCGTCGAGGGAGATTCCGGCGGCCATTTTGGTAACGTTGGCCGGTGTGTGATAGTCATCCCCGTCGTAAAATGGCCAACCCAGCTTGCCGGCCAACTGGCGGCCGATCGTTGTCTTGCCGCTTCCGGAGACACCCATCACGATGAGGAATGCGGGCTTGTTAGTTAGTGGAGCGTCGCCCCCCATTGTTGTCAGCCCTGCCGGTGATTCATCTGTCGTCGCAATTCGGTTACATGTGCCTGCAATTTCTCAACACGGCGGCGCAGCTCGACGGTGAGGACGACTTGCTCTTCCAGGAGTTCCATTTGCCCGCGCAGTTCGGCCTCATACTGCTCCAGTTGGGCGACAGTCATCCGGTTGAAATTATTCTGTTGCGTCATTAGATGGTTGACATACCAGCGCGAGGCGACATTATTCCAGGCTGATCGAAAGCCGGCGATGATCGCCCCAACAAGAGGGATGTTGGAAATGAACGGTTGCTCGCGCAGAACACCGGCTTCGGCCAGGCGTTCCAAACCGGACTGGTCGAATTCGGCGGATCTGGCTCGCGCTATCAGCCCGGTCATACCTTGGTCAACAGCGGCTTGTGCCTCGGGGGGGAGGGGATCGCCGCCATCCCGCTCACGGGCAACCCAAATTTCGGGCAGCCCGCGTTGTGTCGCCAGGTATGCCAGCGTCACTGCCCGCCGCTCTGCGGGATTAAGTCGGTCAAGCCACTTGGCCTCAGCCTCCAGAGTGGGGCCGGCGATCTCCTCGGCCGGGAAATGCTTCAGCAGGTAACGCCAGCGGCCGGAATGGAACCGTTGCAGGTAAGCGAAGCTGCCTTTTATCGCTGTGGCGGATTCGATGTGGATGCCCGTCGCCGCGGGCCAGTAGACGACGCGGTAGCCGGCTCGTCGGGCGCGTCTGCAAATGTCCGTATCCTCAAAATAGAGGAAGAACCCCTCGTCCAACAGCCCGATTTCGTCCAGCAGGGAGCGACGAATGGCCATGGCCGCGCCGATGACATACTCTACATCGCGCGGCATGTTATGTTGTCTTTCGTCACGCTCGCCGATGCCATAATGGCCGGGCATGGCTTGTGGATGTGTCAGAAACCCGCCGGCGTGCTGGATGATGTCTCCGCCGGGATACAACAATCGACAACCGGCGATGCCGATGCGCGGGTCTTCGGCCAACGCCTCTGACAGCGCCGCGAGGCAATCCGGATACAGAATGACATCAGGGTTGAGCAGGACTGTGATCTCGGCGTCATCCTCGCGCAGGGCCACGTTGTTGCCGGCAGCGAAGCCGATATTACCGCCGTTATCGCGAATTTTGACCCAGGGGAAATGTTCGCGGACAAACTCCACTGAACCATCGGTCGATCCGTTATCAACCAACATGACGCGGGATGCAGGCTGGCTTTGTCCGGCCAGAGCGTACAGACATTGCTCCAGATAGGCACGCCCGTTCCAGTTGAGGAGTATGACGGAGAGGGTGGGGGGGGGCGTGACAGTTAACACGATGGGTTTATGCCATCCAGGGTCGGAATGTGGGTTAAATCTTTTGTCATCGCCCGACGATAGCGGCTGATAGTCCAGGCAACGACAATCCCCCATGCAGGCAGCGCACTCATTCGTATTACCCACTCATGTGCAGGTGCGGGAATCCATTCCGACAACCAGGGGTACATATGGAGGCCGTAGAGATGGATGACCAGCATAAACGCCGCGGCCAAAGAGTAAGGTTTCAACCACCGATCCTCGTCGGCGAGCAGGGCAAATGGTATCGGCCAAACAAGCCATTGGATACCGAAACCGACTGTGACGACAAACATGCTTAGCAACAGAGTCAGAAATGCGTCGAGGGCGGGCTGACGACGAGTCCACCAAAGACTAATGAGAATTGCGGCCAACAATAGCCAGTTGCGAATCACGACGGCGAAGTCGACGATGGGTTGTAACCCTGGCCACACTACGGCCGCCGGATTCAGGATAGCTCCTGGCCCCCAATAGCCGGCAACACCGCGATGGGTCAAGGCGCGTCGAAGCATGGGGGTCGGTTCAGCAGAGAAAATGAACAGATAGGCAAGTATTGACAGGACAGGGATACCGATGGCGATAGCGGGATAAACAATACGGTCGCGCCAATTATGAAGGCGGATCCACACAATCGGCAGAAATACGACCGGCCAGGTTTTGTTAAGTATGGCAAACCCCAGCAACGTTGCCGATGAAACGATATGTTCCCGATGCCAATACCACCAGGCCAGGAGAAGGAAAAACAGGGTGACAGCCTCAAACTGGCCGTGATAGGCGGTCACCAGAACGCTGACGGGATTCAGGGCATATAACAAAGCTGGATAGGCCGCCCAGCCTGCCCCCCTCGTCTGAGTCGAAAACCGGTATATGAGGCCGGTAATGGCGACATCAGCAAAAATTGCCGGTAATTTGATCGCCACGACATAGGGCAACCCCGATGCCTGGGACAGGTATGCCATTGCCCCCATGATATACATCTGGAAAGGCAGATAGGGATGGCGCCCGACCGATGAGGTGTAAACTTCCCGTCCGCCCAGCAGTGCGTCGGTCACCAGCCGGTATGAGTCAATGTCATATCCAGCGCCGACCGGGAGCAATAAAGCGGGTAATAAGCGAGCCAGCAGGGCAATCATCAAGATGAGAGCCAGAGGTATGGCCCGCTTAGGCGTGCGTTCTTCAGGTCTTCTGACCAGGAGAAATCCGGCCGTCACCAGCAACAACCAAACCAATGCCCATGCCGTCGCCGCCCGTGTGTCTGACCACATAGAGAAGGGTGGAGTCCGGCAGCCCCGGCCGCCGGACTCCGTTAAATGTTATAACTCCGAGCGCGGAATCATCGTCGCACCGTAGGAACAAAGATGCCGTTTTGGACGACTGTAACGGTGCCACGGGAGGTGACGTTATCGTTCTCCAATGTCTCGCCTATCGCATTTGTGGAATCGATCACAGCCCAATAGTTGTACTTCCCCACCTGTAAATTTGACCATTGAATAGAGACCCTTTCACTGTTCCTTCCACCCCATGTGCATCCCGCTATCGCGCCGGAGGTTTCAGGGTAATAGGTGGTTGAGCCGATAACCTGAGTCAGGGCTTGGTCGGAATAGAATGTGACCGTCACCGGCGCAACGATGCTCTTCGTGCCGCCGTTGCGGAAGGTCGCCGTTAGATTTGCAGTGCCGTTGAATCCCGGCGTGCCGGCCACAAGGACGACATCATTGGCTATGCCACCGACAAGGTTGGATTGTCCGAAATTGTTCGTTGAGGCCTCCTGTCGGAAAGCCTCTCCCATGGCCGTTAAGGCTGCCGGATCACCCGCCGGGAACTGGCTGAAATCCGCGCGCAGCAGGTTGCTCGACCCGCCTGAACTTTCTTCACCGGTGATGAGGCTATACCAAAGCCATTGCTGGACAAGACGATTTCCATCCGCCGGATATCCCAGGTTCGGATCTGTCGTGTTCATCAGAAACTGCATCGTGTTGCGCAGGAAAGTGGTGACACGAGTCGGATTGAAACATTGCTGGTGTTCGTCCAGGAGAAAATTGCAAGTACCATCCGGGTTAAGATCCGTGTTGGGATACAGGATGCCGAATTCCGTGATGATCAGTGGCTTATTCTGCTGGCCATGGTCCTTCATCCATTGGCGCAAGGCATAGACCTGCTCGCGGAAAATGCGAACGCTGTCGTGTTCGGCCCGGCAATATACGTCCGGCCGGGGGTCGTTGGCCGGGATGTCGGCCGCGCCCTTGGCCGGGCAATATTGAGCATCGCCTCCGGAGGATAGCTTTGCCAGCGCGGGGTCCGTGCCCAGTGCGATTTTTCCGTCGCCGTAATCATTCGGATTTCCGGGCATGCGTTCCTCAAGGATATAAAGGTGCATGTTCCAGATGTCCACCGGCATGTCGTGCCCGTATAAGGACCGATAGGTGTCCCAAACGATCGACAGATATTGCAAGCGTCCCGGAGTCATCATCGAAAGACCGGCGATGGCGACCTTTGCGGACTGGTCGATCCCCTTTATGTAGTAATAAGCATCGTGGTATGCCTGGGCATAGAGTTCAGGCATGATGTTGTCTTGTGCGGCATTAT
This sequence comes from Anaerolineae bacterium, assembly GCA_023384355.1. GTDB lineage: Bacteria > Chloroflexota > Anaerolineae > Promineifilales > Promineifilaceae > Promineifilum. The sequence goes on from JAHDWL010000001.1 coordinate 38,692, forward strand.
CCACATCAACTTCATTGCCGACGATCCAATATCCGCCCGGGTATTTCCTGATGATAGACCCCATTCCTTCCAGGAGCGTGCCATTATTGTTGCGATAGAAATCCGACAATGGCGGCTCAAAGCGATAAGAATTATCTCTTACCGGTGGTGTCTGCGGGTTATTGTCATGGTCAATAAAGTTTTGTCTGGTTCGTATGACTGGCGCGAATTCAGCGCTTTTGGATGGAGTCCCAATCGGCGCGACACCAAAGTTTAAATACCAGCCGGCATTGAGCGTCGCGATCCATTTATCGGAATTCGGGTATACATAAGATTGTGCGACCCCATAGCGGCAATCCGTGGGCATCAATGCAGTCGAGCCGGTTGCCGGGGGCAATTCAGTTGTCGGACCAATAATCGGGATATTCGGTGCGTTGGGGTGTTCCTTGTCTTGCGCTCCGTAAGCATGCAGGGCCAAAACCATTGCAATGCTTATGCCGATGAGTCCGGCAAACAGTAGTCTGACTTTTGTGGCAATCATAGGAGTCTCATACCTCTGTATTACAGTTGATTATATGGAAATCAGGTTAATCGAATGACCTTGATTTCGTCGCGGTGACCATATCAGGGATCAGGGTTGTATGGTGTTCGGCTTTAGGATCATCCGGCAGGACACGCTAATTCGACGCCGGTTCTTGTGGTTGAACGGGTCCAGTCAGCCTCCAGCACCACCAGCCCTTCACTTTCCTGTGTCCCGCCTTCCACGACACGGAAGCTGTAGGCCTCTTCGTGATAGTCATAGGCAATCGGACTATCGCTGTCGTGGACTGTGACTGTGAAGTTATAGCGGCCGGGCAACAACGGCAGTTTATGAATAGAATAGCGAACGCTGCCCGGGCCTTCGACCGTCCCCAACTTCAGCCCCCCGGTCCGATTGTTTGGTCCGGTGATATGCGTTCCGTCGTGCCGATGGATAGCCAGGCCGAACTCGGGTTCAACGACAGGTTCGTGGGCAATATAGTCGATCTCCACCTCAAGGGCATCCCCTGTGCAGAAGATCGTGGTTTCTTCTCCCCGCTCGTTCATCAGCCTGACGTCGGTTATCTCAATCTGCATCGTACCCCAACGACGAAACCCGCCGAAATCGTTTTCGCGTGAAATTTGTTCACCGGTGCGTTTGAACATATGATCGCGATAGTGGGCCAGAATGTGGTCTGTCGGCCCGACCATGCGCACGTTTCCATGGTCCATCCAGACGACATCATTGCAAAGATTGGCCATGTTGGTAAGTTCGTGGCTGATAAACAGAATTGTGACACCGGCCCGTTTCATTTCCGTGATCCGATCGAGGCACTTGGTCTGAAAACTTTGGTCGCCCACAGCGAGTATCTCGTCGACGATCAGGATATCCGGCTGGACGTGGATAGCAACGCTAAAGCCGAGACGCATGTACATTCCGGATGAATAATGTTTCACCGGCATATTTATATAATCGCCAAGTTCCGAGAAGTCGACGATTTCATTATATAGGGCTTCAGTATCCCGTCGGGTCAGGCCCAGGACAGAGGCGTTGAGAAAGATGTTCTCGCGGCCGGTAAGATCCGGGTGAAAACCGGCACCCAGCTCGAGAAGGGCGCTGACCCGGCCGTTGACCATGATCATGCCCGATGTGGGCTGAATGATGCGCGCGATCAGCTTAAGGAGCGTGCTTTTACCGCTGCCGTTGCGGCCTATGATCCCAACGCATTGTCCGGGTAAAATATCAAAAGTAACGTCACGAACTGCCCACAGGTCCTCGGATGCCTGACGTCGGCGAGAAAAAACGGCGATGGCCGTTTCCAGAACGGATTGAGGTGTGTCCGGCGTAAACGCGAAGCGTTTGCTGACATTTTGCAACCGAACTGCCGGTTGACTTTGCATTGACATAGGCCCGTGGATAGTATAGCAAGTCGGCCAAGATCGCAACCACCGGGGCGGTGACGTTTACCCTGCGCATTGCGACCGCCGATAAAAAGTCCTGAGAAAATGTTGATACACCATGCTTGATCAGAAATCAATACTCATACTCGAATTCAACAAAATCCGCGAAATCGTCGCCGGTTATACGAGTTTTAGCGGCGGTCGCGACCTGGCTTTGGCCATGCAGCCGACGACCGAGATCGAACAGGCTCGAGAATGGCAATCCGAAACGCGCGAGGCTGTGTCCTTGTTCGATACCGACAGCGGCGTCACCCTCGGTGGCGCGCGCGACGTTCGCCGGGCGGCCGATAACGCCATGCGCGGCTTTGTGTTGTCGGCCGAGGATTTCCTGGCCATCCAATCAGCCATTGTGGCCGGCCGTAACCTGCGCCGCCAACTGATGCGTCTGGAAGAACGCGTGCCTCATCTGGCAGCGATCGCTGTGCTCATAGAGGAATGTCGCGGTATTGTCAGTGCAATTACCGCCACGCTCGATGAGCGCGGCGATGTATTGGACAGCGCTAGCCCGCGTCTGGCAAAGGTTCGGCAGGAGCAGCGCGTTGTTCATGGTCGTATCCAGGATAAATTGCAACGCATCCTCAACAGCAGCATGGCCCAGTTTCTGCAGGAGCCGATAATTACCCAGCGCGGCGGCCGTTATGTGATCCCCGTGCGCGCCGACGCCAAGGGGCGGCTGAAGGGCATCGTCCACGACCAGAGCGGCAGCGGCGCGACGCTGTGGGTCGAGCCCCTCGGCACGGTCGATCTGAACAACGAATACCGCGGGTTGCTCCTGGAGGAACAGGAAGAGATTCAGCGCATCTTGCGCGAGTTGTCCAATCTGGTGGCTGACCAGGGCGACGCTATTATTCGCGTCGTTGAGCGCCTGGCCGAACTCGATCTCATATTTGCCCGCGCTAATTATGCTCTCGTGACCAACTCGGTCGAGCCGATATTTGTGCCATGGCGCGAGAACCGACCAGCGCTCACGTCGCGGCACAAAAAAGCGGCCGACGCTACGTTGTTGCCCGCGCGCGACATGCATCCCGGTTCGACGATCTGGATTAAGGCCGCTCGCCATCCGCTGCTCGACCCGCGTACTGTTGTGCCGACCAACCTTACCCTGGATGAAGATGTGTTCATTGTCCTGATCACCGGCCCCAACACCGGCGGCAAGACGGTCAGCCTCAAGACGATGGGGTTGATGGCGCTCATGGCCCAGTCGGGGTTGCATTTGCCGGCCAACGAGGCGCGGTTGACCGTGTTCGACAATGTGTTTGCCGACATCGGCGATGAACAGTCGATTGAGCAAAGTCTGTCTACCTTTTCCGCGCACATGACCAATATTGTCCGCATCCTGGAGAAGATCGACGAGCGTTCGCTGGTGCTCCTCGATGAGTTGGGGTCCGGCACCGACCCAACGGAAGGCGCGGCATTGGCCCAGGCAGTGGTCAACTTCCTGCGCGACAAAGGCGCGACGACGTTTGTGGCCACACATTACCCGGAATTAAAGGTTTATGCGAGCCAGACACCGGGAGCGACTAACGCCTCACTATTGTTCGACATGGAAACCCTGTCGCCTACGTATGAGATGACGATCGGGCTGCCCGGTCGCTCCAATGCCTTTGCCATCGCCCGGAGACTGGGTCTGGATTCGTCCATCCTCGATGATGCCATCCGCCAGGTGAGTGCCGACAGCCATCAGGCTGAAGACCTGCTCGATTCCATTTATACCTTGCGCGAAAAGATGGAGGCCGAAGAAGCCCAGACCCGTCGCGCCCTGCGCGATGCAGAGACCGAAAGGGATCGGCTGCATCGTCGCCTGGAGGAGGTTGAGGTAGAGCGCGGGCGTATCTTGGAGGAAACCCGGCAGGAGATGAAGCGCCAAATCGAATTGCTGCAGGTTGAGATTCGACAAGCCCGGTCAAAACTTCGGGATGCGTCTTCGCTCAATTCGGTCAAGAAGCTCAGCAAGCAGGTGGCTGATCTGGAGGTGGAGCAACAGGCCGTGCTCGCCCCTGATCCGGTTGATGAGCCTGAAATCTCGCGCGGTAAGCGGCGTTCGCTGCAAGTGGGCGATATAGTTCAGGTGCGCTCGCTTAATGTTAGGGGCGAGATCGTCTCCATCGGCAAGAGCGAGGTAATGGTGGCAGTCGGTCGCTTGCAAATGCGCGCCGGGTACGACGATGTGGATTTCCGGGAGCGGCCTGCGCAGGCACGCGAGTCGGAACCTGTCGCCGCGTTGCATCCGTCGCCCGGCATCGAACTGGACATCCGTGGCGTGCGGGTCGAGGACGGTATCGAACGGTTGAATCGTTACATCGATTCGGCGTTTCTGGCGCGATTACCTTTTGTTCGCATCATCCACGGCAAGGGTACAGGACGGCTGCGCGAGGCCGTCCGCGAGATGTTGAGTGCCAGCAGGCAGGTTCGCTCCTGGGAAGAGGGCAAGGATGGCGAGGGTGGGCCGGGGGTCACCGTCGCCCATATGGTGGAGCATTAGACGCCGAATCAGTAGATCAGCCGATCGTACACCCCAGAGATTGCTGGAAATCCCTTGGGTGTACTGATCGGATTGTCACTCCAATTCGTAGGCTACGCCCGCCTCGTCCAGCTTGCGCATCCGCTCCCACTCCGGCATATCGCTCTTGCCGCCGGCTTCCTTCAGAACCATAATCTGGCGCATTTCCATCACCTGGTCGCGCAGAACGGCCGCGCGCTCAAACTCCAGTTGCTGCGCGGCTTGCTTCATCTGTTTTTCCAGCTCGCTGATGATCTTGGCCAGCTCCGCCTTGGGCAGGTCGGCCGCAGTCACGTAGCCGGCCTTCGACTCGGCCAGCGCCAATTCGCCGCGCTCCATCTCGCGTTGGGCGGTCAGCTCGTCGGTCAATACATGAACTGACTTCACGATGCTGCGCGGCTCGATGCCGTGTTCCTCGTTGTATGCCGACTGAATCTGGCGGCGGGAGTTGGTCGTGGCGATGGCCGCGGCCATGGAATCGGTGATCTTGTCGGCATACATGATCACCTTGCCGTCCACGTGGCGGGCGGCGCGGCCGATGGTTTGAGTGAGCGCCGTCTCGGAACGCAGGAATCCTTCCTTGTCGGCGTCGAGGATCGCCACCAGAGAAACCTCCGGCAAGTCCAGTCCCTCGCGCAGGAGGTTAATGCCGACAACGACGTCGTAAACGCCCAGCCGCAGGTCGCGCAATATTTCTGTTCTTTCCAGCGTCGCTACCTCAGAGTGCAGGTAATGAACCTTCACGCCCATCTCCAGCAGGTAATCGCTTAGGTCCTCGGCCATGCGCTTGGTAAGGGTCGTCACGAGGGCGCGCTGGCCGTTGGCGATGCGGCGGTTGATCTCGCCGATGAGGTCATCGACCTGACCACGTACCGGGCGAACTTCCACCTCGGGATCGATGATGCCCGTCGGCCGGATGATCTGGTGGGCGACCTGGGTTGAGTGCGACATCTCGAAGGGGCCGGGTGTGGCGCTGGTGAAGATGACCTGGTTGAGCAGTCCTTCGAACTCCTCGAAGTTCAATGGCCGGTTGTCCATCGCGCTGGGAAGGCGGAAACCGAAATCGACCAGGATGCTCTTGCGGCTCTGGTCGCCGCCCCACATACCGCGCACCTGGGGAATGGTCATGTGGCTCTCGTCGATGACCATCAGGTAATCGGCGGCGAAGTAGTCGAGCAGGGTCCAGGGGCGGGAACCGGCCGGTCGCTGGTCCAGATGGCGACTGTAATTCTCGATGCCGGGGGTGAAGCCGACCTCGCGTAACATCTCCAGGTCGTACATGACCCGTTGTTCAATGCGCTGCGCCTCCAGATAGCGTTGCTCCTTTTTGTAGAAGGCGATTCGATCGGTCAATTCAGTCTCGATGTCGTTGATGGCCCGCGACAGTTTCTCCTCGTCGGTGATGAACTCCCGCGCCGGATAGATGGACACGCGCGTATGCTCGAGCAGAACCTCGCCGGTCAGCGGGTCAAACTCGGCGATGCGCTCGGCGACATCGCCCCAGAACTCGATCAGGAAGGCCGTCTCCGAATAAGCCGGATAGACTTGCAGCGTGTCGCCGCGTACCCGAAACGTGCCGCGCCGGAGATCCAGGTCATTGCGATCGTAATGGATATCAACCAGATGGCGCAGGATGGTGTTTCGCCGGTATTGTCCGCCGCGCTCAATGTCGAGAATGACGTTCCCCCATGCTTCCGGGTTGCCGATGCCGTAGATGCAGGAAACCGAGGCGACGATAATCACGTCCCGGCGGCTTTTCAGCGTGGCCATGGCCTGCAATCTCAGCCGATCGATCTCCTCATTGATCTGGGTCTCCTTTTCGATATAGAGGTCATGACGCGGGATGTAGGCCTCGGGTTGGTAGTAGTCGTAGTAGCTGACGAAATAGGAGACGGCGTTGTGGGGGAAGAAGTCGCGGAACTCGCTATAGAGTTGGGCGGCCAGCGTCTTGTTGTGGGCCAGGATGATCGTCGGTCGTTGCGTTCGTTGAATCAGGTTAGCGATAGTGAATGTCTTGCCGGTGCCGGTCGCGCCCAGCAAGGTTTGATACTTGTCGCCGCGCTCAACACCTTCGACAAGCGTTTCGATGGCTTCCGGCTGGTCGCCGGTCGCCCCGAAATCGGATACCAGTTTGAACTCGGACATAATGAACCTCATTCCTGACGTTGTGCCATGTAATAGAACGGAAGTTCTTATTGTACCACTTTACGAGAGGGTATTCAATAGCCGCTGACGATTGTATTGTTACAATGAGCCGGCTATTACTCTTCCGGGCGGGCCGATCTGTTTGATAATACCCTATGGTGCCGGAACGACGGCGATCTCGAACAGGGACGGCCACAACTTGCCGGTTACGAAAATGCGGCCGGTCTCCGGATCATAGGCGATCCCGTTGAGCACGTCCGCCGGTTCAGTAAGCGAGCTCGTGTCCAGCAAGCCGGTCATGTCGATATAACCGAGTACTTCGCCTGTCTCAGGCGAGATGCGAGCGATGAGATCCGTTAGCCAGATATTGGCCCAGATCTCGCCGTTGATGTATTCCAGCTCATTAAGCCGGTTGACTGGCCCCTCATGATCGCGAACGGTGATGCGTCCGATCTCCTGTAGCGTCGCGGGGTCCCAGAAGTAAATGGTTGACGTGCCGTCGCTGACGATCAGTCGCTGGCCGTCGTGGGTGATTCCCCAACCCTCAGTCGGATAGTTAAAAGTTTGCTGCGGTTCGAAGGTCGCCCGGTCATATACAAAGCCGGTTTGCTCCTGCCAGGTAAGTTGATAAATCCTGTCGTTGAGCAGGGTGATCCCTTCACCGAAGTACTGCGGTTCAAGCGACCTCGATCGCAATACTGTCCCTGACTCCAGGGCGACTTCACGTAAAGAGGACTCGCCCCAACGCCCCGTCCCTTCGTAGAGGCTCCCGTCGTGGTAGACCAGCCCTTGGGTAAAAGCGGCAGGATCGTGAGGATAAGTATTCACCACCTCATAGGAATCGATCGGCGGCGGGGCCGGTGTTGTTGTGACGGCTGCGGTCGGGGTTGGGACTGTTGTCTGTGTGGTTCCTGCGGATGGCGCGACTTCAACCGGAGCGGTGTCAGTCACGACCAAGCCCGGATCGGCGGTCGACTCCGCATCTGTAGTGGGCGCTTCGTCTTCGGTGACAACCGGCGCGGAAGTATTCAATGCCACTGGGGCGGCCGTAGCCACTAACGTCACTGTAACGGTCGGCGAATTGCTGCATGCTGCCAGGAGCATGGTGAGCAGAATTGTCAGAATCAAAATACGGGTGCGAATGAATTTCATGAAAGTTGCTCGTCGCTGTCTGATATTTCTGAAGGTGTGCGACGGATGGATTGTGCCGTCAGGGGACCGGAGTTGCAAGGTTTCCCTGAATCCCTTAAGTCGCAGAATAAAACAGTGGTCACTCTGTGATGGCCATGGGTTTGATCTGAATCAGGTAACAAATTCGGCCGTCGTCCAGCCAGTCGATGCGCCAGTCACCCTTGCCGAATGTCCGGCGCGTACCGCGCAACAGTAGACGCAGGCGGCGGGCGTAATCCGGCAACATGTATTCCGCAGAATGTTGACGGCTGGAGCGGGATAGCGACATGCCCTTGTCTTCCGGCGCAGAGGGAATGACTTCGTCTTCCCCGGCTTCCTGGAGAGAAATTGCCGTGCCGGAATGGCCGGGATGGATCATTTCCATTATCAGGATGTCCATTCGTTCGCTGCCGGCACTCAGGATTGCCGTCCACACCTCTGCCAGGGCTGATGTCGCTCGCGGTGTGTCATTCATGTCCAGGTTTAGACACGGCGGGATTGGGTGCTCATTGCCGTCGACGGCCGCGCGAATGGCTACCAGATTATTGAACCTCGGCAAGCGCACACTATAGAACAATGTATTGTGGAACAGCTCAGGATCGGGGATGATCGCCCGCCCGCCGCTTATGGCGACGAGATTGTTTTTCAGGAACGTGCCCCACAAGTCGTCGAGAAGTATGGCTCCCGCGGGAACGGGTAGACCTGCCCGAGCCGCCTGATCCAGATATTGTCCCTTGGCGGGCACATGCCGCCGTCGCGCCCGTCCGGATCCCAACCAGACAAATAAAGGTGTTGCCATAAACCGTATTATTCTCTATCCGCCCGGAACCGGCACGAAATGGCGCGCGGCGAATTCCAGTGGATGGAAAAATTGGACTGGATGCCTGACGCAGTTTGTGTTAAACTCCCATTAGAATCTTTGTGTCTGTCCAGTGGTTAATTATTAACCACGCGAAGGCAATGGATCGGCTTCGTCCACAGAGCCGGCAACTTCGCGAACAGGCAGGCCAATTGGCGCCAATGACGCGCCACACACGCGACGATTCGCGATTAGCATTTTGCATGACGCATAGCGACGTTCAGATATCCCGTATCGATTGTCGTGCCGGTCTGACCGGTGCAGTGCGAAAAACGCACTCGTCTCATTGCCCCTCCCTGTTTCTCGTGAATCGTTGGAGTATGCCTCGCGCGGTTGTGTTTACTACCAGCCCACAATCTACCACAACCGAATCCATTGCCCGGAACGGGTTTCCCGCTTATTACTCCGCGGGATGATCCGCTGACTGATTGTCATTATTTACTGGCGAAGGAGTTTACCGAGAATGTCTAAGAAGAAGGTAGTGTTGACGGATGATCAGAGGAAACGTAACGCGGAAATTCTGGCTCGCCTGGAAGAAGAGCGGACACGACTGATCGAAGAGACGCGCGCACTGCAACAACAGGAACGTCGCCGGCCGGGACGAAAGCGCAAGAGGAAGTCGATCGACGAAATGTTGGTCGCTGCAGACTAACCCTGCGTTGCCGAAAACCCGACATTCGTTTTGCCGAACGCCAGACACCCGCGTAATCAACCTGATTCGCGGGTGTTTTTTTAATACCCTGCTGGTTGCCGAAGCTGTCCAGCATCATCGGATTGGCGGGGTTGTTCCATTTGATGGTGACAAATTGTCCATTGTGGCATCTGATTGTGCACTCAACGCAGGACGTCGCGGAAGAGGTTGAGGATGCGTTGCCAGGCATCTTCGGCCGCCTCAGGGTGGAATGCCGGGCGTTGGTCGTTCATGAATGCATGTTGAGCGCCTGAATAGATAACCATTTCGTGGTTGACGCCGGCGGCATCCAATAAGGATGCCCGTTTTGCCGCCACTTCGGGCGACACTCCCTTGTCCAGCTCGCCGTAAATCGCCAACACAGGCACTTTGATTCTGGCCGCATCCTCCGGCGACATTTCCGGCCCGCCGCCATAACATGGCACGGCTGCGCCCAACCCGGTCAATTTGGCCGCGCCATGCAACGCAAGCCCGCCACCCATGCAAAATCCGATGACGCCGATCTTTTTCGGGGATACGGCACTGTCGGCAATAAGTTCGTTTATAGCTTGCTGGATGACTTGCAACGCGTCAGGATATTCCAGGGCCATTGCCAGTTTGCGAGCGTCGTCCGGCTCCGACGCCGTCTCGCCGTAATAGAGATCGGGCGCAAGAGCCACAAACCCCTCGCGAGCGAATCGATCAACTATATCGCGGATGTGGTCGTTTAGTCCCCACCACTCTTGGATGACAACGACGCCGGGCCAGGGACCATCGCCAACCGGGATTGCGCGATAGCCGCGGGTTGAGCGGCCATTGACCACCAATTCAATATCGGGTAGATGTGACATCATGCTTACCTCTCTCCCAGAATTTCGCGCAGGGCGGGCCCAAGCGCCGGATACTCGAAGTTAAAACCGTGCGCCTCCAGTTTTTCAACGCTTACCGGACGACCCTCCAACACCATGGCCGAAATCTCCCCCAATAGTAGTTTCAGGGCGAACTCAGGCACGGGAAGAATGGCCGGCCGTTTCATAATTTTACCGAGGGTGCGGGTGAACTCCTCGTTTGTAACCGGGTTTGGTGCGGCAAGATTAAATATTCCATTTGCACTGCCGGTCTCGGTCAGGAAACGAATGGCGCGGATCACGTCATCAGGATGGATCCATGCGAACCATTGTTTGCCGCTGCCTAATCGTCCTCCGGCGTAAAGCCTGAATTGCAGCAGGGAAGCAGGCAAGGGGCCGTTTTCACGGTTGAGGAGGGGGGCCGTGCGGGCTACGATTCGGCGTACTCCCATTAGCTCGACGGCCGCTGTTGATGGTTCCCAGAAATCAGCCACGACTTCGGTCAGAAACCCATGTCCGCGAGGACTATCCTCAGTCATAACCCGATCGCCTGTCGGATAATAATCGATCCCCGACATTTGGAAGACAACTTGTGGCTTGACTGTTGCTGCCTCTACAGCTGCCACGACCGCCTGACCGGCCCGCAGACGACTTTCCTTGATCTGTCGTTTTCGTTCGGCCGACCAAGTGCCGGGAAGAGGGATGATGCCGTTGCCGCCAATGGATTCACCGGCCAGGTTAATAATGGCGAAAGCGCCTTCGGCGAGGTGGCTCCAACCCGACCCGGATTCGCCGTCCCATTGAACTCCCGTCGCGCCTGCCGGCAATTGCTGGCGTGCCGTATTGCGACTGAGAATGAACACCTCATGGTTATCGGCTAACAGGCTGTTTGTCAGGTGGCGACCGATGAATCCGGTTCCGCCGGTGATTATATAGCGCATAACAAGCTACCTCCCGCTGACAGCAGGTGGAAAAGATTATGTAATCATGGAAATGTTACAAAGTATGTTACAAAATTACTCGGTTTTTCGGATTTCATCACGCCTTCACGCAAGTGTAATCCAGTTTACACCTGAACTGTAAAAATTTATCACTTATAGGTATTTCTGAATATATACACTGAGTATGTGTAGTTGAACTACAGGGTAAATTGTAGAGGTAGCTGAATGAAGAAGTATCTTTCAAGGGTAGCCACGATTATTACACTCTGCCTGGGAGTCAGCCTTGCGGTCTTGGTGTTAGTCCAGGTATGGCAGGTTCAGGCAGATGGTAATGTGCCGGCCCTGACATACCTGGGAGAAGGCGGAACCTATAGCGTCGGTGAAGAGTATAATTTCATTGTTAAAACGCGGCATCCGTTTGGATTCATGTTCATGCCCGGCCCTGAGTATCACGCGCGGGACGGTGAGCGTGTCTGGTCGGTGTTGGGCGAAACGAGCGCGCCGACGCCTGAGCACGCAGTTTCTGTCACAGTTGGCCCAGTCAGCAAGGATTGCGTCATTGATTTTGCCACGATCGATGACGATGAAGACGAACGCATAAATTATTTCAAGCTAAACGGCGAAATTATCTACACCATGGGGCAGGGCATGACCACCCGCGGCCGCTTCGTGATCCCGGTGGATGGTGTCCTGAGTTATGAGGTTATGGACAGTATCGGCATGTTCATCAATGTCTGCCCCAGAAAAATCACTCCGACGCCGACCATGACCCTTACCCCCACGGCGACGCTGGAGCCGACCTTCACGCCTACTCCGACCATCACGCCTACTCTTGTTCTTACGCCAACGGCGACAGTTACGGGAACTGTCACGATTACCGGTACCCCGACCATCACAGCGACGGCCACATCTACTCCGGTGTCCTACACACCCACGGCCGAACCGGACATCGCTACCTCCACACCGTCACCCAGCCCTACCCCAACCAAGGAGCCGCGGTTGCCGGCCTGCACGCGCATCAATTTCGAAGTCAGTGGTCAGGAGGCGAAACGAGGATTGTACATTGTTCAGGAAGTTGGCGGCCGGTTCCTTGTGGGGTGGGAGGCTGACGACGGCTGGAGAGACAGTGGCTGGTTCTACGACATCGATATCACCTTTGATGCCGTCTACGCTGAAGTTTTGTATTACCATGGTCCGGGCGCTGTGCCGGTTCGCATGGCAATCATGAATCCCGCACCGGGTACAAACTACGGATGGCTAAGTCGCGGTATGTGCCATGCGTTGGAGGTCGGCTGGCCTTAGCGGTCGGCTGGTCAAGCCAGTCTTAGGCAAGAGTTTTGCCGATCAGGATTGTGGGGCGGCCCATCACCTGGGTCAGAAAAATGATCCGGTGATCAGCTCCCCGCAAACGAAGGGCTTGCCGCAGGACATCGACGTCCAGCGGCGAGCCTCTTTTTTTGATCGTGACCGTTCCCACGTTTCGCTCGCGCAGGTAACTTCGCAGACGCTTTAATTGAAAGGGGAAATAGTCGTCGATTTGATAGCCGCGGGCGAAGGATGTGGAGACTGGAGCGTCGACAGCCAGATAGGCGATTTGTGGATCGAGCAGGCTCGCGTCAAGCCGGCAGGCGAGCTGTCCGACGAGGTGGGCGCGGATGATTGCTCCGTCCGGCTCATACAGATAGGCGCGTGGTGAGTCGGCGGCGGCCTCGCCTGGCTCAAGATCGGTCAGCGTATCCCCATTGGGCAGGAGTGTTGCCCGGCGGGTCGCGGCCGTGCGCAAGCGGCCGTACCACAGAACCGCTTCCTTCACCTCGCCGCCGAGCGAGACAAACTCCACCTCGGTCTCAGGCGGCAATTCCGCATAGTCGATGCCCGGGCTCACTTTCACAGCCCCGTCAGGTGTCAGCGGATGCCATCTGTCGATGAGGCTGAGAGGGGGCAGGTAATCGTCGACCGAGCGCAAACGACGCCCCGGTGCCAGGCGCGCGCCGGTGACGGTGCGTCGGGCGGGATCGAAGAAGAATCCTCCGACGGGGAACGGCGGTAACTCCGTCAGGTCGGCCAGAACCGGCAGCACCCGCTCGCCCACGTCATAGGCATTCGCATTGGTCCGGGCCATGGCGACATGAAGCCACTCGCGGTCGACGGCGATTACTTCGGCTCCGGCTGATGCCATTGCGATGGCGTCGCCGCCGATGCCGCAACCTAAATCGGCCACCGTTTGAATGCCGGCATTCGCGTATCGGCGTGCACGATGGGTTGCCACGACTTCGGCCGTAGCCTGTTCCAATCCGTCGCGGGTGAAGAACATTCGCGCGGCGCGCGTGAATTTGCGGGTCGCGCGTTGTCGCAGGAGCGCGGTCTCCAGCAGGGCTGCCGCCATGCCCGGCTCTATGTGCTCCCGCAGGCGCGCCGCCACAGCCAGATGAGTATCAGGCGTGAGCGGTTCGGCGGCCAGCTTGTCCAGCAACGCTGCCCCCTCCGGGCTTGAGACAAAAGCGAGTTCTTCGGGACTCATTATCCGGCGGTCAGGCCCACTGTGGCTCCAGCCACAGATCTTCCGGCTCCAACCCGTCTTGATCGACGATGCTAATGTCCTGTGAGTCCTGGCCGGCGGCCTGTCGCCCGCAATGTGCCCGGTAGGGACAATGGCGGCACTCTTTCCAGTCGTCGGTGAGCGGCCATTCGCCGGCCGTTAATTGATGGTCGATCCCGGCTACAATCGCTTCCAGCTCGGCCCGATTTCGATGGTGGGTGACCCTGTCATAAGCGATGCGACGCGGTGTGGCTGGTTCGGCCACATACCAGTAGATGAAAGTCAGCCGGTCAGGAGCGAACGCTTCCGGCAGCTGGGGCACGAGCGCCGTGCCGCCCTCAGCCAGGACAAACAGATAGACGCGGGTTTGCCAGGCGCGCACCAAACGAGCCATCTCACGCGGCTCGCCGGTTTTCCAGTCGAACAGGGAGGATGCAGGTTTGCCGTCGGCGGCGGGGCCAACGATGAGCAGATCGAAACGCCCGGTGAGTCTGTGGCGGCCGTCCGGCCCTATGGGAACGGTGAGCGAAGTTTCCGCAAATCGACGACCATCGGGCAGCGCTGGCGCGTCGTGCTCGAAGGTTGTCCACCAGCTTTCGAGAACCGGATCACGTGTACCCTCTCCGGCGATCGGTAGCCCCAGAAAACGGCGCTCGACCCAGCGGTGGAAGCGGCGTCCCCGTTCATAAGCCAGTTCCAGCTCGGAGTCGAGCGGCGCTTCCGGCCACGGAACGTGAACCAGATAGCGTAGATAAAAACGACGAGGGCAAGCCTGGAATGTATATAAATGTTGCTGCGCGAGAGTCAGACTTTCAGCCATGGGATCACCCCGCATTGATTTGGATGCATGATAGGGCAAGAATGACTGCCGCGCAATGGCCATGCCTGAGAGTTCCACGTTGCCGGTTGACGCACGCCATCGTCACGGGCAGAATGGAGCACTTGATGAAACCTCCGTCACCATTTGTCGTGCGCTCGCTTCTCGTGCTGCTCTCCCTGTTCGCGCTTGCCGCGTGTACCACCATCGCGCAGCCGGGTCCGACTGCGACACACGTTGCACCGACCGTGCGCCCTTCACCCTCGGCCGTGCCGGTGACGATCGTCCCGCCATCGGCCACGCCACCCCCAACGCCGACCGCGCCACCGCCGGCCACGCCCACTCCCGTGCCGTCCCCCAGTGCCACCCCTGATACATCCGGCGTGGGATTGCCATGTCCGGCGACACCGCCCGCCAAACCGGAGTATGCCCGCTATGTGCTTTCGAATGAGCCGTGGCCAACACCGGACCCGACCGCGCCGATGCCGCTCTCTATCGCCGACCCATTACCGACGGCCGGTCGCAACACAGGTTATTCCTATGGTTCCGACGGCAGCGGTCGTTACCTGCTGCATAACGGTCTGGATATGGCCGATGAGGCCGACAACCTGGCCGTGGCGGTGGCCGATGGCACAGTTATAGTTGCCCGCGGCGATCAGGAAGAGATGTTCGGCTGGCGATGCGATTGGTATGGCGAACTTGTCGTGATCCGGCTTGACGAGTCATGGGCCGATCAGCCGGTTTATGCGTTGTACGGGCACATCAAGGATGTTCAGGTGAGCGAGGGGCAACGGGTGGAGCGCGGCGAGCCGGTGGCCCGCGAGGGAACGGCCGGGGTGGCTGTGGTGCCGCATCTACATCTTGAGGTTCGCGTCGGCAGCAACACTTTCGGCGCAACGCGCAACCCTCTGTTGTGGATCGAGCCGTGGAGTGGCGGTGGTATTATTGCCGGGCGGCTGCTCGATCCCGATGGTCGTGCCTGGGAGGGCGTCACTGTTACGCTGATCGACCGCAATGGCCCCGCGGAATTCCTGAATACCTGGACCTATCTTGATGACCCCGATCACCTGATCCGGCCTGAGCCGGCACTGGCCGAGAATTTCGTTTTCGGTCCGGTGGCGGCGGGGAATTACGACGTCTACACCAGCATTCAGGGCGTCGAATATCGGGTGCCGGTCGAGGTGGTAGACGGGCAAATAAACACGGTGGAGATCGTCACCGAACCCTTCCGCACGCCGACGCCACAGCCAACGGCCACTCCCTGAACCGATTTCCGGGAGGATTTTTTGGTCGCAGCCTTTCTCGCGGCGTGATAGGATCACGCACATGTTATTCGTCGATAATAACGGGATAACCAACCCCCGACTAAACCTTGCTCTGGAGGAATATCTCCTGCGACAGGTCGACGAGGAGCAGCCGATTCTGCTCTTTTACGTCAATGAGCCGTCGGTTATCATCGGCCGCAATCAGAACACGATCGAGGAAATCGATCCCGACTATGTCAATGCCCACGGCATCCATGTCGTGCGCCGGTTATCAGGCGGCGGCGCGGTCTACCATGATCCGGGCAACCTCAATTTCAGCTTCATCACCCGTGGCAAGGATGATCTGCACAACTTCGCCAGATTCACCGGGCCGGTCATCGACGGTCTGAGAGCGATGGGTGTGCCCGCGGAGTTGCGCGGCCGGAGCGATATCTTCGTTGACGGCCGCAAAATCTCCGGCAATGCCCAGTATGCCACGCCAACGCGCATGTTCAGCCACGGCACGCTGCTTTTCGATACGGACATCGCCGAGATGTTGCGGGCCATTAACCCGCGCCGCCTGGCGATCGAGTCGAAGGCCGTGCACTCTGTACGCAACGTGGTGGCCAATATCCGTGAGCTGTTGCCCGGTGATATGACGATCAATGACCTGAAAGCGGCGTTGTTACGCAGCATCTTCGATGATGGGCCGGTTCCGACACTGGGGCTCGGTGTCGAGGATTGGCAACGGGTCGCGGCAATTGCCCATGAGCGCTATGACCAGTGGGCGTGGAACTACGGCCGCTCGCCCAGATTCAACGTGCAGAAGAGCGCCCGTCTGCCGGCGGGCAAGATCGATACCCGCATCGAGGTGGATGGAGGGTTAATCCAGGAGATCAAAATTTACGGCGATTTCAGCGGCCGCGAGGATATTGCCGGTCTTGAGGCAATACTGGCGGGCGTGCCCTATGATCGGGAGAGGTTGACCGCGGCTTTGGGCGAGGTCGATCTGAATCGCTATTTTGGTCAGATGGACGGCGTGACGTTCATCGACTTGTTATATTAGAATATTTATCGGACTCATAGATCTCAGATCGTGTGGATTGCCGCCGTTTTAAAATGGACGCCTGGAGTATGCTTTGTCTATCCTGATTCTGGACAAACAGAGTAAGATCCGTAATATGGCCGGGTGGCCGCGGAGGGACTAATGAAAATCGGTTGGGGCGGGCTGGTTATCGCTGGTGTGGCCGGTTTATTGGTGGCCGGGATGGGGTTCTGGTTGGCGACCATGCGCAATCGGATGCAGCCTGCACCGATCGAGATCATCCCGGCCCAGGCGGAACCGACGACCGCGCCGATCCCATCCATTGTGCCCCCAACCGTCGGCCCGATGCACGTTTACGTCAGCGGGGCTGTTAAACATCCGGCCGTCTACGAACTGCCGCCGGGCAGCATCATCGACGATGCCGTGCGCGCCGCCGGAGGTTTTGCCGCTGATGCTGATCCGGCGGCAGTCAATCTGGCCCAGCCGGCGGCCGACGGCATGCAAATCCATGTGCCGCTGCTGGCCGAGGCCATCGCTACCCCGCCGCCAATCAGCCTGCCGCCCGGCACTGATCCGACCACAGCCGTTCGCATGGGCGGCATAACCGTCGGTGGCCTCATCAATATCAACACTGCCACGCAAGCCGATTTGGAGATGCTGCCCGGCATCGGCCCTACTATGGCAGCCAACATTATCGCCCACCGGGAGGCCAACGGTCCCTTCGCCACCATCGAGGCGATCATGGACGTGCCGGGGATCGGCGATGGCAAGTTTGAGGCGATGAAGGCCTTGATCACCGTAGGGCCGTGAGACAGGATGAAATCTGTCGGCGGGTAGGATAGATTTATGGAAACCTGCGAGCATGACGGCCGATAACTACTTGCTTTACTCCGTGATCGCGGCTGTTTTGCCCGTGTTGCTCTACGTAGGGTTGATCTATTGGGTCGATTATTACGAGAAGGAACCGACGTGGCTGTTGTCGGCGGCGTTCCTGTGGGGGGCAGTCCCGGCCGCGTTGCTGGCGCTCTTGTTCAACACCGTCCTGAGTTTGCCGTTCTACTACCTGTTCTCGGAAAGATCGGCCGAACTGGTCGCCGGAGGAGCCATTGCCCCTGTGGTGGAAGAGGTGACCAAGGGGTTGGCGCTGTTCCTCATCCTGATCATCCGACGTAACGAACTCGATAGCCCGCTGGACGGCGTCATCTATGGCGCGATGGTCGGTATGGGCTTCGCAATGGTGGAGAACATCCTCTACTATACCGCCTACTTCAGCGAGAGCGGGGCGTCGGGCTGGAACGAGTTGGTCTTCATTCGCGGCGTCATCTTCGGGCTTAATCATGCCCTCTACACGGCGTTAACCGGTCTGGGTATAGCCCTGGCCCGGATGAGCCGGAGCTGGCTGGTTCGTCTCACCGCGCCGTTGCTGGGGTTGGCTGCGGCTATGACCCTGCACGCTATCCACAACCTGTCGATGTTCAACGGAACGACAATCGCCTTCTTTACCGGGCTGACGTTCGGCTGGGGAGGCGTCGCCATGACCGTTCTGATTATGGCACTGGCCCTGTATCAGGAACGACTCTGGATGCGGCGTTATCTTGCCGAAGAGGTTGACCTGGGCACGCTGACGGCCGATGAGCTAAAGATCGTCAGTTCGGCCGTCCTTCGCGGGCGTCACCGTTTCCGGTTGCTGGTCACCGGAAATGTGGGCGAATTCCGGCGAACAGGCACGCGCCTTCGCAATCTGAGCGAGCTGGCCTATCGCAAGCGTCGCTATGCTCACTTCAACGATGTCAGTAGCTTGACGACAATCGCCGATCTGCGGCAGGCAATCGCTGAGCTTGGTCGATTTGATGGCGGCGCGGAAGTATAAGACCAAACGGACGTCAGCCAATCCCGGCGCTTGTCCCGTCGTTCAGTTCGTCAATTTGACGGGCGTGGACCCGGTCGTGTTGCACGGCCAGAAAGACGATTTCCTGCAATGAGGTGGGGCCGAAGAAGGTATGCTGGCCGCGCCGCGACCAGAATTCTTCCGGCAAGTCAGATAGCAGTTTGATGGTCGTCTCACGGGCGGCCAGAAAGTCAGCCAGGGCTTTGCGGCCGGCTTGCGCCCTGTAGTTGCGCGGGATGGCCCACTCATCCGCATCCACCCCCGGCATAAATGCGCCATCCTCGGCCAATAATGCCCGAAGGCGCGATTGGTGGACCTCGTGTTCAACATCCCGCAAGTGGCAGGCGATCTCGGTCAGCGACCACTCATCGGGCGAAGGACGATAATTCCAATCCCGGCGATCGTCGGCCAGGACGTTGGCCACGAAATTGCGAAAGGCCGCCAGCTCGTCGAGCAGGTCAGACGGGGGTGGGGGGTTCAGCATGGCTGTGGGTGATCAGGCGTAACGGGTAACGGTTAGCTGTTCAAGCCAGCCGCCGGCAACGCGCTCGGCCAGATCGTCGAGTGTACCCCGTCCGGTAACCAGTGTCGGGTCGTCGGGCGTCGCGTCATCAGGGGCGATCCAGTAGGTAAACAGACCAACCTCGGCCGCCGGAACGATGTCGTTCTTCCAGTCGTCGCCGACCATCAGGGCGTTTTCAGGTGCATCGCCAGTCACCGACAGGATCTCGCGATAGTATGCCGGTTGCGGTTTGGCGGCGTGCATATTCTCATAAGACGTCACCAGAGTGAAATCGAACTCCGCGGTGGGTAAGCCGGCCCACTCCAGCCGCTGCTCAATGGCTGTCATGGGGAAGAGCGGGTTGGTGGCCACGACAACGGACAGACCGCGCTCCAGGGCGGCGTTGATAAGCGTCGCTGCCGCCGGACGGTGCGTTGTTGTGGTTTTGAGTTTGATGAACTCCGTCTCATAAAAGGTGTTGAAGAATGGCTCAAGCTCAGCGCGACGACCGCCGGTCAATGTCTCGAAGGATGCCCAAAAGACCTGATCATTGGTCAGGCGAGGATCTGTA
Source organism: Anaerolineae bacterium (assembly GCA_023384355.1). Taxonomy (GTDB): domain Bacteria; phylum Chloroflexota; class Anaerolineae; order Promineifilales; family Promineifilaceae; genus Promineifilum. Next base: position 58,390 of record JAHDWL010000001.1, read on the forward strand.
TTCCGGATCATCTCCCGCGTGGATTGCATAAGATGGGGCAGGAAGGAGTCGCTATCGAATCTTTTGGCGGCATAGTCGTTGAGAAGGCCAAAATAGCGGTGCATGAAAACATCGACTTCGTTGCCCAGCAACGTATCGTCGAGATCGAGTAGAAGGGATTGAATCATAATAATTTGGTGGACGTCGTTCTGTTATTCCAGATTATCGAAAAGGTCCCGTAAACCGGGACGCTCGGCGGCACATTTGGGGCAACCCGCTTCCGGTTTATCGACGTCTATGAGATGTTTGCTGCAAAAGGCGTAGACCGAGACATGGCGGTTGATGCCCAGAAACCCCGGTTTGACAGTGGCCTCCAGGACGAGATTGGGGTTACTGTTGGCTCGGAGAATGTCGGGAACGGGGCATGTGGAGCAGTCTTTAGGCTCCCAATTGGGCGAGCGCGGGTTGGCTTTGATGAGCCGGCATTCCTGTTCGGAACGACCGCGAAAGAAATCCTGATAGTAGAAGCGGCATTCCTTGCCGGCCGGAGTAATCATGGACCAAGCTTAATGAGTGAACACAAAAAAAGCGGCGCCGGTTAGCGCCGCTCATTCGGAAAGTACGCCCTGAGGGATTCGAACCCCCGGCCTCATGGTTCGTAGCCATGCGCTCTAATCCACTGAGCTAAGGGCGCGTAGACCGACAATCAAAAGATTAGCAGAAATGCCCGCCGATGACAAGCGTTAAAACAGCTCGCTCATGATTCCCTGCAGAATAGAGCGGGGAGGATGGGATTCGAACCCATGACCGAGTTTTAGCCCGGTAACCGCTTAGCAGGCGGCCCCAATCGACCTCTCTGGCACCTCCCCATTCACGGGTGAAGGCTGTTTGCACTCGATTGTCAACACCAAGGCGGAGGGAGAGGGATTCGAACCCCCGGTGAGCTTGCGCCCACTGCGGTTTTCAAGACCGCTGCAATCGTCCACTCTGCCATCCCTCCGGGATTACCTGAGAGGGAACGTCGGGTGAGTATAGCATGGCGCGGGGGTAGTGTCAAAGCCCCCGCGCTTGGCTACATGGAATAAACGATCGTCGACTTGATCGCGTTACGCAGGTTGAGTTCGTTTGATTGTCCGGCGATACGATTGCCGTACTTGACCATCAGCGAGCGCGGCTGATCGCGAACCTGTGCAGCCGGAATGAGCGGATCAAGGATGAGATAATCGTCGCCTGTCGGAGTGCGTCCGGTGATAATGACCCAATGCTGCTCGACGTTGGAATTGAACAAGCCATCGTTGGGCCTGGAATCCACCTGCGCCACGACAATGCTGCCCATCGCCAGGGTGGTGTCGATGCGCGCGATGGGGTCCTCGCCGGTCCACTCGCTAAATGGGATGTCAGTTTCCTGGAAAGATCGCAGGTTCTTGCCCTGTTTAACCCCCGGCAGAACGAAGGTAGGCGCAATAAACTGGACATTGGAACCGATGAACCCGTTATCACCTTCCTGCTTTAACCTATCGTTCAGTTCCAGCGGGTTCAGGGGCCGGCCGAAAGCGGTAAGGGCCATCGACATGCAGGTGAGGAGGCAGCCCCAAGCCTCGATGCGTTGCGCGCCGTGGCCGATGGCCACGGCGGCCCAACGGGGATCCAGTTGCGAGAACCACGTCGACGGATCATTCAGAAGCCGGCCCAGGGGTACGTTCATGGCGACGACAGCCTGGCCGTCCACGACCGGGACGCCGGGCGTGCTGGCGATCTTGGCCCAAATCGGGTCGCCGAAGAATGCGCCGTGATCGTCCTGCAGACGCCACAAACTGGAGTAATTCGTCACCCGGCCGCCTTGTGCCGCCGGCGCAGTCATGGGGATAGACAGGACCACATCGTCACCCGGCCGGGCGTCCGGCACAATATGGGCCGGGATGCCGCGGGCCATTTGAATATCGCCCTGGACGAACACCAGCCGGAAGCCGCTGCCCCAATGGCGAGTGCCGGTGTTGCGTACCGCCCATTGTTTGTGGAAATCCGTTCCGGCGACGAACGGCGTGCCGTCGGGCACGGTATGGTCGCGGAGGAAGGTCATGGCCGAGGTGCGCGCTCCGGTGCCGGCTGTGGGCGCGGCGACAACGGTGATTTCGGCAAACAGATGGCCAAAGGCTGTCCCTTCGTTATCGCGCAATTGCCAGCGGCTGCGGTAGGAGCGGCCGAATTGTGATGGCGCGGTCATTGTCAGTGTGATGTCGACTTCGCCGCCGGGCGGCACAGGCACGGGCGAGGCCACTGATGACAGGCTGAAATCCACAGTCTCCATCAGCGGCACGCTATTGGGACCGTCAGGCGCAAATGCGAGACGGAAACCGGCATCCCAGGTCGTCGCGCCGCTGTTACGGAAGCGCCATGTGTTGGTGAACTCCTGGCCGGCCGGGACGGCGAGGTGATTCTCCAGTGTGGTAGCGAAGGAGACGAACTCCGCACGCGATTGATTGAGTGATTCCAGTCCCTCGGCCGCCAGCGCCGCCAATCCCTCCAGATCGCCCTTGCCTCGCGCCCGCATGTGGAGATACGCGTCGAAGACATGCGGCTTGGGCTGGCCGTCGGCGGTCAGGATTCCCGCGTTGCGCATCAGATCCGTCCAGCCGAACCAGATGAGTACCTGGATATAGTCGGCGTATCGATCGGCGATCTCATCCACCACTTCAGTGATGTAGACCCCGATGTCGGCGTAATGTTCCGGCCCGATAGGCGTGTCGTTGGCTACGCCGACCTCAGAGATCCACAGCGGTTTATCGGGGAATGCAGCCTGAAAGCGATCGAGTGAGTCCGAAAGTTTGCCGATGGAGCCGTAATTGAACAGGATCTTTTTGACGTAGCGGCCGTAAGGGTGGATGGCCAGAGCATCAACCGGGAGGTGGCCCCCCAGCCTGGACTGCACTTTCCGGACGTAGCGGATGGCGTTATCCGGGCCGGTATTCAGGCCGCCGATGATGACCCGCGCGCCGGGGTGTGCCGCCCGGATGGCTGCCTGAGCCTTATCGAGTACGATGGCGTAGTTCTCGGCGGCGATTCCGATCGCCGAATGGTTGTCCGTCCCACTGTCTTGCTCGTTGAAGATCTGATAGGCGACCATGTTGCCGAATTCAGCGCAGACCGCGGCGACACGGCCGCAGGCTCTGGCAAAGGTCTCGGCATATTGTTCCCATCCACCGTTTTTCCACGGCGCGTTGCCCCACTCCGTGTCCTGATGCAAAATGATGAGCGAACCGATGCCGGCAGCGGTGTAGGTCTGGATTAGGCCGCGATATTTCTGCTGGTATGCCTCTTCGGGGCTGAGCTTGATGCGCGAGGCCCAAAACACCCAGCGGACCCAACTGAGTCCTTCCATCTTGTCCACGTCAAGCCCATGAGCTTCGGGATTGATATTCATGCCGAACTGAACGAGGCCGGGAGCTGTTGGCCCGCTCGGCCCATCCGATCCATCGCCTGTGCCGACGACCCCAATGCGTAACCAGCGAACCCCGCCAAAGGGTTCTCCCCGGTCGCCCTGCAATTGCCAGTGGAAGGCGTAGGCCCCCGTGGTCAAAGGGGCGACCAGATCGAATTTGATATCGACTGCTTCCCCCGGCGCGACAGTTTCCCGGCCGGAGAGTTGGCGCAAGGCGTAGAGAGGCTTGGCCCCCATGGGATCGCGCGGGACCTGTATAGTGTCGGCTGTCGGCGCGTCGGAATAGGCGATCCGAAAATCGCCGTTCCAGGCACGTGTGCCGTTATTGCGCAGTGTCCAGGTGCCGCTGAACCGACGACCCGGCTGAAGGTTATTGAAGTCCCCGGCGCTGTTGGCGAAGCCAAGAACCTCGTAACCAAGGCTGGCGGCGGATTTGACGACGACCGCCCGCAACCAGCGAATTGGCCCAAATGGACGGCCATCCGGCCCTACCAGCTGCCAGTTGGTGGCGTGGGTTCCCAGGGTGTCGGGTGGAATAAGCGGGATTGTCAGGGAGACCGATTCACCGGGACGAACCTGGGCCGGCGCGCCGATGTCGGTGATGGCATAGGATTGCGTGCGTCCCATGGCTGTCCGGCTGAAGGCGGCCGTTTCGGGGTGGGGGGTATCGGAATAGGCAAACCGGTAGCGGGCGTCCCAGGTGGTCGGCCCGCTGTTGCGAAAGGTCCACGTCGCGCGAAACGCGACGCCGGCGGTTACGCGGTTGAGGTCGACGTCGGCCGCGAAGCCGGCGTTGGCGGCCGCGTCGCCGATTGCTGACGGTGAGACGGCGGTGAAAATGGAGGTAGCGCTGTCGGCCATGGGCATTTTTTCCTTGTTGCTGCGGTTCTCGTTATGTTGCGGGATTCATCCTTGACCCCCGGCCGGGTCGAGGCAGGCCCAGACTTTGAGCCATTTAACCCATCAGCTATAATATAAGACTTGTCGGCGCCTGATTCAACAGGTTCATAGAATGAAAAGCAGTCCGGCAACAGGAGCATCGCCTCAATGGAAATTACCTGGTATGGAATGAGCTGCTTCCGCATTACCGAGCGCAAGCATGCCACGATTGTCACCGATCCTTTCGCGGCCGATATGGGTCTGAGCGAGATCAAATTAAAAGCGGATGTCGTTACTGTCAGTCACGACGCCCCGGGCCACAACTTCACCAACGCCGTTAACGGTGTGGAGCACGTATTGGACGGGCCGGGCGAATATGAGATAGGTAGCGTGTTCATCACCGGCGTCCCCACACCGAGCAAGAATGGCAAGTTCAACAACATTGTCTATGTTTTCGATTTTAACGGCCTGACCGTGGCTCATCTGGGGGACATTGGAGATGTGCCGTCGCAAAAACAGTTGGAGGATCTGGAGATGGTCAATGTGCTGCTCGTTCCTGTCGGCGGCGGCAGCAGCCTCACCGCTCCTCGTGCGGCCGAACTGGTGTCGATGATCGAGCCGAATATCGTCATACCCATGCATTACTCGCTTCCAGGGCTGAAGACGAAGCTTGACCCGCTCGACAAGTTCCTCAAAGAGATGGGCGCAACGGATGCCAAACAAGAGGCGGCCTTCAAGGTTACGGGGATGGAAAGCCTGCCCGAACAGACCGAAGTGGTCGTTCTTTCATCCAGAGAGTAGTTGAAGCACGCGGTCATTCGGAGATGGCTATGCCAGCGAAACTGATCATGCGGTGGAATGTGCGCCAGGAGACGGAATCAGAATATTTCGAATTCCTGGTCCATGAACTTATCCCGGCGATGAACAAACTCGGGATTAACGATATTCAGGTCTGGTATACCGCTTTCGGGGATTGCGAACAGAAGATGGCTGAGGGGGTGAGTGAATCGGCCGAGGACCTGCTACGGACACTGCGCACTGAAGAGTGGCATGAGTTGACCGATCGACTGCAGGGATTCGTGCGCGATTTCAGCCAGAAAGTTATTCCGGCGACACGCGGTTTTCAGATTTAGTTGGCGGGGAGGGCTCACCGGTGGCGGCCGCGGGCTTTTGTGAAGCTGCGTCGCCAGTTCCGGCACTATCTGTCGATTCGGAATGTTTCGGCTTGCTGACTTTGCCGTTTGCCTTGCTGGATCGGTTGTCAGTTACATAGAAGCCGCTTCCCTTAAACACGACTCCCACGGAGCTCACCACACGCCGCACGGGGCCGCCGCACACCGGACATACGGTGATCGGCTCGTCCATCATCCGCTGGCGGACCTGGAACTCGTGGTCGTTGTCGTTGCATCGATACGTATACAAAGGCATTTGCTGCTACCTCGGGCGCTTCAATCTGCGCCATTGCATTGTGTCCGGCCTTGCCCGGACATCAAACCAATCTGTAATTGTACAGGCTATCATCCCTTGTGACAAACCCATGATGAGTGTATCGCTTCCGCGTTAGTATTGGGTTAGCGGGGGGCAGATCGTCTTCGTTTTCTTTCAATTCGGTAGATGAGCATGCAACAGCAGCATCGCATCGCCAAATGAGAAGAAGCGATAATGCTCAGCCACGGCCGCGCGATAGGCGTCGAGGATCGCTTCTCGCCCGGCGAGGGCGGCGACCAGCATCAGCAGGCTGGAGCGCGGCAGGTGAAAGTTGGTGATCAGCGTGTCCACGGCCCGGAAGCGGTAACCGGGATGGATGAACAGGTCGGTCGGCCCCTCGAAAGCGGCGACCGGCTTCCAGGGGCACATGTTGGTAGTTTCCCCGATGGCGTCGCGGGCGCTGATGTCGCGCAGGGAACCGCTGATGCCGGCCGAACGCAGAGCCGCTGTTTCCAGCACGCGGGCGGTAGTCGTGCCCACGGCTACGATGCGGCCGCCGGCCAGGTGGGCTTCGTTGATGCGCCGCGCCGAATCCGTTGTCAGCCGCGCCCATTCGGTGTGGATGACATGGTCGGTTACTTCCTCGGCAGTCACAGGTTTGAAAGTGTCCAGGCCAACGTGGAGCGTGACGGTTTCAAATAATACGCCCATCTCGCGCAGCTTCAACAGTAGTTCGGCCGTGAAGTGTAACCCGGCCGTTGGCGCGGCGGCCGACCCTTCCGCGCGCGCGTAGACTGTCTGGTAGCGCTCCGGATCGTTGAGGGTCTCATGGATATAAGGGGGCAGGGGAGCGTAGCCCAGTTCCTCGATCCAGGTGAACACCGGCACGCTAAAGCACAGTTCGCGAAGCGATTCCGCCCCCGCGGTGATTACCGTTGCCGAAATGACGGTGTCCGCTCCGACGTGATCCAGCAGGGTCAGCGTCACTCCTTCGTCCACCTTCCGACCGCCGACCAACGCTTGCCACGTGTTGTCTCCCGTCTCTTCCAGCAGCAGGATTTCCACGCGGCCGCCGGTCGGTTTACGGGCGAAAACGCGAGCCGGGATCACGCGGGTGTCGTTGGCGACGAGGATGTCGCCCGGCCGCAAGTATTCCGGCAAATCGGTAAATTTCCTGTGGTCAATTGCCCCGGTCGCACCGTCGAGTACGAGCAGTCGGCTGGCATCCCGTCGTTCCAGTGGGTGCTGGGCGATGAGGGATTCGGGCAGGTCGTAGTCGAAATCGCTAACCTTCATCGGTTTTGGCCGGCTCCGTCGCCCCACGTTCGACCGGCCAGGTGCGGCCGATGTTCTGGCGCATCTTCTCCATGTAGGCTTGTTCCAGGTCGATGCCGGTGTAGTTGGCGAGCTTGAGGATGAAGGCCAGCAGATCCGCCAGCTCGCCGCGCAGGGCGGGCCGGTTCTGTTCGATGGCCTCCTCCAGCGATTCGGCGGGGCCGCGGCCGTTCACGAGGCGGCGTTTGCTCTCGGCCCATATCTTCACCAGGTCGGTCGCCAGTTCGCCCATCTCCTCTACCAGGAAAAGGTAGTTAAAGAACAGATCCCCGTCAAAACCCTTGGCGGCGTCGAGATCGCGATGGAACTGCTGGAACGCGGCCAGTCGACCGCCCTGCAATGATTGCAAATGCAGGTCGGCCGGGCCGGCTGATTTGAGCGGTGCGGTCGCCAGCGCATCGGCAATCAGGTGCGTGATATATTCCAGATCGGCCGGGCGTGACAGGAAATCGAGTTCGTTGGTGTCGATCGTCAGGACCGGTATGTCGGTCAGACGTGAGAGCCAGGCATCATAGGCGGCGGCCACTCCCCGTATGTATTCCGGGTCCATATCGCGCTCAAATGGCCGGTCACGCAACGCGATGCGCCGCATGAGAATGTCGTGATCGGCGCGAAGATAAACGATCAGATCAGGCTTGGTGATCTTTTCGCTCAGCGCGGCGTGGACGCGACCGTACATCGCCAGTTCATCATCCTTCAGGTTGAGCCACGCAAACAACTCATCCTTGGCGAAGGTGTAATCGGAGATGAGATTGCCCCGGCGTAGCGCGGCCGGGATGGCCTGGTATTGCTGGTGATAACGGCTGAGCAGGAAGAATATCTGGGTCTGGAAGGCGTATCGTTCGCGATCCTGATAGAACTTGGAGAGAAATGGGTTGTCCTCGACGACTTCGAGCAGGACGCTGGCGTCGTAACGTGGTTGTAAAATGCGGGCCAGAGTCGTCTTGCCGACGCCGATGACCCCTTCAATGGCGATGAACTTGTTTGTCATAGATTCTGTTGGCTGCCGGCGAACTCCGCCCGCAGCATATCAACCTGAAACGGCTTGTCGGCATCCATGGCCAGCTCCGGTGGGCCGTCGAGAATGATTTTGACCGGCGCGCCAAGAATGCGAGACGCGGTGGTTTCGACATCGGCGATGGTCAGGCGATGGAAAAGAAACTTGATCAACATTCGTATTCCGACAACGCTGGCGACGCGCCAGGGCTTCTTGCGCGCGGCGGTCACCGATTCGAGCAGTGGCCGGTTGCGTTCGGCGACGTCGGGCCTGGCAATCACCATATCGCCGCCGGCTGCCTCAATATCGCCGTAGCGCGAGTACGTGCGTCGGGAGTTGGGGAAGCGCCCCTCCAGCCGGGTCCGCGTGACGAAGTTATAGTAGACCCCTTTGTCCCATGGGCGGCACGTCTCGATGAATTCGTCGACGACTTGACCGGTGATGGTTGGAATGTCGGCCGAGCAGCCGAGGACGACTTCAGCGCCCGGCCGGTTTTTGATGAACCACGATACGCCACCAAGCATGTTGGACACCATACCGCCCTGGTCGGGCAGAAATTCGACCGGTCGGGTGAAACTCAACCCGGTGCCGATTTGCGGATCGATGCCGACAATCAGAATGTCCTCGACGTAGGAGGAATTTTGTAACGCATCAACGACGCGTTCCAACATGGAGCGACCGCCCATATCGATGAGCGCTTTCGGTTTGCCCTGTGTATAGGGGTAGAGCGGGTCGTCCGGGCCGACAGTGCCTCCGGCGATAATCAGGCAGTGCATGGCGTAACCTCGTCCGTCAGGATTTGGTAATTGTAGCGGGTTTGGCCGACGCGAAAAGGGGAGAAGTATTTCGGGTTCGGCGGAATTCCAAAAGTCTTGTTTAGCGCGTAGCGATGCCTATTCGGAGAAAACAACCGGCGCAAATCGCCAATACAGTTCCACCGGAGGCCTCGCTTTCAAGAAAGCAGCCAGTGCGTCAATGCGTCCCCAGCCGTAGACGTTGTTCGGCACGCTGTCTGGTTGATCATCGCCACAAACTTGACTTGATGTGCGTGGTATGGCCGTTTGGGTGATGATCTCTTCCAACTCGTCGATTTGTCCGGCGAGGGAAGGGTCGGCCGAGATCAACAGAGCGACCAGCCCGGCAACGTGGGGAGCGGCCATGCTGGTGCCGCTCAATTCAACATAGCTGTTTCCCGGAATGCTCGACCTGACACCTTGTCCCGGCGCAACGATGTCGGGCTTGCGGCGGTTGCTGCCGTCGATCGTCACTGGGCCGCGACTACTGAAGAATGCGATGTTATCGCTGACATCGGTCGCGCCGACGGTGAATGAGGCGTTGTAGATGGCCGCCGGAGTATTGACCGTCCCGCAACTGGAGCCGTTGTTACCGGCCGACTGGACGGTGATAATGCCGGCCGAGCGTACCGCCTCGACAACGGAGCGCAGGATGTCCGGCGCGACGCATCCCTCGCTCACGGTACAAGCCCATGAGTTATTTATGACGTGGGGCGCTTTGGATGGATCGCCATCAGTGAACGGGTCACCGCCAATCGGATACGGGGCAATGAACCACTCGAAGCACTCGCTGTAGGTCGCCGGACTGCCCCAGCCCTCTTCCATATTACGGCAGCCGATCCACTTCGCGCCTGGAGCCATGCCGATGCCTTCTGTTTCTGTCTGGCCGGCCATTATGCCCATGGTGTGAGTGCCGTGATTGTTGTCATCGCACGGTGCGGGCGCGTTGTAGCCGCAAGGATTGCCGGGACTACTCAACGGATTTTCTTCGTGGATCGCGTCGTGCCAGTTATAGTTGTGGTCGGCGTTTGTGCCGTCCCAGCCGCGATAGCTGCCGATGAGCGCCTCGTGCTGCCACTCATAACCTGTATCCTGGCCGCCGATCACCGCTCCCTGACCGGTATAGCCCAGCGCCCAGACTTCCGGCGCGTTAACGATAGCGATATTCCACTCAATAGTCAGATCATCAGCTGCACGAGTTGTGTCCGTGGAGTCCGTGATTGTCGGGATATCAGCTCGCTGCCATGTATTCGCATAGATGTGCTTTACATCAGGTCGGGCGGCCAACGCGAACAATAGCTCGCGCCCGCCACGCGCCCAGATCATGTTGTTGACCCAATAAGCGCGGTACTCCACGCCATAAGCGTCGAGCATCGTCCGCAGGGGGACCTGGCTCCGTGAGGCTACAGAGGTTAATCTGTGGTAGACAAAGCGGCCGCGTTCGGTCTTGTCGCTTATACGCGCGGCCTCTTCCAGCGATGCCTGTTCGCGTAGAACTATCAGGAATGCGGTTTGTGCGTTGCCGGCGGTTGCAGTCAGCACCGCCTCATCTATTTTGTTCTCAGCCGCGGCCGTGGCACGCGCGGCACCGGTGGCATGACTTAGGAGAGCCAACATCGCGAGAAGCACGGTCAGCAATAAGGTCGGACGTAGCTTAATGTAGGACACAGGCAGAATCATCATGGCGATCTTTGGACAAAGGTTACCGTGTTGATGATCGGGCCACTGTCCTGATGGATGTCGTTTATTCGACGGTTTGCCGATCAACCTGATCGGCCGTGGGTTCCGCTCAACAGAACCAGTCTTCGGTCAACCGGGGTGGGGTAGGCCGGAGACGAACGCCGCGCGGGCCGCGGACGGGCTGCGGACGATTGGCCATTCCATAGGCCAGGCGCTCTATGGCATTGAACGCGGCCAGCGAGCCACCATCCGCCGCCCCTTCGGCGATGACCGTCACACGGGCCTGCAACTCATCCATGCGCGGATCGGGGTGTCGCCAGGTGTAGGAGAAGCGCGCCGGGTCCAACTCACCCAACGCGCCGGGGGGGCTTTCCGCCAGCAGGGCGCTATTTGGCGGGATGAGCAGCCGGATGGACAGCTGCACGGCCGGGACGTGGGCAGCAAGGCCTCGTTCGCGTATCCAGGCCAGCATGGCCAGATAGTCATCCATGCTTGTCCAGGGCGTGAAAGGCAGCCAGGTCGGCTGGACGGGGAGGCGCGCGGCATCGAGTATTTCAAGCGCGAGGTCCATGTCGGCCGGCGTGTGACCTTTTTGGAGTCGTCGCAACACCTCATCCGAGACGCTTTCGAAGGCTGAGACTATGAATCCGGCGCCGAGCGCGCGCAGTTCCGGCATCAGCGCCCGGTGCTGGATGATGTGCTCGACCTTGGTCGTGAAATCGAACGTCAGATTCGGGTGTGCCGCATGAAGGGCACGGGCCAGCTTCATGGCGTGACCGGGGCCGTTGAGGAAGTCAGGATCGCCGAAGGTAATATGCTCGGCTCCGGCCGCAACCTGTTGATGGATGTCGGCCATTACCGTCTCGAAGGGCACCACGAAGAAACGCCCGCCGTAAACCGGGACGATGGGGCAGTGGCGACAGTTGTGGAGGCAACCGCGACTGCTCTCGACGTAGCCGGACAGGGCGTAGCGTTCGTTTTCCAGATAGCGAGCGTAGTGACTGAGGTCGGGCAGACCGGCACGGTCGGGGACGGGCAGCGAGAGGCGACTCATGTGGGGCCGGGCGCGGCCGGCACGGGTGGAGACGCCTGGGATGGCGACCGGGTCTGAATCAGGCGAATCGGGATGCCCGCTTTCCTTCAGGTGATTCGCCAACGCCACCAGTGGTTCCTCATACTCTCCGGAGATGACGGAATCGGCCACGGTCGACAACAGGTAGTCGGCATTGAGCCAGGCATATAACCCGTAGAAGCAGATGTGGGCGGTGGGGTTCAGGGCGCGCACATCTTCGGCCGCGCGCACGCCGAGGCGCAGGGCGGTGTGCATGGGCGCGGCGATGGCGACAAATCGAGCCTGGGTCGCCGTTTTGCGCGGCAGCGCAGTCACGGACAGGTCGACGGGGGTGACGGTGTGCCCCGCCTGCCGCAGGACGGCCGCCGGCCACGCCAGGCTGAGCGGCTGGTGGCCCATCTCATAGCAGGCCAGCAGCAAGATATCGGCCGAGAGGGGCATATCGCTACTTGCGGGCCGGGCCGCCCTTGCCGCCGCCGACGGGCGCGCTGTTGATAGTCGCGCCTGGTCCTTCGTCAAACAGGAAGGCTTCCATCTGCTCGAACAGGAAATCCTGCGCCCGCGGATCGGCCATGTTCAGCCCGTAATGGTTGATGATCAGGCGTGCCTGGTCCTGCCACTGGCCGTAAGCGTATTTTGAAACGTTCTCGAAGATGCGCTGGCCCAGCGGGCCGGGAAAGGGCGGCCGGTCGAGCGCCGGCAGTTCCGCGCCAAGCTTGGCGCACTGGACAACGGTAATTGTTTTGGTCTCTCTTGTCATGCGGAAATTAACCTCAAGATTTGGGCAATGATATGCTCAATGTCGGTTTGTCGCAATATGACCGGCGAGTTTCGGCGAAAGTCTTATTGTTCCTTTGCGTCCGGTTGTCAGGCTATAATGTGTCCATGTCCGAAGGTGACCATCTGGCGGCTATGAAGGTGCTGTTTTTTGGCCTGCCGGCGGGGATATCGGCGGCCGTGTTGGCTGAGCTGACCTCATGGGGCGCAGTGACCGGCGTGGTCGTCCCGGCCGCGACCGTCCCTCACTTGCTGACGGATGTCGCGTCGCCAGTCATCACCCTGGAGCCGGGCCGGTTCGACAGCCTGACCATCATGGGCGGACAGTCCCGCGCTGACACGCTTGGCGTTGCCTGGGAGGCCGGCTTGCCCGTGCTGGCCGTGCGCGATTTTGCCAATCCCCATGCCGTATCCGCCCTGCGGGCGTTGGCGGCCGACGTCGCTGTGGTCGCCTGCTTCAACCGGCGCATCCCGGCCGCGTTGCTCGCGATACCTCGCCACGGCTTCCTGAACCTGCACCCGTCGCTCCTCCCTGACTATCGCGGCCCGGTGCCGCTGTTCTGGCAACTACGCGATGGAGCGCCGACGGGGGTGACGGTCCATTACATGGACGACGGGTTTGACACCGGTGACATCGTCGCCCAAAAGGCGCTGCCATTGCCTGACGGCAGCGCGGGGGCCGAGTCGGAAAGCACGCTCATGCTGGCCGGGGTGGACCTGTTGCGCGATATCCTTGCCGAACTCTCACGCGGCGTCATCAACAGGCGGCCGCAACCATCCGGGGGCAGCGCCCAAAGCTTCCCTCAACCGGGCGATTTTGTGTTATCGACCACGTGGCCGGCGCGTCGTGCCTTCAACTTCATGCGCGGCACAGCCCATTTCGGCGTGCCCTACCCGGTCGCGCTGGCCGGCGACACTGTGCGTCTGGCTGTGGCCGATCACTTCGAGCCGGCGGCCGAACTCGACCGGCCGAGCGTGCGTCATGGTCGGTCGATTCTTATCCGGTTCAACCCGGGCATTCTCTACGCGCGGATGGCTGATTGACGCCATGAATCCCTGGTCGCGCACCTTCGCCCTCGGTCTTGGGGTGGCGATTGGCCTGTCGGCCGCGTTACTCCTGAGCCGCTCGCTGGCCGCCACCAGTCCCACGGCGATCCTCATCGACAGTGTCCTGTTTGACGGCAACGCGCTGAACGACGCCGACGAGGCGGTGCGGCTGGTCAATACCGGCGACGCATCGGTAGACCTGAGCGGCTGGCGGCTGGGCGATGGCACATCGTGGGTCACCATGCCCCAGGGGACTGTCCTGGCGGCGGGGCAAGGGATTTGGCTGGCGGGCGATTTGGCTGCCTATCGTGGCGAATTCGGCCGCGAGGCCGATTTGCAGCTCGTGCCGTGGCCCGGTTTCGCCAACAGCGGCGATGAAGTTTTGTTGCGCGATGCTGGGGAAAACCCGGTCGACGCGCTGGTTTATCTGGGCGGGAGCGCGCCGCCGGGCGAGTGGTTCGGGGCGACGGCGGGGCCGTATCGCGTGGCCGGGGTGTTTGGGGCTGAGGGGCAGATTCTCTATCGCCGGCGCGACCCGGCGACCGGTCTTCCCGTGCCGGACAGCGATTCGGCCGCCGACTGGGCGCAGTCGCTCGATGACCCGATCAACGGCCGCAAGGTGCGCTATCCCGGCTGGGAAGGTGACCGGTTTTTCTTCCCGCCTGTCATCACGACGACGGCCACGATAACGGTCATCGTCGCGCCTGATAACGCCTACGACGCCCTCGCCGGGGTTGTGCGGACTGCGAGCGATTCCATCAGGCTGGTCTCGCTGACGCTGGAAAACGCCGCCTTGGGGGAGGAACTGGCCGCGGCTGCCCGGCGGGGTGTGGTCGTGACCGTGCTGCTGGAGGGTGGGCCGCCCGGCGGCATCACTGACCAGGAGCGATATGTGTGCGCGCTCATCGAGCAGGCAGGGGGCGCGTGCTGGTTCATGATAGCCGACGACGCGCGACGCATCCACGACCGCTACCGGTACATGCACGCCAAGTACATGATCGTCGACGACAGGCTGGCGGTGGTCGGCAGCGAGAACTTCAGTCCCGACAGCCTGCCGGATGATGACAAGGCCGATGGGACATGGGGGCGGCGCGGCGTCTTTCTCATGACCGACGATCCGGAGGTGGCCGGGCACTTGTTGGCGGTCTTCGCCGCCGACCTGAATACAGCCCACAGGGACCTGACTCGCTGGTCGGCCGGCGATCCGCTATATGGTGCGCCGCCGCCAAATTTTATACCCAACTTCTCTTCCGGCGGCATCAGCTACACGGTGCGCTTTCCATCCCCGGTTGCCGTTCACGACGTCCAATCGATCGAGATTCTGCAGGCGCCGGAAAACAGCTTGCACCCCACGAGCGGCCTGCTGGGGCTGCTCGGTCGGGTGGGGGAAGGCGATGTCGTGTTGGCGCAGCAATTATCGGAGCGACCGTATTGGGGAACCACGACCAGCAACCCGGCGACCGACCCAAACCCGCGCCTGGAAGCCTTCATCGCCGCGGCGCGTCGCGGGGCGACTGTGCGCCTGATGCTCGATGAGTTCTTCGATGTGGCCACGTCGCCGGTGAGTAATGTGGCGACCTGTGAATACGTCAATCTCATCGCCCGGGCTGAATCGCTGCGGTTGTCGTGCGACAGGGCCAACCCGACCGGCCTGGGCATCCACAACAAGATGGTACTGGCTCGCATCGGCGGCCGGGGTTACGTCCACATCGGCAGCATCAACGGCACGGAGCTATCCAACAAGGGCAACCGCGAGATGGCACTACAAGTCCAGTCGGACGCGGCTTACGCCTGGCTGGTCACGTTGTTCGAGGGTGATACCGAACATTCGATCTATCTGCCGCTGGCCATGGCCAACTATCGCGGGTCGGTCAACCGGCTGCTCATCAGCGAGATCGCCTACGATCCGCCGGGGATGGATGAGGCGGAGTACGTGGAACTGGTTAACCCGACACCGTTTGACATCAATCTGACCGGCCACGCCCTGGCCGACGCCGTGTTGCGAACGGACTTCGAGGATCGGCGCAGCTTCCCGCCCGGCACCATCATACGGGCTAATAGCGTCCTGGTGGCCACTCTTTCGGCCGTCGCCTTCCGCGATGTCTACGGGGTTGAGCCGGATGTGGAGTTCGTCAACAGCGACCCGGCCGTGCCGGACATGATCGACGACCCAGACTGGGGCGATCCCAAGGCGTTGTTCCAGTTGGGCAACAGCGGCGATGAGGTCCTGTTGTGGCGCGGGGATGCGCTGCTAGATGTTGTCGCCTATGGGGATGGCGGCCATCCGGCCGTGGTGCGCTGCCCCTTGCTCGTTCCCCCGGCGCGCGTGCTGGAGCGCTACCCGTATTGGGACGACACCGACAACTGCCCGCGCGACTTCCGCGGCTGGCCGTATCCGAGTCCGGGGCGGTTGCCGTGAGTTATCTGAAATGAAAAGAAGCCCTGTGTCAGCAGGGCTTCAGGGGTGAGATAGACGCGGAAGCGTCTCAATTGGATTTAGAACGACAAGCCTGTCTGTCGTTTACGGTTGTTCCGTTAACAATCGATCGATCTCGCCGCGGATCGACGTTAAATCATCCAGCCGCAGATAGACGATCGCATAGCGCACATAGGCGACGAGGTCCAGCTCTTTCAGCTTGCCGATGACCATGTCGCCGACGATGCGGCTTTTCACTTCTTCCTGACCCATCCGCTGCAATTCGGACTCGATTTCGCCGGCGATGCGCTCGATGTCGGCGGCCGAAATCGGCCGCTTGGCGCAGGCCACGCGGATACCGCCGAGCAGCTTCTCGCGCGAGAACTCCTCCCGCGAGCCGTCTTTCTTGATCAGCAGCGGCGTGGCCAGGATCGGCCGCTCGTACGATGTATACCGCTGGCCGCACGATTCGCAGACCCGCCGCCGCCGCGTGCCGCCGCGCCGGTCGTGGCTCGTGTCGATGACGTGCGTCTTTTCGTAATGACAATAGGGACATCGCATGACTCCGACCTCCGTGGTTTGTTTATGAGTGATCGCGTGGTATCGGCACATATTGTACCGGATGCCCATGAGGCACCCCAATATATGCCGCTACCAGCCATCATTCTACCACGGCGGTGGCACAGGACAATGCCCGCGCTCATGTCTATTGCCGCTTGCGCAGGAAGGCCGGCACCTCCAGATCGTTGAACCGATAGGCGTCCTGGCTGCCGGGCCGGCTCTGCGGCTGGGTCTGCGGCCGCGCAGCCTGGGTATTGCCGGCCGGGACGCTGACCGGAGCCGATTCGCGCGCAGGCGGCCGGTTGGTCGCCGGCCGCGCCGTTTGGCTGGCGGCGAGCGACGCCATCGACCGCATCGGCATGATGTGCTCGAAACCCGTGGCGATGACCGTGATGCGCAGCTTGTTGGTCATCTTCTCGTCGATTACCGCGCCGAAGATCAGGTTGACATCGGGGTGGGCGGTCTCGCGGATGATGGCCGCAGCCTGGTTGATCTCGTACAGCGTCAGGTCCGGCCCACCGGTGACGTTGAACAGGATGCCCCGCGCGCCGTCGATGGAAATGTCGAGCAGCCGGCTGGACAAGGCCTGGGTCGCGGCGTCGCGGGCGCGTTCGTCGCCCGATGCCTCGCCCACGGCCATCAATGCCGCGCCGCCCATCGACATGATCGTCTTGACGTCGGCGAAGTCGAGGTTGATCAGGCCGGGAATGGTGATCAACTCGCTGATGCCCTGGATGCCCTGGCGCAGGATGTCGTCGGCCATACGGAAGGAATCGAGCAACGACACGCGCTTGTCGGCCGTTTCCAGCAGCCGGTCGTTCGGGATGACGATCAGCGTGTCGACGTGCTCCTTCAGTTGCTCGATGCCGGCCTCGGCCGAACGTGCCCGTTGCGACCCCTCGAAGGTGAATGGGCGGGTGACGACGCCGATTGTCAGCGCGCCCGCCTCACGGGCCGCGCGCGCTACGATTGGCGTGCCGCCCGTGCCCGTGCCGCCGCCCATGCCCGCGGTCACGAAGACCATGTCGGAGCCTTGCAGCGTCTGGCGCAATTCTTCCAGCGATTCCTCGGCCGCGCGCGCGCCGGTCTCCGGGTCGCCGCCGGAGCCTAACCCGCGCGTCGTCCGCTCGCCGATTGCGATCCGGATGGGGGCGTTGCTGCCGAGCAGCGCCTGTTGGTCGGTGTTAACGGCGATGAACTCGACGCCAACGATGTTCTCGTTGATCATCCGGTTCACGGCATTGCTGCCGCCGCCGCCGACGCCGACGACTCGAATCAGCGCCGACCCTTCGGTGGCCGGCATTCGTTGTGCATCTCTCCCTCTGTAATCCGCGTTCATATCTCTTAACCCCTCTAACAAAATATTCCAATAAGCTGGTTTTTGACGAACTGCCGGCCACTACCCCGGCAGTAAAGTCCTTAGTAAACTGCCCACCCGTTTGCCCCACAGACCGGGGGACTGAAGGCTGGGCTGATATCGGTGGTGGTCCATACCGGCCCACCGCAGCAGGCCGACGCTTGTGGCGAAGGCCGGGCTGTGCAAGGAATCGACAAGACCGACCAGGTTCCTGGGTGTCGCGACCCGCGTCGGGACGTTCAGAACGCGCTCGGCTACGCTGGTGATGCCGCGCAACAGCGCGGTTCCGCCGGTCAGAACCATGCCCGCCGGGAGATATTCATCGTATCCCGATTGCTGGATATCCTTCAGGATGAGATGAAATATCTCCTCTACTCGGGCTTCGATAACCTGGGCCAGGTCCTGCCGTCCAACCTGAATCTTCTCACCGCCGAACGGCTCGACGGTGAAGACGAAATCCGGGTCAATGTCGGCCGGGCGGCAATCGCCGTACTGGATCTTCACCTTCTCGGCTACTTCGTATGGGGCGCGCAGGCCGATGGCGATGTCGTTGGTGATGTGATGGCCGCCGATCGGTATGACGTGGGTGTGCCAGACCGTGCCCTGCTTATAGAGCGCCAGGTCGGTTGTGCCGCCGCCGATATCGACGACGAGCACACCCATCTCGCGCTCGGCCGGTTCCAGCACCGCGTCAGCTGAAGCCAGCGGATTGAAGACCATCTCCACTGCGCTGATGCCGACCTTCTCGGTGCAGTGCTTCAGATTCTGGATCGCCGACGTGGCCGCGGTGATGATGTGGGCTTCCACTTCCAGCCGGTAGCCGTGCATGCTCAGCGGTTGGAGGACGCCGGCATGGTCATCGATGGTGTAATGCCGCGGGATCAAATGGATGATCTGGCGACTGTTGGGGATCGGGATCGCCTGGGCAGTGTCCAGAGCGCGATCGATGTCCTGGGTCGTGACCCCGGCATCGTTACGGTTGATGGCCACAAGGCCGCGATTGTTGGCCGAGCTGATGTGCTCCCCGGCGACACTGACGAGCGCCTGGGAGAGCTGGTAGCCGGATGTCTCTTCGGCCGCCTCGACCGCCTTGGCCAGCGCGCGTGACGCCGCCGGCACGTCGACAATCATGCCCTTGCGCATCCCGTCGGAAGGGGCCATGCCCAGCCCGATGATTCGCAACTCGCGGTTACGGATCGCGCCCACCACCGCGCATATTTTGGTTGTCCCGATATCCAGTCCGCAAATTATCTCTTCCATTCCTCTACCCCCGGTCTACGGCGCCAACCTGTAGTATGGCTTGTGCTGATTGGCCACGCTGATATATGCCGGTCGCGCCCCTCGCTCCAGCAGACTGGCCACAATAGTCTCGTAGACC
Source organism: Anaerolineae bacterium (assembly GCA_023384355.1). Classification (GTDB taxonomy): domain Bacteria; phylum Chloroflexota; class Anaerolineae; order Promineifilales; family Promineifilaceae; genus Promineifilum. Next base: position 77,529 of record JAHDWL010000001.1, read on the forward strand.
ACCAGTTTTTGGTGCATATCATGGCCTGTGCCGAAATATGCCGTCCATCCCCGGCCGTCCTGGTACCCCAAACCATCGGATGGCTTGTAAATCAGCTTGTCGATATTCGGCCGCAACTCCCGTAATTGCAGAGCGCCGGCCAGGACGGGTTGCGGCACGAAAGCTGCCTGGCTGGCCGATTCGGTTGCCTGTTCCTCAGTATTTTTCTCGGCGGTGGTCTCTGCCTCGGTCGATTCTTCGGTTCCGGTCTCTTCCTCGACCTTCGAGAAGAGGTCCGCGAATTTGGTGGCCGGCACTTCAGAGATGATGTTCAGCAGGCCGACTGTTTGCGCCCGCGACGGTGTCAGTTGGCCGTCAGCATCGATCCAGAAAGTCTGGTCGCCTTCCTGCCACGTCGCCAAAGGCGGTTTTTCCGAGACGCGAATCATCACTTCGTTCGGCCAATGGAGGGTGACCGTGGCTGTTACGACCCCGCCGACCTCGCCGATTTTTTCCGCGGCCGCTTGCGGATCGGCGGCGAAGATATGGCTGCCGGCCAGACCGCTCTCGGCCACGATATCGTTAATGTCGATCGTCGATACGCCTTCCACAGGAATGTAGCTAAGGAAAAAACGATCATCCCCGCCGATGACGAACAGGGCGTAGGCCGTTAGGGCCATAACCGCAAGGCTGATCCACCGCGCGTTGAGGAGCATGGCCCCCACGCCGGAAACAGGCTTCGTGAAGCGTTGCCGGCTGTTACGCTGCTTGCGCTTTTTGGCCGTCTTGGGCATCGACAGATCGGGCAAGGTCGCCGATGAGGCCGAGTAGACACGGCGCATGCGCGGCTGCTTTCGCAGGCGTTGTTTCCCGTTTTCCTTGCGCTCGCTCATGCCGAACCTCTTTCGCCCTCTCCCAGAGCAGAAATGTCGATTGACGTCGTCAACTCCGCTTTTTCTTGATGTCGTTCGATCGCGAGATCGATCAATCTGTCCAACAGCTCGCTGTAGCTGATACCTGTTGCCTCCCAGAGCTTGGGATACATTGAGATACTCGTAAAGCCGGGTATGGTATTGATCTCGTTCAGATAAATGCGTCCGTTGTTGTCGTCGAGTAGCAAGTCAACTCGACCCAACCCGGCACAATCGATGGCTTTATAGGCGCGAATGGCCAATTCTCGCACAGCCTCGGCCAACACGGGATCGATTGCGGCCGGGATGATTAGTTCCGACTCGTCTTCCGATCCCGGCTCGGCCATATACTTGGCGACGTAATCGTAGAATTCGCGCCGCGGCCGAACTTCGCCGACAACGCTGGCTATCGGATCGTCGTTGCCCATGACCGACACTTCCAGCTCGCGCGCACGGTCGATGCCCTGCTCGACGACAATCCGTCGGTCGAATCGCGCGGCCTCGGCCAGACCGGCCCGCAGTTCATCCCGATTGCGGCATTTGCTGATGCCGACACTCGATCCGAGATTGGCCGGCTTGGTGAACACAGGGTAGGTGAGAGCCTGTTCCACGGCGGCAACGACCTTATCCGGATCGGCGATCCACTGGCGTCGGGTGAGGAACAACCATGGCAAAACGGGCAATCCACCGGCGGTCATCACCTGTTTAAAGATGGCCTTGTCCATGCCGACGGCCGAACCGACAACGCCTGCGCCGACATACGGTAGTCCGGCCAGTTCCAGCAAGCCCTGTACCGTGCCGTCCTCGCCGTATGGCCCGTGGAGGACGGGGAAGACGACGTCCAGCTCGGTAATTGCCGACAGCGTGGCGACATCATGGCCACCCTCAACCGGATCGATCGCCATGAGCGAAGCCTCCGACGGCTCCGGCAAGAGCGTCGCCGCGCGGGCGTCGCCGGCATCGCCTGAGGTCAAGGCCTCGACGTTGGTGGAAAGCCAACGCCCTTCCTTGGTGATGCCGATCGGCACAACCTCATAGCGGGCCGGGTCAAGCGCGCTCATTACCGAACGCGCCGAACGAAGCGAGACTTCGTGTTCGCCGGAGCGCCCGCCGAAGAGGACGCCGATGCGGAGTTTGGGCCGGAAATTACTCATTAGAAAATCGATGTGAGTCTGTTAATAACCTGATTATCGTAGCGACTTTGTCTTTAATATTGATTATTCAAAATTCCAGTCACCGACGAGTTCGACTTCGAGTTCCATCTCGATCCCGAACTGCTCGCGGACGCTGTTCCAGGCCTCGGCGATGAGCGAGCGAACATCCTCGGCCGTCGCGTCGCCCTGGTTGATGAAAAAGTTGGCGTGCTTCTCTGAGATGGCCGCGTCACCCACGCTAAAGCCCTTCAGACCGGCGGTATCGATGAGATACCCGGCATAATAGTTTTCCGGGTTCTTGAACATCGATCCCGTGCTCGCGCCGCCCGGTTGATGTTCCTTGCGGTGGGCGCTGAAGCCTTCGGCCCGGGCCGAGATCACTTCCACCGGTTCCGGGTTGAGTTGCAGCTCGGCCGACAGGATGACGCGCCTCGGCCGGCCGGTGACGGCATCCTGCTTCAGGACGCTGGTGCGATAGCCGTATTTCATATCCTCGCGGTTGTAAACGCGCACGCCGCGTCCCGGTTCCCATATGGTGGCCGCCAGGAGCCGGCTGTCGATATCGGAGCCGTGTGCGCCGGCGTTACCGACCACCGCGCCGCCGACGGTACCGGGTATGCCGATGGCCCATTCGAGACCCCCAAGCCCTTTGCTGATGCACTGGCGGGCGATCGAAGACAGGTTCGCGCCCGATTCGGCCGTGCAGACCACGCCCGCGCCGTTATGGCGATAACTGACCTTCCGTGCCCGATTCAGGATAACCAGTCCACTGATTCCGGAGTCGGCGACCAGGATATTAGAGCCGCCCCCAAGGATAAAATATGAAACGCCGGCGCTATAGGCTACTTCGACCGCCGCCAGAAGTTCCTCAGAACTCGTCACTGTCAGGAATAATTCGGCAGCTCCGCCCACGCGAGCGGTGGTGTGGCGCGCCAGAGGCTCGTTCACGTGCAGTTGGTCGCCGAAAATCTGTCGTAATCGCTCAACAGTGTGGACTGTGGTCATGAGTTTCATAGGGCTGATTATCTCTTGATACCTTGTGTTAACTGTAATCCTTCCAATACCCAGCGGCCGACCGCATCGCCGTCGCCGGCGCCGAGCGTCAAAACGATATCGTCGGGGCGCAATCGCTCCAAAAGATATTCGGCGGCCGTGCGCCGATCCGGGATATAAACTGCGCCGGAGTGACCCATGCGCTCGACCACGACCGCAGTGTTTATGCCCGGGTCGTCGGCCTCACGGCTGGCATAAATATCCAGGGCAATGACCCGGTCAGCCTGGGCGAAACTGGCGGCGAACTCGTCCAGCATGAGGCGCGTGCGGCTGAATGTATGCGGTTGCCACACGGCCCACAGCCGGCGGCCGGGGAAGCGCTGGCGGGCGGCGGCCAGAGTGGCCTGTATCTCCGTTGGATGGTGGGCATAGTCGTCGATCACCGTGATGCCGCTTGCCTCGCCCACGATCTGGAATCGACGCTGGACGCCGCCGAAACCGGCCAAAGCCCGACAAGCCTGGGCGAAGTCAATTTCAAGCTCAAGAGCCACCACCAGCGCGGCCAGCGCGTTGCGCACGTTATGCAGGCCCGGCACGCGGATGCGCGCCAGCCCGACGGGCTGCCCGTTCATCTCTACCACGAAATCCGATCCGCCCGTCTGGTTTGGCCGGACATCCAGCGCGCGGGCATTGGGGGCGAGGGAGGCATCACCCAGACCGTAGGTCGATAGGTTGATGTCTAATGGCCGCATCTCGGCCAGCAGTTCCAGCGCCCCGGGATCGTCGACACAAACAATTAGCCGGGCACCAGTCGGCAGCAAGTCGATGAATCGATGAAATGCCGCGCGATAGGCCTCGGCCGTCGGGAAGAGGTCGGGATGGTCGTGCTCAATATTGGTGATGACGGCAATCGCCGGTCGCAGACCGAGGAACATATAGTCGTATTCGTCAGCCTCAACGACGAAGTGATTGCCGCGGCCGAAGTGTCCATTGCCGCCCAGCTCCGCCAGTGTGCCGCCCAGAATGACCGTGGGATCCAGACCACATTCAAGCAGGATATGGGCGATCATGCCGGTCGTCGTCGTCTTGCCATGCGATCCGGCGACAGCGATGCCGTCCATCCCTTGCATGAGAATGCCGAGCAAGTCGGCACGCTTCAAAACGGGCAGTCCCTGGGTTACCGCCGCTGCCCACTCGACATTGGAGGCGGGAACGGCTGAAGAGACGACGACAATATCCGCGCCGTCAATTTGAGTCGCCTTGTGTCCCGCATAGACCTGGATACCCTCAGCAGCGAGGGCGGCCGTCTGGGCGTTGCTCAGCTTGTCGGAACCCGATACACGGAAACCACGCCCCAACAGGACACGAGCGATGGCCGACATGCCGGCCCCGCCGATGCCCACGATGTGGATGTGCATTCCAGGTGCGAGGTCAATTCTCACGACGTTTTCCTCAAGCGATAACATCACGTCCTTACAGCAGAACTACCAACAGGAACAGAACGAACAGGATTAATAATAGCAACAGGGTGTAGGGCGATTGCGTCAGAACCGGAATCGGTAAATTATCGATTATAGGTGCAAGTTCAGGCGCGGGTCGCACGATTCGGGTCGGGTCAAACGGGTAGGGAATATCGGGGGTATAGCGCACCCAATCGTTCGCGGCAACGATCTTGAACTCAAGAAACGACCAGATCGAGCCGACGATGAGCCAGCCGTTGATCCCGCCGACGAAAAGCCCCAGCAACTTTTCCTGCAGATTGTCGCGCCGGTTCAGGCGGTCTCCGACCCGGCTGCTTGCCAGGGTCGGCCCCTGGTAGCCGATGAAGGCCAGCAAGATCAAAACGCCTGACATCAGGAAAAATTCCCAACGACGAACTTCCGGTGGAGGGGTGCCTGTGTTGTCCCAACCGATGAACTTAAACATCGGGGCCATGAGTTGATTGATTGTGAACAGGGCCAGAATGACCGAGGCCGTGACCACGATCTCTTTTGTCCAACCGCGCATCATGCCAACAATGGCGAACAGAATAACCAATCCCCAAAATGCCGTGGTTAAACTCAGCATTATCCAACCTCCTTTGCGAGAGACGGGCTTGTCTTGTCCGGGTCGACCACTGACAGGATGACTTGTGCCAGATCAGCCGTTGCGGTCGGCTTGTCGAGCGCTGCTGCCGCAGTTGCCATTTGAGCCAGTTTCTCGCGGTCGAACAGAAGATTTCTCACAGTCGGTAAAAGTTCCTCAGCCAGGGTCTCATCCGTCAATTGGACGGCCGCGCCGTGGTCGGTCAGGTAGTCAGCGTTGACCTTTTGATAGCGCCAGGCGAAGGTGAGCGGGACAAGAATGGCCGGCAAGCCAAAAGCGGGACATTCGCCCAGCATACTGGCTCCGGCGCGGGCCAGCACGAGGTCGGCCGCCCGGAACGCAGCCCCCATCTCGTCATGAAGATAGGGGTAGGGGCGATAATAATCGCGCAAGCCGGTAGGTAGCGTTGCCGCGTTAGCCTCGACTTCCGGCCACGTCAGCGTGCCACTGACATGAATGATTTGAGCCTCGGTCAGCAATTCGGGCAGGACGGCCATTAGCGCGCGGTTGATGTTGCGCGCGCCGCGACTGCCGCCGAATACGAACAGTGTCGGGCGACCGGGGGCCAGGTCGAACATGCCCAACGCATTTTCTCTGGATAGCGACCGCGCGGCCCGAATCTCGGCGCGCACGGGGTAGCCGGTGACTACCATCTTGTCGGCGGGTACGAAGGCGCGCGAGCCGTCAGTCGTGCAGGCGACCCTTTGCGCCATAGGCAAAGCGATCCTGATGGAACTGCCCGGCTCGACATCGGGCAGATAGATGACGATAGGAACCCCGCGACGACGCGTGGCCAGTGCGACAGGCGCGGCCACATAGCCGCCGGTCATAAACATGACATCGGGCTGGAAGCGACGCAGATGAGCGGAAGCCGCGGTGTAGCCGCGCGCCAGTTTCATGGCGTTTTTTGCCCGCGTGACCATGGGTACGCCGACAATAGGCCCGCCGGAGATCGTCTCCAGCCGCAATCCCGCTCGTGGTACCAACGTTTCTTCCATCTCGCCCTTCGTGCCGATCCACAACAGCGCTTCGTTGCCGATTCCGAGAGCCTTTAGCTCCGTCACGACCGCCAGCGCCGGATAGATGCCGCCACCTGTTCCACCGGCACAAACCAAAACCCGCATAGATTAATCCTGCCGGTTGCTGACCGGCTGGCGACGGTTTGGTTGGCGGCCGCCAACCCCGTCGCGCGAAATATTAAGCAGGATGCCGATGCCCACAAGAGTCATCAGCATCGACGAGCCGCCATAGCTTAGAAACGGCATCGGCATTCCGGTGAAGGGAATGATGGCCGTGATGACGGCGATATTGATGAGCGCCTGGTAGCCGATCCAGGCCGTGATGCCGACGGCCAGCAGAAAGCCGAACGGGTCACGGGCGTGGTTGGCCACTCGAAACCCGCGCCAGATCAAGAAGCCGAACAGCAGGATGACACCCACGGAACCCACCAATCCCGTTTCCTCGCCCAGAATAGCGAATACGCCGTCCGTGTGCGCCAGGGGAAGAGGGCCGAATTTCTGGTTGCCCTGACCCAACCCGACGCCCCAAAAGCCTCCATTAGCCAGGGCAGCGAGCGTTTGCCGCACCTGATAGCCGGCCTGCAACGGATCTCGAACGGCGATCAGGTAATCATCCACGCGTTGCGAGGCGTGGGGCAATACGAGCATCATAATTACCACGCCTGCTGCTGCGAAGGCTCCAGCCACAAGAAGCTGTTTAAGGTCTGCGCCGGCCACAAAGAAGAGTGTGAAATTGATAATCAGGATCAGACTGGCCGCGCTCAGCGCCGGCTGGGCGACGATTAGGCCAAAGATGACGCCACAGATAATACCGAAAGGTATCAGCCCGAATTTCATCTCGCGTATACGGTCACCCTTCGAAGACAGCCAATGCGAGACGTAGATTATCGATGCCAGCTTGGCCAGTTCAGACGGTTGATAGGAGCCATCGGAGAGTGTGCGCACCGCGCCATACGCGTCCATCTGGCCGAAAAGGTTCATCAGAAAGAGAACAATGCAGGTGAATGCAATTAGTGGAACTGAAATATAGGTCAAAGCGTGATAGTCAAACTGCATGATCACGACGATCACCCCGATACCCAGAGCCATTGCCGTCATCTGGCGTGTGACATAATAGACCGGGTTGTCCTTAAATCGGTCACCCAGATCGAATGTCGTGCTGTAGACCATCAAAAAACCGATGACGAGAAGAGCGGCCGCGGCCAGCAGGAACCAGTAATCGAAAGCCAGTTTATTGTGACCGGCCCAGATTGATACACCTCGTTTTCTGACGACATTGATCGCTGCCATTTCGTCACTATCTCCTTCTATTCCAGTTCCCTGACCAGCAACCGGAAGTGCTCGCCACGCTCAACAAAATCGCTATATCCGTCAAAACTGGTGCCGCCCGGTGACAGTAGCACGACGTCTCCCTCAACGGCCTTTTCATGGGCTGTCGATACTGCTTCAGCCAGGGTGTCGACTCGCGTCAAGGGCACACGATTATCGAGCCGTCGAGCCAGCATGGGCGCCAGTTCACCGAAAAGCACCACGAACTTGGCTCGTTGGGCAACCTGCCGCGCCCAGCCGTCCCAGATCATGTCCTTGTCACGGCCGCCGGCCAAAAGGATCATCGGTTCATCGAAAGCGGCCAGAGCTGCCAGCGCCCGTTCCGGCGCCGTGGCGATTGAATCATTGACGTACTGAACCCCGTTAAGGCGTCGCACGACTTCCAACCGATGGGGCACGCCGTCGAACATGCGGATTCCTTCAACGATCGCTTCGCGCGGGATGCCGGCTGAGTCCGCCAGAGTCACAGCGGCTAAAACGTTAAGAACATTGTGTGATCCAATCAGCCTGCTGACAGACACAGCGCATAGCTGCTCTTGATTGCCGTCGTTGGCCAACCATATGTAACCATCGCGCACGAATGCGCCGTCATTGATTGGCTGGCGAGCGCTGAACTGCCGGAGCCGACCACGAACTGTTGCCTGCATTTCGCGTGAACCATCATCGTCAGCAGCGAGCACGGCAATATCCCCTGCTTTTTGGTGGCGAAGGATGTTGCTCTTTGCGCCAGCATAGCGCATCATCGTCTTATGCCGGTCCAGATGGTTAGGTGTGATGTTCAGGATTGCTGCCACCTGAGGGCTGCAATCGTGCCATAGCTCAAGCTGGAAACTGGAAAGTTCCATCACTACCAGGTCCGCGGCCGATATATCCGGGAGATCAGCGACTAATGGGCGGCCGATGTTGCCGCCGATCCACGTGCGTCGCGTGGATTTTTGACCCATCTGGCCCACCAGGGCTGTTGTGGTGGTTTTTCCGGCTGAGCCGGTGATGCCGATGACGGGAGCCGGCGAGCGGTGCATGAACTCCAGCGAATCGTTGGTCAGCGGGATATCTCGCGCCTGGGCCTCGACGACGAGTGGCAGTTCGGTCGATATGCCGCCACTAAGTGCGAGGATGTCGCACTCGTCCAGCAGGCTGAAAGGATGATCGCCCAATACATACCGGAGACGGTCGACGGGAAGGTCAGCCAGCGAGTCAATCGCCGCTGTCAGCTTTCCGGCCGGGCGCATGTCGGATAGGGTCACGGCCGCCCCGGCATTCACGGCGAAACGCGCCAGAGCCGTCCCCTGGCGGGCCATTCCGAGTATCACCAGTCGCTTGCCGTTTAATGCGTCCATAAGTATCTAATCACACCAAAGCCAAAGCGATGCCGATCATCGCCGTCAGCATGGCGATCAGCCACCATCGCTGGACGATCTGGGTCTCGCTCCAACCGATCAGCTCAAAGTGATGGTGGAGCGGGGCCATCTTGAACAGACGCTTGCCGCCGGTTGCCCTGAAGTAGAGTACCTGCAGGGTTGAGGATAGCTCGGTGGCCACCGGAATCGTGATGACGATGGGAAAAATCAGCCATTGGTTGGTCATCAAGGCCAGGACACCCAGCGAGGCGCCCAGTGCTTGCGATCCTACATCGCCCATGAACATCTGCGCCGGCTTGGCGTTGTACCACAGGAATCCGAAGGTCGCACCAATCACGATGAAACTGAAGACGACCAGGAACTGTTGATCCTGCAGGAAGGCGATGACGCCATAGGCGACGAAGGCCGTGGCCGAGATGAGGCCGGCCAGCCCGTCAAGGCCATCAGTCAAATTCACGGCGTTGGCGGACCCCGTGATGAGAATGATGGCGGCAGGGATGTAGAGTAGGCCGATATCTACCAAAAAGGGAACCGTCGGCACGGCGATCCAGCCGTGCCGATCGTTCACCAGCCAATATAAAAGAACGGCGGCCACCAGTGAGATGGTCAGCTGTATCATCAGCTTCATACGCGCACGCATGCCTTCGCCCGGTCGCAGGCGGAACCCCTGGTAGTCGTCGATACCTCCGAGGATAGAGTAGGCTACCATGACGCCCAGGGGAATGACCACGCTTTCGGCAGTTTCCAGCGCTTGCACAATTTGCACGATACTAACCATCAAACTGACCACTAAAGTCCAACCAACGATTAATATTCCTCCCATTGCCGGCGTGCCCATTTTGGCGGCGTGGGTTGCCGGACCATCGATGCGGATATTTTTGCCCAGCCGGAGACGGCGCATGATCTCGATCAGCGGCCCGCCCCAGATAACTGACAGCAGGAAGGTGGCGGCGGCGACAGTCATTGCCCAACCCATTAATCCAGCCTCCCCAGAGCGGTTACAATCCGATCCATTTTCATGCCCAACGACCCTTTGATGAGGATTACGTCGCCGGGATTCACCAGTTCTTCGAGTAACGGGACTGCTTCCGGCGCGTCGCCCACCGCCCTGACACGATTGGCGGCCAGACCGGCCCCAACCGCTTCGCGGGCGATGGTCTCGGCGCGCCGGCCGACGGTAATGAGCAAGTCTGCTACGTCGGCTACCCGCCGGCCAACAACCTGATGACTGTGATGTTCAGCGTCGCCAAGCTCCAGCATGTCGCCCAGGACGGCGATGTGGCGGCCATCGAGGTCCTCCAGCAGGTTCAATGCCGCGAGAGCCGAATCGGGACTGGAATTATAGGTGTCGTCGATTAGCAGCGACCCGCGCGGGCCGGGGATAACTACCAGCCGCAACTGTGATGACATCGATCCGAGACCGGCAATAATCTCTTCCCAACCCAGGCCTTCGATCAGGCCAACTGCTGCCGCTCGCAGAGCTGTATGCACGCTGTGACGCCCAAGCAGAGGCACACGAACCGAAAGCGCCTCCTCGCGATGGTGCAGTGTTAACCGCACACCATCGAGGCCCATCGACTCAATCTGATCGGCCCAGAGGTCGGCGTTGCTATCCAGCCCGTAGGTAAAGACGCTCGCCTTCGTGAAGGGCGCCATATCCATGACTCGCGGATCGTCCATGTTAAGCACGGCCGTGCCGTCTTCGGGCAGGGCGGTGACCAGCTCACGCTTGGCGTTGGCAATGGCCTCCATGGAGCCGAGTCGCTCCAGATGTACCGGTCCGATGATGGTCACGACGCCGATAACTGGTCGGGCAAGATCACATAGCAAGTCAATCTCGCCCAGGGCGTACATTCCCATTTCAATTACGGCCCGCTCGTGGTAGGGTCGCAGGTTCAGCAGGGTCAAAGGGACCCCGATCTCGTTGTTTTGATTGCCCTCTGATTTCAGTGTGCGGAAGCGCTGCGAAAGGACTGCGGCGGTCAATTCTTTCGTGGAAGTCTTGCCGACGCTGCCGGTGATGCCGATGATGCGCACATCGAACCGCGATCGCCAGGCGCCGGCAATTCGCTGTAAGGCAGTCAGGGTATTCTCAACGATGATACATACAGGCAGCCGGTTCGGCGTCATTACCTGACCCACACGCGTGTCGATGTGTGCCCACTCGCCGGTCGTCGGCAGGTGCTCTACCAGCGCGACGATCGCCCCGCGCGCGAAGGCGTCGGCCACATAATCATGACCATCGACATTTTCGCCGCGGAAGGCGATGAAAGCGCTGCCGGGGAGGGCCTCGCGGCTATCCACGACAAAAGACGAAACGGCCGGTTCCACCTGGGTCGGCCGATAGTCGGTTAACGCTTCCAGAATGTGGCCCAGCGTAGGGCCGGTGTCATGTATCATGTTTCGGCTATCCGCCGCCTCTCGCGGCGTCGATGTCTGCCTGCAACCGGACAGCGTCCGGTGGAATATCCAGCAGCACCACCAGTTCCTTTGCCAATTTTGAGAATACCGGTGCGGCGGTCATGGATCCCCATGGCGCGCTCTTTGGCCTGTCGAGCTTCACAAAGACGATAATTTCAGGGTCATCAGCGGGAAGCCAGCCGATGAAGGAACCGATTACATCCGTGGGATGATAGCCGAACGGTTCGGCGATCTGAGCGGTACCCGTTTTTCCGGCCACTGTATACCCATCAACGAGTGCTTCCTGAACTTCAGCCTGAACGGCGATGGTTGCCATAGCCGTCATTTGAGCGGCAGTGTTCGGGCTTACTACCTGACCGACGGGTACGGGTTCATGGACCTCTACCCCGTTCTCATTATGGATTTCAGCCACAACATAGGGTTGCATGAGAAGGCCTTTATTGGCCAGGGCCGATACCGAGGAGATCATTTGCAAAGGGGTGACGGCCAGCGCCTGTCCGTAAGAGTTGGTGGCCAGGAAGGACTCTTGCCACTCCTCACTGCCGGGCAAGGGCATCAGGCCGCCGGCCTCGCTCATGATGTCGATATTGGTCGGATGGCCGAAGCCGAACCGCTGGAAATAATCATAAAATGTTGTTGGTCCCATCCAGGTGGCGATAGTGGCCGCGCCGACATTGAGAGATCGCGCCAGGAGTGTTGTCATGTCCACGACCCCGTGCGCGCCACGGTCCCAGTTATAGGAAATATGACCACCGACTTCTATGGCGCCCGTGTCGTTATAGGTGGTTTCCGGCTTCACGGTACCGGAATCGAGGGCGGCCGCCATTGTGATCAGTTTCATGACTGAACCAGGCTCATAGACGGCGCTGACCAGTGGATTGAAAGTAGCGCCATCCTCCAGGTCGTAAAACTCATTGGGGGAATAGCAAGGCTCGGCGGCCATAGCCAACAGTGCGCCTGTTCGCGGATCCATCACGATGATTGAGCCGCTGACTGCCCCATGCTCGACCAAAGCCTGCTTTAGATGTTGCTCGACGACATACTGAACGCTGCGATCGATGGTCAATACCAGATCAGACCCCTCGCGAGCAATGACCGGGGTCTGCTCTCGCAATGGGGAGATGGCGACGGTCGCGCTGGCGGGCTGGCCGGCCAATATATCCTGATACTTGCCCTCGACACCGGCGCTGCCTTCATTGTCGAAGTTAACAAAGCCGAGAACGTGGCACATCAAACTGTCCTGGGGGTAGAACCGACGCGGTAACGGCTCAAGCTGGACCTCATCAGCGTATTCGATCTTCCGGATGGCGTCGGCCACGTCTGATGAGACTCGCTTGGCCAATACCACGTACATATCAGGCGACTCCATGTCATACAGGAGCTGGCTGCGCGGGATCTGCAGGATGGGGGCCAGCGAATTCGCCAGCTCTTCAGGATCCGTCAGGATACTGGGCGAGATAGCCACGCGATAATCCCAACGGTCAACAGCGAGAATCGATCCGTTGCGGTCGTAGATTACGCCGCGCTCCGGTTGGTCGGTGACCGGCAGATCGGTGATCAGGATTTCCTTGAAATCCTCCCCCTGTGTAAGCTGGAAGGCGAACAGGCGGCCGACGATCACCAGGAACGCAAAGCCCATGATTAGCGCCACAACCCACATGCGCCGGAGCTGACTAGCGCTCATCGATCTCTCCTCGGGTCAGGTCAATGCCCAAATCCTTGACGGCCAGAGAAATGGCCTCCCACACCGTTTCGGGAGGTTCAGGCAGCACGACGGGAATCTCTTCCTTCGGGTTCTCTGTCGCGGGTTCGCTGGGATAATTTGGGATGGCGATATAGTCGATATCGCCCGGCGTGGAGGGGATAAAACCCAGCCTCACTGCCTCGGCATCCAACCGATCCAATGCCTGAGCTTCAGCGATCAGGCGCTCCAGATCTGCATTTTGTCGCTTCAGCTCGTCCAGGTTAGCTTGTTCGCGCTGGACGCGACGGCCGATTGTGGCGATTTTGGAGGCCTGGTTAAGATAAATGACCCCCAAAAGCGCGCTGAGAATGATGATGACCGCCCAGCCGGCGGCCGCTTGGGCTCGGGTGAGCAAGCCAAGACGTCGCGCCAGCTCTCTGGTTTGTCGAGGACGTACTTTCTCCTCCGGCGTCGCCATCATCTTAATCCCTTAAATCTCCTGTTCTCGCCGCGACCCGTAAGCGGGCGCTGCGGCTGCGCGGGTTGGCCACGATCTCGTCATCTGTCGCCTTGATGGCCTTTCGCGTCACAAGTCTTATAACAGCTTGCGCACCGCATGTGCACACCGGCTGTTCCGGCGGACACACGCAATCGCGGGCCAGTTCGCGGAAGAAATTTTTCACCAGCCGATCCTCCAGCGAATGAAAGCTGATGACGGCCAGTCTGCCACCGATCTTTAACAAACCGATGGCGGCTTTCAGCCCGCGTTCCACTTCTGTCAGCTCGTCGTTGACGGCGATGCGCAAGGCCTGAAAGACCTTCGTCGCCGGATGGCGACCCGACCGGCCACGGCCCAGTTCGCGTTCGATCAGTCCGGCCAATTCAGTCGTCGTCCACAGCGGTCGGTTAACGACGACGAGCCGGGCAATGCGCCGGCTCTGGGTTTCGTCACCGTACCGCCGGAAGATGTCGGCCAGTTCCTCCGCGGTTGAATTGTTAATCAAATCGGCGGCTGTTTCCCCTTGCCGGGGATCAAACCGCATATCCAGCGGCCCTTCCTTTAGAAAGGAGAAGCCGCGATCCGCATCATCTAATTGTCGGGACGAAAGCCCCAGGTCGAGCAAAATGCCGTCGACGGCGGAAAATCCACAATCTGCCGCGATATCCCCCATCCCGGCGTAGCTGCCGAGGATCGGAAGGAAGCGAACGCCGTAGGGTGCCAGCCGTTTGGTGGCAAATGCCAGCGCGGCGGGATCGCGGTCGAAACCAAGCAGGCGGCCATCCGGCGAAGTTGAAGCGAGAAGTGCGGCGGCGTGGCCGCCCGCGCCGACTGTGCCGTCAATGAATGAGCCGCCCGGCCCAGGGGCCAGGTAGTCCAACACTTCCCGCAACATGACGGGTTGGTGGCCATATTCGGCTGACTGTTGTTCATTGACCATTTCATGTCTGACACGTCTCCGTCGACGGCGGGCGACGGGATTGTGGCCTTACCGGCCTCAAATACCTAGATTTTCCCAGTGGAGTTCGTCGCTTTCGGCCGCTTCGCGAACCAACTCCCAGGCTTCGTCGTTCCAGATTTCCAGATGATCGTGAACGCCGGCAATGACAACTTCCGTGCCCAGATTGGCGAATTCACGCAGATAGGGCGGTAATAATATCCGCCCTTGACGGTCGGGAACCAGGTCGACCGCCCCGGAGAAAACACGGCGACGGAACTCGCGGGTGCTGGGGTCGCTCCACGGCAGGCTTTTGACTCTTGCTGCCAACTCATCCCAGCCCTCCATCGAGAAGGCGATCAGGTTCCGATCGATACCGCGAGTGACGACGACACCAGCAGCCAGCAGGCCGCGGTATTTGGCGGGGATGGTCAATCGCCCCTTTTCGTCAATCGTGTGCCGGTTTTCGCCTAAAAACATGATTCACCAGAAATAGAACAATTGTTCGTATTGCCCCATTTTGACCGTGAAAAACAGGGAAGTGACGCCTTTTTGCCCCACATCATCCCACTTTTCCCCACAATCGGCCATAGTATAGCGCACACGCCAAGTAATGTGAAGAAGCAAATCCAAAATTTTAAGGTTTGGTTGTTAAAATACCGTGAACGAGATTTGTTGTAGTATCCCGCAGGAGGCCACATTTGTCCATATGCCCAGCGTAAAAATATTCGTAATGGCTTGAATCTTTTTATGTGGGATGGCGACCGACGAGGGGGCTTTTATAACCAGAGGCCGTGCGTCAGCAATGATGTCTGGTCAATGAGGGAGGAGTCATTCGGCCGCGGCGCGCATAGCATCCAGCAACGCGTCGATCCGATTTTGGCGATACAGATAGATCAGCAACGCGCGGGTCTTGGTTTTCTTGTCCGGCCCTTCCAGATGCTCCCAATCGACAACGAGGTCGGCCGCAAGTCGCTGGAGCTGTTCAACGTTGTAATGGGCCAGGAGATAGTGGCGAATGACGGTGCGAGGTGAGTCCGCGGTCAATTTCTCCGGACGCGGTAAATGTTCGGTCGGGGGCGGGGTCAGAACTCGCTCCACGGCAAGGGCCACTGTGGATGCATTCCCGTCGTCATCAGCCTTAGCCATGATTCGAACTATCAGATCTTCCATGGTTTGTCCAACGGTCACGACATCCGATTCCTCAATGTCCAGATCGAACATCAGATCGCTCAGGTCGGCGCGACTGAAACGGCGGCGAATTTCTTCAAAGAGCATCTGCCGGTCATAGCCGGCTTCTGCGTAATGATCGACATGGCTCGGCGGCAAGGGGGGTGGTGATTTGGGGGCGGAAGCCGGCGGTGCGCCCGCTCCAGAAGTGACAGACGAAACGGGGGGTGCTCCCCCTGTCGGAAGCGTGGCCGGAGATGGCTTGCCTTCGGCTACCCATGGTCGGGAAACACCCCAGAACCACGTGGCCGCGCCGGCCAGAAGAACACCGCTGATGACATAGAAGAAAAAACCCAGCTCAGCGAGCATCTCTTCACGGTTGAAAGTGCCCAGCAGGGTATCGAGGAGCGCGGCGGTTGTCACGGTTAATAAACCAATTCCCCACACAGCCGAGGGCCGGCGGATGAACATGATCAGGAAGAAGAGGACGACCAGCAGCTTCAGGATTACCAGTATCATCGATCGATGATTGTATTGCCATGAGAGATGATAAGCAACCGACCTAATGGAATTCAGAACCGCTCGCGACCTTACGGGTCTATTAACGTATAATTATATAGCGTATGGATAATCAGATGTTTAAGCCCCTTGTGGGCAAGTTGGATGAGAATGGCAGATCGCGACCAACCAGTTTCTGAAAAGAATAAGGATGTCAGTTTATTCGGCGAGTTATGGCAACAAATTCGCCTGGTATTCTATCTGATTAAGGATCGGGATGTCCCGATCTATCTCAAGATATTGCCGTTTCTGGGGGTTCTGTATGTCCTGTTCCCCATCGATTTGGTGACTGACTTCGTGCCCGTGCTGGGTCAGCTTGATGATATTACCCTGTTGCTTATCGGTGCCAAGGTGTTCATCGAAATGTCTCCCCCACAGGTTGTGGCTCGTTATATGGATCAGATGCGCGGACAGAATAGCGGCGCCATCGTCGAAGGCACTGCGACTGATGTTGTCGCCGACGTCAAGCTGATTGAGGGCGAAATCATCGACGATGTGACGGAGCTAAAAGAGGCCGAACCTGCGGCAAAGAAGGGACTATTCAGGCGCTAAGGCAGATAACCCAGCAGGCGAAGCAGCATGTCGCCACCGATAAAGTACATGAACAGGGTCGTGCTGCAGCAACAGGCGAGCAGTACGACCAGGCAACCGGCCGCGATCGCCAGGATCCGGCCGTTTTTCTTGTGCGGGGGCGGCAACTCCGGCAAGGGCGCTGAGTGATCGAGCGGAGCTTGCTTGACCTTCCCGGCATGTTGATCGGTTGGGAGTTCCGCCGCTTCTGCTTTTATCTCCGGTGACGACAGTTCCTCTACGACTTCAAATAATGGTAAATCAACCGGTTCAATGGCCGGAACTTCTATTTGTTCCAGTTCGGATGGCGTTTCGGTTTGCTCGTTGTCTGATAGCGAATCGATCGGTTGGTCAGTCATGTCACTCTCCTGAATTCTCGCTGGTGTTACGCCGTCGTAACAATCCCGGCAAGGCGCGAGTTTCCTTAATATTAAATGCAAATACAGATACCGTGTAGGCCAACAGGCCGGCGACTCCGCCCGCCAGCACCGGTAACAGATAGCTTCGCGAAAACGCCGGGCCAAGCTCGCTGATCAGCTGCGCCACGGCGAACGCTGCTGCCCCCGTTACCATCGCGGCGGCCAGCGATTTAACCGCGCTTCTCATCACCGGATTGCCGGCCAGTCCGCCGAGTTGGCGACGCAGCAGCCACAGCATGATGAGGGTGTGGACGACATGCTTGACGGCATCGGCCACCATCAGGCTGAGAAGCCCCAAGGTCCCCAGCAGGGCAACCGCTGTGAGCGAGTAGATGAGGATGGCGATGAAACCGACGAGCGCCGGCCGCCAGGTGTCCTTGCGGGCATAGGAAGCGAAGACAAGCATCTGATCGGCCGCGGCGAAGGGCATCCCGATGAGATAGACGCGCAGCACCAGCGCCGTGGTGGCCGTGTCGGTGGCTGTGAAGCGACCGTGTTCAAACAACAGCCCGATGATAAACGGTGCCAAAGCGAATAGCCCCGCTGTTGCCGGCAGGATCAGGGCCAGAACCAGCCGAAGGCCGTCGCCGAGGGTTTGCTTGAAAACAGACAGATCGCCGGCAGCCTGACGGGAGAGAGTCGGTAAAGTGGCAATAGAGAGCGCGGTGACGACCAGTCCCAGAGGAAACTGGTAGAGCGTCGTCGCGTAGCTCATGTAGTTCAGACTCTGATCACCAGTGCGGATGGCCAGATTGTAACTGAGCATGATCGCTAACTGATTGACGATCAATCCGGCCAGGATGGGGATGTAGAGGAGGATGATGCGACGGATCGCTGGATGCTTGAGGTCGAGCGTCCAACGTAGCCGGGCATCTCGCAGAGCAGGTAACTGGAGTAATACCTGGAGTACGGAACCCAGCAAAAGCCCCCACACCAGACTGCGAATTTCTTCCGGGTTGAGCAGGGCAACCACCACAATGGTGCCGTTGAACGCCGCACCGATGAAGGCTGGAATGGTGAACCGCTTCAGAGCGTAGAGCGCTCCGGTCAGGATGCTGGCGATGCCCAGGAACAGCACGGCCGGGGTGGTCATGCGGATGAGCGTCACGCTGAGGTCGTTCAGACCATGTTCGGTGAAGTTCACAGTACCGACGAGCCATGCTACCTGGGGAGCCAACAACTCGACAACGAGGATGACGCCAAGCAGCACGATCGTTGCCGCACTGAGGACCATGCTCAGGACATGCCATAACTCGTCGCGCTTGTCCTTGTCGGTGTAATCGCTGAAGACAGGCACGAGCGAGGAGTTAACCATGCCGCCGATGATCAGGTCGAACAGGCTGGTGGGCACGTAGGCGGCCGCCTGGAACGCGGCCAGCAGCGGAGATGTGCCGAACAGGTTGGCCTTGACGATCTCCCGCGCCAGGCCAAGCACCCGACTGGCGACGTTACCGGCCGCCAACACGGCCGCGGCACGAACGATGCCGCTATCCTCCTCCCGCCGTTCGGCGGAAAGCTCCGGGTGGTCATTGGGGAATAAATCCGGGATGACGTCCAGGATGGGCGACGGATATGGCTCCGGTGTCGACGGGTCGGGGATTTGCTCCATATTCGGTAAAGTCTAGCCCAAGGCCATTGGGGTCGCAACGGACGATATAGCGTCGTCAATCTTACGTATCACATCCCGGAGGATAATCCTGCTGGCGGGTCCTTGCCGGAAGCTATTCCGCATTAGCTGACAAAGGGTCACACACGGGTATAATCTGCCCACTAACCGTTCGATACATTAACGCGCCGGGTTGGTTTCGGAGATAACGGCCCATGTCCGGCTGGAGGTAGTTCGATGTACGACAAGTCCAAACTGGCCGAACTGGCCGAGGCCCGCGATCGTTGGGAAGAAACAACATTACAGCAAACGCTCTCCCGGGCACCGGAACGCAGGGAGTCATTTGTCACCACATCCGGCGAGCCGATTCGCCGCCTTTACACACCGCTGGATGTAGCCGACCTCGACTATCTGGATGATTTGGGTAATCCGGGCGACTATCCATACACGCGCGGCGTCCATTCGACCCTCTATCGGGGCAAGCCGTGGACGATGCGCATGTTCGCCGGCTTCGGGAGCGCCGAGGAGACCAACACGCGCTACAAGTACCTGCTGAGCCAGGGCAACATGGGATTGTCGGTGGCTTTCGACCTGCCGACGCTGATGGGCTACGACACCGACGCGCCCCAGGCTCTGGGCGAGTTCGGCAAATGCGGCGTAGCCATCAGCAGTTTGGCTGACATGGAGATCCTTTTCGACGGTATCCCGCTGGATCAGGTCACGACCAGCATGACGATCAACAGTCCGGCGGCCATCATCTGGGCTATGTATATCGCCGCGGCCGAGAAGCAGGGCGTGCCCCAGGCCAAACTCGGCGGCACGTTGCAAAACGACATCCTGAAGGAGTATATCGCCCAGAAGGAATATATTTTCCCGCCGGAACCGTCGATGCGTTTGGTGGTTGACACCATCGAATATGGCGCGCGCCACATGCCGTTGTGGAATACGATTTCCATCAGCGGCTATCACATTCGCGAGGCAGGCTCGACGGCCGCGCAGGAGCTGGCCTTCACGCTGGGCGACGGTCTGGAATATGTCCGCTGGGCTGTGGCGCGCGGAATGGATGTTGACGAATTCGCCCCGCGCCTCAGTTTCTTTTTTAACTGCCACAACGACTTCTTTGAAGAAATCGCCAAGTTCCGCGCCGCCCGACGCATCTGGGCGCGCGAGATGCGCGAGACCTTTGGTGCGAAGAATCCGCGCTCGTGGCTTTGCCGCTTCCACACCCAGACCGCCGGCGTTAGCCTGACGGCGCAACAACCGGAGATCAACGTCGTGCGCGTAGCGCTACAGGCGATGGCGGCCGTTCTGGGCGGAACGCAAAGCTTGCACACGAACAGCATGGACGAGGCGTTGGCGTTGCCCAGCGAGGCGGCCGTCACGGTGGCGTTGCGCACGCAGCAGATCATCGCCGAGGAAAGCGGCGTGGTGAACACGGTCGATCCGCTCGCCGGGTCGTTCTTTGTGGAGCATGAGACCAACAAGATTGAAGCCCAGGTCTACGACTACTGGCGGCAGGTGGATGAGCTTGGCGGTGTGTTGCCGGCCATCGATCAGGGTTTCTACCAGTCAGAGATCTCGGCCGCTGCCTATCGCTACCAACGTGAGATCGACCGCAATGATCGTTATATCGTCGGGGTCAACGCTTATGCCGACCCGAATGAAACGATGCGTATCCCCATCCTGGAGATGGACCCACAGGGATACGATCGGCAGATCGCCCGACTGACGCGAGTCCGCGCTGAACGGGACCATGACCGATGTGCAGCGACGCTGGAGGCGTTGCGCGCGGCGGCCGCAGGAACGGCAAACACCATGCCTTACATCCTCGACGCCGTGCGCGCGTATGCCACGCTGGGCGAAATCACCGACGTGTTCCGCGAGGTATTTGGAAAGTATGAGGAACCGACCTGGATTTGACGATATCCCGGTTACCAAGCGCGGGAAACCCGGCATTCCCAAGGTTCCGTCTCCAACCCACGGCAGTCGTGGGCTTGATGTTGTCGGATGAATCCATGCCGTAATGGATTGATCCACAATCGAAAATTCTGCGCGTCCGACCTGATATATAGGGAAGTCTCGTGGTTTGTTTGGAAAATCCTCTAATAAATATGACAATTGTTTTCCGGTGACTTGCAGCGAACACTCACAAACAGGAGCGTGACAAATGAGTTCTTTCAAAACATCAACCGCGGATCCTCCGCAATCGCTGGCAGGGAGGATAGTCGCATTCATCGGCCGATTCCTGGTGGCAATCGCCATCCCGTTGATCGCCTTTTTTGTCCTATACCAGGGTTATATGTTTCTGAGAGACAGCACCGCTCCCCGCTGGCTGATCGCGCTGGTGGCGATTGCGTGGGGCGTTGGTGGAGTTGCCTTTCTCTATTGGCTGCTGAATAACCTGGTGGAGAAGTTGCCGTCTGCCTGGTCAGGCCGCTTGTTGCCGTTCGTCTTCGTTGGCCCGGCAATAGCTATCCTGGCCTGGTATTTAGCCATTCCCACCGTTCGAACGTTCTGGATTAGTCTGTTCGATCGCGGCGGTCCTCCCAAAGGGTTAAACATCATTGAGCAACTCCAAAGTGCGAGCTTTGTTGGCCTGACCAATTACATTGAGGTTTTCACGCAACGGGTCATGCTGGAGGCGTTCCGCAATAACATCATGTGGATCGTGTTTGGGAGCACGCTTTCCGTGGTCTTTGGCTTGATGATCGCCGTCCTGGCGGATCGCAGCCGCTACGAGAAGTTTTCCAAGTCAATGATCTTTCTGCCGATGGCAATTTCCTTCGTCGGCGCCAGCGTTATCTGGAAATTTATTTACGAGTACCGGCCGGTCAATACGCCACAGATTGGCTTGTTGAACGCCATCGTTGTCGCCCTTGGAGGGACGCCACGAGCCTGGACACAGTGGACTGAAATTGCGCCCTGGAACAACCTCTTTTTGATCATCATTGTGGTCTGGTTGCAAGCCGGGTATGCCATGGTGCTGTTCTCGGCCGCCCTGAAAGGGATACCCGGCGAACTTATGGAAGCCGGCCGGATAGATGGGGCCAATGAGTTTCAGATATTCTTCAAGATCATGGTGCCGGCGATTCGAGGGACGATCATCACCGTTTGGACGACGATCATTATCTTCACCCTCAAGATATTTGATGTGGTCTGGGTCATGACCGGCGGAAATTACGGCACACATGTGATCGCCACGCAGTTCTATAGACAGTCCTTTACCAACCGAAATTCCGGCTTCGGCTCGGCCATCGCCATCGTCTTGTTGCTGGCCATCATTCCGGTCATTATCTACAACCTGAGGCAATTCAGAGAGCAGGAGGCGTTCTAAGATGGGCAGCTCAAAAAGACAAAAACGACTTGGTAGTCTATTCGTTAACGGGCTTTTGCTCCTGCTTGTGATCATCTGGACCATCCCGACGATGGGCATTTTCATCTCATCTTTCAGACAGAGGGGAGATATTATGTCCTCCGGGTGGTGGAATGTCTTCCCTCATCGCGAATGGGAGACCGTCCGTGTAATCGATCCCCGTGCCGAAGGGCTGGATTCTCAAGGGGTCATGGAGATTGAGGGGGTAACCGGCACCTTTGAAGAGCTTAGAAAAGGGGTCCAGGAAGGCAATACCCGTGTCGTATGGGTTGGGAACAGGCGCATTGGCCGGGTGGAGGTTCAGGAATACAACTGGACCGTTACCTGGGGCTTCACCCTAAATAATTACAGGCAGGTCCTTTTCGGGCGGAGCTTTGAATATGAAAAACCTGATGGCTCGGTGGAGGTGGTTGCCGGCGAAAGCATGTCCCGCGCCTTTCTCAACAGCCTGGCGGTGACGATTCCGGCGACCTTGATCCCCATCCTGATCGCCGCCTTCGCCGCCTATGCCTTCGCCTGGATGAAGTTCCCCGGCCGGAAGTGGATGTTTGTGCTGATCATCGCCTTGCTGGCCGTGCCGCTGCAAATTGCCCTGGTGCCCATATTGAGTGACTACCGTGCGTTGGGCCTGAACGGCACCTTCCTTGGGATTTGGCTGGCACATACCGGCTTTGGTTTGGCGCTGGCGACCTACCTTCTCTACAACTACGTCAGCACTTTGCCGCGGGAAACGATGGAGTCGGCATTCATCGACGGCGCTTCGCACTTCAAGGTGTTTACCAGCCTCGTGTTGCCCTTGTCTGTGCCGGCGTTGGCATCGTTCGCCATCTTCCAGTTCCTTTGGGTGTGGAATGATTACCTGGTGGCGCTCATCTTCCTGGGCGGCAAGCCGGAATTTGAACTGGTCACGCAGCGCATGGCGGCCATGGTCGGGTCCCGCGGCAGCGAGTGGCACCTGCTGACGGCCGGTGCTTTCGTGTCGATGGTTCTGCCGATGGTCGTCTTCCTGGCGCTACAGCGTTACTTTGTGCGTGGCCTGTTGGCCGGATCGGTGAAAGGATAAAGCTGTTCCTGGCTCCCAGCCCTTGCTTGCGGAGACCGGTTTCACATTTATAAATCAATCAGCACGAAGTCGTCCATCAAGACTTCGTGCTTGTTTTTACGCATCAATTCATCCGTGTGTTGAAGCCTGTCTGTCTGACCGGCGACCGCCCGGGTAGCAAGGAGAAGTGGAATGGCCGAGAAGTCCTGGTATCAGGAAGCTGTATTTTTCGAACTCAACATTCGCGCCTGTCAGGATTCCGGCGGTGACGGCAACGGTGATTTTCGCGGTGCAATCACCAGGCTCGATCATATCAAGTCGTTGGGCGTGGATTGCATCTGGGTGCAACCGATGTACCCCTCGCCCTTGAAGGATGACGGCTATGATGTGGCCGATTACTGCGGCATTCATCCCGATTTCGGCACACTGGAAGACTTCAAGGCGTTCCTCGATGCGGCTCACGCCCGTGGCTTGCGCGTGGTAACCGATCTGGTGATGAATCATTGCTCAGAGGAGCATCCCTGGTTCCAGGCGGCTCGGACGGATCGCAATTCACCCTACCGCGACTACTTTGTTTGGAGCGACACGCCCGACAAATACACGGAAACGCGGATCATCTTCCTCGATGTCGAACCGTCAAACTGGACCTACGACGAGGTTGCCGGTCAGTATTTCTGGCACCGCTTCTATGCCAGCCAGCCTGATCTCAACTACGATAATCCCGCCGTCCACGAAGAGATGTTCAACATCATTCGCTTCTGGCTCGATATGGGCATCGACGGTTTCCGCGCTGACGCTGTGCCCTATCTCTATGAACGCGAGGGCACAAATTGTGAGAACCTGCCGGAGACGCATGAATTCCTGAAGAAGGTGCGGCGACTGATCGATGAGGAGTATCCCAACCGGGTTCTGATTGCCGAAGCCAACCAGTGGCCGGAAGATTTGTTGCCTTATTTCGGCGACGGCGACGAGTTTCACGTCTGTTTCCATTTTCCCATAATGCCGCGCCTCTACATGGCTTTGAAGCGCGGTGACAAGACGTCGATCATCGACATCCTGGCCCGCACTCCGGCGATCCCGCCCGGCGCGCAATGGATGACCTTCCTGCGCAACCACGACGAGCTGACGTTGGAAATGGTGACGCCGGAGGAACGCCAGTGGATGTGGGAACAATACGCGCCCAACCCTCGCGCCCGTCTCAACCTTGGCATTAGGCGACGGCTGCTGCCCCTGCTTGACGGTGACATGCGGCGCTGGCTGCTGCTGAATGCCATGTTCCTGTCCTTGCCGGGCACTCCCATTCTCTATTACGGGGATGAGATCGGCATGGGCGATAACCTGGCGCTGGAGGATCGCTACGGTGTGCGGACACCGATGCAATGGTCGGCAGCGAAGAACGCTGGTTTCTCCGACGCCGACAGGACGTACCTGCCGGTCATCGATGATGAAATCTACGGCTATCAGCGCGTCAACGTGGCCGAGCAGGAAACAGATCCTGATTCATATCTGGCCTGGACGCGCTACCTGATCGCCACGCGACAGGAACAGCCGGCGCTGCGGGCCGGGGTGTTGTCATGGGCGGCAACGGAGGATCGCGCGGTCCTGGCCTTTCGTCGAACCGAAGGAGCCAACTCCGTTTTGTGCATCTTCAATCTGACGGACGCGGCGCGATCCTCAGGCATCACTCCCGCAGCGAATATGCGCGATCTCCTTTCGCGCGCTGGGGAAATATGCGAAGCGGGTCGGGAAATTCAGCTCGCGCCATACCAGGCGTTGTGGTTGCTGGAATCCCCGGCCTGATGATAGTGATCATCGTTCCCGGCCAGGTTCAGGTATGATGATTAATTGTGACTGTTACGAAATGCCGACATGGAAAAGGCAACCCGTAACACCACGTCGGAAAAGGAAGGCTCGATGACTGATCAGTACGTTGGCGGCATTGAGGCAGGCGGCACAAAATTCGTTTGCGCAGTAGGGACGGGGCCGGATGATGTTCGCGCCGAAGTGCGATTCCCGACAACGACGCCGGATGAGACCATCGGTCGTGTCCTGACCTTCTTTCGCGAACAAGAGGAGCGCTTTGGCGCTCCGGCGGCGATTGGAATTGCCTCATTTGGGCCGCTCGATCCCGATCCGGCCTCGCCCACCTTCGGGTATATCACCTCCACGCCAAAGCCCCACTGGGCCAATGTCGATCTGGCGGGAGCGATCCGTTCCGCGCTCGGCGTACCGATTAGGTTCGACACGGACGTTAATATCGCCGGGTTAGGTGAATGGCGTTGGGGCGCAGCGCAAGGTCTGGATAATTTCATTTACTTGACCATCGGCACCGGCATTGGCGGGGGCGTGCTCATCGACGGCAAACCGGTACACGGCCTAATCCATCCCGAGCTGGGCCATATTCCCGTGCCCCACGACTGGACGGTCGATCCCTATCGCGGCCGCTGTCCATACCATGGCGACTGTTTTGAAGGCATGGCCGCCGGCCCGGCTATCGGCGAGAGATGGGGGCGACCGGCGGTAGAACTGGCCCCCGATCATCCCGCCTGGGAGCTGGAAGCTCACTATCTGGCGTTGGCGCTGCACGCATTCATCTGCACTCTTTCGCCCAAGCGAATCATACTCGGCGGCGGTGTGATGGAGCAGCCGCAACTCTTCCCGCTTGTGCGCCGAAAGGTGCTGGAGCATTTGAACGGCTATGTCCGGTCGCCGGCTATCCTGACCGGGATTGACAGCTATATCGTGCCGCCGGAATTGGGCAATCGGGCGGGGGTGTTAGGTGCGTTCGCCCAGGCTCAACAGGTGGTTGTCGGACAATAAAAGGCGCGAGGATATTACTCTCGCGCCTTGAATATTACCCTGATAACAGCCGGCTAATCCAGATGGCTGCCAGTTATTATGTCCGACCCTTCAACATATGAATCAACCCTGCCAAGGATAGTATATGGCCGGGGTAAGATGGGGATTCAAGAAGTATGCTTATTCTTGCCGTCTGCCCGGGATCAGGGCTGGAATTAATGCTTTTTCCTTCTTAACCTTATTATCGCGTTGTTTTTTCATTGCGATTAGCAGAACTGTCCCTGTCAGGGTCGTCGGCAACACTACCATCCAATAGTTGATCACGAATTCAATCATTTTGGTACTTCCCTCGGTCTGCTGAATGTGATGCACTGATTATTGGGGTTCTCTCTTTGAAGTCAATGCCCGAGAGGTGTTTCAAATGAACATCTTACAATGAGCCTTTGCGTATGAGAGGCGTCGAGGGATGGAACAGAGCGCACACCCGGATGTGCAGCTAATGGAATATCCTGATGGAGCCAGGTCAGAGGATAATTTGCGCTTTACCCGCTTCATCCGGATAATGAGCCGATCTCACTTTTCCCTGGTCGAATTCCCAGCAAATGGAATCCCGATCGCGTCCAGGATGATTATCTGCGCCACCAGGTGGTCGCCGAACGAACCCAACAGGAAACAATGATAGAGGAAAACCCGCTTCTTCCCTTCATACGTCAACAGGGCGCGATTGTACTCGACGGCGGTCTGGCGACCGAACTCGAACGCCACGGCTGCGACCTGCGGGATGATCTCTGGTCGGCCCGCTTGCTCGTCGACGCTCCCGACATCATTAAACGGGTTCATTCCGACTACTACTGGGCCGGGGCTGATTGCTGTACCAGCGCCAGCTACCAGGCTACCATCCCCGGATTTATGCGGCGGGGAATGACTGAACAGGCTGCACGTGATCTTATCCGACTCTCTGTCCGGCTGGTTATCGAAGCGCGCGACGAGTTTTGGGCCGATGAGAAGAACCGAGTTGGTCGGCTGCGGCCGATGGTCGCTGCGAGTGTAGGGCCATATGGCGCTTTTCTGGCTGACGGCTCAGAGTACACGGGAGACTACGATCTCGATGAAAGCGGGTTAACCGAATTTCATCGTGAACGTTGGGCCATTCTGACCGCGGCCGGAGCAGATATACTCGCATGCGAGACCATTCCGTCATTCGCCGAGGCGCGCGCCCTGGCCGGCTTGCTGGCCGCCACGTCTGATACCTGGGCCTGGTTCAGCTTCAGTTGCCGCAACGGGGAACACATTAGTGACGGGACTCCATTGGCTGAGTGTGCTCGTTTTCTCAACGGGAACGATCGGGTTGCCGCCATCGGCATAAACTGTACGCCGCCGCGATTCATTCCTGACCTGATCCGTGCCGTTTCTGCGGCGACGTCCAAGCCGATCATTGTCTATCCCAATTCGGGCGAGACCTATGATCCGGTCACTCGGCGTTGGCTGGGAGAGTCTGTTCCGGCGGAGTTTGGCACATTCAGCCGGGAATGGCGCAAGCTCGGCGCGGGAGCCATCGGTGGCTGTTGCCGCACGACCCCGGACCACATTCGCCAGATAAGTGATCGTTTTCGCAAACGACGATGGGCCGGCGACTGACACTCAGGGGATCCTGGAAGAATTAACCGCGATATAGGGGACTATCTATGCCTTGGGGAGAGCTTGCCGCCCTGGGGACGGCCGTGTGCTGGTCGTTCACCGCCATTTTCTTCAGCATTAGCGGCCGTCGGGTCGGCTCGGACGTTGTAAATCGCAGCCGGCTTGTGTTGGCTTTAATTTTCCTGCTCATAACCCACAGAATTCTAGAAAGCAGCTTTTTCCCTACCGGGGTCGAACCGTTTCGCTGGGGTTGGTTGACAATATCGAGCCTGTTCGGGTTGGTGCTTGGCGACGCATTTTTGTTTCGCGCCTATGTGATCATCGGAGCACGCTTGTCGATGTTGATGATGGCCACCGTCCCAATCATCAGCACGTTATTTGGCTGGGCGTTGTTCGGCGAGCAGGTGACGGGACTGGAAATGACGGGTGTGGTTCTGGCGGTTGGAGGAATCGGCTGGGTGGTCACCGAAGGTCAGGATGAGTCAATTGTGGCAGACCGGTCGGTTTATCGGAAAGGGCTACTGTTTGGATTTCTCGGCGCGCTGGGCCAGGTCCTGAACCTGGTCACAGCGCGCTTTGCTCTTGTGGACGACTTTTCGGCCGTATCTGCGACGCTCATTCGCATTGTTGTGGCGATCGTAATCCTGTGGGGATTGACCGCGCTGCAAGGGAAGGTTGGTTTCACGATACGGCAGTGGCGCGACCGGACGGCGTTGCGGGCGCTGGTGGCAGGGGCAATCGTCGGGCCGTTTCTGGGCATCTGGTTTTCGCTAATCGCCGTGCAGAACGCCCGGCTAGGAATCGCCTCGACGTTGATGGCTTTGCCGCCGGTATTACTGATCCCGCTTGAATACCTCATTTACCGGCACCATGTCAGTCGCCGCGCCCTGAGCGGTACCGTGATAGCCATGGCCGGCGTGGCCTTGTTGTTTGTCTGAGGAATATCTACAGCCCCAGACGTTCGGCCGCCTGTTGGCAAAGCCCGGCGCCCCCCGCTGCCAACCATTGGTTGAGCGTTTCGCTGGTGGCGCTGCCGGCGACGGCATCCTTGTAGATGCCGGTGCTCCAGACGTAGTAACGCTGGGTTTCAGCGGGCCAGGTGTCCCAGGCGCGGGCAGCAGTGCCATGGCCCCCGTTGTATCCGGCGAAGGTGCGGCTGGTATCGCCGCCGGTCTGTTCCATGCCTAACGCCAGATAGGCCATACCGCGTCGGGCGTTGGTGTCCGGGTCTTGCATTACCTCGCCGGGCGAGAAGTGAAATGGCATCACCTGAAACAATCCTTGTGCACCGGCGCTCGATTCGGCGTTGGGATCGCCACAGGATTCGATTTGCATCACGGTGGCGGCCATGTTTGGATCGATTCCATACGCGGCCGCCCAGGCGACGATTTGCGGTGCCCAATGCTGGACTTCAGGTGTGAAAAGCGGCGCGATTCCTCCGGTGGCTGGTGCCGGCGAGAGAGGTGCTTCTTCCTGAACAACCTGAACTTCTGTGACTGCAGATTGATTTTCCGCATCCTGTTCGACAGTTGGTGCATCCCCGCTGGGGTTGCTTGCTTTTGTCGCAATCATCCCGAAAGCCAACATAAACAGCACCGCAGCCGTCAAAATGATAGCCATTCTCCGCTGCACGGCCGCCATCGGGTCGATGTCCGGTCGTGTGGTCTCCGGTGACATCCACCATGGAGCATCATCATTTGGTTGGTTCAAAGGTGAATCCACGAAATAAACAGGATTATCCGGATAAGTTGTCATAGTTTACTCCCTCGTTCTCGGGAATCAATTGCCGGGTTTTGACGATCTGGCCTGGACATTTCCTGACTGTGGGCGACCCATACCGGGCATCGGTGGTCGTTGCTGAATGCGTGAAGTAGGGCGTGACGGACCGTTCTGAACCCCGGTTTTTGGTGGAGCCTGGGCGATATCGAACGGATCATCAACAGGTTCGTAGGTGATAGATTGCGGTGAAGTATTCTTCGCTGCTCCGGATTTTGGTGTTGCTTTAGGCTGGGCGCTGGCGGTTGCAACTGTATTTGTTTTCGTTGTTTGTGGTTGTCGTTCTGGCGTTTCCGGCCGGAAAGAATAGACTGATTTTGCCGGCTGCGTGGCAATTGAATCCTGTTTGGTTGTGGTGGATGGCAATGTGCGTACACCGCTATCGCGCTTCTGATCAAGCACGTCTCCACCTGCCACCGAGAAAGCGCCAATAAACAGGATACGGGTGAGCCACACAAGCATGGCCACAAAAATGGGCACATACCTCAACAGCGTTTCCCGGCTTAATACTTCGTTCCCGAACTCGTGACTCAATAGCGTCAGGGAGATCGCCCACCAAGTCATAACCGAGTTGGCTATAGTCCCAAGGAACCAGGCTCCTGTCAGGAACCATATCGCCTTCGGCTCTTCAAGGCCTCGTTGCGGGGTAAACAGGCGGACAAGACCTGCAAAATCGATGGCACAAAAAGCGATGGCGAGGATGGACGCCCACAGTACACCCGCAAACCGTATCTCTCCCAGCAGGTTGGTGAGGGCGTATTGGGTGGTGTCAAAATTGAAAATCTCGAAGGCAACGAGGGCGACGGCCAATATGATGGCAATCACTAATTTGCGCGAGATCAATTCCCGGCCGTGATTGGATTCGAATTTGGTCATAAAACCGGTTCCGTTAACCATTTTGTTTTCTCCCTTACCTTCAACTCAAATATATCAACAGGTTGGACCAACCATTTCAGAACTATTGTTCTGAGTAATCGCATAATAGCACAGTTGTTCTATTTTAGTCAAGTAGGTAATTAAATTGAATTATCGATGCAGTTACGCCAATTAATGGCAGCAGACAATATTGCTGTTGGGGAAATTCATCCGATAACATCTCTGCGGCGAGGAGTATGGGTATCCTCGATAGTCGCTGGACGGAGGGTACGTGTATAATCGGGCTTATGGCCCTCATTTTGACTCACGAAAAAACGGATTTCGACGCGGTTGCGTCCCAATTAGGGGCCAGAAAATTATACCCCTCTGCCACAGCCTTGCTGCCACATCATCTTAACCGCAACGTTGTGCAATTTTTGAACCTGTATTGGGACTCCCTGCCTTTCCTGCGAGCCGAGGACTGGAAGCGCCGCAAGATTGACACTGTGATCCTGGTCGACACCCAGACGTTAGGCAATGTGCGTGGTCTGGTTGCCAAACCCATGGTCCACGTCATCGATCACCACATGGGTCATCAGCCCAAGCCTGGCTGGACTTACGAAGTCGAGCCGGTCGGGGCGACGTCAACCATGCTTGTGGAACGGCTTCAGGCGCGCGGCATCGTTCTTACCCCCGAAGAGGCGACACTGATGTTGCTGGGCATCTATGAGGATACCGGCGGGCTGACCTATGACACGACGACAACCCGCGATGTGCGCGCGGCGGCCGTCTTGCTGGAACATGGGGCGCAACTTAATGTGGCGCGGAGGTTTCTCAATGTCCCCCTTACCGAGCGTCAGCGCCAACTCTATGATGCATTGATTCGCAATGTCGTATGGGTTGACCTTGAGGACCTTCAAATCGCCCTGATTTCGGCCGTCGCCCCTTCCGGATTCGACGATGAGATATCATCTGTGGCCCATCGGCTGCGCGAGACGCTTACCCCTGACGGCCTTTTTGTGATGGTGCAGCTTGGTGATGGTGTCCAGTTGGTGGCACGAAGTTCAGTGGATGAAATCGATGCCGGCATGGTAGCCCGGCACATGGGCGGCGGTGGACACAGCCGGGCGGCCGCAGCCATGATCGTCGGCGGGCGTTTGCCGTCTGTCATTGACGAACTGCGGAGATTTTTACCGAAGGCGGTACGGCCGGCGCAGAGGGTTTCTTCCCTGATGTCCCATGGGGTTCAGACAGTTCCGTCGACTATGCAGGTCCATCAGGTGGCCGATCTGATGCAACGCCTCGGCCATGAGGGATACCCGGTTATTGACGACCGTCGTGGTCGCATCGTCGGTCTGGTCACTCGCCGGGCGGTCGACCGCGCCATGAGCCACGACATGAGCGGGTTACCGGTGAGCAGGATCATGCGTGCCGGGTCTGTTTACGTATATCCCTCCGACACGATGGAGCGAGTGCAACAATTGATGGCCGTCGAGGGTTGGGGCCAGATCCCCGTTGTGGCCGAGGACGGCCCAGGACGACCGGATGAAAGACTCCCCATCGGCATCGTCACCCGCACTGATCTGCTCAGTGCCCTGTTCAAGGCTCCGCCCGAAAGTGCGGAAACAGATCTCCGCGGGCGTCTGGCGCGATCTTTTTCGCCCGATCTATGGGCGATTGTTCGTGTGGCGGGAGAAACCGCGGCCGACCTGCGAATGCCCATCTATTTTGTCGGCGGGCTGGTGCGCGATCTGTTGCTGGACAAGATGCCCTCGGATATCGATATCGTAGTCGAGGGGGATGCCATCGCGTTGGCGACGGAATTGCGCCGGCGTTTCGGTGGTCAGGTTTACAGCCACGATCGCTTCGGTACGGCGAAATGGTCCGTTGCGACTGGCACACATGAAGCCATCAAGGCGGCGGCCGGGATCCTGAATGATGAGGCAGGGTCGGAAGAGTTGCGCCGAATCCCCGCGCCGGAGCAGATTGACTTTGTCACCGCGCGCAAGGAGTTTTACAAGCGGCCGACAGCTCTGCCCGATGTGGAGCCGGGATCGATCAAGCTGGACCTGCATCGTCGGGACTTCACCATCAACACGCTGGCCATCCGGCTTGACGGCGACTATTTGGGTCAGTTGATCGATTTCTATGGCGGGCAACGCGATCTGCGGCGGGGGATCATCCGCGTGCTTCACAGCCTCAGTTTCATCGACGATCCCACGCGCATTTTACGGGCTGTCCGTCTGGAGCAACGCCTCGGTTTCACCATTGAGGAGAATACGGCCGATTTGATCGCCGCCGCCCTGCCATTCATCGACCGGGTCAGCGGCGAGCGTATTCGCAATGAACTGGAGCTTGGTCTGAACGAGGCCAACCCGGCTCTGGTGCTGGAGCGTCTGGATGATCTGGGCGTGTTGACGCGGCTGCATCCCGATCTCCATTGGCGACCGGAGACGGCCGCCATTTATGGCCGCATTCAAGCCTTTGCTGATGATCCCTTGTGGGGGGATATATTCCGCTCCGGGCCGACGGTCTTCTATTTTTTCTCGACCTGGCTGGCGCAATTCCCCGCGCCTGTTCCCGAACAAGTCGCCGGCAGGCTCCGTGTCAGAAAGGCGACGCTGGACGATTTGCTGGGCGTTGGCACATTGCGGACGAGATTAGAGGCTTTGCCGGATGACGCCCGCCCCAGCAGCATTGTGCACACGCTGGAACACTTTGCCCCGCGCACCCTTCTCACCACTCGCCTTCTCGACCTAAGTCCTCGGATGAATGAATGGCTCGATCGCTATGTCAGTGAGTGGCGATTTGTGCGGCCGTCGACGACTGGACAGGAGTTGAAGCTCGCCGGATTGCCGCCCGGCCCACGCTATGGCCGCATTCTGGAACGACTGTTGGTGGCGCGTTTGGATGGGGAGGTAGACGATGACGCGGGTGAAAAGGCGTTGCTGGAGGAAATGCTGGGTCGCGAATTGGAATAGGTAGCCATCAGGTAGGTTATGGCTCATCGAAGCAGGCGATGGCTTCATCCGTTTCATCGTCAATAACGACCCGTAGGGGACTTCCGGCGGCCAACCGGAGATCGATCACCCTCACGCCGCCTGCCAAACCGACCGCTTCAGGCAAAAAATCCAGGAGAATGTTGGGTGATTCGCGCAGCAATTGCCAATCAATTGTGCCTCCCTGGGGCGTGGGCTGGATGCCGAGGACGAAGATATCAGATTCCCGGACGCTTTTGTAGAAATCCGTGCCGTAGGCCAGTTCCGGAGCAGGGGTATATGGCGGGCTGATCTCGACCAGCAGCCGGGCGTTGCAAATATCGCTATATGTAACCGGTACGCTCAGGCGGCTATTGAGGACACCCCAGCGGCCCGGTCCCACCAACCCAAAATGCTCCGCGGGCAAAAGATCGTTCAGATCTGCGATCGTCTCGGCGATTTGATTGCGTTGAGCCTCATCCTCAATGTCATAGTAGACCTCAGGATCGACAAAAACAAGGTAATCGATAGCTTCTATGGTGGCCGACGGGAGCAGCGTCGGCACAGAGAACAGACGCCGGCCGATTCCCGTATTGTCTGCCTCCTTATCTTCGTCGGGTTGGCGGCGTTCGTTCTGGGGGCGACACTCCAGGATGTGTAACCGGTAGCGGTAAGCGTCGCCGCCGCCTGCCGTTCCTTCATCCAGACCGGTCGCGTCGATCATACCGGCGAATTCCAGGTCGACCGCACCGTTATAAACCTCTTCCAGCCGTTGTAATGCAGCCTTCATAATGTCGATGAAAACGCCCCCCCGTGTCAACCCGTCGAAAGTCAGAACGATGTGTTCATCGGGTTGGAGAGTGGTGCCTCGCGGGATTGGGTTCAGATCGTCCCCGTTATCGACGGCGGCGATGAGTGACATCAGGTTTGGTGCGAGGGAAAGAGCCTGGCGCGCCGAGACGGTGATGACCTGGTTCTGTTCCCGGTCGATCACTTCCATAAAGCGTTGGGCATAGGTGCGTCGCCCCTCAACCGTGTCTTCGGGACGTAATTGCGGGTGGCTGATGGGGATCAGGCGGGGGTAGTCCTGGGCTACGCGATCGACGGCCCTGCTTCCAAAGCCGGTGACGATACGCAGGAAGCCGTCGCCGCGCCTGATTTCCGGCGTCCAGCAGAACGGGTTCTCGCTGAAACCGACCCCGGCGACATCGGGGAAGAAGTAACGGCCGTGCCAGCGCCCGGTAACCCGTTGCAGGAGGATGGCCATGCGCTCATCGTAATCGATCATGCCGTGCTTCCGGCGGTAGAGGAGGGCGTCGGGATTGACCGAACTGGCATAGATGCGGCGTATGGCATCCAGCACCGCACGCAAATTTTCCTCCGGGGATCCCTGATTGGGGCACATGTAGCTGTTGTATTTTCCGGCGAACGAGAAGCCGAAGTTGTCTTCCAGCAAACTGGAGGAACGCACGATTAACGGACTGTCCCCCAGGGTTTGCAGCAATTCGCGCACCTGCACAACCAGATATTCCGGCAATTCCGAAGCCAGAAAATCCTCCACGATTCGGGGATATTCCTTGCGGATCTCATGAACCGGACGGTACTTCTGGTTCATGTGGTGCTCTAGTTTGTTCATCAGGAAGAACTCGTAGATGACGTCGGTGCCGATGAAATAGGAATCAGGGATATTGATGACGCCGTCGCTAAACTGGTCATCGACTTCCTGAAGGATGCGCCAGGCAAGATACATTCCCGCGGCCTTGCCGCCGATCTTGCCGGTGCCGATCAGGCTGCGATGAATTTGTCGCAGATCGCCGATGGACAGCACGTGTTTGGCCACGCCGATAAACGGCAGCTGGTCGCTCATGAGCCGTTTGATGAGGACGACCTTTATTTCCTGCAGATGGTGATGGTAGCGCTCAAGTTCATCGGGCGGCATGCGCTCGTACACTTCCCCTTGCCTGAACAGCATCTCCCATGGCGCAATTTCCGGGTTAAACGAGATGGCGACCATGTCCGGCGCGGAGGAGCGGCTGTTTAACAGCTCGTCGATGAGGGCGTCGAGATGAGCGCTGCCGAGGTTATCGGCGAAGTAGGCATCAGTATGGTAATCGCGGATGCGCTCCATGCGCGTCGCCCAGGTGTTGGCGTCTTCCTCGTA
The DNA here is from genome assembly GCA_023384355.1 of Anaerolineae bacterium. GTDB lineage: Bacteria > Chloroflexota > Anaerolineae > Promineifilales > Promineifilaceae > Promineifilum. The sequence goes on from JAHDWL010000001.1 coordinate 112,846, forward strand.
GTAGGGATCGCCCAGACCCTCACGGCGTTGCGAAGCGATGCTGAGGTCCTGTACCTCGGCCTCGAACTTTTCGGGACTTATGATGCCGCGCCGAAAAAGTTCCTGTCGCATGCGCTCGCGCAGACGGTCGGCCATAATCGGATATTGGGCGAGCTTGATGTAGATATCGATGGTCGGCGTGGTCGTGCGCAGGCGCAGATCGGTCATGCGGTCCTCCTGTCTTTTGTCAGATAGCCCACCGCTTCGTCCCGCGCGCCGTTCATGAGCACGTTCAACCGCGGACTGCCGGGCAGACGATCCAAATCTATGACCTTCAGGTAACGGCTCAACGCGGCATCATCGGGCAGAAGCTCAGCCAGCGTGTTCGGTGATTTTTCAAAGAAATCCCACTTGATATCTCCGCCCGTCTCTCCCGCGCCGAGGTGGAGCGCCAGCGAGTGGATTCCGGCCTCCACCAGGTCCTGGAAGAAATGCGTGCCATAGGACAGTTCAGGCATGTGGCCGTCGTGGGCGATGGCCATCTCGATGAGCACTTTCGTGTTGAAGATGTCGCCGTAGGTCACATGCACGCCGAGGTCGATGTTGACGCTGCCCCAGCGACCCGGCCCCATCAGGATGAATGGGTCGTTTTCCAGGAGCTTGTTGAGCCGGCCGATGGCGCGGGCCAGTTCATGCCGTGTGGTCGTGTCATGCAGCTCGAAATACGCTTCAGGGTCGACGTAGACGATATAGCGGATCCCCTCGGCGCGGCCGTCCGGCACAAGGTGATTGGATGTGAACAGGATCGATTCAGGCGGGAGATTCCTGGGGATTTTTACCGCGCGGTCATCAGCTCGCTGGCTGAGAGGACGGCACTGGAGAATTTTCAGGCGGTATTCCGTTTGCGGGTAGCCGGGGATGACCTCTACGACGAACTCGACATCCACCGGACGCTGATAGGTGGTTTCCAGGCGTTGCAACGCAGTGCGCATCAGGTTGATGAAGCGCCGGTCTTTGGTCAGGGTGTTGAAGGTCAAAATGAATTCGTCGTCGTGCTGCAAGGAAGCGGTGGAAATGATTTCCTGCAAATAGCCGTCGCGGTTTACCGAAGCGATATATCTCAGGTAGGGGTACTTCTCGTCAAGAATGTCAAGAATATGGAGGGTTTCAAATGTGTTTTTCTCCATATCGATCACGTCGGCATACCATTGGGAGTACTGGCGGATGGCCTTTGTGTTTGTCTCCGGTCGTAGCTGGGGATGGCTGAGCGCAATCAGCCGCGGGTAGTCATTGCTCACGCGGTCGACGGCCCGCGTGCCGAAACCCCAAACCAGGCGGAGGAACCCGTCCTCACGGCGGATCTTGTCATTCCAACGGAACGGGTTCTGGCTGAAGGCGACACCGGCCAAAACCGGAAAGTAATAGCGGCCGTAAGGCTTGCCGGCCAGTTCCTGGATGAGCACGGCCATGCGCTCGTCATAATCGATCAGACCGTGTTGCTGGCGATACAGAATGGCGTCGGGGTTAAGCGTGCTGGCGTAGACGCGCTTCACGGCATTCAGCAGGGCGGTCAGATTTTCCTCTTCTGTCCCCTGGTTGGGGCAAAAATAGCTGTTGTATTTGCCGGCGAAAGCGTAGCCGAAGTTGTCCTCCAGCAGGCTTGAAGAACGCACGATGAGCGGCCGCCGGCCGATATTTTTAAGCACCGTTCGTAGATGATTGACCACCGCCGGCGGGAAGTGACCGGCGAGGTGGGCGTCAACAATTTGCGGGTACTCCTCCCGTATCTCTTCCAGCGGCCGATACTTCTGATTCATGTAGTGGTCGAGACCGTTGATCAGGCGAAACTCATAAATGACCTCGGTGCCAATGAAGTAGGATTGGGGAACGTCGACGAACGGGTGTAAGTCATTACCGTCACCGAGGTCTTGCCGGAGGATGCGCCAGGCAAGCATCAGGCCTGCGGCCTTGCCGCCGATCTTGCCGCTGCCGATTCGCCGTTCGTAGATGTAGCGCAGGTCCTGGATCGTGAAGATGCGTTTGGCTACGCCGATGTAGGGTAGCTGGTCGCTGATCAGACGCTTGATGAGAACGACCTTGATCTCCTCCAGGTGATGCTGTCCGCGTTCGAGATCGCCCTCCGGCAGCCGCTCGTATATTTCTCCTTGCCGAAAGAGTACTTCCCAGGGGGCGATCTCCGGGTTGAAGTTCAGCCCGGCCGAGACCGACGGCGATGGCTGATCGTGGAGCACTTCCTGGATAATCTGATCCAGCAACAGACCGCCAAGATTATTGGCGAATAGGGCGTCCGTCTGGAAGTCGCGAACGCGCGCCTTGCGCTTCTGCCACGTGTGGGTTTCTTCCTGACCGTAAGGGTCGGTCAGCCGCTCGCGTCCCTGCGATTCGATGGCTTTTTCGCGTACTTGTGCTTCAAAGGTGATCTCGTCGATGATGCCCCGCCGGAACAACTCCTGACGCATGCGCATGCGAATCTTGTCAGCCAGTATCGGATAGTGTGCCAGGCGGATGTAAATGTCGATAGCCGGCGTGACGCTGCGCGGCAGTGGTAACGAGGTCATGATTACCTTATGATGAAGATGCTCAATTCTTGGGTGAGCCGATTCAGGCCCATTATACACGTCTCTCGCGCTTGCGCGTGTGGTCGATTGCCTGTAAAACGGGTAGTCTGGCCGCCCGAAACGATCTGTGCGGCTGGAGGAGCTACAGGATTGTCAACTATATTCACAAAGATCATTAACGGCGAAATTCCGGCGACTATCGTCTATCGCGACGAGCTGGTGACAGCCTTCAAGGATATCAATCCGGCCGCCCCGGTTCATATCCTCATCGTGCCCAACAAGGAGATCGCCACCGTGAACGACCTCACCGAGGAGGACGAACGGATGGCCGGGCGAATGTTGCTGGCTGCCGGTAAGCTCGCTGCGCAAGAAGGCATCGCCGAAAGCGGCTACCGTCTGATCATCAATTGTAACCACGACGGCGGGCAAGAGGTCTATCACCTCCATATGCATCTGCTCGGCGGCCGTCGCCTGGGTCGGATGGTCGCGCGTTAGCGAGCGACGGCGTTCACTTCCTCGCGGCAGACGCACGCCTCGCGAACAGCGTTACCGCGCGTCAGGTAGCCGTCATACTCAGCTCCTGCGCCGGATGAAACCCAACCGCTCATCACGAAGGGCATCGCCCCGTCTGCGCTTATCCAGCGGCCGTTATAGCTGCGGCTGATGTGGACGTGGGTGCCGTTGGAGAAACCGCCTTCGCATGACGGGTGACCCAGTTGGTCGCCAATGTTGACTTCCGTTCCCAACGGCACGCGGTCGCGAGTTTCGAGGTGCATGTAGGTGATGGCCCAACCCGACCCGGCAAAGCCGTCGCCATCCAGGTCGATGACGACCGCTCCGTTCCCGCTGCGGACAACGTGCCCGGCGGTCATGCTGGTAACCCAGTCATCGCTTTGAAGGCAACCGACTTGCTCGCCGGGAGGTACGAAGTCCAGCGCTCCCCAGGCAGAGCCGGAATTCCAGGCTCCGTGCGGGCCGCCGGTGAAATACCACGTCTCGCCGGCCGGCCAGGGGAGTTCCATTTCGGGGGACGTCAGTTGTGCCGGCAGGATGGGTTCGAACGTATAGGCGAACGGATTGCCGAACAGCCGGTTCCAGGTGGCATAGAAGCCATCAGGACTGGTGGCTTGCTGCCATGACTCGAGGTTCGCGCCGTCAATGGCGGCGAAAAAGCGTTGTACCCCGGCCGTCCCGTCGTTGACGAACGGCGAGAAAGTGATCTGGGTGGTGTCGTCCAGATTGAAGCCGCGAAGACCTCCCTCCGCCCGACCGTAATAGCCGAGGTTTAGCAAATTGGCCGCCCAACTGAGCTGGCCATAGAGGCCCGGCGCTCCCGTGCCGCTGTATCCCAGATTGGGAACCGGATTCACACCGGACCTTTTTGAAACCCAGGACGTCTGGTGCTCCAGGACGGCCAGGAGCAGGCGCGGATTGATGCTGTGGCGATCGGCCACCAGCTGCAGGATGGCCGGACCATCCATCATCTGTCCTTCAACCTCTTCCTGGTAGGTCGCGAGGGCACCGCCCAATCCGGCAACGAACGCCCGCACATCGAAATCACTCGCTGCCGGGCCGTATACAAGTTCGCTGTCAGGCAGGACTTTGAAATCCGGCCCGATGACCAGTTGTATCTCTACGCCCGGAACCCGCAGCTCCTGGCCGACGTGAACAAGGTCGGGATCTGTCAACCCGTTCATGTTCATCAATTCTTCTACCGTGGTATCGTAACGCTGGGCCAGGATGCCCAGGGTTTCTCCGGCGGCCACAGTGTGGCTGCCAAGCGCCCCCCCATTTTCAGTATCAACCTCGTAGTGTGGCGCGTCGGCGGTCGGTTCCCCGTTATAGTCGGGTACGGGCGTGCCCAGTTGCCCGGCGATCGGTGTACCTTCGTCAGGGATCGCCGGATTCGCGGGGACTCCCTGCAACGTGGGAGACGTCGCAACGAAGTTGGATGCAGCCGGATTGGGACGGACGCAGCCACCCAGGACGATCACAACGGTCAGACTTATCGTAATTATCGACGTAAATCGGCGGGGTGTCCGAAAGGATAGCATGGGAAGATTGTAGCGTGTCTGTCTCCCAATCGCATTTATCCGCCCGCTCTTCGACCGACCGAGCGTGATTCCCGGGTTCCGTGGTGAACCTCTTCCCTGCTGATCGTTTAGATGTCGGATTGGGCGAGCGCGACGCCCGGCGAGACGGATGCTCCGGTGTCACTGAGCCGGGTGCCCTCCCAGGTGCAATTACGGCAACGATAGCGATAGGCGGGAATGCCAAAGAAATGGAGTATGCGGTCGCTGCTGCGCCGCGATATGCGTATCAGCTCATGATGGCCGCAATTGGGGCAGCCGGATTCCAATTGGATCCGGCTGTTGTTCAGGATCGCCAGTCGCAGAAGCATTGCCAACAAGGTCAGGATAGCGAGGCCACCCAGAATGTAACTTAATCTCAGATGTCCATTGCCGTAAGCCAGAGAAGTGTACAGCGGCGACATGTCATAGAGAACGGAAGCCCGGCCCCGGTCGGTGTCGATCAGAAAAACGACGTATTCATCAGTACTGTCAGTCTGAAAGGCGAACGGGATTGGCGCCGTGGCGCGGCCGTAGGCATCGATTGCTTGCCCCTCACTTCCCGATATGATGTAGGCCTCATAAGTGCCGGGGTGGGCGATGCGCCTGATCTGCTGGTAGAGTCCCATGTTAATCTGCTGTAATTGACTGGTTTGGTCGTCGGGGTCCCACTCCTGGAAGTTGCCCAGAACCCGGAAATCGCCGGCGCCGTCATCGGCGCTGACGACGAACGATATGGGAAAGAAAAGCGGATCAGAGCGCTCGTTGCTGTCGAAGTTGAATGTGACCGCCTGGTCAGGTGTGGTGGTGGTGACCCAGGCCGGCGCTTGAGGATAGATGTGTTCCGGGTTCTTGCAGTCTATTACCTGCCAATTGTAGGTGCCTGGGGTGGCGATGACGTGCTCAAGCGAGAAAACGCCGTCCTCTACCAGGAAATCTCCGCCTTCACCGCTGTCAACAAGTCGCAACGATTCGGTATCTCCCAAAAAATCTCCTGACAGACACCACTCTCCACTGCCGGTTGCCGGCGATGGGTTGTCGGGAGATGACACCGGGCGGGCCAGCGAAGCGGATCCCAGGGCCAGCCGTGCGAACGGATTGACAAAATAGACGAGTGCTGCCACGCCAAGGAGGATCAAACTGACAATAAACAGCGCGGGTGTCAGGCGGTCGCGCCGTCGCTTCTTTTTTGGTTTCTTGGCTTTAACGTGTTTACCTGGAATGGCAGGATCGGTGGCAATTACAGGCGGCACAGTTTCTGTTTCCGATTCCGATTCAATCAATTCTTCGGCTTCCACGCTTGTTTCTTCAACAATATCGTCGACAATAAAATCATCGACGACCGACTCTGCCGCAGGCGTCATGTCTGACGAGGATGGCGTAGTGGTCAATTTCGTCTCCTCGGCTTTGGCATCATGACTGGTTATCGCCTTTATCCAATCCGCCGGCTCCGTCTGTTGTGATGACTCCCCCACGATTTCAGGAGAAATGGACTGTGCGACGTCGATGGTGTTGTTTACCGGCAATTCAACCGCCGGCTCACTTGAAACCTCGGCAAGTGTGACTTCAATCGGCTCCTGCGAAGGTGGCTCTTCCTCGGCGCGGGTTTCCTGGGTCATTGCTGGATCGAATGCTTCCGGGACAGGCTCGCCTGTTTCTTCGTAGAAACGTTGCAAAGAATTCTGGAGCGCTTCAATCTCGTCCGGCGTCAAATCGCCTTTATTCTGGCTCAGAGACTCGGGGAGCATTTCCGGCGACAGAGGGCCGGTTTCCAGCCAGTTGGGCTTGAAGTCAGCAGATTCGATGAAGCCGGCGGATTTTCGTTTTTTCGGCTTCCCGCTGCCGTCGACCGGCTGAGTCGATTTATCAGGGTCGTTTTTCTTCGATGACGATGACGTTGTACTCATCAATTTGTTTCCTGGTGACTGTGTCTGACAGGCACACATAATTCCGAGGCATGTTATTACCCCAGCCTAGAAGATATCACCGGATGGCCAAACTCGGATAAACGGGGCGTAAACCTGCTGTGAATTATACGTGAAGAAAGAAGCCCGTTTGTATGGTCATTCTGCCCAACAAAAATTAGACCCGATGCCCATTGACAACAAAGCCTTCAATTTTGTATTATAAAATTAACTGGTAAGACCACTTACCAGTTTGGCTATGAACGACTGGAATGCTCCCCTGAGGCCGAGCGAATATGCTGAAGCCATGCTGGTGTCGGCTATTCTGGACGGTGATTTCCCGCCCGGGTCCGTGCTGCCCGGCGAACGTACGCTGGCAGCCCGCCTCGGCGTCACACGACCGACGCTGCGCGAGGCGATCCAGCGCCTCGCGCGTGATGGATGGCTGAATGTGGCCCACGGCAAGCCGACTGAGGTCAATGACTACTGGGTGAAAGGAGGGCTAAACGTTCTGGGCAAGCTGGTTGAACACCAGACCCATTTGCCGCCGGATTTTATCCCCCAACTGCTGGAGGTGCGATTGCAACTCGCCCCGGCATACACGCGAGCGGCCGTCGCCCGGTTGCCGCTGGCGGTGGCGAACGTCCTGGCGGCTGTCACTGCCCTTGAGGATACCGCACCGGCTTATGCCCGATTCGACTGGACCTTACACCAGCAGTTGACGATCCTTTCGGGCAACCCGATCTACACCCTTATTCTGAACGGTTTCGAGGATTTTTATCAGGACATTGCCCTGCTGTATTTCACGCCGCCGGCGGCACGGACATTTTCGGCCGATTATTACGATGAACTCCGCCGGACAGCACTGGCGGCCGACGCTGAAGCGGCCGAATTGCTCACTCGTCGGGTCATGCAGGCCAGCCTGGACATCTGGCAATCCGGGCAGAAAGCCGGCTTTAATTAAAGGAGGACCTGTTATGCGCCGTTGGAACGGTTGGGGAGATGACACTATCCAATACCCGCTATCGGCCCGTGCGCTGGCATTCTTGCGCGAATCTGTGGGAACGGCAACGACGCCGCGCGATGTGACATTGGCCGATGTCCTGGCGACTATTCCGGCTTCCCGGCTGCCGCGCCTGGAGGGCAGTGAACTCATCCGGGTCAATGAAGAAGATCGCCTCCGCCATGCGCGCGGCCAGAGTTTGCCCGATTGGGTGGCCTTGCGCAGCGGCCGGATTCCCGCTTTTCCCGACGGGGTTTCCTATCCCGCCGCGCGGGAAGACGTTGCCCGACTGCTGGCCTATGCTGAGAAGGCGGATGTGCGGGTCATTCCCTACGGCGGTGGCACCAGCGTGGTTGGTCACATCAATCCTCAACCCGGCGACCGACCCGTCCTGACGATCAACATGAGGCGGATGAACAGGTTTGTTCGTCTCGACACCATCAGCCAACTGGCCACATTCGGCGCGGGAATCTCCGGGCCGGAATTGGAAGCCCAATTGCGCGCCCGTGGACTCACCCTGGGTCACTTCCCGCAATCCTTTGAATACTCTACGTTAGGTGGTTGGGTGGTCACCCGGTCGAGCGGTCAACAGTCTCTTGGTTACGGCCGGATCGAGAACCTTTTCGCCGGCGGCACACTGCTGGCTCCGGCCGGCGAGCTGTCCATGCCGCCTTTTCCGGCATCGGCTGCCGGGCCTGACCTGCGCCAGCTTGTGTTGGGTTCCGAAGGCAGGCTCGGCATCCTGGCAGATGTGACTGTCAGGGTCACGCCGTTGCCGGAGCATGAAGAGTTCCACGCCATATTCTTCCCGGATTTTGCGGAGGGAGCGGCCGCCGTGCGCCGAATTGTGCAGGCGAGATTGCCCCTCTCCCTGCTGCGGCTCAGCACGCCAATGGAGACGAAGACCACGCTGGCTCTGGCCGGCCACGAACGGATCATTGGCCTGCTGGAAACGATGTTGGGCATTCGTGGCGTGAGCGAGGGCAAATGCATGTTGCTGTGCGGCTTCACCGGCCGGCCGGCCGCTATCCGCGACGCCCGGCGCGAAACACTCGATATTGCCGGGGAGCATGGCGGAATCAATGTTGGCCGCCGTTTTGGCGATCAGTGGATCGAAGGCCGATTCCGCACCCCATATCTGCGCAATTCGCTCTGGGACCTGGGTTACGCCGTTGACACTCTTGAAACGGCGACAACATGGGAACTTGTGCCCGCCATGGTTGAACGAATTGAAACGGCTCTCCACTCGGCACTGCCCGATGGCGAGCGGGTTCACGTGTTCACCCATCTGTCCCACGTGTACCCGCAGGGGGCGAGCGTCTATACGACCTATTTGTTCCGGCTGGCGGCCGATCCTGATGTCACCCTGAGCCGATGGGCAGCGATGAAGGAAGCAGCCAGCCAGGCCATTGTGGCCGGAGGCGGCACTATCAGCCACCAGCATGGCGTCGGCCGGGATCACGCGCCTTACCTGCCGGCCGAGAAGGGGATGTTGGGCATCGCCGCCCTGGAGAGCGCGATCGCCGTCTTTGATCCGGATGGGCGAATGAATCCCGGTGTATTGATCGCCGGGGAAGCATGAGGTAACAGCGAATGACGACTGAAAACATATGGAATGCCGCTTGGCGTGAAGAGACCTGGCGTAGCCTGGCCGATTCGGAGTGGGACGTCGTCATCGCCGGTGGGGGTATTACCGGCGCGGGCATCCTGCGCGAGGCGAGCCGGTTGAACCTTCGAGCGCTGCTGGTCGAGCAACGTGACTATGCCTGGGGCACATCAAGCCGTTCGTCGAAGCTGGTTCACGGTGGCCTGCGTTATCTGAAAACGGGACAACTGGCTCTGACGCGCGCATCGGTTCAGGGACGCGAGCAACTCCTGGCGGAGGGGCAAGGCCTCATCGATCCCCTTGGTTTTCTTCTGGCGCAGTATGAGGGCGACGGCGCAACAGCCGGACGTTTGGTATACGGTGCGGGGCTGACAATCTACGATCTGCTCGCCCTTCAATGGAGTCACCGATACTATAGCCCACTCGATTTCCAGATGATGGCTCCCTATATTTCACCGACGGGCCTGCGCGGTGGTTTTCATTATCAGGATGCCCAGACCGATGACGCGCGACTGGTATTGCGCGTGATGCGCGAGGCGGCCGGAGACGGCGGCACGGCGCTGAACTACGTGCGCGCCGAGCAATTGCTCCTCGACGGGGCCGACCGGCCGGTTGGCTTGCGTCTGCGAGACATTCTCACCGGCAGGAGCGCGGAAGCTCACGCGCGGGTCATTATCAACGCCACCGGCGCCTGGGCTGACAATCTGCGCGTCCAGGTAGGTGAAGAAGCCCGCATCCGGCCGTTGCGGGGCAGCCATCTGATCTTCCCCGCCTGGCGCTTTCCATTGGCCCAGGCCGTCAGCTTCATGCACCCCATCGACGGCCGGCCGGTATTCGCTTTTCCGTGGGAAGGGGTCACATTGGTCGGGACGACAGACGTCGATTGTCCCCCGCCTCTCGAAAATGACCCATGCATCACGGGCGACGAGGTGGCCTACCTGATGGCGGCTATCACCGCCCATTTCCCCGCGCTTTCGCTGACTCTGAGCGATGTTGTGGCGACCTTCGCCGGTATTCGCCCCGTCATCGGCAGTGGCAAGGCCGACCCTTCCGATGAGTCGCGCGATCACGTCATCTGGCAAGAAAACGGGTTGTTGACAGTTACCGGCGGCAAATTGACGACTTTCCGGCAGATTGCGCGTCAGGCGCTGGAGGAGGTGTGCCATGTCATTGATGACCCTGATACGGAAGCGGGGGAATCCAGATTGGCACGACTGCACGACGATGCGCCGGTACTACAGGCGGTTGACGCCCATATCGCTGGAATCGAGGCATTACCTGGAGAGGTCGGGCAACGCTTGATAGGCCGTTATGGTTTGGACGCGCCGGCTTTGCTGGCCGCAGCCGGCGCAGGTGAACTGGAACCTGTGCCCGGCACGCCGGTATTGTGGGCGGAAATCCGCTGGTCAGCTCGTGCCGAGGCGGTTGTGCATCTGGAAGATCTGCTCTTGCGTCGGGCACGGTTGGGGCTATTACTGCCCCATGGTGGTGTGGACCACCTGGCGCGAATCCGGGCAATCGTCCAGGCAGAGCTGGGTTGGGATGATACCCGTTGGGCAACGGAAGAGGCCAATTACCGTGAGTTGATCGCCACCGCCTACAGTTTACCCCCGGCGGATACCATCCCCGATTGGCGAGAGATGTTGGCCAAAACGAAGGTGGATCGTGATGCGGCCGAAATAATCCGCCAAGAGCAGTTCCGGCGAGCACGCCGTCGGGCTGGGTGGTTGACCCTCGCGCTGGGGGCTATCCTTATTATAGGTTGGTTGCTGAAAAGACGCGGCGTGGAAAAGATCAATGACTGAAACAGTGTACGAGCGAATCTTCTTCCCCTTCCTGAAACGACTCGACGCTGAAACAGCGCATGATCGTACCCTGAACGCCCTGGCGTTGGCCCAATCCAATCCGGCCGGCCGCGCGATTCTAAGAGAAATCGCCGGAGATATCCCGACGCTGCCGGTTCAGATGGGCACATTACATTTCCCGAACCCCGTCGGCATAGCCGCCGGGTTTGACAAGGACGCGCGAGTGGTCGAGGGGTTGGCCTGTCTGGGGTTCGGCCATATTGAGGTCGGCACGCTGACGCCGCGGCCGCAATCCGGCAATCCGCGACCCCGCGTGTTTCGCCTGTCGTCGGACAAAGCCCTCATCAATCGTATGGGGTTTCCAAACGGTGGGGTAGAGGCCGCGCTTCCGCGTCTGCGTTCCCTCGCCAGGCGGTCTCGCGACTACGTGCTGGGTGTCAGCGTCGGGAAGCAAAAGGAGACCGCCCTGGAGGACGCAGCGACCGATTACATGGCGGTTATGGACGCGGTATACCTCTATACCGATTACCTCGCCGTCAACATCAGCTCACCCAATACACCCGGTTTGCGTGAATTGCAGGGCGGCCGTTACCTGGAAAACCTCTTGCGGGAGTTGACGGGCGAGAATCAACGTCTGGCCGAGATTCAGGGAATTCCCCCGCGACCACTCCTGGTCAAGATTGCACCGGATCTTTCCCCGACCGAGGTGGACGAGATGCTGGCTTCGATTGTCTCTATGAACATCGACGGGGTAATCATTGCTAACACGACGCTTGACCGCACCGGGTTGGACGATCCTCAGCGAGGTGAGACGGGTGGGCTAAGTGGCCGCCCGCTTCGTGAGCGGTCAACGGCACTCATCGCCTATGTTCATCGGCAAACCGGCGGGAAGCTGCCCATAATTGGCGTGGGTGGGGTGAGTTCCGCGGAGGATGTCCGCGAGAAGCTGGCCGCCGGCGCGACCGTTGTTCAACTCTACACCGGTCTGATTTATGGCGGGCCGGGGCTTCCCGGGCGGCTTCTGCGTCAACTGGCCACGCTGGTCGGCGCTTGATCTTCGCCTGTCCCACTTTTACCCCACAATCCTTCATCGCCTGATAGCCGGGAAATTCGACTTGGATATAATCACCTCATGTCATTGAGTGATATTGTCCGCATGGAAGCCACCGTGATGGGGATGGTGCAGGGGGTTTATTTCCGCCAATATACCCTGCAGGAGGCCAGGCGACTCAACCTGGTGGGGTGGGTTGCCAATCAGCCGGATGGCGCGGTGCGGGTCGTGGCCGAAGGTAATATCGAGGCCCTGAACCAGTTCCTGGAATATCTCCATAAAGGATCGCCTGCCTCCCATGTCCGCGACGTGGCGGTTAATTGGACCGCCGCCGGTGACGAATTCACCGATTTCAGAGTTCGTTATTTATGACTGATTCCAATCGGTTCGGCCGTCAACGATTGGCCTGGGCCATCCTGACCGGCAGTTTTTTTAGCTGCATTCTTCTGAGTGTCACGATCCCGCTTGGAATTCGCGCTATTCTGCAAAATTCCACCCAATCCCTGGATATCTCTGTGCAGGCCAATCAGGGAACAGTAGGCATCGAGGAGCAGAACGGGCAGCGTCGAGCGGTTCTTGTCGGCGAGCCGCCCCAGACTGTCGGCGCACAATCCTCAATTCGCACCGACACGACGGCTTCAGCGTTGTTGACTGTACGCTCCCCTGAACAATTGGAACCACTGACGACTCTGCAGGTATCGGGTAATTCCATCGTTCAATTTAAAGAGGCAACGGCTCCGCGCTTTGGCCTCAGCGACAATGCTTACCGGATGGATCTCGACCTGCAAGCGGGGCGGGTTCGGCTGGATATCCCCAGCTATACCTCGCGACCGCTTGAGGTGCTGCTGACAACACCCCAGGAGAGCAACATCCTTATTAGTGAGCCAGGACGATACACGCTGGAAGTCAGCAACGATGTTACCCAGGTTACTGCCCAGAGCATGGGAGAGGCTGTAATCACCGCAGATGGCAGAACGCTGGTTTTAGGACCAGGCGAGCGTGCCGAGGTGGCTGCGGGTTCCGGCCCGGCTGGCCCCTTCGACCCGGCGCGCAACCTGGTACAAAATGGCGATTTTAGCGATGGGCTAAAAAAATGGGCGCTTTTCTCGTGGCAGGTTGAATTGCCGGACCAACCCCAGGGGGAGACGACGATTCAGCCCGATGGCGGCGATCCGACCTTGCGCTTCTCCCGACAAGGAGTGGGCCATGCTGACGTCAGGGTAACTCAGTCCATTAATCAGGATGTTTCTGATTACGAAACCTTGCGACTTTCGGCCACCTTGCGCATCCTCGAGCAGAGTCTGGGTGTTTGCGGTGTCCAGGGTAGTGAATGCCCATTGTTTATCATCGTTAACTACATCGATGAGAATGGCGTCAGCCGGATCTGGCAACATGGTTTCTTTGCCGAAGGTACAGTCGATGACAACCTGACGCCGGGAGCATGTATTTCCTGTGCAGTTGTGCAACGGCCGCACGACCGTGTGCCGTTGGGTCAGACATATTTCTATGATGTGGATCTGATTCAGGAACTCGCCGGCCAAGGGGTGCTGCCGCCGCGCTTCATTGAAAGTGTGACGCTGGCCAGTTCGGGACACTCGTTCACTACCGAGATTTCGGATGTGTCGTTGGTTGTCGAGTAGCGTGCTTGTCGACCCGGCAAGTGCGGATTAGCGATCGAATCCCAGCCCCCGTTGTTTGAGCGAAACAAAGCGGTTGTGTCCGATGACGATATGGTCGAGGACGTCGATATCGAGCAGCTTGCCCGCCTGAACGATTTGACGAGTGACGGTAATGTCTTCGGGTGAGGGGGACGGGTCACCAGAGGGGTGGTTGTGGGTGACGATGAACGCGGCCGCGTTTTCGCGGATGGCCGCCCGGAATAATTCGCCGATGCGGATTACTGAGGTGTTCAGACTGCCGATATAGATTGTGGGCGTGCGCAATACCTTGTTGCGGGTATCGAGCAGGATGAGCCGCAGATGCTCCTGCTCCAGAAACATCATCTCGGATTTGAGCAGGTGAAAAGCGTCATCGGGAGTCGAGACGTGTGGTCTTTCTTCCGGCGCGCTGGCGACAAGGCGCCGGCCGATTTCCAGCGCCGCCTTGATCTCGGCCGCTTTGGCCTCGCCGATGCCTCTGGTCTCCATCAGCTCCGCAAAGGTGGCTCGTGCCAGACCGGGCAAGTTGCCGAACTGTATGAGGAGACGCTCGGCCAGTCGCAGAACGCTTTCACCTTGAGACCCGTTACGCAGAACGATTGCCAGCAGTTCGGCCGTCGACAACACCTCGGCCCCCACCTTGTAGAGACGCTCGCGAGGCCGGTCGTGCTCGGCCATGTCCCGAATCATTGGGACATAACGAACGGCTTGCTGATCCAGGTCCATAATCCTCCCTTTTTTGAATTCGGAAACAACAAACTGTTGGCTGGGAAAGTGATTGTTTAACCGTTCTTCAATAAGAGAAAACCGGGGCGAAAAGTTTTCGCCCCGGTGTGATATCAGAGAATAACAATCAGGCCGCCGCGCTGGCGATGAGGCTCGCGAACTCTTCCCATTCTTCGGGCGCCATGTGTAGGGTGATGCCGCCCAATTCAATGTGATAAACGTAGCCGTCTTCCTCCATGCTCCGCCAGACGGCAAAGCCGGATTCTTCGGTTTCAGCCAACACTTCAGTTTCTGAGTCGTGATTCTGGTTCATGTTATCTCCTTGATGATTTCCAAAGGTTATTGCAGCGCGAAAACTGTCCCGTCTTCCGTACCCACAAAGACCACGCCATCGAGAATAGCGGGGGATGATACCGCGGACTCGGCCCGGAACTGCCAGCGCTGCTGGCCGGTCTTGTAATCCAGCGCGTAGAGATTTTTATCGTTCCCGCCGAAGTAGACGGTGTTGCCGGCGATGGCTGGGGCCGAGAAGATGATCTCATCCGTCGGAAAATCCCACAGGATGTCCCCGGTTTCGACCGACGCCGCGTGAAGGGCGCCATCCAGACCGCCCCAAATCGCGATGCCGTCGTCGCTGATCGCGGGTGGCGAGTAGTTCTCAGTAGCTGTTTGCAATCGCCAGCGCAATTTCTGGGCGTTAATGTCGACAGCGTAGAGAACGCCCGTAAGGTTGAGGTCGTTGGTCATGTAGAAAACAAGCCCGTTTTTCACGACCGCGTCAGACGTCGGGATGTAAAGGTTGTTCTCGACAGTCGGATTGTAATTCCACAGTTCCTTGCCGGTAGCAGCGTCTATCGCATACAGGATTCCGTTCGACACCGGGATATAGACGACGCCATCGGCCACGGCCGGGGAAAAAGGCATGGCGAATCCCGGCTTTTCGAAGCGCCATTTCTCTTCCCCACTGTTTGCATCCAGAGCGATCAGCGTCCCGTTCTCGTTGGCGAAATAAACAACCCCGTCTATCACCGCCGGTGAACCGGAGAACCCGACCGGAGCGTCAGCGGATCTGGTTCCGACCTCGACGCGCCACAGCTCTTTGCCGGTGGCGCTGTCCAGCGCAAAAACTGTGCCGCTCATGTTGCCGATGTAGACGATATTGTTGGCGACGGCGGCCGCGGCGATGATGGTGTTGCCCGAATCAAAGCGCCACACCTCCGCACCGGTAGCGCTGTCAACGGCGTAGACGTACCCGTCATAGCTGGTGAACCACGCCCGGTCGCCGAGAATGGCCGGCGCGCCGAATACCCAGTCATCAGCGGCGAATTGCCACTTGATATTTGTGTATTCGGTCGGCCCTTCAGTTCTGTAGACACCGGTTCGCGCGGGGTCGGCGCGGTGCATGGTGATGCCTCCCGGAGACGCTTCGGGTGTGGTGTTGCCGCCTTGCTTGCAGGCGACCGAAAGGATTACGAGAAGTGCCAGGACTGCGAGATAGATGGCCGGACGCACGCGCATCCGGCCATCTCGAGTTGTTTCAAATTCCATAGTCTAGTTTGCCAGGAAATTGCGCAAGACAGTGTGGAGAATGCCACCGTTGCGATAGTAACCCACCTCGACAGGCGTATCGATTCGGCATATGGTGTCGAATGTTGTGACGCGGCCGTCGGGATGAATAGCGCTGACGGTGATCGTCTGGCCGGGTTTCAGGTTGTCGTCGAGATTGAGCGTCGCAAACGTCTCTGTCCCATCCAGTCCCAGGCTGTCAGCATTTTCGCCGGGCTTGTATTGCAGGGGCAAGATGCCCATTCCGACGAGGTTGGAGCGGTGAATGCGCTCGAAGCTTTCGGCGATGACCATGTGGATGCCCAACAGAAGCGGGCCTTTGGCAGCCCAGTCGCGCGAGCTGCCGGTGCCGTATTCACGCCCGGCCAGAGCAACCAGCGGGATGTCTGCTTCCTTATACCTGAGCGACGCATCATAAATCGTCATGACCTCGCCGGTTGGCAGATATGTGGTCATGCCGCCCTCGGTGCCTGGAGCCATCTGGTTCCGCAAGCGTATGTTGGCAAATGTGCCGCGAGTCATGACCCGGTCATTGCCGCGCCGCGATCCGTAAGAGTTGAAATCGCGTAGCTCGACATCATGGCCTGTCAGGTATTGCGCCGCCGGACTGGTGCGCGAGATTGAGCCGGCTGGGGAGATGTGGTCAGTGGTGATCGAATCGCCGACCTTTACCAGTACACGAGCGCCGTTGATATTGCTGATGGGCTTCACTTCCCGCGATAGCCCGGCAAAGAAGGGTGGCTCCTGGATGTAGGTCGACAGCTCATCCCATTGATACAACTCGCCGCCGCTCTTGGGGATCTGGTTCCACATCTCGTTGCCGGTGAACACATTGCTGTATTCCTTGTAGAACATCTCCGCGTTCAGCGCCTCAGCCATGACGCGCTTAATCTCGGTATTACTGGGCCAAATGTCCTTCAGGTAAACCGGTTTGCCGTCGCGGCCGTTGCCGAGCGGTTCGTTGTACATGTCCAGATCGGCGCGACCAGCCAGGGCATACGCGACCACCAGGGGGGGCGAGGCAAGGAAGTTGCTGCGGGTATCCGGGTGGATGCGTCCTTCGAAGTTGCGGTTACCGCTGAGCACGGAGGAGGCGATTAAATCGTTTTCGCGGATTGCCCGGCTAATTTCCTCCGGTAACGGGCCTGAATTGCCGATACAGGTGGTGCAGCCGAAGCCGACAATGTAGAAGCCCAGTTGCTCCAGATAGGGGAGCAATCCGGAGCGTTTCAGATAATCTTCTACCACACGGGAGCCGGGAGCCAGACTCGTCTTCACATATGACGGGACGGTCAAGCCCGCCTCCACGGCTTTCTTGGCCAGCAAGCCGGCGGCGAGCATGACGCTGGGGTTGGATGTGTTGGTGCAGCTGGTGATGGCGGCGATGACTACCGATCCGTGGCCAATTTCCGAGGTGTGGCCGTTGGAGACTTCGGCCTTCCGTCCCAGATCGGCCTCGTTCAGCCCAAAACCGCGTGGTCCAACCGGCGCGAGCAGATTCTGGTGAAATGTCTCTTTCATGCGACTGAGCGGGACACGATCCTGCGGCAGTTTCGGTCCGGCCAGACTCGGCTCAACAGTTCCCAGGTCCAGTTCGACAACATCGGAGAAAACGGGATCGGGTGTGTCGTCCGTGCGGAAGAGGCCCTGTTCCTTGGTATAACGCTCCACCAGGTCGATCAGTTCGGCCGGTCGACCGGTGTTGCGCATATAATTCAGCGTTTCGGCATCGACCGGGAAGTAGCCGACAGTCGCGCCGTATTCCGGGCACATGTTGGCGATAGTTGCCCGATCGGCCAGGGTCATGTTGCTGAGGCCGGGGCCGAAATATTCCACGAATTTGCCGACAACGCCCTTCTTGCGCAGCATTTCGGTGATGCGCAGAACCAGGTCGGTGGCCGTTGCGCCATCGGGCAGCCCGCCGGTGAGGCGCACGCCGACGACTTCCGGAGCCAGCATATAGATGGGCTGTCCGAGCATGACCGCCTCGGCTTCGATGCCGCCGACGCCCCAGCCCAGTATGCCCAGGCCGTTGATCATCGTCGTGTGCGAGTCGGTGCCGACGAGACTGTCGGGAAAGGCAACGCGGTCGTTACCCTCAGGCTTGGTCATGACGACCTGGCCGAGATATTCGAGGTTTACCTGGTGGACGATGCCGGTTGCCGGCGGGACAACGCGGAAATTCTGGAACGCTTCCTGGCCCCACTTCAGAAACTCGTAGCGCTCGCGGTTGCGCTCAAATTCGCGCTCGGCATTGTAGAACAGGGCGAAGGCGGAGCCGAATTGATCGACCTGGACGGAGTGATCGATTACGAGGTCTACCGGCACAATAGGATTGATGCGGTCGGGATTGCCGCCGAGGCGCGCCATCGCGGCCCGCATAGCAGCCAGATCGACAACAGCCGGCACGCCGGTGAAGTCCTGCAGAATGACGCGGCCGGGCTTGAATGGGACTTCAAACGACTCGTCCATCCTGGGCGACCAGCGAGCCAGTCGCTCAACGTCCTCGGCTGATACCTCAAAGCCGTCGGTCGTGCGCAGCAGAGCTTCCAGGAGCACCCGAATCGAAAAGGGGAGGCGTCCGATATCGGCAAAGCGCGACAATTTATCCAGTCTGTAGAAGTAATAATCGGTTCCGCCAAGTTTGGCGCGCGCGCCAAACTGATCGAATGTTTTTGTGGTCATGATTCTCCTCAACCGAGTCCGGTCATCGTACAAAAATGGTGTGGCTATTGCATCGGCCGGTTTGACAACTTATCTCTTTCGGCCCGCAAGTTATGTGAAGCTGTCTTGTTTACATTGCAACCTCGCAATTATAGCCGATTTCCACAACGGGGAATAATGGCATTGCCTGTAATGACCCGTTTGCACCATAATGAAGTTGATGAGACTCGAATCAGGTAACAGGCGTGTGTGATTATGAAAGTTTTATTTATTGGCGGCAGCGGCATCATCAGTTCGGCTTGTTCGGCGTTGGCTGTCGAGCGCGGGATCGATCTCTACTTGCTAAATCGAGGGCAAACAACCAACCGCCGGATACCCGGCGCGGTCAAAACCCTGATCGGTGATATCCGGGATCGCGCGGCCGTGGCCGGTGTCCTGGAATCGCATACCTTCGACGTTGTCGTTGACTGGATCGCCTATACGCCTGAACATATCGCCACAGACCTGGCTTTGTTTCGCGGAAGGGTGGGACAGTATATCTTCATCAGCTCCGCCTCAGTCTATCAGAAACCGCCGGCCAGACTGCCGATCACCGAGGAAACGCCGCTGGATAACCCGTTCTGGGATTACTCGCGCGACAAGATCGCCTGCGAGAGGGCTTTATTGGCCGCTTACCGTGAAGTTGGATTTCCGGTGACCATCGTGCGGCCGTCGCACACCTACGACCGGACTTTGTTGCCATTGCACGGCGGCTATACCGTCATCGATCGCATGCGGCGCGGCAAGCCGATTCTCATTCACGGCGATGGTACATCGCTATGGACATTGACCCATCATCGCGACTTCGCGCGCGGGTTTCTTGGGTTGCTCGGCGAAACGCGCGCCATCGGCGAGGATTATCACATCACCAGCGATGAATGGCTGACATGGAATGAGATTGCCCGCCTGCTGGGTCATGCGGCCGGCGTCGAGCCGGTTATTGCCCACGTCCCGTCGGAGACCGTTGCCCGTTTTGACACACGCTGGGGAGACAGCCTGCTCGGCGACAAGTCTCACTGCGCCATGTTTGATAACAGCAAGATCAAGAGCATCGTGCCCGATTTCGTGGCCACCATCCCCTTTGCCAGAGGCGCGCGGGAGATCGTCTCGTGGTATGACTCCTACCCGGACAAGCGACGCGTGGATGACGGGTTTGATGCGCTGCTCGACCGGATTATCGCCGCCCAAACGGCCGTTGGGCCGGCTTGAGTTCTTCTTTCGAATTACAACGCATTACAGCCCGACTCATTGCCAACCATCGTCGCCGGGGTTATTCTTACGGACGATGAATCCTTTTCACTGGGTGTTTGATAAATTTTATCCAGCTATCCGCTATGTCTATGAGCGAATTCAAGGCAACCGCTGGTTTGATCAGATTACGCCCAATCTGTGGCTCGGCGGCGCGCCAACCTACGAGCGTGATTACCAATTTCTGCTGGACAACAACATAACTGCCGTTCTGGACATGCGCGCGGAACGAGAGGGTGATCGGGTATTCTACGAACAGCACGACATCAGCTATCACCGTCTGGAAGTACTCGATGCAATGGTGCCGTCGGATGATTACATGAGCGAGGGCGCGGACTGGATCCACGAGCAGATCGAGGACGGGCGCAAGGTGCTTGTTCATTGTGCCAAGGGACGCGGTCGTTCGGCGACTTTGGTCGCTGCCTATCTCATGCGGCACCAATCGATGCCGTATGATGAAAGCTTCAACTTGATGAAAGAGGCGCGGCCGCTCGTGAAGCTGGAAGACCGCCATCGGAGACGTCTGGAGGCATGGCACAAAAAATCAGAATCCGACGAGGCTGGTTCATGACCCAGAGTGTGCCCGGTCCCACTGATCAGACAACCTCTCTGGCCATCGGTCAACGCTCCCTGGGTGACCCGGCTCTGCGCTATCCCCTTTTCCCACCGCTGGTAGAGGGTTGCCCACAAACGAGCACAGTCGAAATCCAGTACCCGTTGGTCATCGACTACGATTATCGCCGTGTACCGGATGATTTCTTCGAACGCGCGCCGTATGCCGGACTTGGGCGATGGGCGGAATTGTTGCCGCCGTTGGCCCCAGGCTTGCCGATGGGCGAAGGCGGCACGCCCCTTGTCGCGGCGCCCCGGCTGGCGGATTGGGCCGGGTTTGAGGGCGAAGTTTATATTAAGGACGAGAGCCGTAATCCGACAGGCAGCCACAAGGATCGCCTGAACCTTTGCACGGTCAGCTCGGCCGTCCTGAGCGGCGCGCCGGGGATCACCGTAGCGTCGTCGGGCAACCACGGCGCGGCAGCGGCAGCCTATGCCGCGCGAGCTGGTCTGCCGTGTGTGCTGTTCATCACCGAAGGGACGGAACCCCATCTGATTCGCATGGTCTCGGCCTATGGCGCGGCTATTGTGCCCTTGCCGCGGCCGCTGCGGCGCGTGCTGATGCGCGAGCTGGTTCAGCGAGCGGGATACATGCCCGTCAGCAGTATCACCGAAACCCACACCGGCCACCCGTTCGGGCCGGAGGGCTACAAGACGATCGCCTATGAGCTGTACCGCCAGCTGGGTGGGCGCGTGCCGGCGGCCGTCTTTGTGCCCACAGCTTATGCCGAATTGCTCTACGGCGTGTGGCTTGGTTTCCGGGATATGCAACGCGTCGCGGGCATTGGGCCGCTGCCGCAGATGTTCGCTTGTGAACCGGCCGCCGGCGCGCCGCTTAAGGCAGCTTTGGCCGCCGGGCAGCCGGTTGTGAAGGTGGATGAGTCGCCAACCGCCGCCTATAGCATCGTTGTCGGATCAAACAGTTACCGCGGCGTGCTGGCGGTGCGCGAGAGCGAGGGTGAAGCCCTGGCGCTTGATGATGTTGAGATCGGGCATGCCCAGTCGGCACTCGGCCGCGAAGGGCTGTGGGCCGAGTTCTCCGGCGCGGCCGGGCTGGCTGGATTGCGGCAGGCATCCGCGGCCGGGATGCGTTTCAACGGCCCGGTAGTCTGTTTAATGACCTCAACCGGGTTCAAGGATCAGGGCTTGCCTTTGCCGGAACTGCCGCCGGTCGCGCCTGATTGGGAATCGGTCAGACAGACCCTCGAAAGCGTGTACGGTCTGAAAGTCTGAACGCGGCCCATCCACGATCAGAAGCCACCATGTCCGGTGAATCCGTAACTCCCAGCCGCCAGCAGTATCTCGACATCCGTGCCCGGCATCCGGACGCGATCGTCTTCTTTCGCCTGGGCGATTTCTACGAGACTTTTGATGATGACGCGGCCGTTGTGGCCCGCGAGCTGGATTTGGTACTGACCAGCAGGCCGCAAGGCAAGAACCAGCGAGTGCCGATGGCCGGCGTGCCGCATCATGCCGCTGAGAATTACATCGCCCGTCTGATCGCCAAGGGTTACAAGGTGGCGCTCTGCGAGCAGATCGGCAGCGAGCTGGTCAACGGCCTGATGCCACGCGAGGTCGTGCGGGTCTTCACGGCCGGCACTGTCATCGAGCCGGGAATGCTGGAGTCGGGACGCAACAATTACCTGGCGACGATCGTCATCGAAGATGACCGGGTGGGGCTGGCTTATGCCGACATTACGACGGGCGAGTTCGCCACGACCCAACTGAGTAGCCGGCGCGATCTGGATGAGGAGTTGGCCAGGTTAGCGCCGGTCGAGCTGCTTGTGGCAGATGATGCGGTCTTTGATTTCTCGGCCATAAAGACCATCAGCCGCCTGCCGGCACACCGTTTTGAGCTGGGCAACGCGCGTCAGACCTTGCTCAATCATTTTGGTGTCACCACGCTGGATGCGTTCGGGTGCGAGCAAAAGCCGCTGGCCACACGCGCCGCCGGTGCGGCACTATATTATTTGCAGCAAACCCAGCGCGGCAGCGTCGATCAGATGCAACGACTGACGACTTACTCCACCGACGGTTTTATGGCCCTGAGCAAGTCGACGCGGCTCAACCTGGAGCTGACCGAGTCTCTCGCCGTTCGTGGCAACGGCGAACGGGAGGGCACGCTGCTGTCTACCCTGAACAGAACCGTGACGCCGATGGGCGCGCGCCTGTTGCGGCAACGCATCACCCAGCCGTTGCTGAGCGTCGATGATCTCAATGAGCGATTGGATCAGGTAGAGACTCTGGTCAGCGACAGCCTGCTGCGGGCTGAGTTGCGCGCGGCGCTCAAAGGCATCCCCGATATGGAACGGCTGGTTAATCGCGTACTGGGTGGTCGAGCTACTCCGCGCGATGTGGACCAGATCGCCGTGGCGTTGGCGGCCGTTGAACGGGTCAAGGGACTGTCCCTGGCCGCGCCGGCACTGGCCACGCTCGGCGCGAAACTCGATCCTTGTGTCGATGTGGTCGAGACTGTTCGTCGCGCCCTGCGCGAAGATGCGCCGGTCAATCTCAACAAGAGTGGTTTCATCCGGCCGGGATACTCAGTGGAGCTGGATGGGGTGGTCAACACGTCAGCCCATGCCCGCGTGTGGGTGGCCGAACTTGAGCCACGCGAGCGGGAACGCACCGGCATCCAGTCGTTGAAGGTCGGGTTCAACAAGGTCTTCGGCTATTATCTGGAGGTGACTCATGCCAACACCGGTCTCGTCCCCTCTGACTACATCCGCAAGCAGACCCTGACCAACGCCGAGAGATATATCACGCCGGACCTGAAAGAGTATGAAACGCTGATACTTAATGCCGAGGAGCGCATTTTGCAAATCGAGCGGCGACTCTTTGCCGAGCTGGTCCAGTTTGTGGCGAAGGATGCGGAACGCCTGCTGGCGACGGCCGCCGCGCTGGCCGAGTTGGACGTGGCAGCGTCGCTGGCCGAGGTCGCGGCGCTCAACGACTATGTCCGGCCGACTCTGACCGGGGATATAGCGCTCCACATCGAAAACGGCCGCCATCCGGTCGTCGAGGAGGCGCTGAGCCGGGGGCGGATGCCGGGCATGCCGCGTGGCGAGCGGTTTGTGCCCAACGACGCCCATTTCGACGAGGCGTCGCTCATCCAAATCATCACCGGCCCGAATATGAGCGGCAAGTCCACCTATCTGCGACAGGTGGCGCTCATCGTGCTGATGGCACAGATTGGCAGTTACGTTCCCGCGTCATCGGCCACGATTGGCCTGGTCGATCGCATTTTCACCCGCATCGGAGCGCATGATGAATTGCACGCCGGGCGCTCGACGTTCATGGTCGAGATGGTGGAAACGGCCGAAATTCTCCACCATGCCACCCACCGGTCCCTGTTGATTCTCGACGAGATCGGTCGCGGCACGAGCACGTATGACGGTCTGTCTCTGGCCTGGGCCATCGTCGAGTTTCTTCACAATCACCCGCGTCTCAACCCGCGCACCCTCTTCGCCACTCACTACCATGAGTTGACCGGGCTGGCTGATTTCCTGCCCAACGTGGTTAATTATAACGTAGGCGTGTCGGAGGAGGGTGGCGAGGTTACCTTTCTTCACCGGATCGTGCCGGGTGGCGCGGACCGCAGCTACGGCATCCATGTGGCCCAGCTGGCCGGGTTGCCCCGCGACGTGATCCTGCGCGCCAACGAGATCCTGAAGGACCTCGAGCGTCACGCGCCGACGGCGGCCGTTGAACCGAGCCGGCTTTCGACGGGTCAACAGATCGCCCTCTTTCCTGAAGCCAGCCCCTTTCTGACTGAGCTGGGCGAGCTGGATGTGAACGCCTTGACGCCGCTGCAAGCCATCAACAAGCTGTATGAATGGAAACAGCGCTATACAAGCGACCCCCGATCTCCCAGGTAACGCCGTTTTGCGGACACCTTGCCGGGTGTTATAATTCTTGATCGCTCCACGCGGATTATCGAGGCGGGAGAGCGATCATTTTTATCGCAGGAAGGAATCGTATGCTGAAAACGCATGGTTGCGGAGAGCTTCGCACCGATCATTTGGGCCAGACTGTTACGCTTGCGGGGTGGGTCAACCGCCGCCGCGATATGGGTGGCGTGATATTTATCGACTTGCGCGATCGCTCGGGCAAGTCGCAGGCTGTGGTGGATGCCGGTCGCACGCCGGATGGCTTCGCCGTGGCTGAGAGCATCCGCAGCGAGTATGTCGTACAGGTCACCGGCACGGTCGCACGTCGCCCGGCGGGACAGGAGAACCCCAACCTGCCGACCGGCGAAATCGAAGTGCTGGTCGAAAAGGTCGTAATCCTGAACACAGCCAGAACAACGCCGTTCCTGATCGATCGTGATGAGGCTGTCGATGAAACGACCCGCCTGCGCTATCGCTACCTCGACCTGCGGCGGGAGCGCCTGCAGCGAAACCTGCTCCTGCGCCATAACGCCGTCAAGTTTATTCGTGATTTCCTGTGCGCCCGCGATTTCATAGAGGTCGAGACCCCGATCCTGTTCAAGTCGACCCCGGAAGGCGCGCGAGACTATCTTGTCCCCAGCCGGGTGCATCCGGGCAAATTCTACGCGCTGCCGCAAAGCCCGCAACAGTTGAAACAGTTGCTGATGGTGGCCGGCTACGAGCGCTACTTCCAGATCGCCCGCTGCTTCCGCGACGAAGATCTGCGCGCCGATCGCCAGCCGGAGTTCACCCAACTCGACATGGAGATGAGCTTCATCGAGCGCGACGATATCCTCGATCTGATCGAGGCGTTGATGGTCGGCATGGTCCAGGCGGTGAGTCTGGTGCCTCTGGCATCGACGAGCTTTCCGCGGCTGAGTTATGCCGAAGCGACCGAACGCTTTGGAACTGACCGGCCGGACCTGCGTTACGGGATGGAACTGAAGGACATCAGCGACATCGCCGCTACAAGCGCGTTTCGCGTTTTCGCCGAAAATGTGGCTGAGGGCAAGCTGGTGAAGGCGATTTGCGCCCCTGGTTGCGCCACGTACAGCCGCAAGCAGATCGACGAGCTGGAGGAACTTGCTCGCGGGCAGGGCGCGAAGGCGCTGGCTTGGCTGGCCATCCAGCCCGATTCGGGCGAAATGCGTGGGCCAATCGCCAAGTTCTTCACGGTCGACCAGCTCATCGCCATCACCGAGCGGTTGGAGGCGAAGCCGGGCGACTTGATCCTCATCTCGAGCGATCACAAGGTTATCGTCCATAACGTCCTCAGCACGTTGCGGACGGAGCTGGCGCGCCGCCTTGGCTATACCGATAAAAAGGTTTTGTCGTTTGCCTGGGTCATCGACTTCCCGCTGTTCGAGGAAGGGCTGGAAGATGGGCACTACGCCCCAAGCCATCACATGTTCACCGCGCCCAAGCCGGAACACATCCCGTTGCTGGAGACGAACCCGGCGGCCGTGCTGAGCCAGCAATATGACCTGGTGTGCAACGGCTTCGAGGTTGCCGGCGGCAGCATCCGAATCCACGACCAGGATTTGCAGGCCAGGATCATGTCTCTCATCGGCTTCTCGATGGAGCAGGCGCGCGAGCAGTTCGGTCATATGCTGGAAGCCTTCGAATATGGCGCGCCGCCCCACGGTGGCATCGCGCCGGGTATCGATCGGCTGGTGGCGTTGATGGCCGGCGAGCCGAACATCCGCGAGGTGATGGCATTCCCCAAGACGGCCCAGGCCACCGATCTGATGGCCGACGCGCCCTCATATGTGTTGCCGTCGCAACTGGATGATTTGAGGTTGGCGATCAAGGTGAAAGCCGCTACAGAAAATTAGCGGGAGCCGTGTGGCGCGCCGGATGGCTGGTTGTTGGCTCGATCTTTGCTAGCCCAGGGAAACGGGGCTTTGGCTCTCTTTTGATTTGGATGCGCCACTGCCCAGATACGCGGCGGCCGCAAATCCCAGCAGGCTGGGAATCCAAAACGAGATCAACCGGTATCCGAGGATTACCACCGCGCTGACTTCATTTGGGACGCCCAGGCTCCCGTACAAGGCCACCATGCCCGCTTCCACGACCCCAACGCCGCCCGGAAACACGAAGGCGATCTTTCCCAGCATGTAGGGGAGGCCATACCCGGCGAACAAAACGCCGGGCCTGACGCGATGGCCGGCGGCAATGAACATCAAATACAACGTCAGCATATCGAAGCCGGTGTTGGCGAGCGCCCCAAGCGCAGGGCGCATCCATCTGCCATGGCCCAGAGATTGCCAGCTTTGAATGAACCGTTGCACTGAAACCATCGTATCTTGCGGTTGAAACGCTTTGTGACGCATCTTTGCCCAACGGCCGGATAATTTCACGGCCAGACGCGTAGCCGGCTCCGGGTAGCGGAAAGTGGCGACGGCTCCGGCCATGAGCAGGCATATCAGCAGCAGGACGACGCTGAACCCGAGCAGTTGTCCCTGGCTTAGATCGTGAATTGCAAGCAGATAGATGACGCCGATCCCGGAAACGACGGCAAGGATGACGTTATTCAACATGGTGGGCAAGGTGCTGGCCAGTGCCGCGTCGTTTCCATCATGGGTTTCCTGCCGAACCCAACCGAATGTCGCGGCATCGCCGCCAACCCAACCCCCCGCGACCAGTCCAATGCTGTTGGCGGCCATGGTTATCAATATGCCCTTCAGCGTCGATAGTTTCTGCTGATTGATCGCCATAATCGTGTGCAGCATGTAGCCGCTGCCGATGTAGCTCAGCACTTGAGCGACTATGGCCAAAATTACGACCCACCAGGTCATCGCCTGGATCACGGCCCACGATTTTTCCAGAGCGGCGATCTGTGGCACCAGCAAATGTACAACCAACCCCAAAATGATGAGGATGGGCAGGTAACGCCAGGGGTGAAGCCTGAGGGCCGGAAAAGTTCGTTCGTTCTCAGACATTATTTTTTGCCTGTCGATAGAACCAGCGTTTGATTAACTCTGCCGAGAGGAAGTACAGCGCCACGATGCTGAAAATAATCAGCAGTAACGGCAATGAGAGTGGGACAAATCCCAACAGTCCGGCAAGCGACGAATACGGCAGGTACAGGGTGATCAGGATGACGGCGGCCGTGATGGCCATCATGGTGCGGCTGGGTTTGCTGTGGATGAAGGGCAGGCGTGTCCGAACGGCAAAGACAACGATGCCCGCCGACAGGACCGATTCGACAAACCAACCGGTCTGAAATGTTTGTTCGTTGGCTTTTATAATCCACATCAGGGTGGCGAACGTGGCGTAATCGAACACCGAACTGAGCAAGCCAAAGACCAGCATAAAACGGCGGATAAATCCGATATCCATGCGGTGTGGGCGTTCTACATAAACGTCGTCCACGTTGTCGTTGGCGATCGCGATCTCCGGCAGGTCGGTCAGGAAGTTAATCAGCAAGATCTGCTTGGGCAGCATCGGCAGGAAAGGCAAGAGCAACGAAGCCCCGGCCATGCTGAACATATTGCCGAAATTCGCGCTGACCGCCATGAACACATATTTGATCGTGTTTGCGAAAGTTTTCCGTCCCTCCACGATGCCTTCGCGCAACACGTCCAGATCCTGTTTGAGCAATACCAGATCGGCCGCCTCTTTGGCTACATCTACAGCGTTGGCCACTGAGATGCCTACGTCGGCACTGTGCAGCGACGGCGCGTCGTTGATGCCGTCACCCATGTATCCCACCACGTGACCGCGCTTTTTGAGCGCCAGGATAACGCGCTCCTTTTCGTTGGGATCCACCTCTGCGAAAATAGTGGTTTCTTCGGCCGCGAGCCACAGCGCCTCGTCGCTCATTGCGTCCAGCTCTGAGCCGGTCAATACCTTGACATCTCCCAGGCCCACCATCTGGCTGGTATGTCGGGCCACCAGTTGGTTGTCCCCGGTAATGATTTTCAATTGAACACCGAGGCTTCCCAATGCCTGGATAGCTTCCTGAACTCCGGGCTTTGGCGGATCCAGGAATAGCAGGAATCCCATGAGGGTCATTTCCGCTTCGTCATCTTTGGAATAAGGATGTTTCTGCACATCGACCGGCTTGGCGGCTACACCCAGGACGCGGTACCCTTGCGCGCTCCACTGTTCAAAATGAGCCCTGACTTTGGCGAGTGCGTCATCATCAAGCACTTTTTGCTCGCTTCCGCTCTGTGCCAGCGTGCAGATGGCCAGTATGTTCTCCAGCGCCCCCTTGGTGATCATGATGGCCGACGATGCGTTGTTCCGGCGCGTGACGACTGTGAGGCGTTTGCGAATGAAATCGTATGGAATTTCATCCACCTTCGAATAACCTTCTACTCCTTCGGCCCCCTCGCTGACAATTGCCTCGTCCAAAGGGTTCGGCAGGCCTGTCTGCATGCCGGCGTTCAGGCAGGCAAACAGCTTCACTTGCTCTGACGGCTCGCAATCAACGTCCAGAGCGCCGTCCAGCCGCACGACGCCTTCCGTCAGCGTGCCTGTTTTGTCTGTGCAAAGAATATCCATGCTGCCGAAATTCTCGATGGACTCCAGCCGGCGCACGATGACGCCGTGTCTGGCCATCTTTTGCGAGCCTTTCGACAGGTTGATATTGATGATGGCCGGCAGCAGTTGTGGCGTCAGGCCAACGGCCAGTGCAATTGAGAAGAGCAGCGAATCGAACACATCCTTTTGCAACAATACGTTGAAAAAGAAGATGCCGATCACCAGAATGAACATGATTTCGGTCAGCAAATACCCCAGACGCTTGATGCCGCGCTCAAATTCGGTCTCCGGTGGCCGTAATGTCAGACGATCCGCGATCTGACCAAAGGCTGTATTCCGTCCTGTTTCGACAATCAGCGCCCGAGCGCTGCCGCTGCGGACATTGGTCCCCATGAAAACCGTATTGGTTCGTTCCGATAACCCCGCGTTTTCAGGCACTACGCCGGGCGTTTTTTCCACCGGAAAGGTCTCGCCGGTCAGCACCGCCTGGTTGACGAAGAAATCCTTGGCCTCGATCACCAACCCATCAGCGGGGACAAGGCTACCCGCCGAGAGCAATATCACGTCGCCGGGGACGATTTCCTCAGTCGGGACGGAGATGGGTTTCCCACCGCGCAGTACAACCGTCTTGAACGAAAGTTGGTCCTTTAATTTCTCGGCGGCGGCATTGGCGTTGTACTCCTGAAAGAAACTGAGCAGGGCGCTGCCCATTACGATGAACAGAATGATGAGCGCATCTGTCCAATCCTGAAGAAAAGCCGAGATCACAGTGGCGACAATAAGAATGAGCACGATCGGGCTTTTGAACTGGTTGAAAAAGAGCCCGAGAGGCGTGACTTTCTCTCTGGTGTGGATGAGGTTCGGCCCGACACGCTCTAAAGATTCCTGGGCAGCCTGTTCGCTCAAACCGTCTATGGTTGAGTTCAAACTCTGGACAACAGTGTCTGCCGGTTTTGACCAAAAGGGTGAGGTAACCATACGCTTTCGCTTTATGATGAATCGAGCAATTCAAATTTTATGATATCAGGGAATATCAAGTCTCCACAGATTGTCTGGTTTCTTTTATCTAACCTGGGGTTAGACGGAGGAACAGCCTCGTATCGCCGATAAACACTCCGCTCCGGCGGATATTATGCTCCGGAAAATAATCGTTACGTGGAAACACGATTTAAGACAAACCTTCTCACTCGCGCTATAATTGAAAGGGTCATAACAAGATATCATGATCCGGCACAAGCCGCGGTTTAAGGATAAGGAACTATGAACAAATTCATGGGTTTTATGGCCGGAGCGGTATGCGGCGCGTTGGTCGGCGCTGTCACGGCTCTGCTCTTCGCACCCAGCTCCGGCGCCGAGTTAATTGAGAACGCCGACGAACGCTGGCAAATGACCAAGCGTGAAGCCCGCCAGGCCATGGAGGATCGTCGTCGCGAGCTGGAAGGCCAATATAACACGGCGAAAACTTCGTGAGAATGGGTGGGAGAATCCCGTCGTTGCGAGTGAGGCGCACGCAATACCGCCGCTGGAATGCATAACCGACTGACGCCGGTTGCCGCATGAGATGGAAACCGGCGTCATCCCCCTTGGCGATTCCTCCGCGAATGGCAATCCGCAATGTTGTATCAATTCGTTATCGAGAGCCAGTAATTGGCCTCTGTCTCAACGAATGGCGTCAGGGGCAGAATAGCAAGCACCCCGCCGGCCGGTCCCAACTCAACAGTAACCTGCCCACTGTTAAGGTCATCCAACGCCAATGGGAGCACTACAGGCGTTTGTCCTGCGCGAATCAACCCAACCGACCAGCGTTGCGGTAGCAGATGACCCGTCTCCACAAAGCCATCCGGCAGCCATTCCGGCTGGGTCGCCAGTTGCGGGATGTTCAGCCCGTTGAGGGCAAACCCGCGGCCGAACTGCTCGAAATCCGTCACCACATCAAAGCGCAACAGGATCGATTGACCGATATAACTATTGAGGTCAATCGATTCCTCAACCCAGCCGTTCATGTTTCCGGGAGTGTGACTGCTATCTCCGCCCCACGCCGGCCCATATGCGCCAAGGGTGGCGTGTTCGGGCTTGAGCAAGCGCCACGTCCGGCCGTTGTCGGTCGACACATCTATATAAGCGAAATCGTAATCGGGTTCCAGATCGTGCCAGACGTAGAAGTCCATATTTGCGGTCGTGACCTCCCTTAGATCCACGGCGGCCGTTAGTTGCGAGCGGCTGCTGTTGGCCGGGAGGGCGTACCAGATCATGTCTTCACCGGCGGGCGGCGGGTCAATCAGTTCTACCACCGAGTCCCCCGCGAAGGTGATTGTTGACGGACCGCTGAAATCCAGGTCGATGTAGTCGATAGCGAACTGGGCGAGGGTCGATTGCACCTCAAAGGGCAACTGTCGGACGCGATTGGCCAGGAAGGGTTGACCGAGATCATGGCCTTCAATCGTGTAGCGCGGGTCGTTGGATTCGCCGTCCAGATAGAGCGCGGCCGCCCAATCGCCCGTGAACTCTTCAAGCGAGCGGCGAGGTTCTCGCCCAGCCAGCACAGAGCGCACTGCGGACAGGCCGTTCGCCGGATGCCGGGCCAGCTCGGTCAAGGCCGCGTCGCCTAATTGTTGCCACAGGTAGAGCAGATAGAGATATGCTCCGGCGTAATGGGCGTTTATTTCCGGAGCTGAATTTGACCAGCGATCCAGCCGCATTGTCGTTTGTTCCAGATAGGGGCGTGGGTCGATGGTGTTCAGTCCCGCCATTGTCTCGGCTACCTGTGACAACCCTTCGTTGAGCCATTTGTCCTCATTCGCGTCCAGGTTCCATTGGATGAGATGTTGAACCTCGTGGATAAGCGTGCCTTCGTAGAGCGGGCCCTGTTCCAGCAATGACATATTGAGGTAAATCATTTCCCGCTCGTTCGATTTACCGAAGAGCGATCGGGGATACTGGTTTTCGTCGGTGAAATAACCCAATTCATGCGTTTCGGGCGGTTCCAGAATATGGAGGATTGTGATGCGTGGGTCATTGTCGACGCCGGGTCGCCATTCCTGACCGATGTTGCGAACCAGCAGGGGATAATAGCGCGACCGTAACCTTTCGGCCGTCCCGGCCAATTCTCTCTTATCCAGGGTTAGCCCCACCTCGACCCACCAGGTCGCCAGGTCGTCCATGTAGACGAGCTCGGCCTGGCGCGTGCCGTCGTTGGTGGCGAATGTGGCCCGATCGCCAATCCGGTAAGGCGCGGACTGACCGGTGCGTTCGCCGTAGTCGGTCCGCGCCAACTCCTCGGCAGCGAAAAAATAATCATGAATCGGCGGGTTAGCAGCGTAAAGGCGTTCCAGGGCGCTCGAAGCTCCTTCGGGAACCGGTCGCTGGTCGATCTCCGGCGGAACCTGGTAGAAACTGTTGCCGGGGTCCCCGGCCCGCGTGGGAATCACCTTGCCTTCGGTGACGCTGTTCCCCGGTCGTGGACCGAAAGGCCTGGTTGTCGGCTCAACAATTTCAGCCGGCTCGGTTCCACTCTCCCCGGCGGGGCGAAGCAGCAGATGTCTCGCAATCGAGGCGAGAAGAATTGCTCCGGCGACGAGCAGGATGAACGCCAGTACGTACAACACCTTGTGCCGCCTGGCACGTATGGAAGAGGTTGAATCATCCATATAATCTGAGAGATTGTATCCAGCCGGGGATCGGCCGCGCAACTGTTCAAAGCAGGTAGTGTTTTAACTCACCGTAGAGGTTGTTCAACATCAGGCCATTATGATGCGATATGCCCATATCGTCGGTTGGGGCTGCTATCTTCCCGAACGGACGGTGACCAACGCCGAACTATCACAGCTGGTCGATACCAGTGATGAGTGGATCTATCAACGAACCGGCATTCGCTCGCGCCATATCGCCGCCACAAACGAGACGACGGCCACGCTGGCCTTTGAGGCGGCCGCGCGCGCCTTGAAGATCGCCGATTTGCATCCGTCCCAGGTTGAGCTGATCATCGTCGCCACCTCCACGCCTGAATACATGTTCCCCTCCACCGCCTGCAAGGTGCAGGACTATCTGGGCGCGGGCCGAGCCGGGGCGTTTGACCTGAGCGCTGCCTGTTCCGGATTCGTCTACGCGCTGCAAATGGCGACGCAATCCATCGCCACCGGCTCCGTTCGTAACGCGGTCGTCATCGGATCCGAGACGATGTCGCGTGTAATCGACTGGCAAGACCGCTCGACGTGCGTTCTGTTTGGGGACGGGGCCGGCGCAGTGGTTCTTAAGGGTTCCAGCATCCCCGGCGGGGTTATGGCGACCACGTTACGATCCGACGGCTCCGGAGCCGATCTGCTCTCGTTGCCGGCGCTTTATCATAACCCCGTGCCTATCAGTGGCGCGGAATTCTCCTCGAACGGCCACCACAAGAACATCATCGACATGGACGGCCGGCAGGTCTACCGTTTTGCCACCAACGTGATCGCCACGTCAGTCATGGACGTGCTAAAGCAAGCGGAATTGACCATCGATGACATAGACCTGATCATCCCCCATCAGGCGAACACGCGAATCATCGAGGCCGCGGCCAAAAAGCTGAAAGTGCCAATGGAGAAGTTCTATTTGAATGTCGAGAACAACGGCAACACCTCGGCCGCCTCGATTCCCCTGGCGCTGTGTGATGCCGTGCGCGATGGCCGGCTGCGGCCCGATGACAACGTCGTCTTCGTCGGGTTTGGGGGTGGCCTGACCTGGGCTGCCTCGGTGGTGAAATGGGATGTGACGCCGCCGCCGGTATCGTTTGGCGATCAGGAATGGAAGCGCATTCGCTATATGATGGCGCGCGGCCGCTCGCGGATGCGGCGCTGGCAGCGGCGTGTCGAGGCAGCCATCGCCCATCCATCCGCCAGGCGGAAGGATGATATCGATTAGGTCGTTTGCGGGGCGTTGAGGTCGTTCTTCACAGCCAACCCAATCTGCCGAACCAGTTCCTCTTCGTCCAGCGGGCCGTTGAAATGGGTTCGCTTGTTGATGACGATATGTGGTAAGAACGTCGCCGAATAGCGCTGCGCCGCTTCGGGGAAGAAGTCAGTGACGATCAGGAAGGTTCGGATCCGTTCTGTCGAAGCTGCCGCCCCAAACGCCGCCTTGGCTGCGATTGCCCCCGCCTCATCTTCGGCCGACGTGAGGATCTCTATGGCGACATCCTCGCGGGCGGCGGTCATCATCCGGTGGAGCTTCAGGCGCGATAGAGGTTCCAGCGTTTGCCCACGAAATGATACAGCCTGTATTGCCGCAACCAGCGACGTCATCTGGAAGCCGATAGGCAGGCCGATGATACGCACTCCGGGATCGGTTGACTCTTCGGCCGTCCCAGCCATGACGCCTATCACCGGATAGTAGGAATAGTTTATTCGGCGAGGCAGTGCACGATGTGAGATTTGTTGGGGAAAATGTTCAGAGAGCAGGGCGGCCAGCCGCGTCGCTTCGCGCTCTTCGGCGGTGATTGCCGGATCCCCCCAAACATGAAGGCAAACGGGCTCGGTCAGGTTGCCGATGAAGTCCGGCATCTGCTGCCAGGTATCCTCATCGAATGGAACAGGTTCGGTCAGGTCACGTTGATCGCTCATAATCGTCTTTATTCCTCGTGGTCAGCGGGAAGGAAGAGATCGAGAGTCGTTCCATGCCCCTTCCTGGATGTGGCCTCTATCCGGCCATGATGCTGTTCGGCAATATACCGGGTGAGCACGAGGCCCATGTCCATCCCCCCTGTTGCGTTCTGACCGTCCGGGTTCATGTCGCCCAGGTTGAACAATCGAGCGATCATGTCTGTGGTGAGTCGGCGATTGGTGTCGAAGAAACGCACCTTCAGAAATTCTCCTGCCCGGGTGATGTCGATCTCGATTAAAGATCCGGGTCGCGCATATTTAATGGTGTGGCTGAGCAAATTATAGAGTGCCTTGCCGATTTGATTCACATCGACGAAGGCCCAGGCCGCTGCTGGAGCCGAACGGAACGAGATGGTTAGCGTCTTAATTGCGGACAGGCCTTCAACCTGTGCAAGAGCTTCATCGAGGAGGACGTTCAGGTTGCCGCGTTCGGCCTTAAGGTTAATCTCGCCACGTTCGTACTGATCAAGCGCAACCAGGTTCTCGACCATTTTCTCCATTGAACTGGAATGAGCGAGTATATTGCTTATATATTCGTCAACGGCCGGGTCGGTATCTGGACCAAGTTCGGATGCCAGCAATTGTGCAAAGCCCTGAACAATCGCTAATGGCGTCCGTAAATCGTGGGCGGTCATCGCAACCAGACTCGATTTACGCCTTCTCAGGGCTTCGAGTTCGGTCCTGGCCTGCTCCAGTTCAAGCCTGAGGCGATCCGGCTCGGACTCCGGCCCGCCATCATTGTTAATAGGCGTGGTCAAATCGTTCATCGTTTGCTCCGTAGCCGGGCGGAGTGCGACGCGCCCGGGTTTATTCCGGTCATGGCGTCCCCGGAAAATCGGGCGGCGGTGTCCCGACCAGATCAACCCAGCGAACGGTTAGCCATCCCTGTTGCGGGCCGGTCGCAGACTGCCACTCCACTTGCAGCCAGGGATCTTCATAGCCAATGATGGTGACGGCAGCCCCTAGTTCGATCGGCCCGAGTCGGGCCGATCGAGGCTGGGTTCGGTGAAAGCCCAAACCGTGTGGTTGGTGAGCACTGAGAATGGGATGGCGGTCGGGCTGGGGTTCTCCGTGGGCATCACTGTGGCCGTTGGTTCGACCGTCGGTGTCATAGTCGGTATGACCGTCGGTGTCATTGTCGACGTGGCTGTCGGAGCGCTCGTCGGGGTTAACGTTGAAGTTGGGTAGTCCGTGGCGGTCGTGGTGGGCGTGGATGAAGGCATGTTGGTAGGGGTCGCTGTTGGTTGTCCGAATGCCAGCGGTAGCAGAGCCACAGTGAACTGGAGATAAAAGCAGGCGATTCCGAGGAGGAATAGTCCGCCCAGACCACCCAAAGCCAGGGTCATTTTCTGACCTCGGGTGAACGGTTTTGGAGACGTGGTAGTCGGAACCAATGCCGCCAGATCGGTGTTCAGGCGAGTGATGGATTGAGCCACCTCGTCCAACGTTTCCATGTTGCCGTCGAATTCTTGCAACGATGTGTGGTGAGCGTTATGCAGGTAGTTCAGGTATCGACGAAGTTCAGCACGGAATCCAGACGGCTCGATCCCCCAAATGACGACGGCCAGATAGCACAACCGGCCATCCTGGATAATGATCCGCTGGTCGCCGTATTGAATCTCATCCATTGGGTCAGCGCTATCCTGCCGGCTGAAGGAATCGCGCATGAAACTGCGGACAGCGGTCAACATGCCGCTGATCAAATCTGAATCGATTGCTGAATCGCTGCCGGCGTGGGCCATCAGAATACCCGAACCGTTTTGGATGAGAAATATCTCGCGCACGCTAAACGGCAGGGCATCTCGCAATTCCAGATCGGCCGCCGGCACGCCATGTAATTGGGCGTTTAACCGTCGTGCGATCTGTGCCGGCGTAAACGATGCCTTGAGGCGGGCGTCGATATTGCGTTGAAGCTCCCGAAAATATTCGCCGATATATCGCTGTGCCATCTCGCCGATAATGGGAAAAAGGGCTTCCACGAGGCTATGTCGTGAATCGCGAATCTGGACTTCAATTGCTTCACTCAGGACGGGGCTGACAGCGTCGACCAGTTCATCGCGAGCGCGACGATCCTGGACCCGAATCGCGCCGGCCATCACCGAACCAAGCGCCTCGGCCAAATCTTCCGGTGCGTCTTTAGCCTTGCGCGCGATTACCTCATCGATATCGCCGGCCAGATTTGCCGTTTGCTCGTTGAGGCGGGCTTCCGTCGCGGTTAGATCGGCCTGAAGGGCGACCAATCGCGCCTGTAACGCCGAAATCTCCTCCGACAGGCGGGATTTCTCAGCCTCAAGTTGGTCGATGCGTTCCGATTCGGTTGCGAATAAAATGCGACGGATCGACGAGAGGGATGGCTCGTCGCCTGCACCAGGCAACGGAGATGAATTGATTGGGCCGTGGCCGGCAGCGTCGTCCATGTTTCCGCCGGCCGTCACTCCTTGTCAGGTTCTTCAGTGGCGGCAATCTGGGCGGCGGATTGTAACCGCTGGCCGATCTCTTCCAGCATCTGGCCCAGGTCATGACGGGAAGTTTTCTTGTCCTCCAGCCAGGCGCTCACGGCGAGCAATTCAGCGCGCAGTTCATCGTCACGTCGGCGCGCGTCAGCTTCAAGCGCGCGGATTCGCTCGTTGGCTTCATCCTGCATCCGATCCAGGCGTGCTTCGACTGTTCGGCGGGTGTCGTCCACGAGTTCATGGAGGTCAGCCGTCAATTGTTCAATACGTTCGCCGAGAATCTGAACTTCCTTGTCGATGCGGCCGGTAGTATCCTTGCGGAGCGTGGAGTTTTGATCCGAAGCGGTCTTGGCCACCATTTGCCCGCGTGTGTCCAGATCGCTTTTCAGCTCACGGCGAACTGCCTCGAGACGAGCGTCGAGGTCGGTGATGCGCTTCGTGAAGTCGCGAGCCTGATTGCCGAAAATGAGGTCTCTTAAAACATCCAGCTCCCCGGTGTTATTGCCGATACCCGATATGGTCGAGGTGGCCGCCGAATCTGCCTCTGACTGTTTGGTCATCTATACCTCCTGCCGTTTCTGCTGCGAATTATTATAACTTTAGGCAGTGGTTACTTCAACGTTATCAGATGATTGCGAATTGACGACTTCGTCGGGTTTGGCCTTAGCCGGTCTAATGCGTATTGGCCAGGTCGGGTTGGGTGAAGTTTTCAGCGTCGTCGATTGGGGCATCGACGGCAATATCGGCAGCCTTGGCGGCATCCACCGGGTCCACGCTTTCCGATTCAGCAGATGGTAGCGGGCGAGTAACGTCCCCTGGATTTTCCGAAGCGTCATCCCCACCGGATGTAACGGATGATGAGGGAATGCTCTCGGCTGGCTCCCCGGCGAGGTCGAAGCGCGATAGTGAAGCTTCCATTTCCGCAATTCGTTCCGGGGAGAGCTCACGATGGGCAACTCTCAGGCCACGCCAGGTGCAATTGCGACAGGCATATCGATAGGCTGGGACACCGATCAGACCATAAAATCGGTCACTTGTATTTCTGGACACGCGCACCAGGTCACGTTCCTTGCATTGTGGACATCCGGTGCTTGACCAGAGTCGTCGATCGTTTTTCAGACGTCGGCGAACCCAAAGGATAAATAATCCCCACAGCAACAATACTCCGCCGGCGACAAGCCATGCGTTAAAGTCGCTGACGAGCCATACCACAACCGGCCGCATGCCGGGCAGTCGGGCCAGGCGGCGCAATATCACCCGATCGAGGAATGGCAGGGTGATAATGGTCATTGCGACCAGGGGTAATACGATAAGGATTAGCTTTTCCAGGGTGCGGACACCGCGCCATGGGATCGGTTCAGATTTATTCAAGGCTCCAGGCTCCGACGGTTAATACCCACCATTGCGAATCTTAGCTCGGCCAACTTACGATGAACCTTAAACCGAAAGACGAACGGACAGAGGCCCGGCATCATGACAAAATGCCTGGCCTCTGCTCTGCAAGGTGATTTATTCCGCGTGATCCCAGCCGAAATCGACCGTCAGGCGCTGTTCTCCTGCCGCTAATCGGATACCCAGGCGGCCTGTTCCGGGCGCCGGGTAGGTCCAGTTGCCAGGGATCAAAATGTCTACATTTTCCGGACTCAGAGCGTCTATAGATACGCAATAAATATCGGCGTCCAATCCTTCAAAGCGATAGAGGCCGTCAGCGTCCGTAACTGTCGTCGCCATACGATTGGCCGGGGTAGGCACGCCGCCTTCGGGACAGGCTCCGCGGCCGAGGATGACGGTTATGCCCGGTATCGATGTCTCGTTGGCGTCAAACGTCCCGTTGCCACGATAGAAGCCGCTGCCTTCCGCGGTCTCGACGCACCCGCGCGAGGGCGACCCGTTCGTCAGGAAACAGGTGTCATTCCACACGACACCACCGATGACGGCTGAACCCGCGGTGGGTGGCCCGACAAATTCTGCCCCCTCCTCGACGACGATTTGCACCCAGAAGGCATCCTCGTTTGCGCCGTTGATGCCGAACACTGTACCCGCGGCATCGCTGAGTTGCCAGTTGCTGCGGTAGGTGCCCGGCGTTGCCGGCGCGGTCAACGTGATCGAGACATCTTCCGTTTGTCCCGGAGCGACGGCATTCGCCAATTTCACCGTGCTTGTAATGCCCATCGCGTCGCCGCCGATGAATGCCACGGCGTAATCTTTTGTCCACGGACAGGTGCCGTTGTTGCGCAAGCGCCAGGAAGCCTCAAACTCGGCACCCGGCGGGAAGACGGTATTGTCCGGCACGGTCAGGTCCTGAACGAATTCAAAACTGTTTTTACAGTCACTGGCGGTTTCCGGCACCGGCAAGAAACTGAAGTCGAAACCGAAATCAACATCCGCCAGGGCTGCACTTTCGTCCAGCGTCACGGTGACGCTGTTGGTGCCGACACCGTTACTAACGGGGAACGTCAGGACGCCTTCCTCGAGAATCGCCGCGTTTTCCTCGTCGGCTGTGTCGAGAAATACGCAATAGGTATCCGGCGTCGCATCCGCAAACCGGTAGGCGCCGGACTCGTCAGTCTTGGCCACTACTTCGTCCCCTTCGGTGGCTGTGGTGCAATCTCCAGCCAACAACCGCACGCTGACGCCGGGGATGCCGGGTTCATCATCAGCCCTGATGCCGTCCGCCTGAATGGTGTCGCCTGCGGCCGAGACCACGCAACCTTCCTCCAGGGTGACGCCTTCAGCGGCCAGACCTGTCTGGCTGCAAACATCGTGC
The DNA here is from genome assembly GCA_023384355.1 of Anaerolineae bacterium. Classification (GTDB taxonomy): domain Bacteria; phylum Chloroflexota; class Anaerolineae; order Promineifilales; family Promineifilaceae; genus Promineifilum. Next base: position 152,625 of record JAHDWL010000001.1, read on the forward strand.
CAAATGAGACCACTGATTCCCGGCTCGGCCACCGGCGCCGCACCTGCTCCGGTCGTCTCGCTGTCCGGCGACACGTTGTCGACGGCCAAAGTGAACGATCCTTCAACGCCGTTAACCAGGACCGTATAGGTGCCGGCGGGCAAGCCTATGACGTCCAGCGGGATAGTTTCCTCGAACGGGACGAGGGCCTGGGTGCAGTTCAATGCAGGCTGCCGCAAGGTGGTGACGGCGACCCGGAACGTCTCGCCGGTCTGCCGGGTAATAATCTCGTCGATCCTGGTGCAGGAATCAGGCAGGTTGCCGCGAGCAGTGACGCTGATCTGTACCGGAAATGATTCCATCACCAGAACGTCAACGCTGTCGACGGCCGCCTGGCCGCGCCTCGGCTCCGTCGATGCTGGGGTAGGCTCGACAGTGGGGCCAATCGTCGGCGTCGCGGCCGTTTCCCCGCTACCGGAAGAACACGCGACCAGGACGGCCAGCGCGAACATAAAGGTAAACAGCAGCCCAATTCTGGCAATCAGCGCCGGCTTTTGATTATTTTCCTCGTTCATAAATTCAACTCCTCTGTATTCGGTAAATACTCGAATATCAGGCGGTTCATTAGAGATTGATAGTTCGTCGGGACGAAATATAGTCGATTGAGTAGGTGTCGTCGCTGCCGGAGCGGGAATCGGCGGGATGATGGTGTCGCGTCGGAATAAGCCGCACTGTCCGCCGATTTCTGTTGGACTGTCGGTTTGGAGAGGACGCGCCTGGGAAGTGTTGCCTGAAGGCAATACACGTTCGGAGGATTGCTCCATATTGATGAGGACGGATTGTAGCACAAAGCCTGCCGGCCACATAACGCCGGCCGGTTAGGCTTCTGAATCTCCACTTACTCGCCACGAACCAGCGCCATTACCTGCTCGTATAAAACCCCATTGGTGGCTATGGCTTCACCGCCGTAGATGGTCGGTGTTCCGCGCCAATCCGTGAACGTTCCGCCGGCTTCCTCAAGGATTATCTGTAATGGTCCGCAATCCCACAGGGCCATCACCGGATCGAGCATCACCTCGGCGCGGCCTGTAGCGACGAGGGCGTAGCCGTAGGCATCGCCCCATGTGCGTTGAATATAGGTCTTTTTTATCAGGCGCTGAAATGCCTCTTCACGTCCGAACGCCGCGAATGTGTTAAGGTCGCTGGCCAGCATGACGGCATCAGCCAGCGTGGATACGCCGGAAACGCGCGAGCGGCGGCCGTTCCAATAACAGCCATGACCGCGCGCGGCATACACTGTCTCGTTAAGGCCGGGAAAATGGATTACTCCAAGCAACGGTTCGTTATCCCTCACGAGGGCCAACAGGACAGAATAGAGCGGGACGCCGCTGACGAACGACTTCGTGCCGTCGATGGGATCGATAATCCAGGTATAATCGTCGCCGGTCTCGTCGCCGGGTGACGCCCCGAATTCTTCGCCGATCAGGGCATGGGCCGGCCAGCGTGTGGTGATAAGCTGTCTCAGTTTTTGTTCCGCCTCGCGATCGGCGATCGTGACCGGCGAATTGTCAGCCTTGCGCTCGGCCACCAGACCCGTTTGAAAGTGGGACAGGGTGACGCGACCCGCCTGCCAGGCCGCATCGAGGGCGAACTGGAGCAGATCATCCAGTGATGGATCAGATGAGGTCATTGCTTTTCCTATTCCTGAATAATGACCATTCGCTTGCGATGTGTGTCCCGGTATCGCTTGATGGTTGTCCCATCCGTCTCCATGAACGGTAAGGGAAAGAATGCTCCCAGGGTAAAAACGAGCAGGTTCTCAAGAGCGAGTAATAATCCGAGCATGAAGCCGAGGGGGCTGAAAGCGCGCATGACCAGCGCGAACATCCCGCCGGCAAGCGCCAGCATCGCGCTGGAACGCGGCCCACCCAGCGCTCTCTCGACATGGATTTCGGGCGGCAGTTCCGGTTCGTTGGTTGGGTAGATCGATGTGCCGAGAACGGACCATAAATGAACGCCGTCCATTGGATAGCCTGTCTGTTCCGCGGCGCGAGCGTGGCCCATCTGGTGCCAGATTTCTGACAGGAAATGGAACACTGTTGCCAGAAGACCACCGGTGAGCGCCTGGCGCGGCCTCAGCCGGAACACCTTCAGCCCCAGCAAACTGAAGACGGGCCACAGTAAAATGAAGCCCCCGATAGCCGACGGCGCGGCGGTGATCTTTAATTTCCCTATCTTCCCCAAGGAATACTTCGCGGTCATCGGTCGATCTCTCTGAGTTGTTCAACCTGATCGTGGGTAGGTGAGTAGCAAATTTTCAAGCAGCAACCGCGCGTTGGCGTTTTGGCCTAACTGCCGCAACGCGACCTCGGTTTGCTTGAGCGATGCCAGCAACCGGACGCGCGGCAATCCGACGGCCATTTCATGCAGCAACTCGACTTCGTCGATATTACTGAGCCTGTCGCCGGCTTGCCTGTCGAAGGCCAACAGCGCCAGATCGCGCCACCAACTGAGCCAGGTGCGCAGGATTGCCGGGAGTGTCTCGGTTTTGCGCGACATCGTTTCGGCCAAGGTGAATCGGGCGATCAGAGAGCCGTTCAGGGCCTGGTGCAACGTGTCAAGATGTGCCTTCCTCTCTTGCAGCAAACCTGCTTCGCGTGCGGCCAGGATTGCCCAGCCGAGGCGGCCGTCGGCCAGATGCGCCAGCAAGTTGGCCGTCTCCGGTTTGACATGATGGCGTGTCATTAATGTTTCCTCGATGAGGACGGTCGGGATAGGTCGCAGGCTAACCGTCCGGCAACGAGAGTTAATCGTCGGCAGCAGTGCATCGCTGTCTGTGGCGGTCAGGATGAGAACCACATTGCTTGGCGGCTCTTCCAGCGTCTTCAGGAAGGCGTTGGCCGCGTTCGGATTGGCGGTGTCGAACCGCTTGAGGATGGCGACCTTGTAGTGGGCTTCATAAGCCGACAGGTTGAGGTCCTGTTGCAGTCGCCGAATTTGTTCAATCTTGATTGACTGGGCGCCGCGCTCGCTGATTTCAGGCAGCACGACGCGAACATCAGGGTGTCGGTCGGCGGCGATTAGAAGACAGGCCCGACACTCGCCGCACGGGCGTTGGCCGTCCGCGGCGGTGCAATTCAGCGCTTGCGTGAAGGTCCGCGCCAGCGTCATCTTCCCGATCTGGTCAGGACCGGTGATGAGATAGGCGTGGCCCACACGATGATGGCGAATCGAAATGGCCAGCAAACGCACGGCCCAATCGTGTCCAACGATAGCTTGCCACCCCGGCGCGAGCAAATCCATACCCGAATTGTACTCCGGCGCGTTAAAAGACGAAAACGTTCCCTCTGTTATAATCGGTTCATGGATCCATTGCTCATTTCCGGTGAAAATTTACGCGTTGATGATGTCGTCGCTGTGGTGCATGGTCGGCCGGTAGCGCTCGATCCGGTTGCCCTGCCGCGCATGGAGCGATCGCGGGCGGCCGTCGAGAGCCTGGTGGCCGAGGGGCGTGCCGTCTATGGTATCACGACCGGCTTTGGTCGATTCAAGGACCGGCTTATTTCGCCTGACGAGGTGCGGACGCTGCAATCAAATCTGGTTCGCAGCCACGCCGTCGGCGTTGGGCCAGATCTGCCCGATGATGTCGTCAGGGCGATGATTCTGGCGCGGGCCAATACGCTGGCGCTTGGTCATTCCGGTGCCCGTCCTGCCATCGTTCAACTGCTGCTCGAAATGCTCAATACCGGCGTCACGCCGCGCATCCCGTCACAGGGGTCGCTGGGCGCCAGCGGCGATCTGGCGCCCCTGGCCCATCTGGCGCTGGTGGTTGTGGGCGAGGGGGAAGCCCGCTTTCAGGGTCGGTTGATGCCCGGCGGCGAGGCGCTGGCCGCGGCTGGGCTGCGGCCGATAAAACTGGAGGCCAAAGAGGGGCTGGCGCTGCTTAACGGCACGGCGCAAATGGTCGGCATGGGCGCGTTATTGGTACGACGGGCGATCAATCTTGTCCTGACGGCCGACATCGCCGCCTGCCTGTCTCTCGAAGCGCTGCACGGCACGGATCGCGCCTATGATCCTCGTGTCCACGCCCTTCGCCCCCATCCGCGCCAGATTAATTGTGCCGATTTTTTGCGGCGTGTGCTCAAGGGCAGCAAATTCCTGCGTTCAGACGACCCGAACAATGTGCAAGACGCCTATACCCTGCGCTGCGTTCCCCAGGTTCATGGCGCGGTGCGTGACTCAATTGCATACGCCCAATGGGTCATCGATATCGAACTGAACACGGTAAACGACAATCCGATCATCTTCGTCGATGATGCGGGCGCAATCGATGTCGTCTCGGCCGGTAATTTCCATGGCGAGCCGGTGGCGTTGGCCATGGATTACGCCAAATTGGGGTTGACCGAGCTGGGCAACATGAGCGAGCGACGATGCGCCCGCCTTGTTGATGCTGACAGCAACGGCGCGGTCCTGCCGATGTTCCTGACGGCCAACGGCGGTCTGGAGAGCGGACTGATGATGGCCCAGTACACGGCGGCCGCTCTGGCATCCGAGAACAAGGTTTTGGCCCATCCGGCCAGCGCCGACACCATTCCCACGAGCGCCAACGTCGAGGATCACGTCAGCATGGGTGCGGCGGCCGTGCGCCAGGCCGGGCAAATCCTGCAGCATGTGGAAACGATCGTCGCGATTGAACTACTGCTGGCCGCGCAAGGGATCGACTTTCGACGCAGGGAGATGGGGTTGAGGGCGAGCGATCTGGGCGCGGGGTCGGCTGTGGCCTATCAAATGGTTCGGGAAGTTATCCCGTTTATTGAGCGCGATGTAGTTCTGTCGCCCCTCATTGAGCAGTCACGGCAGCTGGTGGCTGGAGGGGCGATCAAGCGGGCGGTAGAGCAGCAGTTGGGGATGGAGTGAGTCGACGGAGTCGCATCCATAAACCCATCACTCAGCAAAAGGTAGTCCCGTTTATTACGAGGCGGAAATGACTCCCCAGAAATTCCGCCGCTTGTTTGACCATCACCATCCGATCCAGAAATATCTCGAAATATTCGATGACTGGAGCGTAATCGGCATCGATAGCGAGTTCAAGAATGATGGTTTTGCCCGCAGCGTCGACCCCGATCGCGCTGCTCGTCGTCGCGTAATTGACCCTGTCGTGGATGTCGAAATCAGCGAAAGATTCCGCCTGCACGCGGCCGCGCTGGACGTCGGATTTGTCGGCGATGATAAGCGCGGCCGCTACCGGAGTGGTGGCGTATCCACGTTCCTCTTCATGGTTGCCGATGGCGTTGACAACGAGGGCGCACTCGTCGCTGGGCATTCCCAGGCGACGCAGGATATTGAGGGCGATGAGGCTGCCGCTTTGGGCGTGATTCTGGCGATGGATGAGGTTGCCGATGTCGTGTAGATAACCGGCGATGGCCGCCAGCTCGCCCAGGCGCTCAGGCTGACCGCATTGACGCAAAATCTCCCGTGCTGTGGCGGAGACATACGCGGCATGACGAGGTCCATGTTCGGTATAGCCCAGTTCGCGCAGGTAGCGATTCGCGTAGTCAATCAGGGTGGCGACTTCTTCATCGTGTCGGACAACTTCCAGTGTAACCATGAGGCGATTCTCCGTTAAGGTATTTCAGGCGAAATATCTGCCGGGGCAGTCCTGAGTGGGGTACAATCCTGTCACCTTATTGTAGACGGCGCGGATGGAGCGGCCAACCCAGGCCCTGCATTTCATTCGCGATTATCAGCCTGAGAGGTTTGAGATGAATGATGTCGTCATTATCGACGGCGTGCGCACGGCCATCGGCCGCCATGCCGGGGCGCTATCTGATATGCGGCCGGATGATCTGGCCGCGTTGGTCATTCGGGAGATCGTGAAGCGGACGGGAGTCGATCCGGTCGAAGTCGAAGAAGTCTATTTCGGCTGTGCCAACCAGGCCGGAGAGGATAATCGCAACGTAGCTCGAATGGGCGCGTTGCTGGCCGGGCTGCCTCATTCTGTCGGTGGGGTGACGATGAACCGCCTCTGCGCCAGCGGCCTGAACGCGGTGAACCAGGCAGCGCGGGCCATTCGCAGCGGCGAGGGAGAGGTCTATATCGCCGGCGGCGTGGAGAGCATGACCCGCGCGCCCTATTCATTGCCCAAGAACAGCCGTTCCTTTGGGCCGTCGGGTAACGTCACCGCGTGGGACACGACCCTTGGATGGCGCTATCCCAATCCGAAGATGGAAGCGTTGTTTCCGCTGGAAGCCATGGGGGAGACGGCCGAGAATATTTTTCAATTGAGTTGCGAGGGCGGCGTGGCCGGAGGCGAGATCACTCGCGAGGAGCAGGACGCCTTCGCTCTGGAGAGTCAGCGGCGGGCGCTGGAGGCCATCAATCGCGGCTATTTTCGCGCGGAGATCGTTCCCGTCGTCTTCCCGCAGCGCAAGGGTGACCCAATCGTCTTCGACACTGACGAACACCCGCGCATCAGGAAGGCGGATGGCGGCTACGTGCTTGATACGAGCCTGGAGACGCTCGCCAAACTCAAGCCCGTCTTCCGGCAGGGCGGTACGGTGACGGCCGGTAACGCCAGTGGTCTAAACGACGGCGCGTCGGCGTTGTTGCTTATGTCGGCCGACAGGGCCGAGACGCTCGGCCTGAAGCCGATCGCCCGTTGGGCCGGTTCGGCCGCCGCCGGGGTTGACCCGCGCACGATGGGGCTGGGGCCGGTGCCGGCCACACGCAAAGCGCTGGACCGCGCCGGTCTGGCGATCGATGATATCGATCTCATCGAGTTGAATGAGGCGTTCGCTGTCCAGTCTCTGGCCGTCATGCGCGAGCTGGGGCTACGACCGGAGATCACTAACGTCAACGGAGGCGCGATAGCCCTGGGCCACCCGTTGGGTTGTTCAGGCGCGCGCATCCTGACGACACTGCTGCACGAGATGGCGCGTCGCCGGGTGGCCGGGGAGTCGATGCGCTATGGGTTGGCGACGTTGTGTGTGGGCGTGGGGCAGGGGGAGGCGACGATCATCGAATTGATTTGACGACCGCCGCTCCCGGAGCCCGTCCCATGTCCGGCCTTTACGACTTGGGGTAATAGCCGAGAATGGCCTTGGTTTCGAGGAACTCCTCGATGCCCCATGCGCCATTCTCGCGGCCGTTTCCTGACTGTTTGTAGCCTCCAAAAGGCATTTCGTAGCGGAACGGCGCGCCGTTGATATGCAGTGAACCGGCGCGGATCCGGCGGGCTACCCGGCGCGCCCGCTCCAGGTCTCCTGACTGCACGTAGCCGTTAAGCCCGTATGGCGTGTCGTTGGCAATGCGGATCGCGTCCGCTTCATCCTCGTACCCGATGATGACCAGCACAGGGCCAAAGATCTCCTCACGGGCAATCGTCATGCTGTTTTGCACGTGTGAGAACACGGTGGGTTTCACATAGTAACCCCGGTCCAGGCCGTCAGGCAAACCCAGGCCACCACATTCCAGCTTGGCTCCCGCCTCAATCCCCTGACTGATAAGATTTTGAACCTTGTCCCATTGTGTCCTGGAGACAACCGGGCCGAGCTGGGTGTCGGGGTCCATTGGATCGCCCACCTTGGTGGCAAGCGCCGCATCCCTGGCAATGGCAGCGGCTTGCTCCATGAGCGAATTTGGCACCAGCATTCGCGTCGGCGCATTACACGATTGACCTGTGTTCCGGACACAGGCACGAAAACCGGCGGCGACCACCTTCTCCAGATTGGCGTCGTCCAGGATGATATTGGCGGATTTACCGCCCAGTTCCTGGGCTACGCGCTTCACCGTGGGGGCGGCGTTTTGGGCCACCAGCACGCCGGCCCGTGTGGAGCCGGTGAATGAAATCATATCCACGCCGGGATGCCTGGCGAGCGCGGTGCCCACGACGGGGCCATCCCCGTTGACCAGGTTAAAAACGCCGGCCGGCGTGCCTGTCTCGTGCATGATTTCCGCCAGGATGATGGCGTTTAACGGGGCGACTTCGGACGGTTTCAACACCATCGTGCAGCCTGCTGCAAGAGCCGGCGCAACCTTGGCCACAATCTGGTTGAGGGGCCAGTTCCACGGGGTGATCAACGCGCAGACGCCAATCGGTTCATGCACAACGCGGCTTCGCCCATAATCTTTCTCCCATTCAAAGGTTTTCAGTGCCTCTAGTGTGGCATCGAAATGATCTCGTCCCGCCGGCGCCTGGGCGATTTGGGCCAGCGACAACGGCGCTCCCAACTCCTGGGAAATAACATCGGCAAGCTCAGACATACGCTGATTGTAAACCTTGATGATGTTCTCCAGCAGGGCGATGCGTTCGGCCACGGTCGTCTGCGAGAAGCTTTCGAACGCTTTTCGGGCGGCGGCGACGGCCGCGTCCACGTCTGGCTGGTCGCCAAGGATAACGGTGTCGATCACTTCTTCGCTGACCGGGTTGATGATTTCCGCCACTTGTCGGCTGTGTGGCTCGACCCATTGCCCATCTATGTAGAATTTTCGCCGGTTCTGCATGCCTTTCTCCTTCTGCATTTTATTTTGCGCGTCTACTGGTTCTGCCGGTCAGGGGGATTTGGTGGAGTTTACCAGTTCCTGAATTCGGATTTCAATCATGATTGAACGCTCTCTAATCGGCGCTGTCAAGCGCTCGCGCCACGGCCGCGTAGGCGTCCACCAACCCATAGCCCGCCGTGTTGTTCGGCCGTTGGCTCGAATCCCCGCAGTCGGACGGCGGGATGGAAACGGGTTGTGCCGTTTCCGTCAGGATGCGCTCGGTGCGGTCGATATCGCCCACAAGCGACGGCACAGCCGACCAGAGCAGCGCGACCACCCCGGCCACGTGCGGCCCGGCCATCGACGTGCCGTCGTTGTAGCCATAAGTGCCGCCGGGCATTGCGGACAACACCCCCACACCGGGGGCGACGACATCGGGCTTGGTGCGGTCACTGCCGTCGACCGTCACCGGCCCTCGACTGCTGAACATGGCCACCTCGCCGAATTCATCCAGCGCGCCGACGGTGAAAACTTCGTCGTAAAGGCTGAGCGGCGCGTTGATGGTGCCGCAGGCGCTGCCGTCGTTGCCGGCCGAGGCGACCACGAATACCCCGGCCGCCCGCAAGGCGCGTACTGCCGGCAGAAGCGCCGCCGGATCGCAACCCTCGATCGGCGGGCAGCCCCAGGAGTTATTCAGGACATTGGCGCCCAGCTCCGGTCGACCGTCGTGTAGCGCGTCCCCTGCCTGTGGATAGGGGGCGAGCAAAAACTGGAGGCAGTCGAGGTAACGCGGGGCGTTCCCCAGGTTACGCGCCAGATTCACGCAGCCGATCCACTCGGCGTCGGGCGCGACCCCGACAGTCCGGCCGAGCACGGTTCCCAGCGTGTGCGTGCCATGGCCGCCGAGATCGACCGGCTCAGTCGTGCCGTTCCATAGGTCGAGCCAGTTGTAATCGTTGCCGGGCGGGTTCCCCGACGCGCGGCCGCGATATTGCTCCTGTAATTCGGGGTGGCTTCCGTCAACGCCGGAGTCACTTTGCCCAATGATGATGCCTTGTCCAAGCGCGCCGAAATCGGCCCAGACCTGGGGCGCGCCGATGTCGACAAGATTCCATTGTGGTTCGGTGGGCGCGCTGTCCGAGCCACGTGCCATCGGCGGCGGTTCGGGTAAAGGTCGCAATTCGGGACTGTTCAGCACCCGATCCACCTCCGGCCGGGATTCCAGCCAGAGGCGCACGAGCGGCCCGGCATCCACTTCCAGCGAGTTGACCAGATAGTAGGGGCGATAATCGATACCAACCCGATCGAGGGCCTGGCGTAGACCGCCCTGCGTGGTGTCGGCGTGACGGACGAGGGTCTTATAGACCTCGGTTCGCCGGGTAATCGGGTCAGGATTCGGCGTCGCGGCCGACAGGTCGGCCTGATCGTTCAGGATGACGTAAAGACGCTCGCCGTGCCAGCCCGGTTTTCCGACAGCTAAAAAGAGGATGATGACAACAGCCCATGCTGCCAGCGAGGCAATCATAACAACTCGCCGGCGGTCGGTCGTTCCCCTGCCCATCAGCCACCCCAGTAGGCCCAGAAAGAGGCCCAGTCCAAGGCCCAGCATCGTGGCGTAGAAAGCGTAATAGCCGACATCGCGCGAGCCGAGGTTGAGGATCAGGATCAATTCCTCGGGATCCACGAACAGAAGCGGCGTGGCGGTGACCAGACCGACCAGCAGCGAGGCCGGACGCCATCGGAAAGATGTTTCCATCAGCGGCCGTTGCTGTGCGATAACCGCGACCAGCCAGCCTAACCCCGCCATGAGACACATCAGGATAAGCTGCTGTCCGTTGTGGCCGAAAGCCGCCCCCATCGTCACCAGGGCGACCCCGGCGGCAAAGCCCGCGATGCCGAAGGGCAAAGACGGACGTTCGTTGGTAGAGTCGGTGTGGCCTGAAAGCGTTCGATTTAGAGCGATCCCCGCGGCCAGCCCCAGTAGGCCGGCAGCGAACAGGTTTAATACGGTGTCGAGCCAGGAGCCGAGCGCGCCCCATAACACCCACGGCCAGCTGACCAGCGCCGCCGCGAGCAGGGCAGGCCACAAACTGTCGCCTTCGCTTCCTGAGTGCCGCTCACCGCGCCGGCGAAGAACCAGCAGCAAGACCAGGAATGCGGCCGTGCAAACAATCTGTGCCAATGCCGCGAGCTGGGCCTGGCTCGCTTCGACAAGCTGGACCGGGATCGTCACGAGGATAAATAACCCGGCCAGCGCCCAAAGCCGGTAAACACCGCGGACGGCGTGGGCCTTGGCGACGGCCATGCCGACCAGCGCGGGCAAAAGCACCGCCGCGGCATGGATGAGATGCACGACGACCCACGGGCTACGGCCAAAATCAGCTCCCCCGATGATGGTGAACTGTTCAGCCAGCCACAAGATAGGGTAGAGGATGAAGGCCAGACCGCCGATGAAGGCGCCGACGAGCAGAATAATGACGAACGCTACGCCGTTATCGTCGGGCTTTGTGTCTTGTGTGCGGGGTGTCTCGATCATCGCCTGTCGTATGGGTTACAATCTGGGTGAGAAACCGTTGCCGGCGATCACGTCACGATACCAGATGGCGCTGTCCTTGAGGAGGCGTTGCCGGGTATTATAATCCACCCAAATGATACCGAATCGCTGGTCGTAGCCCTTGGCCCACTCGAAGTTGTCCATCAGTGACCAGACGAAAAAACCGGCCAGTGGCACGCCGTTGCGGATGGCATCATGGGCGGCCGTGAAATGGCTTTCCAGATAGGCACGCCGGCGAGCATCGGCGATGCGCCCCGACTCATCCGGCCCATCGCTGAAACTGGCGCCGTTCTCGGTGATATAGATCCTGGGCGGCCGATACTCGAAGTGGAGACGGTTCAACAGATTGTAGAGTCCTTCGGGGAATATCTCCCAGTTGGGCATCTCCGTTTGCGGCAAGTCGGGGAAGAGCGTTTGCGGATCGTTGTCGATAGCATCGGTATCACGCACGATGACGCGGGTGTAGTAGTTGACGCCCAGAAAGTCAGTCGGCACGGATATGGCCTCGAAATCGCCGGGTTGAATGAAATCAAAACCGTGCGGGAAGTGCGGGCTGTAATAGTCGACGATATCGGCCGGATAATGGCGGCCATAGAGCGCGTCGGCGAACCAGCGGTTAAAGGTCCCGTCCTCAATGCGGGTCTTCCGGATATCGGCCGTGCTGCCTGAAGCCGCCAGTTTCGCTTCAAAGTTCAGGGTTATCCCCACTTCGCTGCCGGCGCTGTTGGCCCGAATGACGGGCACGGCCCAGCCATGGGACAGGAGAACATGGTGCGCTGCGCGGACAGCGGCGGCCGTATCGCGCCAGCCCGGAGCGTGTTCGCCGAGCTGATGGCTCAGGATAGAGACGCACCACGGTTCGTTATGGGTGATCCAGTGCTTGACCCTGTCGCCCAGATGACGGCTGACGACATCGGCATATTCCGTGAACGCCTCGGCCGTTCCCCTGCTAGGCCAACCGCCGAGGTCCTGCAGAGCTTGCGGCAAATCCCAATGATAGAGCGTGACAAACGGGGTGATGCCGGCGGCCAGCAAGCCGTCGACAAGCCGGCTGTAGAAGTCAAGCCCGGCCTGGTTGATCGCTCCCCGTCCGGCCGGAAGGATGCGCGGCCAACTAATGGAGAACCGGTAAGCCTGCAAGCCGATTGATTTCATCAGTTTGACGTCTTCCGGCCATCGATGATAATGATCGCAAGCGACATCGCCGGTGCTGTTGTCGATGACATGGCCAGGTGTGTGGGTGAAGCGATCCCAGATGGATTCGCCCTTGCCGTCATCCTTCCACGCCCCTTCGATCTGGTAGGACGAGGTGGCCGCGCCCCAAATAAAACCTGCCGGAAATGTTAGATTGGTCGACATATTTCACCTTTCGCAGTTTGGCTCGCGCCTGTCCGGTGACATTAGTACTTCAACGTGGACGGCGGCTAAGCGTGACAGGCCTGATTCAGCCGGGAACTCCTCTCGCATGATACGCGAATCACGCCGATCGGCAAAAGTATGTCACGCTGTTGAAACAATCGGATATACTTACCCGCGGATATTCCCGATGGACCCGATAGAATTCCTTGATGTTCTCGATGCGTCCCTCTCCGAAGCGGAGATGGGCGAATTGTGCCGCCAGTTCGGTGTGGCCTTTGGCGCTTTTCCCGGCCAAACGAAGCGCGAAAAGATACGGGAGTTCCTGGGGTATGTCAAACGGAAAGGACGGATGGCCAGTCTGGCCGACGCTACGGTGGTCTTGCGTCCTGACCTGACGACCGCCGTTGCCGGGCTGTACGCGGGCAAGGATCAGGAGCTTTCGTGGCTGGATAACGTCGCGCGAGGCGAGGGACAATCGCTGGATTCCGGGCTTACGTGGCGCTGGTCATCGGGGGCGACACCTGCGGGGACGCAACCTGTCACCGAGGCCTCGGCGACTACCCCAACCGATCCGCAACTGCCCGCGCCCGATGTGCCGCCGAACCCCTACTCGCCGGGCGTCATGGTGACGGCCGATCCAATGTTCTTCGGCCGCCAGGATGAGCTGGAGCAATTACAGCGACAACTTTTGGATGGCATTCATGTGGCCATTGTCGGTGGCCGCAACATGGGCGCTTCATCGCTATTGCACCGGCTGAGGCGGGAATTGAGCGGCCGTGAGGGCATGGTGGTGGCCTGCATCGATTTGAAGGATCCGACTTATACCACCCCGTCGGCATTACTGAATGCCATCTGGACCCAGTGGTGGGAACAGGTAAGGCCGGGCAACAGCGTTCCCATGCGCACAATGGCCGAGTTTGTGACGGCCGTTCGCAAGTTGGGGGTGGCCGGCTTTCGCCCTGTTCTCTTTCTCGACGAGCTGGAGCAATTGGCGTGGCGGCCGTCGGTATTCACCGATGAATTCTTCGCCGCCTGGCATGAACTCGGGCGCGAGAGAGCCTTCACGCTGGCTGTCACGGCCCACGCTTCTCCGGCCGACCTCATGGTTCAGGGCGAATATGGCTCAAGATTCTATGAGCTATTTCAACAACTAAACCTGGGGTTGCTCGACGAGCGAGCCGCGCGAGATTTACTGGCAGTGCCACCGGTCGAGGCAGGCCTGGCGATCCCGGAAGGAGCAGTAGAGCATCTATATCTCCATGCCGGTCCGCACCCATTTTTCCTCCATCTGGCCGGATACTTTCTGTATGACGCTCTGGCCCGGTCGACCTATTCCCGAGGAGAGGTGATCCGACAATTCGAGATAGCCGCCGAGCCTTATTGGCAGGAGATGTGGGAATCTCTCTCGCCTCTTGCCCAGGCTCATTATCCTTCCCGGTTCATCCGAACGGTCGACGGCATGGGCGGCCGCCAGTTGCGAATCCTGACTAATCGCGGGCTGGTGATTGCCGACGAGAATGGCTTCCAGCCTTTCAGCGACGGATTTGCTCGCTGGCTGGACCGGATGCAAGCCGCGATCGAGGCGGCTTCGGTTGTTTCCGTTTGAGATGCCAGGTACCACGCCTGGACGGGGCGTAGACAAATCCTGCTCAGGGAGCAATGAATTATGAAACGTGCGGTCAGTATCAGTCTTGGATCGTCCAAGCGCAACTCAGCGACCGAACTTGATTTACTCGGCGAGCGCGTTTCAATCGAGCGCATCGGGACGGACGGCGATATGGATCGCGCCGCACAGCTCTTTGGCGAATTGGACGGCAAGGTCGATGCCTTCGGCGTGGGCGGAACCGACCTGGGATTATCATGCGGCGATAAACATTACAAACTACATTCTGTCGCCCGTCTCGTCCGCGACGTCAAACTGACGCCGGTTGTAGACGGCTCCGGCCTGAAGAATACGCTGGAGCGGCGCATCGCACCATACATGGATGAACATATCCCGGATGTGCTTGTGCCCCGGCGGGCGCTGCTCACCAGTGGCACGGACCGATGGGGCATGACGAAATCCTTCATGGATAACGGCTATGAGGCGGTCATCGGCGATCTGATGTTCGCTCTGGGGCTGCCCATTCCCTTGCGATCGGAGGCCGGCGTCAAGCGTGTGGCGGCGATTATGTTCCCCATCATTACGCGCCTGCCCTTCGAATGGATTTATCCCACCGGCGAGAAGCAGGAAATCAATACCCCCAAGTTTGAGAGCTGGTATCAATGGGCGACCGTCATCGCCGGGGATTGCCACTTCATCAAGCGCTTTATGCCCGCCCGACTCGACGGCAAGATTCTCTGCACCAACACAACCACGCCTGAAGATGTGGCTATTTTCCGCCAGGCCGGCGTCCGCTATCTCGTGACCTCCACCCCGCGCCTCGGTGGGCGCTCGTTCGGCACCAATATGATGGAGGCGATGATGGTGGCCGTCAGCGGCAAAGGGCGACCTCTGACGGACGCTGAATTGGAAGATCTGATTGACGAGCTTGGGTTTCACCCCAATATCGAACCGTTAACCGCCTGACGAGAAACCGCATCGAAGGCGTTGTAATCAATTCAATTTGTCCTGATCGAATCAACCCGACAGGCCCATAAGGAAATCAAACCCGGCGCGCTGCGAATTTCATTGAAATTCATGAGGTCGCCGCTGTGGCCGCCATTGCTCTTCGTCGATAGCGCAGGCTTTCGACGGTATAGAATATGAGCGCCAGCCAGATCAACCCGAAGCCGATGAGCCGCGAGATGCCGAATGGCTCATTGAAAATGAGGACGCCGATGAGGAACTGCAACGTCGGCGCGATGTATTGAAGCAAGCCGAGCGATGTCAGGGTGATTCGTCGCGCGCCGGCGGCAAAGAGGAGCAGGGGGACACTGGTCACAAGCCCGGCGCCGATCAGCAACAGGTTGGTCGCCATGTTGATCTGACCAAATGCTCCGACCCCACGCATTTGCTGAAGCAGGAGGAAACCGATCGCCGGCAAGAAGAGCACGGCCGTTTCCAGGAATAGCCCTTCGGCCGAGTTAAGGGGGGCTGTCTTGCGGAGAAAGCCGTATATGCCGAAGGTGAAAGCCAGGGTAAGCGCGATCCACGGAAATGCGCCGTAACTGAACGTCAGATAGAGAACGCCGGACAGGGCGATGGCCAGCGCAAACCATTGCGCCGGGCGCAATCTTTCCTTAAGGAATAGATAGCCGAAGAGGACGTTGACCAGAGGATTGATGAAATAGCCGAGGCTGGTCTCGACAATGAACCCGGCGTTCACCGCCCAGATATAGATGAACCAGTTGATGCCCAGAACCACGCCGGACAGGGCGAAAGTCGCCAGGACCCGCGGCCGGTGCAGGGTCCCGCTCAGCCAGTCCCAGTTATGTCGCGCGGTGAGAATGAGGCTCACGAAAACGAGTGACCAGACGATACGGTTGGCCAGAATTTGGTCGGCCGGCACATCGTCCAGCGCTTTCCAGTAGAGTGGCAGCAAACCCCACATGACGTAGGCCGCGGCCGCATAGATCATTCCTTTGTTCATTTGGTTGACTCTCAAGTCCGGCGCACGGTCTGGTTATCGCCGCGCCTGATAATTTGGCGCTTCCTTGGTGATGAGGATGCCGTGGGGGTGACTTTCCAGCAGCCCGGCGTTGGTGATGCGGACAAAGTTTGCCTTCTCCCGCAGCTCAGCCAGATCGCCCGCGCCCACATAACCCATGCCCGAACGGACGCCGCCCATCATCTGATAAATCATGTCGCGCAGCTGGCCTTTGTAAGGGACTTGCCCTTCTACGCCCTCCGGCACCAGCTTGTCGCGCGTCTGACTGCCGGTCGAATCACCGGCGGACGATGGCGTCCCGCTCCCGTAGCGGTCCGCGCCGTGTCCCTGCATCGCGCCCAGGCTGCCCATTCCTCGATAGGCCTTGAAACGTCGCCCCTCATAAAGGATGATCTCCCCGGGGCTTTCTTCGAGACCGGCCAGCAATGAGCCGAGCATGACCAGATCGGCCCCCGCGGCCAGCGCCTTGACGATGTCGCCGCTGTATTTGATGCCGCCGTCGGCAATGAGCGGGATGCCGTGCCGGCGACAGACCTCGGAGCAGGCGGCGATGGCTGAAATCTGGGGCACGCCTGAGCCGGCCACGATGCGCGTGGTGCAGATTGAGCCTGCGCCGATGCCAACCTTGATCGCGCTTGCGCCGGCGTCGATCAGATCGTGCGCGCCTTCGCCACTGGTTACGTTGCCGGCGATGATGGGCAGTTTCGGATAGCGTTTCTTCGCTGCGCGGATGGTATCGAGCACCAGTCGCGTGTGACCGTGGGCTGTGTCGATGGTGGCTGTGTCGATCCCGGCTTCGACCAGGAGATCGAGCCGCGTTAACGCTCTTTCGCCGACGCCGATAGCCGCCGCGCAGAGCAGGCGGCCGCGATCATCAGTCGCCCCCTCAGGGTAGTTAATCTTTTTGAGAATGTCCTTGACGGTGATTAATCCCTTGAGCCGTCCGTTCGGGTCGACCAGCGGCAATTTTTCAATGCGATGACGATGCAGGATGGCTTTGGCTTCCTCAAGGCTGGTTCCGACCGGGGCGGTGATGAGATTCTCGCTGGTCATGAAATCCGAGATGGGTTGCCGACCGGGCGTGACGAACCGGATATCGCGGTTGGTCAGGATGCCCACCAGACGTCCGTCATCATCGGTGATGGGAATACCGGAGATATGATAGCGGCTCATGAGGGCTTCAGCCTCGGCCAGGGTTGCCTCTGGTCGCAACGTGAGCGGGTCGACGATCATGCCTGACTCTGACCGCTTGACCTTGTCGACCTCCTCGGCCTGCTCTTCCGGTGTCAGGTTGCGGTGGATGATGCCGATGCCGCCCAGCCGGGCCAAGCCGATAGCCATCGCCGCCTCGGTCACGGTGTCCATCGCCGCGGACATAACCGGTATATTCAGGTGAAGATCGCCCGCCAGGCGGGTATGCAGATTGACTTCGGCCGGCAGCACCTCAGAGTATCCCGGCGCAAGCAAAACATCGTCGAACGTCAGGGCAAGTTCGCCGTATTCCGGTGCGAATTTCATCCTCGTACCCCTTCCGGCGGATTGCCGCCGGTCGACCTAACTTTCCCGTCGGGGTTTGGGCTTCAGGACTCGCTGTCGCCGGCGGTTGAATAGTTGTGGAGCACGATCGTTGCGTGATAGCATGATCCAGACTCCCACCAGCGCCAGGCTGACGGCCAGCAGGAACGAATAGGTTATGACAGAGTTGCCGATGGTCGGTTGATCGGGCCGGAAGAACTCCAGGAAGGCCCGGCCGGACCCCCACCAAACGAGAAACAGACCGAATAATGTTCCGGGACGCCACTTGTCGCGATACTTGTTGTTCAGGAAGACGAGAACAAAGAAACCCAGAATGAGCCAGATCGACTCATAGAGGAACGTCGGATGGAAACGGGTTTCCAGCGGGTACTGGGTGAGATCGGAGTATTGCGGGAGGCGATAGGGGGCGTCGATAAGAATACCCCACGGCCGCGTCGTCGGTGGGCCATAGAGTTCCTGATTGATGAAATTACCCCACCGGCCGATACCCTGCGCGATCAGGAGCGCCGGGCCGGCAACATCGGCATAATGCCAGAAATTCAGCTTTCGCCAGCGAATGTATAGCCAGCCGACGACGGCCGCGCCGATAAATCCGCCCAAAATATTGATGCCGCCGGAGCGAATATTGATTACATCGATGAAGTTATTGAATTGGTCGCCGCGGCCGGCGAAAACCTCAAGGAGCACATAGGTCAGACGAGCAAAAATATAGCCGCTGAAGATGACGATGATGAGGCCGTTGAAAAACTCATCGACGTTCTGATTGCGTCGCTTTATTTCGCGAGCTGCCCAGATGACGCCGACAGCGATGCCCAGCGTGACGAGAATACCGTACCAGTAAATTGGGAACCCGTTGCCGATCGGTATCGTAAAGGCTACAGGATCGATGTTGATTCCATCCAGCATAATTCACCCGTAATAATGAAAGTTATAGCGGGCCAAAGGAATATCGTGCATGAATCCTCCTGGCCATGACCGGCTAATTATTCCAGATAGCCCAACCCGCGCAAGCGCTGCCGCAGCAACTCGTCGCCATCCAGGTCGACGGTCGTGCCGGCGGGTTGGGCATCGCGCTCGCGCGAGACCCTCTGAATCATCTGTTCAAGGGCCAGTTCGAGGGCGGCCGAGGTTGCCGGGTTCTCCCCCAATATGTTGGCCAGTTCTGCCGGATCAGTCGACAGGTTATAGAGTTCCTCCGGCGTCTCATCGACTTCGATGAGTTTGAGCGGTGCGCCTTCATCCGCTCGTGAGGGTCGGACGACTGCCCGCCGGGTGGATAGGCACCGAAATTGGGTTAATAATTCGGGTTGCCTGTTCTCGATGGCTTTGACGAAATTGAGAGGAGGATAGATCTCGCTGAAAGCCGTGTCTTGTTCCGGATCGCGGCCGTTCATCGTATGGCGCAGGCTGAGGCGGCGGACGTTGGCCGTCGCGTCGTCGAGGATCGCGTCCAGGGCCTCTGATTGTTCGGGTGTGCCGGCGGCCGCGTCAAGTAACGTGTGGAAAACCCGCCGCGTGCTTACCGGCGTCTTGATTCGCTCGCCGGCTGCCACTCGACCCGGCCAGTGAGCTATCAGCGGCACATGGACCAGCTCCTCGTAGGCCACGAAGGCGTGACCGAAATAACCGTGGTCTCCCAGCCCGTCGCCATGGTCGGCGACAATGACGGTCAATGTGTTGTTCCGGCGTTGGCGTTGGGCGAGCTTCTCGAAGAGCACCCCCAGATAACTGTCCTGATAGGCCACCTCGGCATCATACATGTCGTTGATGACGCGATCCTCCAGTTCAGTCAACGGCTCGGATAACGGTGCGGCCCAGCGATATGCCTCGCGATTCCATGTCCTCATGATTTCGCGAGCTTCCTTGTTCTGGCGGAAATAGGGCGCGATGCGATCGACGAACTCGGCCGGAGCCCAAAACGGCAGATGCGTTTCCATCAGGTTCATGAAGAGGAACAATGGCTGATCCGGCTTGGTTTCTTCTCGCTGAGCCAGATAATCGACCGCGTCCAGCACCGAACGCTCATTTTGGCCCTTGAAATTGGCAATCTTCGACCAGATCGGCGTCAGCCAGGCGTGAAGCGAGATGCGAAAGGCCAGGTCCGACCGGCCGATGAAGTTCTGGATCGGGTAGGAGATGCGCCGCAGAAACTGGGTGTAGGCCTCTGCCAGTCGATCAACCGGCCATGGCCATGGATTGGAACTGTCGGGCACGCTGGGGAAAGCGCCGCCGTAATTGTAGAAAGTCTGGAATCCCCGTTTGAAACCGTTGTTCAGCACTCCGACCAGCGGATTGTTGCAGAAGCCGATGGTATCGTAGCCAAGGCGGCGCATGATCTCGGCCAGATGCGGCCGATCCGGGTTAAGGCTCTGTGATGATTGGGTGACCCCGTGGGTGGTGGGATAGTGCCCGGTGAATAGCGAAGCGTGGCTGGGAATCGTCCATTGCGCGGGGGATACAGCCTGCTCAAATAGCGTTCCCTCGCGGGCGAAGCGGTCAAGGTTCGGGCTGGTCGGCCGCTGATGGCCGTAACAGCCCAGACGATCCGCCCGCTGGGTATCCAGCACGATGAATATGATATCCGGCGAGTCCATTTGTGTGATTATTCTTCTCCGGTGCCGCCAATCTGATTGGAAAGGATAGCATGGGAAGCAGCGGGTCGCAAACCCTCTCAAGCCGCGCTCAAACCGGCGTTCAACGGGTTGCCAATCGGGCCGTTTGGCAATATCTTTCGGTCTATGCAGGTGCGCCGATTATCGCTGACCAACTTTCGTAACTACGCTCGGCTGGAGCTTGACCTGCCCGGTGGGGTCATTCTTCTTCACGGGGATAACGCCCAGGGGAAGACCAACTTGCTGGAAGCTATCTACTTCCTGGCGACAACCCGTTCGCCACACGCCAGCCAGGACCAGCAACTGATCAATTGGGACGCGATGACGGCCGATGAGCCGGTCATCGTCAGCCGGTTGGTGGCCGATGTCCTGCGCCCGGACGAGCCGCGTCATCTGGAGATGCGCCTTATCGTCGAGGAGCGCGGGAATTGGGCCGGGAACGGTTCGGGCGGATTTCGGCGGGAAGCGCTCATCAACCGTCGCAAGGTCCGTCTGATGGATTTGCTGGGACAACTTCGCGTGGTTCTCTTTCTGCCCGAAGATGTTGATCTTGTTACCGGCCCCCCTGCCAACCGCCGGCGGTATCTGAACGTCACGCTGTGTCAGGTCGATGCTGATTATTGTCGCGAGCTGGCAGCCTACAATAAGGTTTTGGAACAGCGCAACGCCTTGTTACGGCGTATGGCTGAGGGGCAGACGCGCAATGCGGTCGACGTGCTGCAAATTCTGACCGAAAAGCTGATCGAGCCGGGCAGCCGCGTCTTGCAGAGACGCGCCAGATTTGTGACCGAAATGGCCTATCAGGCTCAGGAAATTTACTTTCAGGACCTCATCGGCGGCAAGGAGTCGCTCCGTCTGGGCTACTTGCCCGGCTGGTATACCAACGGGCGCAAGTCGTCCAGTGATCAGATGTCTGATGGCGAATGGCTCCAGGCCAACCAGGACGAACAAATCATTCACGAGCGGTTCGCAGCCGAATTGGCCGCGGCGCGGTCGGCCGACGTGACGCGGGGTTCTTCGACTGTTGGGCCACACAGGGATGACTGGGCGATCCTCGTCAACGGCAAGAACCTGGGCCAGTTCGGTTCTCGTGGCCAGGTACGCACGGCGATATTGGCCCTCAAGTTGGCCGAGATTAACTGGATGAAAGCAGCCACGGCCGATGTGCCCATTCTGCTACTTGACGAGGTGATCGCCGAGCTTGACCTGCACCGGCGTGCGGCGCTCCTGGCCTATGTTGCCGAACAAGTGCGCGGCAAGGGGATGGCCCAGGCATTACTCACAGCGACTGATCCCGGTATGTTCCCGCAGGATTTTCTAACTCAGGCGACTAGCCTCCGGGTTGAAGGCGGCCGCGTCGCAATCGACGTCGGTTAAAGAGGACGTTTGGCGGGGATGCCGGGCCGTCGCGGGTATCGCGTGGGGGTCGGCCCGACTTTTGGGATCACGATCAAATAGTGGGCCTGCCCGGTTTCCGGTAAATGGACGGTGGAGACGACTCCAGGGCCACCTCCCAAAGTGGTGATAGCCGAACCGGCAGCGTTGAGCTCGTTTTGCGCGCTTTCCCCTTTTTGCGCCAACACATGTCCGCCGACGCGCGCCAGAGGCAATAGCAGCTCGGCCAGGACGCGCAGATCGGCTACGGCGCGGGCCACGACCCAATCGAACTGCTCGCGATACTCACCCATTTGTCCCAGAATTTCCGCTCTCTCGCTGAGTACCATCACGTTCGTCAGCCCCAGCTCGGCCGCGACCAGCTCCACGAATTTCGCTTTCTTGGCGACGCTGTCAACCAAAGTCAGCCGCATTCCGGGGAACAGGATTTTCAACGGCAGGCCGGGCAGTCCCGCGCCGGTGCCGATGTCGATCAGCGAGACGCTTTCGAGTGGCCCGGTTACCGTTGCACAGGTCAGGGCATCCAGGAAATGGCGGATTCGAATCTGGTGCGGGTCGCGGATGGCGGTGAGGGAAATCCGCTCGTTCCACTCCAGCATTAACGATTCATAGGCGGCAAATTGCTCGATTTGCGTACCCGTTAGGGACAAACCGAGGGAGCGGGACCAGTCGGCTAGATCTTCCATGATTTAGCGGTTTTGCTCCAGCTCCTTGAGATTTGCGTCCAGGACAATCCGGTTCCACTGCTGCCCGCCGAACGCGACCGGGTTAAATGTCACCCAATCCTGGACGACGATCTCCTGACTGCGAATATACAACGGTGCTATGGGAAACGACCCGTTTTCGTTGAAAAAAATGGATTCTGCCTGCCGGTAAAGCGTTGCGCGTTCCGCGGGATCAACTATGGAGCCGGCACGCTGCATCAATGTGTCTGCCTCCGAACAATCCCTGTTCTGGCGGTTCTCGCTGTCCTGACAATGCAGCAGATCGGTCATCAGGTTCTGGGAGTCGGGATATGTCGGTGCCCAGGCCAACTCCCACATATCCGGTCGCGACAATGAGTCCTGTTTTGTTCTGGCCAGTAATTCGCCGAATTGAACCTGTTCAATTTTGATACTCTCTTTAAGGCAACCCAGCTCTTTAATCCACATATCTCTAATGATTTCCGCTTGTCGAAGTGAGAGGTCGGCCGAGCTGACCAGCATCGTCACTTCGGGCAGCAAGCGGCAACTTCGAATGGAACTGTCAGCCATTTGCTGGCGAGCAAAATCCGGGCTGTAACCCACCCCAAGCTCTCCCACCGGCAGCGCCGCAACGACACCCGGCACAGTTGCATGGCGCATGATGATGCCGCGACCTTCGTAGAGTTCATCCAGCAATACTTGCCGATCGATCGCCGCGCTAAAAGCACGTCGAACCTCCGGCTCCTTAAAGACCCCACTGCCGAAATTGAAACCGATATAGAACAAGACCTGACCTGGAATGGTGAGGACTTTGGCGGGCGATCGTTGCAGAATGGCTTCGCGTTCGGACAATGGAAGGGGGGCGAGATCCAGGGTCCGACTTTTCCACGATTCGAAAGCATCCATTTCGTCGCTGAGGAAGTTGATTTTAATCTCATCGACGTTGCCGGCGTTCTCGATGGGCCAAAGCGGATTGCGGTGTAACGTAGCGTTCTCCGAGGTTAGTTGGGATGTTATCAGCATGTAAGGGCCGGAGGTAACAAGGTTATCCGGAGTCTGCCAGCCGGAACTATATTCACCGATAGCATCCAGCCATTCATTGCCGGATTCCGTTACAAGATCACGAGGAACGGGTTGAAAAAAGGGCAAACTCGTCAGGGTGAGGAAGAAGCCCGACGGTTCGGTCAGCAGTATCTCCAGGGTCGTCGGATTCACGGCCTTGATGCCGATATTGTTCAGGTCTTCTTCTGACGGTTCCAGTGTTGAAAACACTTTCTCGCACCCGTCAATGATGAAAACCGAAAAAGCGAGCGGTGATTCAACCTGACGGCTGCATAGCCGCTGGATTGCAAACACAACGTCATCGGCTGTCACCGGGCGGACGGAGGACGCCGACCAGAGATCGTCACTGCCGGGGCCCGGACTTTTTGGGCGGACCCAAAAAATATCGTCACGCAGGGAAAAAGTCCAGGTTCGACCGTCCGGGCTAACCGACCAACTTGTAGCCAATTCGGGTTCGATGGTGTTCGTGTCCTGGTTATAGTTTGTCAGGCCAACGAAAAGGTTTTGGGCCAGGTCGAGTTGGGCCTGTCTTTCCGCTGTTCCCGGATCGAGATTAGGGAGTGTCCCGGTAAGGCTTAGATCAAGCACAATCCTGGGTTGGGTTTTGGCGGCGATTGCAGTTGGATCGGGCGTGGTTGTGGCGAAAGAGATTTGTTCGATGATCCGTGTGACGATGGCCTGGACTCTTCCGGTTGATGCTTCGACCTCGCCTGTGCCGGCAGTCTCTGGTTTGCCTCCACTGCAACTTACAATTGTCAGGAGCAAAATTAAGAGCCATACGCCTAAATACCACCATTGTCGGGGGGGGCGCCGGCGGCTAATGGATTTAGGGGCGGTTGGCCAGTCCATAGGGGTTTCATCCTATAACACTCTCTCCTCCCAGACAAGGGAAAGGCGGCCCAGTTGCCTCGATATTATCCGAGTAGTAATATATTGATTCTCATCAGAATTTGCGCTTCGGGTAGCGGCACAGGATTATGTACGAACGAGTATTGGTCATAGATGATTCACAGGAGATCAGGGATTTCCTCGTCGAAAATATCCTCCGCCCCAAGGGCTTTGAAGTCCTTGCGGCGTCCGATGGATTGATGGGGTTGGAGTTGGCCATCGCCAAAGAACCCGATCTCATGATTACCGACCAACAGATGCCCGGGTTGACCGGTTTGCAGGTCCTGCAAAAGCTTCGCGAACGAAACATCGATATCCCGGCCATCCTGATCACCGGCGAAGGATCAGAGGATACGGCCGTACGTGCCTTTCGCCTTGGGATCAAGGATTACATAATTAAGCCGATTGACGCCGAAGAGCTCAGTGAATCTGTGGACAAGGCTCTCCGCGAAAATCGCCTTCAAAAAGAACGCGACCAGCTGGTCGAGCAATTAATGGAGAGCAATTCCCAGCTTCAACGCCGGGCACAGGAACTCAACGTCCTTTATGGGGTCGGCAAGTCCGTATCTTCCTCGCTGGATCTGGAGGAGGTGCTTCAGCGTGTCGTCGAGGCGGCGGTTTATGTAGTCGGGGCGGAAGAAGGATCGCTCATGCTTCTCGATGAAGATCGGGGCGAACTTTACATTCGGGCATCCAAGAACCTGGACTCCAAAGCCCGGTCGATGCGCAAGCGTGTCACAGACAGCCTTGCAGGCAAAGTCTTGCAGACAAAACGTGCCATCGCTATCGGCGCGGATTCGCAGTGGAAACGCACCCATACAGCCCTGCTGGTCAAATCGCTCATCTATGTGCCACTTATCCTGCAGAACAAGCCAATCGGCGTCCTGGGAGTGACGAACCAGATGAAGGACGCTTCATTCGACAGCAATGACACACGTGCGCTCTCCGCGTTGGGCGGTTATGCGACGATTGCTATTAACAATGCCAATATGTATCACTCGATGGCCCGCGAGCGAACGGTGTTGAGCGAGGTCGTGGAACAGATCGACGACGCGGTTATTGTTGTTGATGAGGATTTCCGGATGCTGGTTCTGAATGCTTCTGCGCGAGTTTTGTTCGCCTTGCCGGAGGAAAACATCATTGGCCGGCCGATCATGGATTTGATCAATCACGTCGGCCTGGTGCGCATGGTGTCGGAGCCGAGCAGCCAGGAGGGCGAGTCCCGGGTTGAGCAGGATTTGCCGCTTGCCGATGGCCATTTTTACCGTGCACGTGTCACCCTGATCGAGGGGGGCAGCCGTTTCATCACGTTGCGGCAATTGGGATAGGTGTGTAACACGTATTCATTGAGGGGCAACGACCGTGTCTGTCGTTGCCCCTTTTTAATTTTATGGATTCAACACCAGCGAAGTTTGCCTGTCCCGCAGGTGTGAATGAGAATCAGTGAATGGCCAAAGAGATTACACCGGCTGTCAGAAATCGCCTTATCGGCATCATATTTATTGTTTCCAGCCTTGCCGCCGCTGCTCAAGTCGCATATTTCACTTTGATGCCCATCATCGCGGCTGATCTGAGCGGCAGCACGAGCGCCGCCGGATTGCCCAGCACGATGGGCTTGTTGTTCCGCGCCATCGCCGCCTACCCGCTGGGCTGGCTGATGGCACGGGTCGGTCGACGTACTGGGCTGGCTGCCGGGCTTTTGGTTGGCGCGTTTGGTACGGCCATGAGCGCTCTGGCGATTGGCATGGGCACATTCTGGGTGTTCTCGCTGGGGGCGGGATTGGCCGGTGTGGCTCGCGGCGCGGCCGACTTGTCGCGCTATGCGGCGGCCGAGGTAAGTCCAATAGACCGCCGCGCAAAAGTTATCGGGTGGATCGTCTTCGCCGGCACAATCGGTGCGTTGACGGGACCATTGGTGGTTGAACCGGCAGTCAGACTGGCCGGGGAGAGGGGGCTGGTTCCCGAAAGTGGTCCATTCTGGGTTGCGGCGATCATTCTGATGGTGTCTGTGCTGCTGACCTTCGTAATGTTGCGCCCCGACCCCCTGACGGTCAGTCGACATGACGAAGAGACGCAGCGGGTCGAAACCGGCCAACAGGCGGACGACTCGGCCCGGCCGATGGCCCAACTGTTGAAAGGCTGGAACGTACGGCTTGGAATTGCCGCGATGACCATCGGTCAGCTGGTGATGGTCATGATCATGGTTATCACTCCGTTGCATATGGATCATACCGGACATGGAACCGGCGCGATCTCGTTTGTCATTCTGGCCCACCAGATGGGCATGTTTGGGTTATCGTGGTTGACCGGCTGGCTCATAGATCGCCAGGGCGCGGCCGCGGTCATCATCGGTGGGTCGGGGATTCTTGTGTTGGCCTCATTATTCAGCCCTCTGGCCGGTTCGGTCACCGGCTTTTCGATCGCGCTCTTTTTACTGGGGCTGGGCTGGAATTTTTGCTTTGTCGCCGGCTCGGCGTTGTTGTCCACGGGGTTGGCGCCTGCGGAGCGCAGTCGGGTGCAGGGGTTCAGTGACACATGGTCATCCGCGGCGGCTGCCCTGGGCAGTCTTAGCACGGGGCCACTGTTTGCTGCCGGCCGTATGTCCCTGGTGGCAGCGGTGGGGCTGGCGTTTTCGCTGGCTCTCATGGCCGCCTGGCTTCTGGCGCGCCGTCTTATGACGTCAACTGGTAGCGAGCAAGTTGCCTGAACCTATTCGATGGTCAGCTCCAGGTTATATTCGAGGGCTTCGCTATACAGTTCCTCGATCCCAATCGCATACAACCCGTTGGCCGTCAACGTGAATTCCAGGACTTCTTCATCCCCTTCAAGCCCAACGTCGGCCGACTCCAACTGCTCACCATCCGGCGCATAAAGATATATTCCCACATCTTCGTTACCCAGCGGTGTGAGCACAATCGTTACATCATCTCCCGCCTTTCCTACAAAAAACCAGTAGTGATATGAATTTTCCGGCAATTCGACAGCGCTGCGCGGGTTGCCCGAAACAATCATACCGGGGATGATGATCATCCCATTGTCCGGTTCAGTAAAAAACGTGAGAGCGTAATCGGTTGAGGCGCCACCGACAGTCGTTACCTGGATTTCATAGAGGCCCTCGCCCTGTAGAGGCGCGTTGTTGATAATCTCCGGCGATCCCGCCGGAGCTGTATTTTGCCGGTTCACCACAGGCGTGCCGTTCTTCAGGATGGAGACAATGATATCAGCCGGCGCGGGGGCAACGACGTGAACGGTGAGCGGCTCGCCTTCGAAGATATCAATTTCCCAGCTATCGGTTGTTCCTCCGCCCAATGTGGCTGTGATGAAATCATTGTCCATCACATCGTACAGATTGCCGCGAGCCACAACCTGGCCGGAGCCACCGGCAGCAGTTGTGGCGGTTGGTGTGGGGGGTGTGCCACCCGGCGTCACAGTTGGGGAGGTGTCGGGCGTGCCAGTGCCGGCTGCCGGTGTTGTCGCTGGTGTGGCCGCCGGTGTAGCGGCTATCGTTTGGGTTGTCGTCAGAGGCGGGGTGGGTCGGAGTGTTTGTCCATCCGGGATGTCACTTGTGGGATTTGGGAACGCTCCCAGATCTGTTTCCGTGGTAGATTCCGGCGAAGGGAGTTCCCCGACCTGGGGCGTCTGGGCTGGTATCTCTTGCGGGTTTTCTCCGAATGAGGGGTCCGTGGTCGGGGTAACTTCCGCAGTAACGGCAGCTATTGCCTCGCCCGAGGCGGGGGTTAGAGTCACTTGCGTCAGCGGACTGGGACTGATAATACGGTCAGCCTCGAGGTACCAGACTTCACGTTGCTGGGCCTGTTTGCCGCATCCGACCAGCCCCTGCCATCGTCGCCAGCGTCCTTCTACAGTCATCGCCAGGTCATCCGGCAACAGGGAGCGAACCTGTTGGTCCAGCCCCCCGGCAAGCGCCAAAACGCCTTCTTCGGCCAACCCCCATGTCGCGGGCGATGGATACAAATTTGTGTCACAAATGATGAGCGGTTGCTTGCGCAGAAGGCCTGTAACTCGAACCGGGACATCGATATAAAGCCCTGGTGCGCTCATGAGTTCCGAAACTGTCAACTCGACCGGCCCGATCCCGCCGGGAGTCACCGTTGGCCCAGTCGTCGGAAATGGCGTCGGTAGAAGTTTTGCGCCGCGGCCGCATCCGGCGAGCAGAATAACCAGCAACAGAAAAAGAATCGTTGATCGTCCCATAAGCTCTCCCCAGTATAGCCCACAGTCTTACAAATAGAATGAATTTGTTCTGAGAGCGCGGCTATTGGTTCAGACTATATTCCATGAGCCTATTTAGCGGGATGATCCCGGGAGGTGATTGAATCGCTTTACCTCCCAACCGTTCAGGACTTGATTCCTGTGTGTGTTCCCCCGCGGCACGAATTACATCGGAGAGAAGACATCACAGGGAGTCGATATCACGACACAGTCCCCTGATTGTCGGGCGTTAGCTGTTCAGAGCCTCGCGAACGCCGGCCAGATGAAGCGTCTCATGATCGGCGATGAGGTTACAGATTTCCTCTATGCTCATGATTTTCAGACTGGCGTGGCGACCTTTCTTGTCCCAGTCAGTTTCCTCGAGGCTATCGATGAAATCGAGCAAGACTGCCCGATTCGCTCCCATGCCTTCGAGTAGCTCTTGTGGGCCTTTTTCACTCAACTTGTCAACGACGCGCTGATTCCAGCGCGCCAGGTCGAAATCCGCGGGAACGCCTTCGCCGCCGCCCTTAATCTGCACCATCAGAGCTGTCATCCCTTTTTCGGAGTCAGCCACATGGCGCAGAATGTCGATCACCTGCCACTCTGAGCCTTCGGAATAGGCTCGGGTTGCCCATTGCTCGTCCGTTAGGCCGCTGATTGTGTTCAGGAACTCCTTGCGCGTGGATGCCAATTTTCCCTTAATCGCCTCTTTCCTGCTGTCTGCCATTAAAAATTACTCCTGCATGAATTATGTTATGCCTGCTGATTATATTTGTTGGGGGTAATAATATCCTTGTGTGTCCAGAGACGCGACGATTTGCTCCCAGTCAGGCGGTCGCGCGGTGCGGAAGGCGGCCGCCTCGGTTGTGGCATCATAGGCGACACGGTGATGTGTCACCTTCCAACGGTTTGCGCGCCACTCCAGCAGGGCGTATTTTGCCCGGCCATCGCCGTCGCCCGGTATATTGACTGAACTGATATTGACCAAGGTCAATGATCTCCATTGCCGGATGCCGGGTACATGAAGATGACCGTAGGCTATCACCCCGGCTTCAACGCCGTCGAGCAGTGGGGTCAGATCGACATCACTCTGACGTACCTCACCGTATCGGGCAATCTGGGTATCCGTGTCGGGGAAGATGATATCGTCCACATTGCGGGGGTTGGCATGGACAATGAGCAGATCTTCCGCTGCTCTGGGCGTGGGGCTAATGCGCACCGCGAATGGCAGGCGGTTAAGCCACTCGCGCTCATCGGCCGAGAGACAGGCCCGCGCCCAGTCGACTGTCGGCTTGCGCGGCTCCGGCGGTTCTGCCCGCCCTGTCAGCCATTCGTCAGTATTGCCCACGACGCTCAGGATGCGACGATCGCGCACCAGTTGCAGGCATTCGGCCGGCCTCGCGCCGAGGTAGCAAAGGTCACCGGCAAAGATGACCTGATCCGGTTTATGCCGTTCGATGTCTGCCAACACGGCCTCAAGGCTGCTGAGGTTGCCGTGAACGTCGGAAAAAATGGCAATACGCATTACTGACTCCTCCGGCCGGACCAATTGCTGTCGAGTTTCGCGGGTTACCCTATAAGTCGGGCAGGCAGGCAACGAAGCCGCAACCTCCGAGATACATACCGGCGTCCACCGCCACCGCCAACCCCCCGGCGTAGATGAGGGGACAGCTGACGCAGTCCGGACGATCGTTGTTCAACTTGTAAATAGGGGTGTGACCGTGGACGAATTGTCGGCCGCCATAGAGGGCCAGAAGGCGGCCGACCCGCGCCGGGCCGAGATCGCGATCCTGAAAGGCTCTCCGTTGGGAGAAATAGTCAAGCAGCTGGTCCCATGCCGCCGCGTCGCCACTGTGAAGAATGGCGCTGATATGACGATTGACGCTTTCGACGCTGCGGCCGTATACCTGATAGAAAGTGGCGTCAGCATGGACGAGCAGGCGACCGCTTTCAAGGGCCATGGCCGGAAGATCGCGCAGCCATTCGGCACGCTCCGGCGTCAGGCGGTCCATGTCGGACGCTTCACCGCCGTTGAGCTGCCAACTGGACAGGAACGTGCCACCTGGCCCGCCGCTCGGCCGCTTGCCGAACCGCTGTGCGGCCAGAATCAGAACGTCATGGTTGCCCAGCAGCGCTCCTGCGCGACCACCGGCGGCCGCGGCCTCGACCTGTAGTGAACGAATGAGGTCGATGACGGCAATGCCGTCCGGCCCGCGGTCGAAGTAGTCGCCCATGAACCATAGCGTAGCCGTGCCCGCGGACCAATGGTTGCCGTCATCGATCAGACCTGCCGTGCGCAGGGCGGCCGTCATTTTGACATACTGGCCGTGGACGTCGCCCATGACGTACATCAGGCTAATTCCTTCGGTCGCAGGATTAGTGACTGGAAGTGCGACTCATTATCGCCCTCGATGGGGATGACTCGAAAAGAAACCTCGTCGAACAGAACGGCCGCCCGATCTCGCAATTCGTCGTCTGTGTAGAAGACGAAGTAGCGCTTCGGTTCGTGATGGTCGTCCGGCCAGACACCTTCGTATGAGTAGCCGCCATAGACGCCGTAGAAGAAGAGACCGCCCGGCCGCAGGAGGCGATGAACGGCAGCCAACACCTGGGCGAGATCGGCACTGGGCACATGAAGCAGACAATTGAGGGCGAAGACGGCATCGAAGGAGGCCGGCGGGAAGTCGAGGTGGAGGAAGTCCATTTCGCAGGCGCGCAACCCCTTGGCCCGGCAAAGGGCGACCATTTGCGGTGAAAGGTCGGTACAGGTCACATCGAAGCCCTGGTCGCGAAAGTAGGCGCCGAAATGGCCCGGCCCGGCGCCAATTTCAAGTAGCGTTCGTTTACCCTCGGCACGCAACAGGTTCATGAACTCCTGTCGTTCGGCGATCTTCCATCCTTCCAGACCAGCTGCATCGCGCTCCCTGGCGTGGTTATCGTAGGCCTGTCGAAGAGAATCGAGCATATCCTCGTACATGACAGAAAGTATAACACACCCTCGACAGGCCGTCGTTCGCGGCTTGTCGGGTGATGTTGAGCAGTGGGAAAACAGGTAATTTTGCGTATATAAAATCTCGTTGTGGTTATGCTAGACTGTGGTAAGTCGCAACAGGCGGGAGTTAAGGATGAGGGTCCTTCCCACTGTTAGTGCCGTCGCCAGGTTTACGTCGGCCTATTCAATAAACAATTGAACAGGAGCGTAGCCATGTATCACTCGAGAACGACGCGCCGATCCACCACATGGTGGGTCCGGCCTCTGTTGTTGACCCTCATTCTGTTCGCGGCGATTGCCTCCGGCGTTTCGCCCCACTTTAATCGTCCTGTCGCGGCGCTCTCGTCCGACATCGTGATCAGCCAGGTATATGGCGGCGGCGGCGCGGTTTCCGGCTCCACCTATACCAATGATTTCGTTGAACTGTTCAACCGGGGGGCCACGGCTGTTGATTTGACCGGCTGGTCGATCCAGTACGCCAGCGCAACCGGCACAGGATTGTTCGGGAGCAGCACATCATCTCTGACCCCTCTTTCGGGTATGCTGCAACCGGGACAATATCTCCTTGTTGAGGGAGCTAACTCAACCTCAACCCCAAGCGGCGGTCCATTACCCACCCCCGACGTCACGGATGCCTCCCCCATAAACCTGGGCGGCAGTTCGGGTAAGGTGGTGCTGGTTACCGACTCTACTTCGCTCGGCTGCAATGGCGGATCGACACCGTGCGACGTTGGGCAATCGGCGCGCATCAAGGATCTGGTCGGATATGGGGCTGGTGCCGTCAGCCCGCCGAATTTCTTTGAGGGTGTGGCCCCTGCCCCTGAACCCGCGCCCAGCGGGACAAACGGCGTTCAGCGTGCGGATAACGGTTGCACCGAGACGGACGAAAACGGCGCTGATTTTTTCGAAGCCGCGCCATCTCCACGCAACACTGCCTCGCCGCTCAATCCGTGTTACCCTGAAACGGTCATCGACAGCAACCCGTCCGACCCGTCAAACGACCCCAACCCCTCGTTTGCCTTTAGTTCGGCTGACGCGGGCAGCACATTCGAGTGCGATCTCGACGGCCTCGGCTGGGCGGCCTGCACCAGCCCGCAGCCCTACACCGGCCTGGCCGACGGCTCCCATACCTTCAGCGTCCGGGCGACGAACACGCGCGGCAACACCGATCAGACCCCGGCCTCCTACACATGGATGATCGATACGACGCCGCCGGACACGACCATCGACAGCTACCCATCCGACCCGTCGAACAGTGCCGATCCCTCGTTCACCTTCAGCGCAAACGAGGCGGGCAGCACGTTTGAGTGCGATCTCGACGGTCTCGGCTGGGCGGCCTGCACCAGCCCGCAAGCCTACACCGGTCTGAGCGACGGCAGCCATACATTCAGCGTCCGGGCGACGGACGCGGCTGCCAATACCGACCCCACCCCAGCCTCCTATACATGGATGATCGATACCACGCCGCCGGACACGACGCCGCCGGAGACGATGATCGACAGCAACCCGCCTGATCCGTCGAACAGCGCCGACCCCTCGTTCACCTTCAGCGCAAACGAGGCGGGCAGTACGTTTGAGTGCCGGTTGGACGGCGGGAGTTGGGTCGCCTGCGCCAGCCCCCAGAACTACACGGGTCTGGCCGATGGATCCCATACTTTCGATGTGCGGGCGACGGACGCGGCCGGCAACACCGACCCCACACCGGCCTCCTACACGTGGCTGATCGACACAACACCGCCATCGTCGACCACCATCCTGGTCTCGACCCAGACCGCTGGGAATATCGGGTCGCTCAGCTTCGGCAGCGAAGACATCCTGAGGTGGGACGGCAGTGGGTGGTCGATCTGGTTCGACGGTTCGGCCGCCGGCCTTTCGGCGATGCGAGCAAAGCACAATATCAATGCCTTCTGGACGCCTGATCCAAATGGTGCAAGTGTTATTTTGGCCTTTGCCCAGAATCGACGTCATGTGCCCGACCTGGCTGAGCCGGTTGATGGTATGGACCTGGTTCGCTGGGACGGCGTACACTTCACGTTTTACTTCGATGGATCAGACGTCGGCCTGAAGAGTAAAACACAGGAGAAGATAGACGCGCTTCACATCCTCCCCGGTTCGGCGTCGCCTATCAACGGCGGCAACTGCCTCGCCTATCTGCTCATCAGCACCCAGGGGCCGGGCAAGGTCCCGAACTACAACGGCAGCCAGTTGAAGTTCGGCGGCGAGGACGTATTAGGCTTTTGCGCGACAACTCTCGGTGACAACACCACAGGGCTGTGGCACAAGCTGCTTGACGGCTCGGACGAAGGCATGCCTGTTGGCTCGCTGGTCGATCTGTCGGCGAGCGACGACGGGCAGGTGCTCTATCTGACGACGCGCAGCACCTTCATCGTGGACGCGGCCGCCGGTGGTCATTCGGTGGTATATCGTTACGATCGCCTAACCGGTCTGTTCAGCGGCCCCTACTTCTCGGCTCCGGCGACAGGTCTAAACGAGCGGCTCGACGGCTTGCAGGTCGTGGGAAGCCTGCCGTAATCGATAGCCATAGGTGGTTTCATTGCAGACCCGACAGGTTGGAGACTCGCGCTGTGGATTGCCGCCATATCGTCCCCAGCCTGTCGGATCGTGCCACGTTCAGGTTGCCGGCCCGCCCTCCTGGAGAGCGGGCTGATTATTGCCATAAACGGACGAGGACACGGGTGAAATTGCCCGGTTATTGCATTTGATCTGCACAAAAATCCGATATACTAGAGAGTGAACAGGGTCTTTCGGGTAGTGAGTAGTTAGGAGCCGATAATCCGCGCGCCGTGGGAACGGCTCACCGGCGCAACATTTACTTTGCCTTTTTTAAGGAGAGCATAAAAAAGATGACCCATTCCCGAACCGTTAACCGTGGCACGGCATTAAGAGCTGTGGGAATAACCGCCCTGCTCTTAATGCTCTTTTTTATTGCGGGCGCGACAGGAGTTCGAGCTGTTTCGACGACCCTGGTAATTAACGAGGTCGACTATGACCAGCCAGGCACTGACACGATTGAATTCCTGGAGATCAAGAACGTTAGCGCGAGTTCAATTGATCTCGACCCATATAGCGTCGTATTTTGGAATGCGAGTGGCGCGGGTAGCACTTACAGAACTCTGGATCTGCCAAGCTACAGTCTGGCAGCCGGTGACTATTATGTGATCTGCGGCGGCACGGTGGCGAATTGTGATTTCGATGATTCGACGAATACCGACTATATCCAGAACGGCGCGCCTGACGCGCTTGGCTTGTGGCTGGGTGGGACTCTCATTGATGCGGTCAGTTATGAAGGCAACAGCCAGGCGCCCTATACGGAAGGTTCCGGCATCGGTTTGGCAGATACCGGGGCAGTGGCTCCGGCGCCCGCGGAAAGTATTTCCCGTTGTGCTGACGGGGTTGATTCCGATGTGAACAACGTCGATTTTACACTTCGAACCAGCACCCCGGGCGTGGCGAATGACTGCCCTGCGGGTGATGTCGCTCCCACCGTCACCAGCACCAGCCCTGCCGACAATGACATCGGCGTGGCCGCTAACACCAATATCACCATCACTTTCAGCGAGGCGGTCACCGTCAGCGGCACGATCTCGGTCGTCGGCAGCAGCAGCGGCACGCAAAACCTGACCCCAACCACCGGCGATAACCTGACCTTCACCCTCGATCCGGCCGACTTTACCGCCGGAGAGACGGTCACCGTCACCGTACTGGCGACGCAGGTAGCCGATCAGGACGGAACGCCGAACAATATGGCGGCGGATTACGTCTTCGACTTCACTATCTTTGCCCCCTTGTGCGGCACGGGGACGATCAATCCGATTCACGACATCCAGGGGAACGGCGCGACAAGCCCGCTGGACGGTACCTCGGTGATAGTCGAGGCAATCGTCGTCGGCGACTTCCAGGATTACACGGCTGATCCGCCCAATGAATTGAGCGGCTTCTTCGTGCAGGAAGAGGATGCCGACGTCGATGCCGATCCGAACACATCGGAAGGCGTCTTCGTCTTTGACGGCCAGAACCCGGCTATCGATGTGGCCGTGGGCGACAAGGTGCGCGTCGAGGGCAAGGTTGACGATTTTGGTGATGCGCCGGACACGCTGACCGAGATCGTTGGTCCGCTGGCGATAGAGGTTTGCTCGACCGGCAACACGCTGCCCACGCCGGCTTCGGTTACTTTGCCCGTGACGGCGCTCTCCGACTACGAGAAGTACGAGGGCATGGCGGTCTCCTTTGCCCAGGAATTGACCGTGACCGAGGTCTATACTCTTGGTCGCTACGGTGAGGTCTTGTTATCGCAGGGCGGCCGTTTGGCCGTGCCGACCCACGCCGGCGAACCCGGCGCGTCGGCCCAGGCTGTCCGTAACGCCAACATCCTGCGCAGCATCGTGCTTGACGACGGGCTGACGAACCAGAATCCTGATCCCGTCATCTATCCGGCTCCGGGATTGTCGGCGCTCAATACGCTGCGTGGCGGCGACACCACGACCGGTCTGAGCGGAGTGCTGACCTACTTCGACCCAACGGAAGATTTTCGCATCCACCCGACGGGAGCTGTGGCCTGGAGCCACGACAACCCGCGTCCGGCCGCGCCACCGGTCGTTCCCGGCACGTTGACCGTGGTCGGCATGAACACGCTCAACTTCTTCACCACGGTTGATCCAGGTCCCGATATTTGCGGTCCGCTGGCCAGTCTGGATTGCCGCGGCGCTGATTCGCTCACCGAGTTCAACCGTCAGCGCGACAAGATGCTCAATGTCCTCATCGCCCTCGATGCCGACATTGTGGGTCTGAACGAATTGGAGAACAATGCCGCCGCCAACCCGGCCAACGACGGAACCGACCCGGTGCTGGAGAGTATCGTCGACGGCCTGAACGCCCATTTTGGCGCGGGAACGTATGATTTCATCGACACGGGCGTCCTCGGCGGCGACGCGATCAAGGTCGGCTTTATCTACAAGACAGCGACTGTGAGCCTGGTCGGCAACTATGCTGTCCTGGATTCCGGCGTCGATCCCAACTTCGACACGTCGCGCAATCGCCCGGCCCTGGCCCAGACGTTTGAGGAAATCGCCTCCGGCGAGCAGCTGACGGTCGTCGTCAATCATCTCAAGTCGAAAGGCTCAAATTGTGGCGGCGCTCCTGACGATGTGCCCGATGTTTGGGGCGGCAATTGCAACGGCACGCGCACAGCCGCCGCGGCGGCGCTCGCCAGCTGGCTGGCGACTGATCCGACCGGCAGCGGCGATCCCGACGTGCTGATCATTGGCGATCTGAACAGCTACGCCAAGGAGACCCCGATTGACCACCTGGTGGCCGCCGGCTATACCGACCTGGCCGCCGCCTTCCACCCCACCGACGCCTATTCCTATGTTTTTGACGGCGAATGGGGCTATCTCGACTACGGGTTGTCCAATGCGACATTGACGCCGCAGGTAACCGGCGCGGCTGAATGGCATATCAATGCCGACGAGCCAATCGTGCTTGATTACAACACGGAGTTTAAGTCGCCCGGGCAGATCACCAGCTTCTACGATGCCGGCGCGTTCCGCGCATCCGACCACGACCCGATGATCGTCGGTCTGACGCTTCTCCCCGCGTCCTCTGATGATGTCTTCATGTCGACCGCGGTTGCTGGAAGTGTTGGGCCGCTGTCCTTCGGCAGCGAGGACGTGCTCAGGTGGGACGGCAGCGCCTGGTCGGTCTGGTTCGACGGCTCAGACGCCGGCCTTGCCCCAACCGGCAAGTGGAAACACAACCTGAACGCCATCTACATCCCGGATCCCAACGGGCAGGAACTCATCCTGAGTTTCACCCAAAACAAACGGCTTGTTCCGGGGCTTGTCGATCTGGTTGATGGTATGGACCTGGTTCGCTGGGACGGCAGCGCCTTCTCTGTCTGGTTTGACGGCCAGGACGTTGGGTTGACGCAGATGACGCAGGAAAAGATCGATGGCCTCCATGTGCTGGACGGTTCGCTTTCCCCGGTCGGCGGCTCATGCCAGGCCTACCTGCTTATTAGCACCCAGGGCCCGGGTCGGGTGAACAATCCCGGTGAGCCGGCGATCAAGTTCGGCGGCGAGGATGTGCTCGGATTCTGCGCCACGAACCTGGGGCCGACCACCACCGGCTTCTGGACGATGGTGCTGGACGGCAGCGCCGAAGGCATGCCCAGGAACGCGACGGACAGCATCTCGGCATCTGATGACGGCAGTGTGATCTATCTGACGACACGCGGCACATTCAACGTCGATAGTGCCTCGGGTGGTCACTCAATGGTCTACCGCTATGACATCGGTTCGGGAACGTTCAGTGGGCCATACTTCAGCGCCCCGGCAAACGGTCTTACGGCCAAGGTGGACGGACTGCAGTTGCAGGGTGATTTGCCCTAAACGATAGCGGCCGATGCCGACTTCTGATAGGGAGCGGCGCCCTACGGGGTGCCGCTCCTTTTTTATGAAATCTTGATATGATCTTCATTCATATTGTAAGGAACTGGTACTATAGTACCAGTGTCCACGTTCGTTTGGCTTAGTTGACATGAGCGTGTATTTGATCGTAATCATGCCTTAAGTGAGGATCCTGTAGAATGCCCAATCCCCAGACAATTCACTATGGGACGAGCGCCCGTTACGGACGTTTGATTCGCGCGCTCCTGGTGTCGGTTTTCGTCACCCTTGTGGCCTTATCCCTGTTCGCCGGTTCGGGCGGCCGTCGCGCGGCGGCGTTGAGCTCGTGCAATACAGGACAACTGTACTTCCATGACATCACCCTGGATGCGGGCGGCTTCGCCCGCACCGACAAACCGGCCGAAGTGAATCTCGATCTGACGCCGCTGCTGGCCGCTCAGGGTGGTTCGGGAGCCATTAACCTCAACTCCCTGTGCGTCGATGAGATGGACGGCGGGGTAATTGACAACAATGTACCCTTTCAGTTCGATCCGTTCTCCAATTACAACGCCACTACAAAGGCGCGCGGCGTGCTGACGATTCTTATGACCGGCAACACGGCCGACAACGCTACACGCTCCTATCGCCTCCACTTCGATACAGCCGGCGGGTTCAGCGCGCCGTCCTTTACCGACCAGGTAACGCTGACTGATGGTGTGTCGCACAAGGGATACCAGAGTATCCACATCGTCACTGCCGTCGCCGACTACTACTATCATAAACCCGGCGGTGGTTTCGCCACGCTCTTTGACGCCGACAGCAATGACTGGATTGACTGGAACACGGCCTCCGGCGGCTCAGGCGACTTCCGCGGGATTCCCAACATGGTGCATCCCAACGATGGCGGTTATTTCCACCCGGGACGCACCGGGATAGGCACGGCTGTGTTGCGCGACGGCCCGCTGAAGGCCTCATTCCGTTCGACAAGCAACAACGGTGATTGGGAAGTACGCTGGGACATCTTCCCAACCTACGCCCGGATGACTGTTGTCAAGGCGGGATCGGCTAACTATTGGTGGCTTTATGAGGGTGTGCCGGGTGGTTCGTTGGAGACCAGCGGAGGCAATGCCGACCGGCTGACCCGCTCCAATGGCGACAGCATCACCGCCGCGGGCACGTGGACGACCGATATCCCCGGCGATGAATGGGTTTTCGTCACCGACCAGTCTACGGAGCGTTCACTTTACCTGATCCACCATCAGGAAGATACCAAGGTAGACGGCTATAAACCCGACACCGGTGGCGCGATGACCATCTTCGGCTTCGGCCGTAACGGCAATTTGCGCCTGTTGAGCGATAAACCGAACCAGTTTACGTTTGGCTTCGTCGATGAAACGAACATCAATGGTGTTCGACCTGTTGTCAACGACGCCTATAAACCGCTGAACATTACCGGCAGCAATGATAGTGGTGACGATGGCGGCGGTGGTGGGCCGGTGTGCAACAGCCAACCATATGTCTATTATCTCAGCCCGAAGGGCAACGTCACCATCGACGGCGTTACCTATCCTGATGAGGATGTGTTGAAGTATGACGCCAACACCTGCGAGTGGTCCAGCGTCTTTGACGGCACGGCCGCCGGTCTGCCCGCTTCAGCCAATGTCGATGCCCTGGCGGTTGATGGTACGGATTTATATCTCAGCTTTCTCGCCAAGCTGAACGTGCCCGGACTGGGGTTAATATCCGACAGCGATGTGGTCAAGTATGATGGCACTGCCTTCTCGCTCTACTTCGACGGTTCCCTATACGGTCTGTCGGTTGCCGCTGAAGATGTAGACGCCATTGCCTTCGACACGAACGGCGACCTGCTGGTGAGTACCAGCGGATCCTACACCGTGCCGGGTCTTCCCAAGGGACAGGATGAGGATCTGTTGCGCGTAAATGGTGGAGTGCTGGGGGTCTACCTTGACGGCTCGCAAAATGCCGGGTTGGGGCCTGAGGATATCGTTGGGGCAGACGTAGCCACCAATGGGGATATTTACCTGAGCGTGCTCGACGCCTTTAATCTGAGTGGCATGAAGGGCAATGGAACTGATATATTCCGTTGCGTACCCGGCAGTGTCGGTAACCCGACCACCAATTGCACCTATAACCTCTTCTGGAATTCGGCAGAACACGGTCTGAAGGCTTTCGACGCTTTCGACATCGAATAATCCTCGTTTCGCATCGTTATATGACCTGAACTCGTCCCTGCTCTTGCCGGGGCGGGTTCAGGTTGCCGGGGAGCCATATATGAAACCACGATTATTGCTGGTCGGGATTGGTGTCCTTTGCTTCGGCGCGGTTCTGGCAGGCGCTTGGCCAACGCAACCGGCGGCCGCGGATGATCCATGGTGGGATACGCTCTGGGGTTATCGTGTGTCTCTTGGGGTCGATGCCGCCGGGTTGGAACGTCATGACGGGGTTGCCCAGATCGACATCAATTTCACCCAGCTATTGGACGAGGTGGGTGAGCATAGCAAATTCGATATCGATTCAATGCGCGTTGTAGAAATTGAAGATGATGAAATCGTCGATGATGAAGTCCCTTTTCAGTTCGACCGCGCCGCTGACTATGATCCCGTCAGCAAGGCCGCCGGGACGCTTGTCGTCCTGATGACCGGCGATACACCGGCCGGTGGTGTGCGCCAATATCACGTCTACTTCGACGTTACAGGCGATTCGTTCACACCACTGAAATTTTCCAATCGCGTCACCGCCAGCACGATCACCGATGTTTATGGTTTCGAGACGTTTCGTCTGGTGACCGACAACGCCACCTACCACCTCCACAAAACCGGCGGCGGCTTTGCCTCCATGTTTGACGTTGACGAGAAGGACTGGATCTCATGGAACCCGGCCGCCAATGGCGCAGGCGACTATCGAGGTATCCCCAACATGGTGCATCCCAATGATGGCGGATACTTTCACCCCGGGCGAACCAGTGTGGACAGCAGTATCTCCCGACGTGGGCCGTTGAAAGTGACAATCCGTGCCGGCAGCCAAGACGGGCAGTGGGTGACCATGTGGGAAGTTTATCCGACCTACGCGACGATGAGCGTGCTGAAGATTGCCGCCGGGAAGAAATTTTGGCTGCAATATGAGGGCACGCCGGGTGGCAAGCTGGATCTGGCGACCGACCTGGTGACGCGTTCTGACGGTACGACCACAACAGCCGGGGAGAGCTGGACGGGCGATCTGGTGGATACCGAGTGGGTCTATTTCACCGATCCATCGCTGGGCCGCTCGCTATTTGTCGCCCACCGGCCGGATGATGAGTTCGTTGATTCCTATGTGCCCAGCACCGACAAGCTTATGACGATTCTGGGCTTCGGACGATCGGGAAACAGCCGTTACCTGCAGGATGTGCCGCGCTACCTGACTATCGGGCTGGTAGACGAGACGACGTTCGCGGCTGTGGCGTCGGTCATCGACACCATCGA
The DNA here is from genome assembly GCA_023384355.1 of Anaerolineae bacterium. GTDB lineage: Bacteria > Chloroflexota > Anaerolineae > Promineifilales > Promineifilaceae > Promineifilum. The sequence continues at coordinate 193,857 of JAHDWL010000001.1, forward strand.
GCAACCGCCTGTTGTGGTTCTGGGTGCCGCGGAGATCGGCCCGGTACCACCTACACCCACACCGACCGACACCCCCACACCCGTTCCGTCCGACACTCCCATGCCAATGCCGACGGATACACAAGCGCCAAGCGAGACTCCAACGTCCACGGCGACCGATATGCCGACGTCCACACCCACCGAAACGCCAACCGCCACGCACACGGTCACTCCGACTGATACGCCGACGCCTACTCACACCATGACGGCTACTGCGACCGCGCCGCCGACAATCGCGCCTTCCATCACACCACGGCCTCCGACGAACTACCCCATCTACCTGCCGATGATTGTCCGGTGAAGGCAATGGTGCCGGGTTTTGATGGTGTTCGGTTTATCGATGTGACGCGCTAATTGAAAAGCTCCTGATTAACCATAGGCAGGAACAGGGCTTCATCCAGTACGGCCGCTCGCCCCGAATCAGGATCGACCATGAGCGCCGACACATCCACGGCTTCGAAGTCGTTACCCGTCAGCCTGTCAAGCTGGTGAAGCACGTCATTGTCCCAGCGCTCATCGGGCACACCGGACACGTACCACGACGAGCCGTTGTCGGCCAGGATGATGCCATAGCGCTTCATGGCTTGCAGGATAACCTGAATCTGCGGATGGAACCCGCTGATGTCATAGTCAGCCCGCAGCCGGAACCGCTGACCCATCGGTGGGAACCGCTTGTCCGTCAGGTCGGAGGCAAAATGGCGCGCAGGCCAGACAAAGGCTCGTTGCGTTTCCGGGGCCGTGAACCGCAGCGCGTGGGTGATTTCCCCGGCGGCCACCTCGTCATAACGCACCAGCCCGGGCAGGATGGGTAATCCAGCGGCGTCGGCTGACGTCCAGCCGGCGGGTCGCAGTGCGTTGGAGCGCAGGTCGTAGATCGCGCCTGATCCGGCATCCCAACCGCCGTCCTCGCGGGGATGAGCGTCATACACTTCATAAAGCAGGCAGGTTTCTTCCTGCAAGACAAGGATGTGCCGGTCGCCGTCGCTGTTCGGGCCGCCCTCGATGGGTGGGTTCGGCGGGATGGGATAGGGGCCGGGGTCACTCTCGTCGGGGTAGTAGAAGTCTATCGGCACCGTTGGCTGGCTTGCGGGCACTATCACATAAGGGATGCCGATCGGACCGCCGTCCTCGGGCGGCCAGATGCCGGAGCCGAAATCGGGGTGAAATTCGACGTCGCGGCCGATTGTATCGATATAGGCATCGGACAAACGATGTACCGGGAGGCGATCGATCGGTGTGTTCCAGATGTTGTCCGTGGGAAACACCTCGCAGGGTAACAAGGCCGTTTCAGTTCGGGGGTGGACTGTTACGGTAGGGGACACGGTCGTTTCGGTCCGAGCCTCATTTTGGGTAGCCGGTGATGCAGGTGTTTCGGCATTGGCTTTAGCTATGGCGGTAGATGGCGCGGCCGATGATGCCGGACGGCAGGCGAAAACGGTTGCGAGAACCAGAATCAGCGACAGGATCAATGTGCGAGGACTCATTGACGATTTATCAGATCGATTCAACTATCGAATCGAATCCCTTGTGCCAGAGGCAGGTCTTTCGACCAGTTGATGGTGTTTGTCTGTCTACGCATGTAACCCTTCCAGGCATCGGAGCCGGACTCGCGGCCGCCGCCCGTCTCTTTCTCTCCGCCGAACGCGCCGCCGATCTCTGCCCCTGACGTTCCGATGTTGACATTGGCGATACCACAGTCAGAGCCGGTGGCCGCCAGGAAAGCTTCGGCGGTGCGCAAGCTATCGGTGAAGATGGCGCTGGATAACCCCTGCGGCACTTCGTTGTGCAGCCGGACGGCGTCAGCCAGAGAGTCGTACTCCAGCAGGTACAGTACCGGGGCGAACGTCTCGCGGCCGACTATCTCCGTCTGGGCGGGCATACGGATAATAGTGGGTTCGACGAACTGCGGACCGACGGCCGGCAGCGTGTTGCCGCCCGTCAGTACCTCGCCGCCCTCGGCGACAGCCTGGCGGACGGCGGCAGTCATGTGTTCGACGGCCGCATCTGTCACCAGCGGTCCCAGCAGGGTACCCTCGGCCAGCGGGTCGCCCACCGGCACTTGCCGATAGGCGCGAACCAGTCGTTCGGCCAAATCTCCGGCCACGTCGCGATGGACGATGACGCGCCGGGTGGACGTGCAGCGCTGTCCAGCCGTGCCGACCGCGCCGAACAAAATGGCGCGCGCCGCCAGATCGAGGTCGGCATCGGCGGCGACGATGATGGCGTTGTTACCGCCCAGCTCCAGGATGGTCCGTCCCAGCCGTCCGGCGACTGTCTGGGCTACCGTGCGGCCGACCTTGGTTGAGCCGGTGAAGGAGACCAGAGGCAGCCGCGAGTCGTTGGCGATCAGGCGGCCGATCTCCGGCCCGCCAACCGCCAGGTTGAACACGCCGCTCACGCCGTAATCAGCCATGACGCGATTGGCGATGTGTTGCAGGGCAACGGCAGTGAGGGGGGTCAATTCCGACGGCTTCCAGATGACCGTGTCGCCACAGGCGGCGGCGATGGCCGCATTCCAGGACCAGACGGCAATCGGAAAATTAAAGGCGGTGATGACGCCGATCGGCCCCAATGGGTGCCACTGCTCGTACATCCGGTGTCCCGGCCGCTCCGAGTGCATGGTCAGGCCGTAGAGCTGCCGCGACAGGCCGGTGGCGAAGTCGCAGATGTCGATCATCTCCTGGACTTCGCCGATGCCCTCGGCGCGAATCTTGCCCATCTCCAGCGAGATGAGTTCGCCGAGCGGTTCGAGCGCCTCGCGGGTAGCCACGCCGAGATCGCGGACGAGGAGGCCGCGGCGCGGCGCGGGCCAATCACGCCAGGCAGCGAAACCGGCTTCGGCTTCGCTTACCACTCTATCATAAATGTCCGGCGTAGCCGGGACGACCTGGGCGATTGGCGCGCCTGTTGTGGGGTTCCAGGACGTGATAGGAGTCGCGCCTGAGTCGAGCCACGCCTCCGGCCCGGTGCAGACGCCCCGGTTGACCGGCGCGATGTTTAGACGGGCGAGCAGTGAAGCTGTTGTTTTTTCATTCATCGGGTTTTGCCTCCGTTCGATTTGTGAAGATTATATGTGATGCGCATGTCCGGGCAACCGGATCGGGCGCGACACACAAGAACCGACCGGCGAGGTTTACTCGCGCCCAGCGCGATTCTCCTGCCGGCTCCGATGAACGATGTAGACGCCCACCAGCACAGCGATTCCGCCGAATATCTGGACGATGGAAATCCGCTCGCCCAGGATGGGCACGGCCAATAACCCGGTCAGTACAGGTTGGAGCAGAAGTGTAGGAGATACTATGGAGGCGGGCAGGTAGCCGAGGGTGTAGGCGACACCCATTTGCCCACCCACCTGGACGAGAAGGCTCAGAGCGATCAGATAGAGATAGGTGAGGGGAGTGTAACCCGTCAGAGGTTGACCCAATACTCGCGCCATGAGTGCCAGCGCCAGGGAAGAGCCGGCGGCCGACAGCCAGAACGATGTCAACGTGCCTAGAGTCTGGCGGCTACGCTGAACTACCAGGAAGTACGCGCCATAGAACATGCCGGAGAGGATGCCGAAGAACGAGCCTAACCCGGCGTTATTCAGGGCATCGACGCCCAGTACGACGGCCGCGCCGCCAATGGCAACCAACAGCCCAACCCAGAACAGCCGACCCGGCCGTTCCTGAAAAAAGATCATCGCCCCCAGACCGACCCAGATCGGCGCGGTGTTGCCCATCAGGGTAGGGGTGGTGGCTCCACTGATCAGGATGCCGGTGTTCCAGAAGAACAGGTCTCCGGCAAAGAATAACCCGGCCAGAATGGCGATCAAGGCCTCGTGCCGCGTTGGTCGGCCCTCGCGCTGAATGCCGCGCATGAACGGAAACACCAATACCAGAGTCGCAATACTCATGCGGTAGAAGGCGGATACCGCCCCCGGCGCGCCGGCCAGACTCACGAAGATGCCTGAAAACGCCATACCCAGCAGGCTTAACATCAGGACGAGGTAGGCGCGATTGGGCGTATGACGGCTTTGGCTGGTTTGATGCATAGCAACGAGGGGGTGGTTCAGGGTGTATTCAAGGCGGCTGTCACTATACCAGGCGACAGATAAACAGACTTATACAGCAGGCTACGACAATCGGCAAGCTCGACCTTTTAAATCGGTTCGGCCTTGATGTGATGCTGGTATAATGCAATTTCACGGGAACGTCATTAATCTGAAGGAGGTGAGGGATGGAGATAATGCTGGTTGAGATAGCCGAACGTCTGGAGGCCATGCACCGTGCGATTGAAGGGGCGATCGAAGGGTTGCCCGATGAAGCGCTCGACTGGCAACCCGGACCGGGGATGAATTCCCTGGGTGTATTGGTGACGCACACGATAGGCGCGCAACGCTTCTGGATTGGCGATGTGGCCGGCGGCGACGATTCAGGCCGTGACCGGGAAGCGGAGTTCAAGGCCAACGGCGTCAACGCGACGGAATTGATCGAGCGAAGCCGGGCAGTCCTCACCCACAGCCGTTCGGTGTTGGGCGGGCTTTCGCCGGTCGACCTGTCTGTTGTGCGGGCGGTGGCCACGTCCGGCCGCAGGGTCACGACTACCTGGGCCATCCTGCACGCCCTGGAGCACACCGCCCTGCACACCGGTCACATTGAGATTACACGTCAATTATGGGACGCAGCCTGTGACGCTGAGCGATAGGGGGAGCAGTGACAGACGAAAACCCCGTATGGCATAATGAGGCGGCGCGGCGGGCCTGGGAAGCCAACGCCGCTCATTGGGACGATTACATGGGTGAGGCGGGCAATGATTTCGTCAACCTGCTCATCTGGCCGCGGCTTGTCCGTCTGCTCGGGTTGCAGCCGGGGGAACGCGTGTTGGACGCGGCTTGCGGCAATGGTCTCTATGCCCTTAGGCTGGCCGAGATGGGCGCAACGGTGGTGGGGTTTGACTTCTCGACCGGCCTCATCGAGCGGGCGCGGGTGAGGGCTGCTGAATATAACGGGCGAATCACTTACCACATCCTCGACGCTACTGACCTTATGGCCCTGCTTACCCTGGGTGAGCACTCCTTCGATGCCGCTGTATGCAACATGGCGCTGTTCGACATGGCCGACATCGCGCCAATGGCCGAAGGCCTAAGTCGTCTGCTCCGGCCCGGCGGGCGATTCATCTTCTCGGTGATGCACCCCTGCTTCAATGGGTTGCATGTCACCTTTCAAACCGAGACGGCCGACGACGGCAAGAATATGGCGACGCGCCACTTCCTGAAGCTGTCCGCCTACCTGACTGCGTTCACGTCTTCCGGAATTGCCCTGCGCGGTCAACCCATGTCGCAGCCATACTTCCATCGCCCGCTTCAGGAGTTGCTCGCTCCGTTTCTGAGCGCCGGGTTTGTCCTCGACGCGCTGGAGGAGGCGGCGTTCCCACCGACTCACCGTCCTGACAAACTGACATCCTGGAGCGGGAACTATGCCGAGTTTCCGCCGGTGCTTTTGACGCGCCTGAGAAATACGGGTTGGCCGGAAGGGTAAGGCGATGAGCTTTGTACGTCGCCTGGGTGCGTCGCTGTACGCTCGCCGGCGCTGGCTAACGGTCGGCATCGGCGTGAAACGCTGGCTGGTGGTGCTGTTCGCCGGCGCGGCGGTGTTTGGTCTGGGGTGGTTATCGTTGGTCGATGAATTCCCGGTGACAGGTGGGTTGCCGCTTTGGGGTCGCATCCTCATTCCACTCGTCATCGGTGGGGCGATCATGCTGTTGGCGGTGATCAAGATCGGCAAGAATCTGGTCGAACCATTGCGCGCCCCGCAAGGCGCTGTTGTCGATTCTCTCTATGAGTATCGTCAACGCGATCGTGGCCCGCGTATAGTCGCCATCGGCGGCGGCACGGGGATGCCGTCCCTGTTGCGCGGGCTGACCGAATACACGAGCAATATCACAGCCATCGTCACGGTGGCTGACGACGGGGGCAGCAGCGGCCGCCTGCGCAAGGAACTGGGCCTTCTGCCGCCGGGCGATTTTCGCAATAATCTGGCTGCCCTGGCGCGCGATGAGACCCTAATGACCCAGGTTCTCCAATACCGATTCGGCACGCAATTGGACGGTGACAGGCACGATAATTCTGCGGAGCAGGGATTGCATGGCCATGCCTTCGGCAACCTGTTGCTGGCGGCACTGACGGGAATAACCGGCAGCTTTGACGAAGCGCTGCTGGCTGCCCAAAGAGTGCTGGCACTGCGCGGCCAGGTGCTCCCGTCAACCTTGGAAAATGTGTCCCTGGTGGCCGAGATAGCCATGTCGGATAGTGAAGTAGTCGAGGTGGCCGGTGAATCAGCCATCCCGAAGGCAGGCGGCCGCATCGAACGAGTTCGCCTTGAGCCGGAGCTTTGCCGAGCCTATCCCCCCGCGCTAAGGGCGATCTTTCAGGCTGATCTCATCATTCTGGGGCCGGGCAGCCTCTATACCAGTATTCTGCCCAATCTACTCGTGACCGATCTGGCGGAGGCTCTCCTGCATAGCCGGGCGAAGGTCGTTTACGTCTGTAATCTGGCAACCCAGCCCGGCGAGACCGACGGCTATTCGGTGGCCGATCATGTCGACGCGCTGCGGCGTCATCTGCCCGGTGATTTCCTGGACGTTGTCGTGGCGAACGATAATTATTCGATACCGGCCGATACAGGCGGAGGTCACACCGAATTTGTTCCACTGGGAGTGGTTGAAGGGGTTCAACTGGTTACGGGCGATCTGGTTGACGAAGCCCGCCCGTGGCGGCATGACAGCCGGAAATTGGCTCGAGTTGTGCTGAAATTGTTGGCCTGAGTTGGGTCTGAAATGTCATGAGCCGGGCATGACATTTGTCACGAAGTGTGCTCTGCTACTTTTAGAAAGTTGAAACCTGGGGTATAATAATGACCAGTGCGCTTGGGTTGGCTCCGAGCGCGCTTCCACGAAAACTACACACTTAACACCTGAACTACCATTTCACTACGAAAGGAGATTTTTAATGGCTATCAAAGTTGGTATCAACGGCTTTGGCCGTATTGGCCGCCAGGTTTACAAGGCAATCTACGAGAATTACCAGGGCATTCTGGATGTCGAAGCCATCAATGACCTAATGCCGGCGGAGACAAACGCGCACCTTCTCAAATATGATTCGACTTATGGCAAATTCCCGGGCAAGGTCGAAGTTCGCGACGGCGATATTTACGTCGACGACCAGAAGTTGAAGAGCTACGCCGAGAAGGATCCCGCCAAGTTGCCGTGGGGCGAGCTGGGCGTCGATATCGTGCTGGAGTGCACGGGGCGCTTTCGCGACAAGGCTACGGCCGGCGCGCATATGACCGCCGGCGCGAAGAAGGTCATCATTTCCGCTCCGGGCGGCAAGGATATCGACGGCACCTTCGTTTTGGGTGTTAACGAAGAGACCTATGATCCCGCCACCCAGAACGTGATCTCCAATGCCAGCTGCACCACCAACGCCCTGGCCCCGGTCGCCAAGGTCATCCACGAGAACTTCGGCATCAAGCGCGCCCTCATGACGACGATCCACGCCATGACCAACGACCAGAGCATTCTGGACGTGGCCCATAAGGACCTGCGTCGCGCCCGCACCACCGCCAACAACATCATCCCGACCTCCACCGGCGCTGCCAAGGCTGTTGGCCTGGTACTGCCTGATCTGAAGGGCAAGTTCAACGGCATGGCCTTCCGCGTGCCGACCGTCACGGTGTCGGTTGTCGACCTGACGGCCGAGATTGAGAAATCGACCACCAAGGAAGAGCTTAACGCCGCGTTGAAGGCGGCTTCCGAGGCCCCGGGCTGGCTGGGCAAGGTCCTCAACTACAGCGAGGAACCGCTCGTCTCGATGGACCTGAAGGGCGATCCGGCCTCCACGACAGTGGACGCGCTGTCGACCGATGTCGTTGACGGCAACTTCATCAAGGTTGTGACCTGGTACGACAACGAGTGGGGTTATGCTTCTCGACTGGCTGACCTGACTGCCTACGTTGCCGAACGCCTCTAGGCTTGAATAGAGATACCCCCGCAGGCGGTCCCAACGCTCGCAGAGGCTAACGATTTTTTAGCCTGGTTGCAAGCAGTCTGACCAGCTGAATAAAACTCGCCGCCGGCCGCCGCAATCAATCGGTGGCCGGCGGTTTCGCTTTTCGGTTAAAATGTTCACGCGATGGATCTTAAAGAGCTGGAAACGCTGATGCACGATTTTGTTGCGGGAAAGGGCTGGTATGCGCCTGATTCACCCAAGCCGCAGACTCCCCGCAATCTGGCGATTTCCCTGGTGCTGGAAGCTGCGGAAGTGCTGGAGCATTTTCAATGGCGCGATTCGGCTCGTGAAACCGACGCGCTGGCCGGTGAACTGGCCGATGTCGCCCTATACCTGCTCCAGTTGGCCGACGTCTCCGGCATCGATCTTGAGCAAGCCATCCTTACAAAGCTGGAGCAAAATCGCTCGCGCGAGTGGCCCGACCCATGAGAATCCTGGCCGTCAGCGATCGCGTGCTGGACAAGCTGTACAGCGGCCAGACGCGCCGGATGTTTCCCGATATTGATTTGATCATCGGCTGTGGGGATTTACCGTTCTATTACCTCGATTTCCTCACTTCAGCGTTGGATGCTCCGTTGGTATTCGTTCGCGGGAATCACGACGGGATTGAGCAGTATGCGGCCGACGGCAGTGTTTGGCGCGGGGTGCGTGGCGGCGTCGATATTCACGGTAAAATCGTCACTCACAAGGGGTTGATCCTGGCCGGGATGCAAGGCTCCATGCGCTACAAGTCTCGCTCGGATTACATGTACTCTGAATCCGAAATGCGCATGGTTGTGGCCCAGATGGTGCCCCGGCTGTTATGGAACCGTCAGCGATTCGGCCGCGCGCTGGATATTCTGGTAACCCATTCGCCTCCATTTGGAATCCACGACCGGCCGGACTTGCCCCATACAGGCTTTAAAGTGTTTCTCAGCTTTTTACGCATGTTCAAGCCACGCTACCATCTCCACGGCCACATCCACATTTATCGACAGGATGAGATCACCTCTACAGTTTTTGAAGAGACCCAAATCGAGAACGTTTACCCCTATCGACTGCTAGAAGTTGAGTAAGACATTTTTCAATTTTGCCGGCCGGATCGATATCAAATAAAATGCGTCCGGCTAATATTCTATTTGTTGAAGAGCATTGTTGAATCGACCGCTCAGCGTGTCGATGGGAGGCGGCGTGGAGACAGCCGCGTTTTTCAAATGGTCACCACGGGATGCAATAGCGCCCGCTCTGCGTTACCTTCAACAACCTGCGCGGCTCATTTCCGGCTATAACCGCGAGAACCTGCGCCCCGATCTGCTCGCCGGCCTGACAGTCGGGATCATCATGCTCCCCCAGGCCATTGCCTATTCTCTCCTGGCCGGGTTGCCGCCAAAAATGGGCCTCTATACGGCCGTTGTCGGCGGGATTGCCGCTGCCCTGTGGGGCTCTTCCGACCAACTCCATTCCGGCCCCACGAATACAACGTCGCTACTCCTTTTTTCGACCCTGGCCATCCTGGTTGCGCCTAATTCTACCGGGTTCATTGTTGCCGCCGGTTTGATGACTATCATGGTCGGCGTGTTTCAGTTGACGCTAGGATTGCTGCGTCTGGGGTTTGTCGTCAACTTCGTCTCCCATTCGGTCATCGTCGGTTTTTCAACCGGAGCAGGTGTGCTTATTGCGCTCAATCAGATCGATCCCCTGCTGGGGCTGACTGTACCGCGGGCTGACGTGGTGACGGGGTTACAGGGCACGATCCGCGCTTTGCCCGAGATCGAGCCTCTCACAGCTGCCCTGGGCATCGGTACGATGCTGGTGATCGTCCTCCTGCGGCGAATTGCTCCGCGCCTGCCTGGCCCTTTGATCGCCATCGGCCTGGCCTCCCTCGTGGTCTTCCTGCTGGGTGAACGCGCCGCGGATGTGGCTGTCATCGGCGATCTTCCGAGCAGTGTGCCGCCGATTGCCCGGCTACCCTTTCTGGACCTGGAATTGATCGGCCGGTTATCCACCGGCGCGCTGGCAATTGCCGCCATCGGACTGGTGCAGACGACGGCCGTCTCGCGGTCATTGGCGACTCAGACCCGGCAGCGGCTCGATAACAACCAGGAATTCGTCGGCCAGGGCATCGCCAATATTTTTTCCGGCATGTTCAGTGGGTATGCTACATCCGGCTCCTTTTCTGTTTCGGCCGTGAAGTTTCGCGCGGGAGCCAGGACGAGGCTGGCCTCTGTCTTTGCCGGGTTAATCGTGTTGCTCGTGATGCTCACGATGGGGCCTGTCGGCGCTTACATGCCGGTATCTGCGCTGGCCGGCACGCTCATCATCACCGCCTTCAACATGATCAACCGCAGCGAAATACGCCGTATATTTCAAGGCGCTCCGGGCGACGCTATCATCATGGTGGTCACCTTCCTTGGAACGTTGTTTCTGGAGCTTGATTTCGCGGTTCTTAGCGGTATCCTGCTGTCATTCGTCCTTTATCTGATCCGTACCAGCGCGCCACGAGTGCAGGTGGTCGTCCCCGACGAAAGTTTTCGCCATTTTACGCATCGCCCGGAAGCGCCGGTCTGCCCCCAGTTGGGCATTGTTGAGATTCAGGGCGATCTGTACTTCGGCGCGGTCAGCCACATCGAGGAAGAAATTTTGGAGCTGGCATCGCGACACCCTGGGCAGCGTTATTTGCTCATCCGCATGCACCAGGTGAACCAGATCGATTTTAGCGGCATTCATATGCTGGAGAACCTGGTTCGGACTTTTCGCGATCGGGGCGGGGACGTTTTTCTTGTGCGAGTGGCTCGCCGGGCGCGACGTCTGATGGAGACAACCGGTTGTCTTGCCTATTTGGGTGAGAGAAATATCCTCGACGAAGATGATGCCGTGGATTATTTGTTCCACCACGTATTGGATCCGGCCGTTTGTATCTATGAGTGCCCTGTGCGCGTATTTCGGGAATGCCAAAACCTGCCCAAGCGTTTCGATCTTATCGATATTTTGCCGCCGGGGATCGGTATAGGTAGCGCTGAGGTGGCCAATGGCGCGGTGGCTGTCCCGGCACAAGCGCCGCGCGACGTGTGGCTCATGCTGCGGACGCTCCCGCCGATGGAAAAACCCGTCATCCTGGATGTTCGTGAGCCACGCGAATATCGGCGCTCGCATATCGTTGATGCCCAATCCCTTCCATTATCCGTGCTGCTTCAGCAAGGGGCGGTTCTTCAGGATGACAAGCCCGTTATTCTGGTTTGTCGAACCGGCAGACGAAGCCGGCGCGCTGCGGCTGTCTTGCGCAGCCTCGGTTATAGCGATGTGAGCCTGGTTGACGGAGGAATGTTGGCTTGGGAGGCGGCCGGGCTGTTGACTGCCGTGGAATTTGACGCGACCGAGAGTTCAGGCTTATCACAAGCGGAGTGAAGATGGAACAAATACCCACATCGCGCAATATTGGCCTCGATCTGGTCAGGGTTACGGAAGCGGCCGCGCTGGCCGCCGGGCGGTGGATCGGTTCGGGTAATTTCGACGCCGCCCATGCAGCCGCCACCGATGCTATGTTTAACATGCTGACAACGCTGGACATCAACGGGTGTATTGCCATCGGCGAGGATCGCCCTGTAGATGGTCGGGCCGTCCTCGGCGAGGGGATTGTTTTCGGCCAGGACGTCATGATGTGCGATCTGGCTGTGGACCCGATTGACGGAACGCGCTTGCTGGTGGAGGGCAAACCGGGGGCGGTCTCCGTGGTTGCGGTTGCCCCACGCCATAGCATCTGGTCGGCCGGCCCGGCGGAATATTTGGATAAAATTGTTGTCGATCGGGACGCTGCGCATGTTCTCGTGCCGGAGTGTATGGACGCGCCGGCAGCCTGGACACTGGCGCTTATCGCCCGCGCCAAGAAGAAGGCTGTGCGAGACCTGGTTGTGGTGGTGCTGCAACGGTTGCGCCATCACGATTTGATCGAGGAGATACGCGCGACCGGCGCGCGAATTTATCTCAGGCAAGAGGGAGATGCCGAAGGCGCAATGGAAGCAGCCATGCCCGATACAGGTGTGGACGTCCTGATGGGCGTCGGTGGTGCATCGCAGGGCGCTCTGTCGGCGTGCGCTGTACGCGCCTTGCGCGGCGGTATGCTGGCGCGGCTGTCCCCCCAGACGGCTGAGGAGAGGATCGCCGTCTCACAGGCTGGTATGGATTTGCATCGCGTTTACACCGTCGAGGACCTTGTCGCGAGTGATGATATTTTCTTCGCCGCCACCGGACTCACGGGCACGCCCTTGTTGCCGGGGATCAGCTACAAAGGCGGCCACGCTGAGACACATTCGCTATTGATACGCGCCAAAACAAAGACCCGGCGTTTTATTCAGGCCGAGTACGTGATTGAGGATTAAGCAATCGAGGTAGCGGCAGACGCTTTGCGCAATCCAGAGGTCATTTCAGGAAGTTTCTGTCGCGAACCGGCCAATTCCGTAAACTTTCCTCGTCTCACTATGGAACAGCCAGGCGAGGCCAAGTAGTGGCTGGATGAGGGGAAAATAGCCATAATCCGCGCCGAAATTACCCCAGACGGTGCGGCCGATGGTGTCCGGCACAAACAGGCTTAGCGTCCCAATGAGCAAAACCATGCCCAACTCAAAAGCCAGCATTGAAACCGATAAGCGCCAGGCCCATCGCTTGCGCACGATGAACCCCACCGTTGCCAAAAGATAGCATATTGCCGCGATGCCACTTAGCACCGCGGGCAGGTAGTTGGTGACGCCTTCTTTCAGAAAAAGCTGGTAGATTGACCGAACTCCGGCCGAGAGGGCCAGCACTGGATAAGAGATAGCGAGGATCACGCCCGCGGCCCGAATGAAACCGGACAGGGCATTTTCCGACACAGATGGTTCTTGCGTACTCATGGAGAGAATTTTACCACGGTCGCCCATAGAGGAGATTGTTGAACTTGCTGAATGAATAGTGAACCGGTGCGGGTCGATTTCCAGCCGGGTGCTACAATCTACCCATGTACGACGATCCCTGGTTTGATCCAGCAGATCCTGAAGATATTGCCGCGGCTGAGCCGTCTCGTTTTCTGTCCGGTTGCGGATGTCTCTTCCCGATTGTCGCGACAATTCTGATCGCCAGTATGGTTGGTTCGTCTATTCTGGCTCATATCGTCATTACCCGTGGCGAGCACCGAGCTGACTCGACAGAGGTTAACTCTGCCCCACTCATTGCTGCGACTGAGGCAACGGCCGAGCCGGCAACAGTTGTGGCGGCCGCGGCAGCCCTTCCCACGGCCGAACCTTCGACCAATGTATTCGTCCCGGAAATAAACCGGATCGCCATCGTTAACAGCGATGGGCAGATCGAGACCATGTCGCCAAGCGGCGAGGATCGTCGCGCGCTGACACTTCCCAGCGATAATATGTTGTTTGAACTCCCGACCTGGACGCCGGACGGTGAACGCCTGGCTGTTATCGGCAACCGTATGAGTGGGAGCGGCATCTACGTGCTTGAGGATGTGTCCCGGCAGGGATCGCTAATCGACCATCAAGTTTACTTTAGCGCCCTGGAGCCGCCGATTTATTTATACTGGTCACCAGATAGCCTCAAAATGGGGGTTCTGACCAACCATGCGCGCGGCGTGCTAGGGCTGAACATCATAGCCGGGGACGGGACTTCTGACAGGCGACTTGTGGCGACCGGCGCGCCGCTATATTGGGACTGGTCAGGCGATGGCCGCCGGCTCCTGGTTCACGCCGGTCGCGAACAAGCCGGCAACACTCTGGCCCTTATCGATCTGGACGACCTGCCACAGGCGGAAAAACTGGCTGACCCCGGTGAGTTCCAGGCGCCCGGCATTGGGCAGGGAGGGCGCTATTGGGCATTCGCTGAAGAAACCGAGGGTGGTTTAAGCTCGCTTGTCGTGTTAAACACTCAAACAGGTCAACGTACCGGGCAGGATGGGGTAGACTCGCTGGCACTAGGTTGGAGCCCGGCTCGCGATGAGATTGCCTTTACCAACGGGGCGTTTAACGACCATCCATTCTGGGGGCCGCTCCACGTGCTGGATGTGGTGACCGGCGAAGAGCGGATTTTGACGACTCAAACAGTGTTGGCGTTTTTCTGGTCGCCTGACGGGCGGAAGATCGCTTTTGTGACCCTGGACGATCTGGATTATGATGACAGTATCAACGCCGCACGCCCTGAAAAGAGTCGCCGGACGAGCCGAATGGCGCGTCTGCCCGTTGCCCAACCCGGTCATTGGCTATTAACGCTCTCGGTCGTGGACGTCGAAACAGGCCAGGGTTTGCGCCTCCTGGATTTCGAGCCGACGCAGCTTTATCTTTCCCAGTTCCTGCCGTTCTTCGATCAATACGCGCTCAGCCATCGCATCTGGTCTCCTGACAGCAGCGCGATCATCTTGCCCGTGAGCGAGAATGGCCGTAACGTGATCCTCATCGTTCCCACGCAAGGCGGACGACCTCATCGTTTGGCTGAGGGCGAGATCGGTTTCTGGAGCCGCAACTAGACTGGACCCGCCGGGGTACTAGTCGGGATTCTGCCCCGTCACTTGTGCATTGAATTTTCCGTCGCTGATCTGGATTGTTATTGCCTGGCCTGGATCGACTTGGGATATCTCCTTAATCACTTGCCCGGCGGCGTCGCGCACGATGGCAAAACCACGAGCCAGTGTTGCTTCCGGGCTAACGGCGATGAGGCTTGCCCTGGCAATAGCCAGCCGGCTCGCGGATCGGTCGAAGGTCCGCTGGACAGACCGTTCAAGTCGACCGGCCAGAGTATCGACAGTTTGCCGGTTGGCATCGATCACACGGCGCGGGCTGAGTAACCCCAACACTTGTGCCCGGGTTCGTAATGTCTCGCGGCGGATGACTAACGCATCGTCGATTGATTCCCTTAGAGCGAAAGCGAGACTCTCAAGCACTGGTCGAATATTTGAGAGGTCGGGAACTGCCAGCTCGGCCGCTGCCGACGGAGTGGGCGCCCGAAGATCGGCGACGAAATCGGCGATGGTGAAATCTGTCTCGTGGCCGACGCCGCAAATGATTGGGTGTCGGGCGGCAAAGATGGCGCGAGCAACCCGTTCATCATTGAATGCCCACAAATCCTCAATAGATCCGCCTCCACGGGCGAGAATGATGGTGTCTATATCATCACGACCGTCTAGCCAGCGCAACGCGCGCACGATTTGCGGCGGGGCCAGCTCACCCTGGACCAGGGTCGGAGCGATGAGAACCGATACCAGCGGGTAGCGACGCTGTAAAACGTTGAGGATGTCTCTCAGGGCTGCTGCTCCTGAGGATGTGACAATGCCGATCTTGCGGGGTAAACGAGGGATAGTTTGTTTATGTTCCGCGTCAAACAGGCCTTCGGCCGCCAGTGATGCCTTTAGTTGTTCATAGGCCGCAGCCAGGTCTCCGCGTCCCGCAGGCTGGAGTCGCTCGGCATATAATTGATAAACGCCCCCGGCATCATAGACGGATATGCGGCCGCGAGCTAACACCGCGTCTCCTTCGGCGGGGCGAAAACGCAGACGCTCGGCCTGAGACCGCCACATGACGCACTTGATTTGGGCTGCGCTATCTTTCAGGGTGAAGTAGAGATGCCCCGATGCTGCCCGCGTGAAGTTGGAAATCTCCCCGGTGACTTCCACATCCTGCATCCGGTAGTCGAGATCGAACATCTCGCGGATGTAACTGGTCAACTCCCCTACCGTCCAAACGGCTTGTTCGGAACCTGTGGATGGATTCATGAATGAAAACATGGGCCATTCCAATGTTGGAACATTTGCTCTAAGTCTATCGTGGCGCGGAGAAAGGCGCAACCGGGCTATGGTCGAGCGCGATGAAACGGGCTACAATGCCTTTGAACTTATTGTCTGATGGAGGTGTTCTCTGGAAGGTCTCGAATTTACCCGTTTATTGGTCGATGCTCTACAGGATAAAAAAGGCATCGATATCCTGGTGCTGGACATTCACTCTCAGGCGGTTTTCGCTGATTTCTTCGTCATTTGCAGTGGTGATTCCGAACCGCAATTGCGGGCGCTTATGCAGGGCGTACTACAGCAAGCAAAAAAGGAAGGCGACCGTTTGCCCAAAGGCGTCGAAGGAACCCCGGCCGACGGCTGGATTCTGGTCGACTTCGGGGAGGTGGTTGTCCACCTGTTCGCGGCGGAGAAGCGCGCCTATTATGATTTGGAGTCTCTCTGGCACAAGGGGCGAGTGGTAGTGAGAATGCAATAGGGACCCCAAGGGGTCCCTTTTTAAATATGATAGTTGACCAACCAGGGACGTTTATTCGCGAATCCAGCGATCTGTCTCTCTGCTCCAGTTGACGAGTTCGTCGGCTTTGAAGAATAAAGAAACCTCGCGAGCTGCGCTCTCCACGCCGTCGGACCCATGGACAAGGTTGCGGCCGATCTCCACCGCGAAATCGCCACGGATGGTGCCTGGGGCGGCTGTCGCGGCATTCGTCGCGCCCATTGTGGTTCGCACGATCTGAATGGCGTCTTTGCCCTCCCACACCATGGCAACAATAGGGCTGGACGTAATGTAGCTGACCAATCCCTCGTAAAACGGCTTGCCGACGTGGGCCTCGTAATGGGTCGAGGCCAACTCGCGCGAAACTTGCATGAATTTCATTCCCAGCAACTTGAGGCCGCGGCGTTCGAGGCGGGTGACGATCTCGCCGACAAGGCCCCGCTGGACACCATCCGGCTTCACCAACACTAATGTCTGTTCCATTTAGTTAGCTCCAAAAATCTGTGGTTTTTCATGTACGCCGGTTCACCGGCGTAGGGTCATTGCAACGGTTTTAGCAGGTCAATCCAGGAAAGCTCAGCTGTTTCCTCTGTCGCGGCAGGAGGAGAAAGCTCCGGTTCCGGGGGGACTTCCTCTTGTGCGGCTGTTTCCGCGATCGCTTTGGGCTTGGCTGGCTTGCTCCGGGTTTTGGCCGGTTTCACGGGAGTTTCCCTGACAGGCACTTCTTCCACCTGTGACTCAGGCACAATAGCCTCTGGTACCGTCTCTTCAATTTCAATGACTTCTTCACCAAAAACGACCGAATCCGTGGCAACTTCAACGATGTCTGCCCTTGCTTCAGCCTCAGCAGGCAACTCAATTGGCTCTGCCTCAATCTCAACCACCGCCACTTCGCTCTGGTCAAGGATGGGAGAATCGACCGACAAATCAGCCGTATCAACATCGAGCGATTCAGCGGCAAGTGATTTGATCGACTCCGTGACCTCCTCAACAGCTCCCATATCGGGAGACTCATAATTTGGCAATCCGGCCGCATCAATTTCTGTCTCTGACGTTACTGCATCAAGCGATCCAAAGACCGGCGTTTTATCGATTTGCTCAATGACCATTTCCGCCAATGGTTCAGCCTGCAGATCAGTGACTGCCGGCTCAATAGCGGAGATGGTTTCTGTTTGATCAGGTGATGGAGGGATATCCGGCAAATAGGCTGTAACCGGCTCATGGACTGTTTCGGCAGCCTGACCACTCCCGCGTGCCAGGCTTTCCAGCCAGGCCATAGCTTCATCGGGATCGTCCGGCATGCTTAGCAGGTCTGCCTCAGCGAGTTCCTCAACCATCGGCGCAGACCGGATTGCCCCGGTCATGGCCATCGTTGGTTGTTCATAGGTTGGCAAGTCGGTGGGTGAGTCCAACGGCATCTCCGGTTCTTCCCCAGCCAGCTTTTCAAGCCAGGCGAGCACAGCGTCGGGGTCTTCCGGCATTTGGTCGATGATACTTTCCTGATCCAAATCAAGTCCCGGGATGTTCTCGTGGGTCGACTGATCGCTCAAAGCTGCTTCCAACCAATCGAGGGCCGTGTTCACGTCGCGCGAAATCGCAACATGAGTAATTTGCAGGGTAGTATCGATCTCACTGAGCGATCTGCCGGGGGGAAGTGCCAGCGCGTCTAGGTCAAGCAGGGCGATTTCAAGACCGGATGGCTCGTATCCATTGAGCGCTGCCGCATCCGGCAGATAGTCTTGTTCAGTCTGGTCCAGGATCTCGTCAGCATCGTTCCTTAATGACTCGACACCTTGATCGACCCATGGCGTAAAATCATCGGCGGGCGGCATATCGATCTCGTCACCGACCAGGTCCTCATCCTCGATCGCGGAGACAGTGGCCACGGACACGTCAGATAATTGTTCGGATTGATTATCAAATTCGCCTGTGGACTTGACGGCTTCCGTCTGCGCCATTTCGTCCAGATATGCCATTGCATCCTCAAAGGATGGCTGAGGCAGCGCGTCATTGAATCCGGTTATTTGTCCCAATGACTCTGAACCAGCATTGATGTCCGGTTCCAGTTCAGAATCCGGCGAGACTTCCGCGCGTTGGTCAGCGGCCAGCGTCTCAACCAGTACAACCGTGTCGGCAAAATCTTCTTCCTCGATGAAGGGATGAGTCGGGGTCAGACTGTCAAGAAGCGATGGATCAGAACCGAACTCGTCCAGCGGCGAAAATGTGGGAGACAATCCGGCTTCGACCATCAACTTGGATGCCAGGGCGCGATCGGCGACACTGGGGAGGTCTTCAATAGGTGCCTCCTGGCTAACAGCCAGTTCTTCAATCCAGGCCATCGCTGCATCCAGGTCGTCGACCTCTGGCATGGCATCGTCGGTTCCTGACAGAGAGTCAGTATCATTGACTGCCAAATCACGTTCACCATCGATAACAGATGGCTCGTCGGTCATATTACTGAGAGTTTCGGCCACAGCCACGGCAACAGTTGTGGCAATCAACGTCTCTGATTCCATTGGCGGTGAAGCGGGAAGTTCCTCGTTGATTTCAGGTGTCGATCCAACCAAGTCATCGATGGCCGTTTCTTCCGGGCCAACGGTAATTGATTCGACCCCGGCAGTTTCCGGTATGTCGACCGCAGGCAAATTCCCCGCCGGGGTGTCAGTAAGAATGGCGCTCTGAAGGGGTTCAGGAAGGCGTCGCCATTCAAGAGTAGGAAGTTCCTCGATTGATTCACGCTGCGCCATCTTGGCGAGCCAGTCCAGTCGGCTTTCCGGTTCGTCTTCAGTCGCCGTCCGATTGCCGGTGGGGGTAGGGACTTCCTTTAGCCAGTCAGGCAGATCGCCCTCATCATTATCAATTAAACCGCGAAATGGGGAATCAAGAGCGGCGGGAGGGACGGGGTTTGATAGCTCGGCGGGCTTGCCTTGTCGCGCGGTTAATTCCTCCAGCCATTTTAGCGCCTCTTCCAGTTCGCCGGGAGCTTCGACAGGATTGTTTCCCTTGTCACGGTCATCGATTGGGTTGTCCATAGCAAATCCTCTGCGCCGGTGACGCTGAAACGCCACACCCCCGCACGGCGCATTCTTCCTTGTAATTGCGGGTTACGCTGATGATGTCAAGTCATTCAGCGAATTATGGTCAACTTCAATAGGCAATTATCGGAGATTTGGGCTAATTTAGCAAGTTATGCTGTTTCAGGCGGTCGATTAGATCGCTGATGTCATGTTCATTCCTGGGCATCGACCCAATAGGGTCCTCAATAATGTCGTGGCCCAATAGTGCGTGATAGACGTTGGTCACCCCTGCCGACAGGACATCATGTTGGTAACCACCCTCGAGGATAAACAGAATCTTGCCCGCACAAAGTGAATTCGCGTAGTCAATAAGTTTACGAGTAATTCCAGCGTAACCGGTCAGGCTAAGCCCGGAAATTGCCAATGGGTCTTGCCAGTGAGCGTCAAATCCTGCTGATACCAGCAGTAGATCAGGCCTGAACTGTTTAAGGCGTGGTTCGATAAGCTCGTCAAATACCCGCTCATAGCCGCGATCGCCCACATACGGCGGCAATGGGATGTTAAAGGTGAAGTTCTTGCCTCGTCCGGTGCCGATTTCATACATGCCGCCAATCCCAGGATAAAAGTATGGGGCGTAAAGATGGGTGGAAACGAATAGCACCGAATCGTCCTCAAAAAAGATGTCCTGGGTGCCGTTGCCGTGGTGGACGTCGTAATCCACAATGGCTACGCGTTTGGCCCCGTGTGTTACCTGTGCCTGGCGGGCGGCGACAGCGGCATTGTTGAAGATGCAAAAGCCGCTGACGCGGTCGGTTTCGGCATGGTGGCCAGGTGGCCGGACGAGGGCAAACCCGTTATGGGCATTACCGATCATGATCTGATCCACTGCTCCCGCGCAAGCCCCGGCGGCCAGGCGCGCTGCCTCGTAGCTTTCTCCTGTGACATAGGTGTCGCCATGATCCAGTGACCCGCCGCCACGCAGCGCTAAATGGTGGACATATTCGATGAGTTCCATCGTATGCACGCGCCTCAATTGCCCGATTGTGGCAGGCTCAGGGACGATCATCTCCACCTTGCCAAGCACCCCGGATTGTTCGAGAGCCGGGATGAGCGGGGTCATGCGCAGATGACTCTCGGGGTGTTGCGCACGAGTGTGGCCGGGTGATGGAACATACGTCAGAAGTGTCGTCATTTCCCTCTAAGCCCCTTGAATGCCGGCTCTATTTTTCATGCAAGTAAAGTTGGTTTTCATCTGCATAATTCGGAATGATTTTCGCGCCAATTGTTGATCTGACAAATTTTGGATTTTTACTTAAACAGGCTATGTTTATATGCCTTGTTGCTTATTTATCGAAATGGATGACGATCAATTTGGGCGTTTTACCAATAGAGTCGGCAATCTGTATCTGGAGGTTGGTATTGAATTTGAACTTTACCGGGTGAATTAGTCAAAGACGGGTGGGTTTGCCGCGCGGTACTGTCGGGGTTAATTGCCCTGTGCCATCCAGGTGGCGACTTGAATCAAACTGTGGTTTGTAATAATCAATTCTGGTAGGAGGATTTCAAAATCAGTATGGAAACGATTTTTCGATTTCTTGAGATGGATTTGACTTCATTTGAAGTCCTGGCAACATGGCTAATTTTGGGGATCGCCTTCTTGGGCCTCCTCTACGCCCTTTTTCTGCGGAAACAAATTTTGGCCGAAGACAAGGGTACTGCCAAAATGCAAGAGGTCTGGGAAGCTATCCGTCAGGGAGCCAATGCTTACCTGACTCGTCAGCTCCGAACCATCTTGCCATTCATTGTCGTTCTGACCATCGCCTTGTTTTTAAGCGTTTATATTGTACCTCCGACTGAATTCTCGTTGGAAGTATTCGCCGGCTACAGCGAAGGTACCATTCGCATGATCGTCGGAATTGGTCGAGCGGTTGCTTTTGTGATGGGCGCTGGTTTCTCCCTGGCAGTCGGGCAGTTGGGTATGCGTATGGCTGTTGAGGGCAACGTCCGCGTTGCCGCCGCAGCCCGCACCAGCTTCAAGGATGCGCTGCGCATCGCTTACCGTGCGGGAACGATCACCGGCATGTTGACGGACGGTCTGGGGTTGTTGGGTGGAACCCTCATCTTCATGATCTTCGGCAAAGCTGCACCGGATGCCTTGTTGGGTTTTGGTTTCGGCGGTACGCTGGTCGCGTTGTTTATGCGAGTGGGTGGTGGTATCTACACCAAGGCGGCCGACGTCGGCGCAGACCTGGTGGGTAAGGTCGAGCACGACATGCCCGAGGATGATCCCCGTAACGCGGCTGTCATTGCTGACCTCGTAGGCGACAACGTCGGCGACTGCGCCGGTATGGCGGCCGACATCTTCGAGTCCTATGAGGTGACTATCGTTTCGGGCCTTATCCTTGGTGTGACGCTCGCGCTCATCACTGGGCACAACGAATATATTCTCTATCCGTTGCTTGTCCGCGGCATCGGCGTTCTGGCATCCATCGTCGGCACATATCTCGTCAAGGGCCAGTCCGACGACAGCGGCAACGCCATGCAAGCAATCTTCCGTGGATTCCTGACTTCCGCGGCTATCTCGGTCGTCCTCTTCGGGATCATCGCCTTCTTTTATATGGATACCGTCCCCGGCGGGTGGTGGCGACCATTCCTGTCGACGGCCGTAGGCGTTGCCCTGGCAATCGTCATCGACCGGCTAACCGATTACTTTACCGGAACTCACTATCGTCCGGTCAAGGAAATCCGGGATGCCACATCAGGTGGCCCGGCGACAACGATCCTGTCCGGCCTGGCATCGGGATATGAATCAGCGGTTTGGTCGACTATCGTGATTGCCATGACGATCGTGGCCGCAATCCTCATCTACACCGGTATCCCGGCTGATCAGTTTGTTTCCACCCGATTCTCCCCCGAATTTATCCAGTTCACCTTTGTGCTTTATGGTGTGGCCATGACCGGCATCGGCATGTTGACGCTGACCGGCAATAATGTGGCGATGGACTCCTTTGGTCCCATCTCCGACAATGCCAACGGTATCGGCGAAATGGCCGGCCTGGATTCCAAGGCACGTCGCATCATGGCTGATCTGGACGCGGTGGGGAATACCACCAAGGCTATTACCAAAGGTATTGCTATCGGCTCGGCGGTCATCGCCGCTGTCTCCTTGTTCGGTTCGTTCATCACCGACGTATCGCTTGTTGATCCAACCGCGTTGGCCAATGGTATCCGTGTATCATCGCCCATGGTCTTTGTCGGCATGCTGCTCGGCGCTGCACTGCCCTGGATGTTCTCGTCCCTCGCCATCCGTGCCGTCAGCCGCGCTGCCGGACAGATGGTCGACGAGGTACGCCGCCAATTTCGCATCCCGGGTATCCTTGAGGGAACCAAGAAGCCTGATTATGCCCGCGCTGTGACGATCTCGACCATCGCCGCCCAACGTGACCTGATCAATCTGGCCATCCTGGCCGTAGTCACCCCCATTGCTGTCGGCTTGTTGCTGCAAGTCGAGGCTTTGGGCGGGTTCCAGGCGGGCATCATCGTGTCCGGTATGCTGCTGGCGGTGTTTATGTCGAACACAGGTGGCGCGTGGGACAACGGTAAAAAGCTTATTGAAGATGAAGACCGCGATGTTGAGGCCAACACAGGGAAGGGATCCGAGAGGCACAAGGCGGCTGTTGTCGGCGACACTGTGGGCGACCCGTTGAAGGACACGGCCGGCCCGGCGTTGAACCCGATGATCAAGGTTGTGAACCTCGTCAGCCTGATCATCGCTCCAATCGTCGTTCGCTATAGCCAGATGAGTGTGGCTGTTCTTGTGGTAACAGTCCTGTTGGTTGCCTTGCTTGGTTGGGCGATCTCGCGTTCGAAACGCCAATCTGAGCCATTAAACCTGTCTGACGCTCCCCAAAAAGCATAATTACTGCTTTTCCGGCAGGTTGTGGGTTCGCAGGATGGTGGTCGATTTTCGGCCACCATCTTTTTTTCTGAGGAGCACTGGTAACTGCCCTCATTTTGACATACAATCCAGGCCATGGATGATGGAATTGAGGCACTTTCCTTTGAGGAAGCGCTACTTGAGCTTGAGCAGACTGTGGCAAATCTTGAGTCGGGCACCACGTCTCTGGATGCATCACTGGAGTTGTTTGAGCGTGGCCAGTCGTTGGCCGCATATTGCGGGCGTCTGCTTGATAAGGCTCAGCTTCGCGTCGAACAACTTACTGATGACGGCGAGATCGTGACCCTTTCCCCACCGAGCCAGGTTTAATAACATTCGCTGGCCGGAAGCAATTCACAAACCGAGGCTGTTTTGTTTAAAAGTATACGTGAGTCATTAAGCCGCACGCGGCAATCGGTCTTTGGTCAGATTGCCTCTGTTCTTGGTGCGGGTGATATTACTGAAGAAACATGGGAAGACCTGGAAGCGTTGCTCATTCAGGCCGATGTTGGCGTACCGACAACAGTCTACATCGTTGATGCCTTGCGTGAACAGACGCGACGCGAGGGTCTCTATCGGGCTGACCAATTATTGGAAACCCTCCGTCGCCTGTTGCGATCGATCCTGATCGACCCGCCCGTCTTTGAGATGGAAGAAAATCGCTTGCTGACGGTAGTCATGGTCGTTGGGGTCAATGGTTCCGGCAAAACGACGACGATCGGCAAGCTGGCCTACCGTTATAAGGGACTGGGGAAAAAGGTGATGCTTGCCGCGGGCGATACGTTTCGGGCGGCAGCCATTGATCAGTTAACTATCTGGGGGCAGCGGGCGGATGTCCCGGTAATTCACGGGCAACCGGACGGAGATCCGGCGGCCGTGGCCTACGACAGCATCCGGGCTGCCCGCGCTCGCGGCTACGACATGGTCATCATCGATACTGCCGGACGTCTGCACACCAAGTTTAACCTCATGAAGGAACTGGAGAAGATCCGCGGAGTTTGCCAAAAAAGCGTCCATGCAGCTCCTCATGATGTCCTGCTTGTCCTGGATGCGCCCACCGGGCAAAATGCCCTCACCCAGGCCGAGAAATTTAAGGAGTCGGTGCATGTGAGTGGTGTCATCCTTACCAAGCTGGACAGCACAGCCAAGGGTGGAATGGTATTTGCCATTTATCGGGAGTTGGGTCTGCCTGTTCGGTTCATCGGTACCGGAGAGCGCATGCAGGACCTGGCCCCATTCGACGCGGATCAATTTATCGCCGGACTGTTTGAACAATAATCCCCGAGGATTTCAACAGGCCAGTTTCAGGCAAAGGCATGAGCCTGCGAAACTGTTGAGGAGTTAATTATTCACCATGGAAGATCTGATAAACCAATTAAGCGAGCTGACCAACATTATCGATTTGCTTCGGGGGCGTCTTTGACGTTGCTACCAAGGAAGCACGAATAACAGAGCTTGAGGGACTGATCTCGGCGCCGGATTTTTGGAACAATCCATCTGGAGCGCAGGGAACAATGCGTGAGCTTACGCGCTTGCGCGATCAGGTCGGCGTGTGGCAAGGCATAAGCCGCTCCCTCAGGGACACACGGGAGTTGGCTGAACTTTGTGATGAAGAGCTGTATGATGAGTTGGCAACCGAAGTTGAACGATTGTCGGCCGAGGTACAGCAGCTCGAATTCCAGACCTTGATGGCTGGGGATTACGATGATGAAAATGCCATCCTCGCGATTCATGCCGGGGCGGGCGGTACCGAGGCTCAGGATTGGGCACAAATGCTCCAGCGAATGTTTATCCGATGGGCAGAGCAGCACCGGATGAAAGTTGAAGTCCTCGATGAGAGCGCGGGAGACGAGGCGGGGATCAAAAGCTGTATGATGTCCGTCAGCGGAAGCTATGCTTACGGATGGCTAAAATCTGAGCGCGGCGTTCACCGTTTGGTGCGCATCTCTCCGTATGACGGTTCCAGCCGTCGCCATACATCCTTTGCCAAGGTCGAGGTCTGGCCAGATGTAGCCGAGGAGATCGAGATCGAAATTGACGAGAAGGACTTGCGCATCGATAGATACCGGTCCAGCGGTGCGGGCGGGCAGCACGTCCAGAAAACGGAAACAGCCGTCCGACTTACTCATTTGCCGACCGGGTTAGTCGTCTCCTGCCAGAATCAACGCTCGTTAAATCAAAATATGGCTGTGGCGATGAACATTCTGAAATCGCAATTGTTCGATCTGGCACGCCGAAACCAGAAAGAGGAGATCGCAACGCTCAAGGGCGAAGATGTCGATGCTGCCTGGGGCAGCCAAATTCGATCTTATGTTCTGCAGCCTTACAAGATGGTCAAAGACCACCGCACCGGTCATGAAGTGGGGAATACCCAGGCTGTTCTGGATGGCCGCCTCGACGATTTCATGGAAGCATTTCTTCGCCATCAGGTCGGGGAGGGCACGCGGATTGAACAGACTGACCAGGATTTTGTTGAAATTTAGCCGCAAAGTCCCGGTTGATCTATCGGGCTACTCATGCTATACTTATTGATCGCGTGGGCAGCTGTTATTGTAATGTTAAAATTTGACCTTGCGGCGGTCCTTGATATAATTACAGATATACATTGTTCGATAATGAACGTCACCAAGAGCGCTGGCGGATGCCCAGTCGCTCTTTTGTGCGTTTAAACGCCGAATAATTGACCGTCACATTGGAATGGCGCTCTACATTATTCTTAAAAGTGGGGCTTTAGTGAGATTGGGAGGTCATTAGTGGAGACAACTGATTTCCGCTCGTTACGCGTCAGTCTGGCGTCCCCGGAGCAAATTCGCTCCTGGTCCTATGGTGAGGTAACCAAACCCGAGACAATCAATTATCGTCGATTGCGCCCGGAGAAGGACGGCCTGTTCTGTGAGGCCATTTTCGGCCCGACACGGGACTGGCAATGCTATTGCGGCAAGTACAAGAACGTCCGCTACAAAGGTATTGTTTGTGACAAGTGCGGTGTCGAGATCACCCGGTCGTCTGTCCGGCGTGAGCGTCTGGGCCATATTGAGCTTGCCGCGCCGGTCGCCCACGTCTGGTATACCCGTCGCGTGCCCAGCTATATGGGCTTGTTATTGAATATTTCCCGCAGGAACCTGGACCGCGTTCTGTACTTCGCTCAATATGTCATCACCCATGTTGATGAGGATGCTCGCCAGCGTGCTCTCAAGCGCCTCGGCGAAGAACTCCAGGAGGCCGAGAACCAGCTGGAATACAAGCTTCGTGAGCAGTTGGAGGAATCGACCGCCGACGCATCCGTTAATCTGACCGAACTCGAAGCGAAGCGAGACGAACTCGTCAATACATTTGACGATCGCATGAGCACGCGCACAGACGAACTGGTGCAAGAGGCCAAGGTAATCGAGCAGCGACTGAACAATCTGAAAAACTCGGCCGCGTCCGAAGATATTATTCTCTCCGGTGAATTGATTGTCCAGAAGGGGGAGAAGGTCGGTCGCGAGCATATCGTTCAGGTTCAGGAGATCACCAAGGAGCGGTTGGAGACTATCCAGCGGTCCCTTGAGGACGAGCAGAAGCAAGAGCTGGAAAACCTGAGTCGGGAAATCGATGAGTTGCGTGGCGAAATCGGCTTTGCCGGCGAGGGCCTGCGCGAGCGAATGGACCAAAAGCTCATTCGCCTTCGCCAACAGGCGCAGACAAACCGCGATCAGCTGGAAGGCTTGTCGCAAATGACCTTTCTGACTGAGAACGATTACCGCGAGCTGAAAAGCAAGTTCGGGAACGTGTTCCGCTCCGGCATGGGGGCTGAAGCCTTCCATGAAATCCTGCGAAATATGGATCTCGACAAACTCTCCCGCGACCTGTGGCGTGAGGTTCGCACCAGCCGCTCCAAGCAGGCGGCCAAGCGTGCCACGAAGCGATTGCAGGTTGTGGAAGCTCTACGGGCCAGCGGTAACCGTCCCGAGTGGATGATCCTTACGGTACTGCCGGTTATCCCGCCCGATCTGCGTCCAATGGTGCAGCTCGACGGTGGACGCTTCGCCACCTCGGACCTCAACGATCTGTACCGTCGCGTGATTAACCGCAACAATCGTCTCAAGCGCCTGCTGGAGCTTGGCGCTCCGGATGTCATCGTCCGCAATGAAAAGCGTATGTTGCAGGAAGCAGTCGACAGTCTGATTGACAACAGTCAGCGCGGCAAGGCTCTCAGTCGTCGCGGCCGACGCGAACTGAAATCGCTGTCCGACATGCTCAAGGGCAAGAAAGGACGTTTTCGTCGCAACCTGCTGGGTAAGCGCGTCGACTACTCCGGCCGTTCGGTGATCGTGGTTGGCCCGAAGTTAAAGATGGGCGAATGTGGCCTTCCCAAAACGATGGCTCTGGAACTGTTCCGGCCGTTCGTCATCAGCAAGCTGGTGCAATATGAGCACGCGAGCAATGTGAAGGGGGCCAAGCGTTTCATGGAGCGTCAGCCACCGGAGGTTTGGGAGGTGCTGGAGGAAGTTATCCAGGGCCGGCCTATTCTGCTCAACCGTGCGCCAACATTGCACCGGTTGGGTATCCAGGCATTTATGCCGAAGCTGGTCGAGGGCAAGGCGATTCAGTTGCATCCCCTGGTCTGCGCAGCGTTCAACGCTGACTTTGACGGCGACCAGATGGCGGTCCACGTGCCGCTGTCGGATAAGGCCGTGGAAGAGGCCAAGACCCTCATGATGGCTTCGAGGAACCTCCTGAAGCCGGCTGATGGTCAGCCGATTGTTGGACCGTCGAAAGACATGGTTCTTGGCGTTTACTACATCACCATGATCCGTGACGGCCGCAAGGGTGAAGGGCGAGTTTTCAGCAGCCTGGAAGAGGTGGAGACAGCCTATGAACTCGGTCTGGTCGACATTCATGCCAAGGTCAAGCTGCTCACAAAAACATACTGGAAGGATGACGGCGGACGTTATGCCGACGGCAAGCCGCGGACCCGCATCATCGAAACGTCGCCTGGCCGTGCCCTGTTCAATCTGGCTTTGCCGGAACAAGCCCGGTTCATCAACCGTAATCTGGACAAGGGTGGAGTCAACGCGCTCATCAACCGGGTTCATCAGGTGATCGGTGATGAGAATACAATCGCGATGGTTGACGCCATCAAGGACATCGGTTTTCGGTTTGCCACAGTTTCCGGCACGACCGTGGCTGTTGCTGACCTGACTATTCCTGAGCGACGAAGTGAGATTCTGGATGGCGCTCGCAAGCGAGTAGATGAGATTGACCGTCAGTTCCGGCGAGGACTTTTGACCGAAGAGGAACAGTATCAGCGGACGATCGAGCAGTGGAACGAAGCCAAGGACAATGTTGCCGACGAAGTGAAGAAGGCGATGGACCCCTATGGCCCGTTGGCTCTCATGGCCCTTTCCGGCGCCGGCAAGGGTGGCTTTGGTCCGATCACACAGTTGGCGGGTATGCGCGGTCTCATGGCCGATCCGCAAGGACGCATTATCCCTGTTCCGATTCAATCCAACTTCCGGCAGGGCCTGGAGGCATTGGAATATTTCATCTCGACCCATGGCGCGCGCAAAGGTCTGGCGGACACCGCTTTGCGCACGGCTGATGCCGGTTATCTCACACGACGTCTTGTCGATGTGGCCCAGGACATCATCATCATGGAAGAGGATTGTGGTACGGATAAGGGTATTTGGGTTCGCCGGGTTGATAACTTCGGCAAACAAACTCTGGCCGAACGTTTAATTGGCCGTGTAGCCGCCGAATCTGTGGTCAACCCCGAGACGGGAGAAGTCCTGATTTCGGCTGGAGAGTACTACACAACGGAAACGGCCGACGCGGTCGATTCCATCAATGTCAGCGAGGTATATGTCCATTCGCCCATGACCTGCGAGCTTCGATTGGGTATTTGCCGCAAGTGTTACGGCACTGACTTGGCCCGCGGCAAGCCGGTTGAGTTGGGTGTGGCTGTTGGAATCGTCGCTGCCCAATCTATCGGTGAGCCGGGCACGCAGTTGACTCTGCGGACATTCCATACCGGTGGTACGGCGTCTGCCGGTGGTGACATCACACAGGGTTTGCCCCGTGTCGAGGAGCTGTTTGAGGCACGTCAGCGGCCGCGTGGCGAGGCTGTGATGACCGAAATCGGCGGCATTGCCAACCTTCGTGTCATCGACAGTGTCCGGCATGTGTTCGTCACTGATGTGAAGCTCCTGGATGACGTCTATGAAGTTCCCGAAGGATGGTCTATCCTGGTCGAGCACAATCAGGAGGTGCCTGTGGGCGCAACTCTGGCCGAAAGCGGCGATGAGATCATCCACGCCCGGCATCCCGGCCGCGTGACCCTGGACGCGAACGGCCTGAAGGTTACCTGGGAGAGCCGCGACGAGAAGGATTATGAGATTTCCGCTGGCGTCCGGTTGCTCATCAATGACGGTCATCGAGTGCAGCCTGGCGATCAGTTGACGGAAGGCTCGCGCAATCCGCATCGCATCCTGGAGATATTGGGGCGAGACGCGGTGACTCAATATCTCTTACGCGAAGTGCAGCAGGTTTATCGACCGCAAGGTCAGAATATCCACGACAAGCACTTCGAGGTCATCATCCGCAAGATGCTGAGCAAGGTGTCAGTGACAGAGTCCGGCGATACAGACATGTTGCCCGGTGATTTGATCGATGCGCCGCTATTCCAGGAGAAGAATGACGAGGTCGTTCTCGAAGGCGGCCAGCCGGCACAGGCCGAGCCGGTCCTGCTGGGCATCACCAAGGCGTCGCTGAATACCGACAGTTTCCTGTCCGCGAGTTCGTTCCAGCACACCATCAAGGTGTTGGCCGGCGCGGCTATCGCTGGCAAAGAAGACCGCCTCGTCGGCTTGAAGGAAAATGTCATCATCGGCAAGCTAATCCCTGCCGGGACCGGGTTCCGCGTCGAGGACGAGGAGCCGCCCGTCGAATTGCCGGAAGACTTCTTTCTGGACACGGACCTGGCCGGGTTGGCGCGCCTTACCAGCAGCGCGCTGATTGATGACGACACCGATGTAGAAATCCTGGCGGCGATTGCCGCGGCGGCGGCCGATGCGTCCCGTGTTACACTGGTCTCCGATTATGAGGAAGACGAAGAGGAAAGCGATTGGGACGAGGACGAAGACGTTTGGGAAGAGGAAGACGCGGAAGATCTTGAAGTAGAAGATCCCGCGGATGATGAGGAGTGGGAGGAGGCGGGCGAGTAACTCGCCTTCTGACAGATGCTTTGCTAGGGGCCGGTGGATTTCCGCCGGCCCCTTTTTTTGTCCGTTCGTGACGGAGGGATTTTTCCCCGCACTGTGCAAATAGAGGCGGGAGTGCTATGAGTCGCGTCGCAACAGCATGTCGGTCAACTGCCACAGCGCCGTCGCCGCCGGTTCGAGCGGCTCCGCAGCTTCGAGGTTGTCGATGGCGGCTTTGGAATATCTCGCCGCCTCCCCGGCAGCGTATTCCTGTGCCCCGGTTTGATCGAGCAAGAAGACGGCGGTTCGCACGAAATCTTCTCCGGCCTCTGACTTATCGTAGAGTTCGCGCAAGCCTTGACTCCGGCTCAACCCAAAAAGGACGGGTAGGGTCTTCTTGCGTGTGATTATGTCTGTGGCGGCTGACTTGCCGGTGATGCGCTCGTCGCCCCAGATGCCCAGAATGTCGTCCTGCACCTGGAATGCCAGACCCAGGTTCAGGCCGAAATCGGCGAACACGCGCGCTCGCGTCGCGTCAACCCCGGCCACCAGTGCGCCCAGCTCGGCGGCCAGCGACACCAGCATGGCTGTTTTTCCGGTGATCATAGCCAGATAATCAGCCACAGCGACACCATCGCGCGTCTCAAAGCCCATGTCGGCGTACTGGCCGCGAGTCAATTCGACGCAGGTTTCATCAAACCGGCGCAGCGCGTGCACCACCACCGGTGGAGGAACGCTGCGATCGGCGAGGCGGGCGAGGGCAAGATGGGCCAGGGCAAACATGGCGTCACCAGTGTTGATAGCCTGTGGCTGGCCGTAGAGCGTCCAGAGCGTGGGCCGGCCGCGTCGTGTGGGGCTATTGTCCTCGATATCATCGTGGACCAGCGAGAAGTTATGCAGGATCTCGATGGCTGCGGCAGCCGGCAGGGCCTGCTGCCAATCGCCGCCTGCCGCGGCACAGGCCAACAGGCACAAAACGGGGCGGATGCGCTTGCCGCTGTTGCCGTCCGCGGGCTGGAGCTGTTCGTCAGCCCATCCCATGTGGTAATGCATCATCCCGTAGAACGGATCGGCGCTGCCGGCGCTCGCGCCCAACACGGCGCGCATTTCTTCTTCCAGCGCCGGTAAAAAGGCGGCGGACAGAGTTTCAATTTTGCTGGTCATCGGGGTATGTGCCTCGCAAGGTCAGACGGAGAAGTGATTTTGATAATCGGTGTGGTAAAGGGGAGTGCGTGACAGCGCGACAAGATCGCCGGCCGCCGCGCAAAACATGGCCACGCGCAACTCCTGGGTGATGGTGCCGGCCAGCTCGATGACCCCTTCAACACCATCCCGATCGGCCGCGCGCAGGAATTCGCCCGCCAGACCGCCAAGTGACGCGCCGAGGGCGATGCACTTTGCGACCTCGATACCATCGCGGATCCCGCCGCTGGCAAAGATGGGCATATTCGGGGCGGCTTCGCGACAATACCGGATCGACGCGGCCGTGGGGATGCCCCAGTCGATGAAAGCTCCGGCGACGCGGGCGTGGCGAGCCGTAGGCGCGCGGTACATTTCCACCTGACTCCATGAGGTGCCGCCCGCGCCGGCAACGTCAATGGCGGCAACACCCGCATCTGCCAGTTGCCTCGCGGCCTCGCGTGAGAACCCCCAGCCGACCTCCTTGGCGATGACAGGCACCGAAAGCTCCCGGCAGACGACCTCGATCTTCTTCAATAACCCCGAAAAATTGCCGTCACCTTCCGGCTGCACGGCCTCCTGAAGTGGATTAAAGTGCAGGATTAGGGCGTCGGCGTCGATCATATCGACCGCGCGACGGCAGTGGCTGGTGTCGTACCCGTAGTTGAGCTGGACAGCGCCCAGATTGGCAAAGAGCAATATATCGGGAGCCACGTCGCGCACCTGATAAGTCCCTTCCAGCGCGGGGTCCTCGATCCCGGCGCGCATGGAACCCAGTCCCATCGCCATGCCCGCGCTCTGTGCCCCTGCGGCCAGCGTTCGATTTATCTCTCTTGCTCGCGCCGTTCCGCCGGTCATGGAGGAAATGAGCAATGGCGTTTTCAGTGATTTGCCGAAAACGCTGACAGTCGTATCGATCTCAGCCAGATCGAGTTCGGGTAACGCCTGGTGCATGAAGAAAAAGGATTCCAGGCCGTGAGTCACTTTCTTGAAGGCAACGTCTTCCTCAAGGTTAATGCGGATGTGATCCGCCTTGCGTTTATCATGAATATCCGCGCCGTCTGTCGGAGAAAGTGAAAGTGGCATGCCGTTTGTCATGAGGGCGGATTATAGCACAGTCGCGGATTCGACCGAACATTGTTCTCGGGGTAAAATCGCCGGTCGGGTTAAAGTTTGCGTCCGTCGATCGATTGTTGCCTGGAGGCGGGAATCAATCCCGGAGCGCCCAAAAAGTGGAGATCATATGCGCGTATTAATAACCGGAGCGGCCGGTTTCCTGGGTTCCCATCTTTGCGACCGCTTTATTGCCGAGGGTCACACGGTAGTGGGAATGGATAATCTTATCACCGGCAACATGGACAACATAGCCCATCTTTATGGGCATGAACGCTTTAGCTTCGTCAAGCACAACGTCAGCCAGTATATCTATGTCGCCGGGCCGCTGGACGCTGTCTTGCATTTCGCTTCGCCGGCCAGCCCGAATGATTATTTGGAGCACCCCATCCCGACCCTGAAAGTCGGCTCGTTAGGCACTCATAACACATTGGGGCTAGCTAAACAGAAAGGAGCGCGCTTCCTGCTTGCGTCCACATCCGAAGTCTATGGCGACCCCAAAGTGAATCCGCAGCCCGAATCCTACTGGGGTCACGTGAACCCGATTGGCCCTCGGGGCGTTTACGATGAGGCCAAGCGTTTCGCCGAGGCGATCACGATGGCCTACCATCGCTATCATGGCCTCGACACGCGCATTGTTCGCATCTTCAATACGTATGGCCCGCGTATGCGACTGAATGACGGTCGCGCGGTGCCGAACTTCATCTACCAGGCGTTGACCGATCAGCCGATCACCGTTTATGGACGCGGCACACAAACCCGCGCCTATCAATACTACAGCGACCTGATAGAGGGCATTTACCGCCTCCTCCTTTCGGATGAGACGATGCCGGTCAACATCGGCAACCCTGATATGGAAATCACCGTCATGGAATTGGCCGAGATTATTGTTCGCCTGTCGGGCAGCCGGTCGGAGATCACCTGCATCGAGCCGACCGATGATCGGATCGTTGACGATCCCCAGGTACGCCGCCCGGATATTACCCGTGCACGGACGATCCTGGGTTGGGAACCTCGCGTGCCGGTTGAGGAAGGGCTGGCGCGAACTATCGACTTCTTCCGCCAGAGACTTTGATCGGTCGAATCGGCTCATCATCGCTGCCGGATAACCTGGTTCCCGGCAGGAATGTCGCCTTCCTGTTTGCGGCCATAGTTGCCGGGCTGGTCATCGTTGCTCTGCCGCTACCGGCGGCGATTGCATTGCTTACCATCCCGGTTGTCTTACTCCTCGTAGTCGCCTATCCTGTCTTTGGGCTGGGATTGGCGCTATTCCTTGGGCCGCTTGGCGCGCTCGAAGCGATCGTGCTCGGCCCGGCGTTGCTGGATAGTGGCCAACTCGCCCTGTTGCTGACGATCGCAGCGTGGGTGGGCGCCGGCTTGGCCCGCCGCCGTCTGGTGGTGTCCACGACCGTTATAAATATCCCCTGGCTACTGTTCGTTGCCATCGCGGCCGTATCGCTCATCGATGCCTACTCGGTAACTCTGGGGATGGTCGAACTCCTCAAATGGCTGGAGATCGGCCTGATCGTATGGCTCATTGTCGATTTTGCCGGGGAAGAGTCCTGGCGGCCGTCCGGCTTTCCGGCGATGGTACGGCTGGTTCTGGGAATGCTGCTCCTGTCTGGCATGGTGCAGGCCGCGATCGGCATATGGCAATTCGGCCTGCGCGGCACTGGCCCGGAGCATTTCATCGTCCTCGAGCGGTTCTATCGGGCATATGGAACCTTCGAACAACCCAACCCGTTCGGAGGTTATATGAATCTGACCGCCTTTCCGGCCCTTGGGTTGCTATTAGGCATGGTCATGGCGCGATTGGGTATGAACAGACGGCGAACTCAACCGGAGATCTTCACTCCCGTGCGTCTTTGGTTTCTACTGGCGGTCTGTGCTGCTGTGGTCGGCACTCTGGCGGTGATTCTCTCCTGGAGCCGCGGCGCGTGGCTTGGGTTTCTGGCCGGCGCGGTTGTTCTGGCTCTATTCAGCACGCGGCACATCAAGCGCGGGTTAGTTATCGCCGGTCTGGCGGCATTTCTCGTAGCCGGCGGCCTTTGGGTGGGTGTATCCACTGGTGCAGGCCCGGCTCAGGCGATTATCGGCAGGCTGGCCGGGTTCCTCGATGAGTTTACCCTCGGTGACGTGCGTGGGGTCGATATCAACGACGCGAATTATTCTGTCCTGGAGCGGTTGGCTCATTGGCAGGCGGCCGCAGACATGGCCCGCGACGATCTGTGGACGGGGGTCGGCTTTGGGAATTACGGCGTGGCCTATGCTGATTACGACTTGATCAACTTCCCGGATCCGCTGGGACATGCCCATAACTATTATCTCAACTTATTGGCGGAGATCGGCGTGCCCGGGTTGGCAGCCTATATCCTCTTCTGGTTGGTCATAATCGGGCAGTCGATCCGGCTTGCCCGACGACTGGCGTGGCCTGAGCGTGGGGTTATCGTCGGCCTTTTGGCTGCCTGGGTGGCATTGGCGGTGCATCATCTGGTGGATAAACTATACGTGAATAATATCTATATTCATTTAGGGGTGATGATAGGCTTGCTACAATTGTTCGCTTGGCGCGGCTTCCAGCCAGCGGGCGAACAATCTATTGGAGAGATCGCCCCGGAGCCGGGCCATCTGATTCAGGAATGTCTAGGATGATTACATATTTTACGGACGTATCCAGTCGCTTTGGGGTCAAGCCCAAAGAGGCTGAACGTTTCATCAAATTTCTCGTTGTCGGCGGGATCGGGTTTATCGTCGATTTCGGGATCTTCAATCTGCTTCTCGATCCGGCCAATGCGCTCGTGATGCCCGGCACCTGGTTCTTTAATCTCCTGGCGGGATTTGGTTTCAGTGAATATTTCATCACTCATCTTGGTCCAACAATAGCCGCGTCGATCTCGTTCGTTGCCGCAGTTTGCAGTAATTTTCTATGGAATCGATACTGGACCTACCCTGATTCACGCTCGCGCTCGCGCCGGCGCCAGTTCACAATGTTTTTCATTGTCAGCGTTGTTGGCGTTTTCATCCGTATCCCGATTGTGTTTTTCATGACGCCGATATTCCGGTCGTTGGTCGAAAACGTGAGCGCCCTGCAAGCTTACTCGACACGTCTGGCCGACAATCTGTCTCTGGCTGTCGCGGTTCTGGTCGTGTTGTTCTGGAATTTTTTCGCCAATCGTTACTGGACCTATAACGACGTTGAATGATGGACGGCCAGGAACGGCCCGTTATCGGGTTTGATGCCACGGCCGCGCTGACACAAGGCGGGGGAATCGGTCGCTACACGCGCGAATTGATTCACGCCCTTGTCGATGAAGCTCCGAATTTCTCATACAAGCTGTTCTCGGCACGGCCGCCGGCGGTTATGCCGGCCGACAACCCCTTGCCCCACAGGGCAAACGTTATCAACCGTCCGGCCCCTTTCGAGGAGCATTGGCTCTATCGCATCTGGTACCGGCTCCGATTACCGTTGCCTGTGCAGGCGTTTACCGGCCCAATCGATCTGTTTCACTCGCCTGATTTTGTCCTGCCGCCTGTCCGGGGTCACATCCCGACGATCCTGACGGTACATGACCTGTCATTTGTCCATTACCCTGCAACGTTTCCGAGTCGACTGGTTGACTACCTCAACCGGGTAGTCCCATGGTCGGTGTCTCGTGCCGGCCATGTTTTGGCCGATTCCTCCTCAACGAGGCGAGATCTCCAGGAGATTTGGCGAGTCCCGTCTGACAAGATTACCGTACTTTACAGCGGCGTGAACGAGCGCTTCAAGCCGGTGACCGATCCCTATGAACTGGAGGCTGTCCGGGCCAGGCACAAGTTGAGTGCGCCGTATGTCCTGGCTGTTGGCACTGTGCAACCCCGCAAGAATTATGAGTTTCTGGTTCGGGCTTTTCGACTGGTGGCCGAGCGGCATCCACATCAGTTGATTATTGCCGGTGGTAAAGGTTGGCTTGATGAAGATCTGCCACTGGAGATCGTGCGGCAAGGGTTGCAAGACAGGGTTCGCCTGGCTGGGTTTGTGGATGACGCGGATTTGCCTGCGCTGTATACAATGGCCGAGTTGCTGGTCTTTCCCAGCCTGTACGAGGGGTTTGGCCTGCCGTTGCTGGAAGCCATGGCATGTGGTACGCCAGTCATTTCCTCCAACGCATCCAGTCTGCCTGAAGTGGCTCAGGGCGATTCGGCTATACTGTTACCGCCGGACGACGAATCGGCCTGGACGGCCGCCATGCTCGATCTGATATCTGATGTTGACCTTCGTTCCCGTCTCGCTGCTGCCGGATATCGGCAGAGCGCTCAGTTTAGCTGGCGCGCGGCAGCCCGCCAACTGGCCGCGCTCTACGACGAACTGTTAAAAAGTTCCACGCATTAATCATTCCTCTTGTCACACCGGTACATATTACCTATAATGTCGCCATATCCGGGGTGAATGCTGGTCATACAATATCGCTCCGGCCTCGTCCGTTCCGGGGCGGATCTTGTGATTTATTGGTAGTGCCCACAATCTGTAACGGTAGCTACTCGGCAGATGCGACTGGTTTTGCTGTCGCGTTGACGCTATTGTTGGTTCATGTTCAGAGAATAAATGGGAACTATCCAAAACGAATGCAAGCCGTCTCGACGCCAGTCCAACCGCTGATCGCCAATCCGTATATCGTAGGACGTCCCCTGACGGGGGAGATTTCGTCCCTCTATGTGGGGCGCGAGGATGTTTTTAGTTGGTTCCACGAGAACCTCGTAGGTGCGACGCGGCCGAACGCCCTTTTGCTTTACGGCCGCCGGCGAATCGGCAAGACGTCAACCCTTTACCAACTTGTTGACGGCGAGCGGGGACGCTATCTTCGGGAGAATTCGCAGCGACCGATCATCCCGATCTATGTCGATTTGCAACGATTTGCCGGGCGGCCGACCGGGGAGTGGTTACGCCGGCTGTCGCGGGAAATTTGTAATCGGGCGAACGTCTCCTACACGGACTGTTCAATCCCGGATCACGTAATGGAAGAGGAATCGGCCTACACTGTCTTCGATCGCTGTCTGGACCAGCTGGAGCAATCCATCCCCTCGGGAAGCCTGCTTTTGCTGGCGCTGGACGAATTCGAACAGATACGGGCAGGAATCGACGCCGGCGCACTGGACCTTGAGATATTGCCGTTTCTACGCTCGCAAATCCAGCACCGTTCCCGTATCGCGTTTGTGCTTTGCGGGTCTGGTGCACTTCTGGGTGAATTTTGGTGGCCCATCGTCGATCTGGCGGCCCGTTGCGAATTGACCGGGTTGGACCATGACCAGACAGAGATACTCATCCGAACACCACTCGATGGCACACTCGACATTGAGCCCGAGGCAGTCGAACTGATATGGCAACACACCGGTGGCCATCCCTACCTGATTCAGTCGATTTGTCACCGGTTGGTGGGTCAGGCCAACAGGAACCGGTCACGTGAGGCGATCTCACCGGACGATGTGATACACGTGATCGCGCTAATGCAAGCCGAACCCCGCGCCAGTGACGTGAACCTCATCGGCGTGGATTACGAAGATTTGCCCAAGGAGGGCGCTCTCCCATGAAAATGCCATATGTCGTCGGCCCACCCGTCCGTTTGCCGACTGATTTCTA
This sequence comes from Anaerolineae bacterium, assembly GCA_023384355.1. GTDB lineage: Bacteria > Chloroflexota > Anaerolineae > Promineifilales > Promineifilaceae > Promineifilum. Next base: position 232,218 of record JAHDWL010000001.1, read on the forward strand.
CGGCCGCGCCCGACAAACGCAACAGTTCTTCGAATCACTTGCCGGCCCCCAAGCCCAATGTGTGAGTATCCTGGGGTTGCGACGAGCGGGAAAGACATCTTTTCTCCAATACATATCCCACCCGGAAGTCATGGCGACTTTTCTGCCGGACTCGCAGCGATATTTGATGGTCTATGTCGATCTCTCGGCCTGCAAGACGTCGGGTGAATTCTATGCCCGTGTCTACCGGAAGCTGATCGGCGGGCTGCCTCGCGTGCCTGCGGGAACAAACCGCTCTCCGGCCACGGCCGACGTCTATGATGTGGAATCCCTGTTGTACGAATTCGGAGATCGGCGGGTTGTGCTGATCATGGATGAATTTGATCAGCTGCGAACGGCCGACTACAACGATGATTTCATGTCCGAATTGCGTGCCCTGGCCGGCATATGGGATTTTGAGCTGTCCTATGTGACGGCCTCCTATTGGGATCTGTATCGCCTCGGAAACTTCGTAGGTTTGCCGCCAACATCTCCGTTTTACAACATTTTTTATCCGTCACCGATCTATCTCTCTGGTCTCAGCCCCGCGGAGCTTGAAGACCTGGTCAGGACCCCCGCGCGCCGCGTCGGTGTTGTCGCTGATGATGAGGATGTTGCCTTTGTGCGCCAGCAGGCGGGTACGCTGCCTTTTTACGTGCAAGTCACTGCCGCGGCCTGGTTGGGCTATAAGGCTGAAGGAAGGCGTCCTGACGTGAACGAAATTGCAGGACGGCTTGTTTCCGAGCTTGGGCCGTATTTTGAGCAATGGTGGCGGAATTTTGACGACATAGAGCGCGATGTGGTGACGGCTGTAGTTCAGGATAAACCGGTCAGCAGGTTGCCCTACGCGGAGCCTGAAATTAAGAAGACAGCCCGGAGACTGATTAACTATGGCGTGATCGCGGCCGCCGGCGACCATCTGTGGAGTGATAGTGCGTTGTTCGGCCGCTGGCTGAATGAGTTCAGCGGCCAGGCCAAGCGCATCCATGTTAGAAATCAGGCTGCCGTTGTGGCCAGGAACGGCTCGGCAGCAGGGCAGACAGTCAATGCCGTCGCGGAGAAGACACTGCAGATTGTGGAGGAAGTAGGCCGCCAGTTTGAGCGGCTCCCGGCGATTTACGCGCCCAAGAGCGATGAGGCGCTTCGTTCGCACCTGGAGATGGCTTTACAATCTGGGCTGGCAGGATCAGCGACGGGGGCTGCGCTGGTGGTGAACGGCAGAACGGGGCTTATAGCGCGTGTAGGTGGTCAGGATGTCGTCACGATAGAGACGACATCCTGGATGGGACAGAAGATGCTCATGCGCTGTGTCGATCGGCTTGTGAGTAGCTGGGCCGGCATTGGCCCGCGCGCGGCAATCGTGATCTTCGTGCGAAACGCTGAATTTTCCATTGCGGTCGATGCCGTGAATCAGCTGATGCCCCAACATTCCTGCTATCTGGGATTTGCCGGGCGGCAGGGGGGACGGCTTGACTTCCGTTTTCACAAGGAAGGGGATCCGCAAAGCGAGATTCTCCTTTCAGTGCTGCTATTTCATCTGCCTGGTTAATTCTTGCCAGTGTAACCAGACCATGACCATGGCCAGCGTATCCAGCTCGCAGTATTGGAGCAGAAGCGCGCGCCAGCGTTCGGCTTCCAGGGTGGCATTGGCTGCGGTTCGTTCCATCATCTGGTAATAGGCCGCGATCGCGCCAAGACCCTCAATGACGGATATATCCCGTCCGCCGATCGTGACAGAATGCAAGGCTCGATATGGGCTGACCAGCGCTTCCTCATCCTCGCGCAGATATTGGGGAAAGCGAGCGCGAATGCCCGGGTTGGTTTGCCAGATGGCATCGGCCACTACCTTGAGCGATGTGCGTCCGCTCATGTGCGGATGGAAATAATGCTTAAGGGTGATCTGGTTCAGGTCGATGATGCGGCCGCTATCCAGCAGTCGCCCGACCCAAACTGCCAATTCGGAACCTTCCCCCTCACGTTCGCTCAGTTGGGCCTGGATCTGTCGCAAGACGGACGCCTCGTGAGTTGCCCAGACCAATATCGAACCCGTGTCGCCAACCTGACGGCGGAGCGCGCCAACGAAGTGGGCGTGAGGATAGTCATCGCCTGACTGGAGCCATGCGCTGCCCCTCGCTGGCGCACCGGGATGGCTGACGGTATGGCAACTCCATTGAAAAGCGAGCGTATCATAGGGTCGCATCCCCCGGTAATGAGGGATTGCCGGCGTGCAGGTTTCAAAGTCGACGAAGTGTAGCGGGTACGTAAACGAATCCAGCGCCGTGCCCAGTTCGTCGCTTGCCCATTCCCGGTTGGATCGCGTGTACTGGATTTGAGTACGTTGCCGCCGGGCGCGTTCACCGGTTGTCCCATCCTTGCGGGCGAGTTCTTTTTCCGGCAGATCCAGCAGGCCGGCTTTGCCCTGGGCGATGAGGTTGTCGGCGAGGCGTTCCTTTCGGCCGCCGGCCTCACTGACGTAGTATAGATCGAGGATATGGGGCTTCACGTCGGCCAGTTCGCCCCAGCACTCGTGAAACCCGCGTAATTCCCCATCGGTGACGCGATATTCGCAATTCCGGCAAGCGGTAGAGAGAGGGGTTTTCACGCGTTTTAGCGCGGGGATCAGGCTATTCACGTAGACCTCTGACTGTCGCCGCACTTCGGGTAAGAGATCCTCGACCTCAGCGGCGACATTCACCCGCACGAGGAGCGGGTTCCGGCGGATTTCACGCGGGTCTTCGACGTATTCCGATGCGGGGATGAGAGTCTCTTCAGACCGGTGGTGATGTGAGCGCATCGCGAAGCGCCGGTGCAGGCCATCGATCCGGCAGGGCCGGCTTGTGTCGGGCATCAACAGATAAGGGACAATCGTGGCACGGGGAAACACATCTTGCAGGATGCTGGTCTGGTAAGTCACATCTTCAAGGTAAGGCTGCCATTTTGAGATTATTCCATCCGGTGGTCGTGATGTACGAAACAGGTTTGGTTTACCTTGTTGGATTCGTTCATCATTTTCCTGCCGGTTGAAGCTCGCGGCCTTGACCTCTATCAGCTCAAATATGTCGCCGCGACGCACGAGGATGTCGACCCTGGCCATTTTGTTACCACTGATGAAGGTGGCTTCGAAGAGCGTGCAGTTATCGGTCAGGGCTTCCATCGTCTCCCAGGCGGCCGATTCCACATCCTTGTGATAGCCCACCCAGCGCCCGTCAGGGTAGAACGTCCGCGCCAGCGCTTCGACCAGGTAACCCTGATCGGCCAGAAGGGAGAGTTGCTCATCCGCATCGGCCAGTGTCGGGTAGCCGCACTTGCGGTAATATAATTTTGTCGGGCATGTCTGCGCGACCTTGAAATCTGATTTGGTCAAATAATAGTCATGCATACAGGTTTAGAATTGACCGGCCGGTGATTGGGCTGGCGACGTCGGGCAATTCTAGCTCACCGTCCGGGTCTGCCAAGTCAGGAAGCGGCCGATGGCCCGGCCCGTAAGCGTCGGCCTGCTGGGCTCACATGGGTGGATTGGGCTGAAGGGCGTAAAAAGGGTAAGATACCCGTTGGATATTATCGTCTGCCTTGAACAGGATACATGAGTTCACCCTACAGCATCTCCGCTTTCTTCCCGGCCTATAACGATGCCGGAACCATCAGCAGCATGGTAATCACCGTGTTGCTGACCTTGCGCGAATTGACCGATGATTACGAGGTCATTGTCGTGAACGACGGCAGCCAGGACCACACCGCGCTTATTCTTGATGAACTGGCGCGCATCTACCCCAATGAGGTCAGGATCATCCATCACCCGCAGAATCGTGGCTATGGCGGCGCGTTACGCACGGGATTCTATAGCTCCACCAAGGATTGGGTCTTCTATACCGATGGGGACGCCCAATATGATCCGCGCGAGCTGAAAAACCTGGCCGCTCTCGTGAGCGATGACGTTGATTTCATCAATGGATGGAAGATTGAGCGCCAGGATCCGCTGCACCGGATCATTATCGGTCGCATCTATCAATACACGATCAAAATCGCTTTTGGTCTCAAACTGAAAGATGTCGATTGCGATTTCCGGCTGATGCGCAAGGAAGTATTTGAGGAATTAAACCTGACGAGCGACAGCGGCGTCATATGCGTTGAGTTGATGAAAAAGGTACAGGATGCCGGTTTTCGCCTGACCGAGACGCCTGTCCACCATTTTCACCGCGCCTATGGGAAATCCCAGTTCTTTCGCTTCCGGCGACTCGCCCAGGTCGCGCGCGACCTGACCAGGTTATGGTATCGTCTCGTGTGGCGTAAGGAGGACGAGACGACGGTGAATACAAACGCGGCCATCCAGACCGAAAACCAACCCTATGCCGACGGTTCCAACTAACCACCATCCGTTTTTCCGCGGCAAACACGTGTTGATCACCGGCGGGTTGGGCTTCATCGGCTCCAACCTGGCCCATCGCCTGTTGGGACTAGGCGCGGACGTGTTGATTCTGGATTCGCTGATTCCCGAATACGGCGGGAACGTTTTCAATGTTCATTCCATCGAAGATCGCTTGCGGATCAATATCGCCGATATGCGCGACGAGCACGGCTTGCGCTATCTCGTTCAGGGACAGGACCTGATCTTCAACCTTGCCGGCCAGGTCAGCCACACCGACAGTATGACCGATCCTTACACGGACCTGGAGATCAACGCCCGCAGCCAACTGTCACTGCTGGAAGCGTGTCGACATGGCAATCCTACGGCCAAGATTATATTCGCCAGCACCCGCCAGATCTACGGCCGCCCGGAATATCTGCCCGTCGATGAGCGCCATCCCCTGCAACCGACGGACGTAAACGGCATCAACAAGCTGGCCGGGGAGTGGTATCACATCGTCTACAACAACGTCTATGACTTGCGCACGGTGTCGCTGCGATTGACGAACACATTCGGCCCGCGCATGCGCATTCGTGACGCTCGCCAGACTTTCATTGGTTGGTGGTTCCGCCAACTGCTGGAAGGACAGACATTGAAAATCTACGGTGACGGGCTGCAAGTGCGTGACTTCAATTACATCGATGATGTGATCGAAGCGCTGCTGATGGTAGCGGCAAACGAGGCGGCCGATGGTCATATATATAACCTGGGCAGCGACGACCCGATCAATCTGATGAACCTGGCCCAGCTGATGATCGAGGTCAACGGCGGGGGCGAGTTCGAGTTGATCCCCTTCCCCGACGATCGCAAGCGCATCGACATCGGCGACTATTATGGTGATTATCGCAAGATACGGAGCAAGTTGGGCTGGCGGCCGATGGTTGGCCTGCGCGAGGGTTTGACGCGCACGATGGATTATTTCCGCGCTAACCTTGAGCATTACATATAAGCCATATGGCGAACCCTGAACCAATCCCGTTCGTAGACCTGAAAGCGGCTTACCGTCGCTTGCAACCGGAGATTGATGCGGCCGTGAGTGAGGCGCTGGCTGGCGGCTGGTACATTCTCGGCATCCATGTCAGCGCATTTGAGGCGGCCTTCGCTGAATATCTCGGCCTCGATCATGCCATCGGCGTCGCTTCGGGGACGGATGCCGTGTTGCTGGCTTTACGGGCATGCGGCGTTGGGCCGGGGGACGAGGTGATCACCGTCAGCCACACCGCTGTGGCAACGGTCGCCGCCGTCGAACTGTGCGGCGCGACGCCGCGACTGGTCGACATCGATCCGCACACGTTCACGCTCGATCCGGCCGGGCTTGAAGCGGCTATTTCAGAGCGAACAAGAGCTATTCTGCCGGTTCATTTGTACGGTTGTCCGGCCGATATGGACCCGATACTGGCCATTGCCCGGCGGCATTCCTTGCCGGTCATCGAGGACTGCGCCCAGGCGCACGGTGCGCGTTACCGGGGACGAATGGTGGGGACGATGGGCGACGCGGCCGCGTTCAGTTTCTACCCGACCAAAAATCTGGGGGCGATGGGCGATGGCGGCGCGGTGGCGACAAACCGGCCCGAAATCGCCGACCGACTGCGACTGTTGCGGCAATACGGCTGGCGGGAACGATATATCAGCGACATCCCCGGTTATAACAGCCGGCTTGATGAATTACAGGCGGCAATTCTGGCTGTGCGCCTGCGCCATTTGGACGAGGAGAACGAGGCGCGGCGACGACTGGCGGCGATCTATGATGCCGGATTGGCGGGGCTGCCGCTTGTCAGACCGGTCGTCGGAGAGGAGAACCGCCACGTTTATCATCTATACGCCATTCAATTAGAGGACCGGGACAAGCTGAAATCTTATCTGCACGCGCGTGGCATCAGCACAGCCATTCATTATCCTGTGCCCGTGCACCTGCAGCCGGCTTATATCCGCCTGGGTTATGGCGAGAAGAGCCTTCCGATCACCGAACACGCTGCTCGCACGACCCTGTCTCTGCCGATGTATCCTGATCTGGATGCGGGTATGGTTGAGGCAGTGGTGGAAGCTATTGCCGAGTTTTTCGGCTCGTGAGAGATGTTGACCGCGACCTTATATTCGTCGCGCTTGTAGACCAGTCGCAAAACTGCCATGACCGTCACACTGGCCGATATCCGCCGCTTTCTGGTCGACTTCTTTAGCGATGAAGAGTTGACCGGCTTTTGCTTTGACCGCTTTCACGAGGTCTATCAGAACTTCACGACCGATATGACCGTCGGCCGCAAGGCGCTGCAACTGGTTGATTATTGCCAACGCCGTGACCTCATTCCCGCGCTGCTGGCGGCGCTCAGAACGGAGAGGCCAGAACCCTACCGGCGCGTGTTCGGCGGCGAAACAAAGCCGACAGTGCAACGGGTCAACCTCAACGAGGCCACCGTGGAGGAGATGATGAACTTGCCGGGCATCGGCCAGGCGCTGGCGGCGGCAATAGTGGCGGCGCGGCCGTTTTCAGCGGTGGATGAGCTGACGCGAATACCGGGTATCGGTCCCAAACGCCTGACTGCCATGCGAGACTGGTGCAACGTCTAGAGCGCGATTCACAAGCCCCATCGGGGAGACCTGGAACAGACGACTAGTGGGCGCGTTTCCACCGATTGGTATCCGGCCCATCTTATCTGCGCATAGTCATCACGCAACGATTTTCTCTCTGCTACGGTTAGGATATACTAGCCGAGCCGGCAAAATGCCGAGACTGCCTTTGAGAGTTTTAGAATGCCAACAGCCTTAATTACGGGCGTCACCGGTCAGGACGGTTCCTACCTGGCTGAGTTCCTATTGGAGCGCGGCTACCGCGTCGTGGGAATGGTGCGCCGTACGAGTACGCTCAATTTTCACCGCATAGCCCACATCCAGGACAAGCTGGACCTGGTGCCCGGCGATCTTAGCGATCAAATCTCGCTGATTCGCATCCTCGAGGAGTATAAACCCGACGAGGTATATAACCTGGCGGCACAATCTTTCGTCCAGACATCCTGGAACCAGCCGGTATTTACAGGGGATGTGACCGCTCTGGGGGTTACACGGGTTCTGGACGCAATTCGCATCGTCAATCCGAAAATTCGCATGTATCAGGCCAGCTCAAGCGAGATGTTCGGCAAAGTGGTACAGGTGCCACAGAGCGAAAACACGCCGTTTTACCCGCGCAGCCCTTATGGCGTGGCCAAGGTGTATGGCCACTGGATCACCATTAACTATCGCGAGAGCTACAACATGTTCGCGACGTCAGGAATCCTGTTCAACCACGAGTCACCACGTCGCGGCCTTGAGTTTGTGACGCGCAAGATCACCCATCAGGCGGCGCGCATCAAGCTGGGTCTGGCAGATGAACTCCGGCTTGGCAATCTGGACGCGCGACGCGATTGGGGGTTCGCCGGAGATTATGTGCGTGCAATGTGGCTGATGGTCCAGCGCGACACGCCGCAGGATTATGTCGTGGCCACCGGCGAGACGCACTCGGTAGAGCAGTTCCTCAACGTTGCCTTCGAACATCTCGATCTGGATTGGCGCGAGTTTGTCGTTCAGGACGAGCGGTTTATGCGCCCGGCCGAGGTCGATCTGCTGGTTGGCGATCCGAGCAAGGCGGGTCGTGAATTGGGTTGGGAGCCGGCAGTCTCTTTCCCGGAGCTGGTGAAGATGATGGTCGATGCCGACATGAGGCTGGTTCAGTCGGGTGAGGAAGCCGTCTAGGACTGGGTTTACAGGTCGCAGCCGTATGAGGACAGGTTCGCAGACTTTAGCTTGTTAGAGGAAGGATTCATGACCAAAATTATTTTCGGGACGGACGGCTGGCGCGGCCGAATCGCCGAGGATTACACGTTTGATAATGTTCGCCGATGTGCCCAGGGCTTCGCCACCTTTCTGCATGAGCAGGAGCTGGCCGATCGGGGTGCGGTCATCGGCTATGACCAGCGGTTCCAGGCCGAGTTTTTCGCCGCCGCGTCGGCTGAAGTTCTGGCTGCAAACGGCATCAAGGTCTGGTTGACGCAAAGCAACACGCCGACGCCGGCGATTTCCTACGCCGTGCCCGCCAAGGGCGCGGCGGGAGCCATCAACATCACCGCCAGCCATAACCCGCCTCACGACTGCGGCTTCAAGGTGCGTGATGCCACCGGTGGGGCGATTCCCCCCGCGGACCTGAAGCGCATCGAGAGCGCCATCCCCGAAATTGACGGCGTCAAGCGCATGAAACTGGATGACGCGATGAGCGACGGGACGGTGGTAAAGTTCGATCCCGCCCCGGACTACATCGCGCTGCTGAACAGGCTGGTGGACATCGCGCCGCTGAAGGCTGCCGGATACAACGTGCTGGTGGATTGCATGTGGGGCAACGGGGCGGGCTGGTTTCCGAGGCTCCTCTCCGGTGGCGCGACGCGCGTCCATGAGGTGCATAACGAGCGAAACCCGATCTTCCCAAAGATGTCGCGCCCGGAGCCGATCCCGCCTAACGTCGATGACGGCCTGAGCTATGTGACCCTGCTGGATGCTGACGTAGCGATTATCACTGACGGCGACGCGGATCGGGTTGGCCTTGGCGACGAAAACGGGCGCTTCATTGACCAATTGCGCGTCTTTGGGCTGTTGGGGTACTACTTTTTGGAGATTCGCGGCGAGCGCGGCCCTATCGTCAAGACCATTTCGACGACCAAGATGCTCAACAAGCTGGGCAAACTGTATGGCGTGCCTGTCTACGAGACCGGCGTCGGCTTCAAATACATCGCGCCCAAGATGACCGAGGTCAACGCCATGATCGGCGGCGAGGAGAGCGGCGGCTACGCCTTCCGCGGCCATGCGCCCGACCGCGACGGCATCCTCGGCGGATTGTATTTGCTTGACCTGATGGTCAAGACGGGCAAGAAGCCGTCGCAGTTGCTCGATTGGCTGTTTGAGAAGGTGGGGCCACACTATTACGACCGCATCGATACCGCCTTCGAGACGTCGCGGCGGGATGAAGTGCAGGCGCGTGTACTGGCGGCTCGACCGGCGACGATCGGCGGGTTGAAGGTCACGGAGATTTCAACGCTCGACGGTTTTCAATTCCACATGGAAGACGGCGGCTGGTTGCTCATCCGTTTCAGCGGCACAGAGCCGATCATCCGGGTCTATACCGAGACAACTCACGGCGATCGCGTGCAGGATATCCTGCAGGATGGACTGCGCATTGCCGGCCTCAAACCCTGATTGGTTGCAAGTGAAATTGTGAGGGATGGTCGCAATTTGCCAGGCCCCGGCAATCACCCGCTTTCTGTGACCGCCGGGATGTGCAAGTCGCGACCAACCCCTCTCCAACTGGATTACTATGGACAAAGCATTTCAGGATTACTATCCTGATGAAGTCAGTTATTGTTACGGTTGCGGCCGTCTCAATGAGCACGGTCTGCAAATCAAGAGCTATTGGGACGGCGACGAGTCCGTCTGCCACTACCAGCCCCGACCCTATCATACGGCGGTGCCGGGCTATGTGTATGGGGGATTGATCGCGTCGCTGATCGATTGTCACGGCACGGGTACGGCCGCCGCGGCGATGTATCGCGCCGAAGGGCGTCCGATGGACACTGAGCCGGCGTTCCGGTTCCTGACCGCATCTCTCCACGTTGACTACCTCAAGCCGACGCCGATTGACCGGCCGCTCGAATTGCGCGGCCGAATCAAGGAGATCAAGGGGCGCAAGGTGATTGTCTCAATCGATCTCCTGGCTCATGGCGAGGTATGCGCGAAGGGCGAGGTCGTCACTGTTCAGGTGCCCGATGATTTCATGGCTCGCCTGATGGGCAACGATGAATGAAGCTGACGGGGCCGCGACCGAGTCGAAACCCTTCCTGGTGGCCGATACCGCTGAATTGACCATTGACCTGGTCGATACGCATTGCCACCTGGATGATGACGCCTTCGAGCGGGATATTGCGGAGGTTGTGGAACGAGCGGCCGCAGCAGGTGTCGGCCGGATCATTGTTCCGGCGATAAGCCTTGAGAACATTCCGGCTGTGCTGGCGCTGGCTGACAGGTTTCCGGCGGTTTACGCTGCTGTTGGGATCCACCCCAACTCGGCCGCCGGCTGGCGGGATGACTGGATCGAGAACCTCCGCCGGTGGGCCGCGCACGACAAAGTGGTCGCCATTGGCGAGATCGGTCTGGATTACTACTGGGACAAGACGCCGGTCGAGGTGCAACATCGCGCCTTGAGACAACAACTGGCGCTGGCCGCGGAACTGGGGCTGCCGGTCATCGTTCACAACCGTGAGGCCAGTCGGGATGTCCTGGACCTGCTGGCCGACTCACCTCTCGCCGGCCGGGAGGAGCCGGGCGTCCTGCATTCATTTTCAGCTAATTGGGAGGTCGCTGAGACGGCCCTCGCCATGGGCTATTATCTTGGCTTCACGGGGCCGTTGACTTATAAGAAAGCCGATGAGTTGCGCGAGATTGCCGCTCGCGCGCCGCTCGATCGCGTTTTGGTTGAGACCGACGCACCTTATCTTACGCCACAGCCGCACCGCGGGAGACGCAACGAGCCGGCTTATGTTCGTCTTGTCGCCGAACGCCTGGCCGAGTTACGAGGTTTACCTCTCGCGGAGATTGGCCAGGCGACGACGGAGAACAGCCGGCAGCTCTTTAAGTCGCGCCGGCAACTGAACCATGTAATATCGGTCTGACTCCGGCCGGACGCTGCTCGCCATTGCCCTATGCCCGCCCTGTCCATCATCATCGTCAACTGGAATGTCCGCGATCTCCTGCGCGACTGCCTGCGTTCGATCGACGCCGGCCGATCGCTGCTGGACCTGGAAGTGATCGTCGTTGACGCCGATTCGGCCGATGGCAGCGTCGCAATGGTGCAGGCTGAGTTTCCCTGGGTTCGCCTGATTCCATGCTACGAAAATGTCGGATTCCCGCGCGGGAACAACATCGGACTGGCCGAGGCGAGCGGCGATTTCCTGTTGTTGCTCAATCCCGACACCGTCGTGCAGGGCAATGCTCTTGGTATGATGGTGGACTTCCTGCGCGAACACCCCGATGTCGGTGCGGTGGGGCCGCAGCTGTTGAACCCCGACGGCAGCATCCAATCCTCGCGCCGCCGATTTCCAACTCTCGCGACCGCTTTCTTTGAGAGCACCTGGCTGGAGTCGCTGGCGCCGGGCATTTTGCGACGCTATTACGCGCTTGATCTGCCGGACGATGAAACCGCCGATGTCGATTGGCTCACCGGCGCGTGCATCATGGCCCCGCGAGTGGTATATGAGCAGATTGGCGGCCTCGACGAGGGTTATTTCATGTATTCCGAGGAACTGGATTGGTGCCGCCGGATCAAGCAAGCGGGTTGGCGTGTCGCCTACTATCCGGCAGCGCGAGTCGTGCATCATGTCGGCAAGAGCAGTGATCAGGCTGTGACCGCCCGGCATATCAATTTTCAGCGAGCCAAATTGCGATATTTTCGCAAGTATCACGGCCGGGTTGTGGCCGGCGTTCTGCGCTGTTTTCTGCTGGCGAGTTATGCCTGGCAGTTGGCGCTGGAAGGAGCGAAAGGACTTCTCGGCAGCAAGCCGGACCTCCGCCGGCAGCGGGTTCGCTCTTATTATGATGTGTTGCGGTCCGGCTTACGGCCGGCGGGGTATTAGATTGATGCGCATTGGATTGGTTACGGGCGAATTCCCGCCGATGGAAGGCGGTGTGGGGGCGTTTACCGAGCAACTGGCTAGAGCGCTGGCGACGATGGGACACGAAATCCACATCATAACGTCCACCAGGGCCCGCCCCACGGATGCGCCACGCACGTTGTCCAGCCTCCGCAAGCCCTTTGATCTTGGCTACGCTCATTTACACCCACGTATCGGCCGCTGGCGCTGGCCGAGCCTGTCAGCTGTGGCCGACCTCGCCATCCGTTATGACCTCGAAGTGGTCAATCTTCAATACCAGGCGGCTGCGTTCAATATGAATAGCGCGGCCATCAATTACTTGCCCTGGCGGTTTAAATCGATTGGTCCGGTCGTGGCGACCTTCCATGACCTGCGCGTACCCTATCTGTTTCCCAAGGCGGGCAACTTGCGCGAGAGAGCCGTCCGGGGACTGGCTCGCAACGCCGCAGCCTGTATTGCTACCAACCGGACAGACTTCATGCAGCTCTTGCGCTGGACCGACAACCCCGTTCGCCGGATCCCGATTGGCAGCAACATTGATAGTTACGCCCCGAACCACGTCGAGATCGAAGAAGCCCGGCTCTTGTTAGGTCTGGGCGAGGATGACTTCCTGTTGGGGTATTTCGGTTTTCTCAACGAGACGAAAGGCGCAGATACGCTTGTCGACGCCCTGTCGCGGCTGGACGAGCGCTATCATCTCGTGTTTATCGGTGGCCAGACTGGGGCCAGCGATCCCGACAACAACCAGAGCTTCCTGCAGCAGTTGCGGGGGCAAGTCGAACGGGAGGGGCTGTCCGGGCGGGTACACTGGACGGGATTTGTCCCGGCCGAGCGCGTGTCCACCTTTCTGGTCGCATCTGATCTGATGGTCATGCCCTATCAGGACGGCGTATCGTTGCGGCGAGGGAGCTTGATGGCGGTGTTGGCCCACGGACGGCCGCTGATCACAACCTGTCCGGGTGATGGCTCCCCTGAGTTCCGGCATGGTGAGAACATGTGGTTGTTGCCGCCGAATGAGCCGAACGAACTGGCAGAGGCTATCAAGCTCCTGGCGGGGGACTCCCACCTTCGCGCCCAACTTGGGCAGGGCGCGAGTGATCTGGCCCAATCATACGGCTGGGATGCCATCGCCGCGCAGACGGTCGCCCTGTTCAATGACATCATGGCCAGTGGCGCAGGAGAGGAGCCCAATGTTTAAGGGTAATCGCACCGCCTTTGCGTAGGGTATTCATGGTCGAGACACCAATGACCGAATTCCCGACCGCTGCTAAAATTATACCAATGCAATCGCCCTCAAAAACCGAACGCCGGTTGCTGGCATTGATCCTGGCGTTGTTCATCATCCTCGGTTTTTCCTATGCCCTCCTTACTCCCGCTTTCGAAGCCTCGGATGAACTATGGCATTACCCGATGGTGCAGCATTTGGCCGGTGGAAATCCCTTGCCGGTGCAGGTGTTCGATCCGGCGCTGGCCGGGCCATGGAATCAGGAAGCCAGCCAGCCGCCGCTCTATTACTATCTGGCCGCCGCGCTCACCTTCTGGATCGACCAGTCGGACATGGACGCGGTGCGGTGGCTGAACCCGCATGTCGATAATGGCGTCCTGACGCCTGACGGCAACAATAACCTTGTCATCCACGATCCGGCGGCCGATCCCTGGTCCGGGGCGCTGCTGGCCGTGCGCGTTGTTCGCCTCGCTTCCGTCCTCCTCAGCGCTGTAACCGTTTATCTGACCTGGCACATCGCTGCCGAGACAGCGCCTGATCGCCCGGAAATCGCTTTGGGCGCGGCAGCGATCAATGCCTTCCTGCCGATGTTTCTTTTCATCAGCGGGGCGGTCAATAATGACAATCTGGCCGTCCTGTTGGCGTCCCTTGCCATCCTGATGATGATCCGGATCGTAACCCGCCGTCGAATTGGTTATTTTCCGGTTCGCGCTCGGGAATGGGCCGCTCTGGGCGTCGTCATTGGCCTGGCGGCGCTGACCAAGGAAGGGACGCTGGGCCTCTTCCCCATGGCTTTTGGCACGGCCGTTGTGTCTGCGTGGCAGCGACTTGTGGCCGATGCCGATCGCCAGTCGGCTTTTGGAGGCAACAATCCTGTCTATACCCGTGGGCTACTCCCGGCGCTTGGCGGCGTTCTCAAGGCCATGATTCTCGTTGTCGTGCCGGCTGCATTGATTGCCGGGTGGTGGTATTACCGCAATATCGTTCTCTATGGCGACTTTCTGGGATGGAGCGCTTTCATCGCCGTACTGGGGCAGCGCGGTCATCCCGCTTCGTTAATCCAATTGTGGGGTGAGCGCCACGGCTTTCTCATGTCGTTCTGGGGCCTGTTTGGCGGCGTCAATATCCCCATGCCGTCGTGGGTTTACACCGCTCTCAACACCGTCATGCTGCTCGGCGTTATTGGGTTCCTGGTCTATATGGTGCGATTGCTCGTCTCCGAAGTCCGGGCATGGCGCGGAGGAAATGCCTCGTGGTTTGCCCGGTTGCTGAGGATCGTAGAACGTAACTTTGGCCTTATCGTCAACCTGCTCTTCACTGCGGCCGTCGTCTATGGCCTGATCCAGTGGGCGACCACAACCTGGTCCTCTCAGGGGAGGCTGGTCTTCACCGCGATCTCCTCCATCGCCACCCTGCTGGCTTTGGGGCTGGCCGGCTGGTTACCCCGACGGCCTGCCACGGCCGTATTAGGTAGCGTGGGCCTGTTCATGTTCGTGGTTGCCGCTGCCGCGCCCTGGCTATGGATTCAACCGGCCTATACCGCGGAATCGGCCTCTGGTCGGTTGAATGAGCTTACCGGGGTGGAGTTCGACGGCCGGATGCGTCTCGCCGGGTATGCAGTAGAATACGGCGACCCGCGGCCTGGCGAACCGATCGTCGTCCGGCTGGAATGGGAAGTCTTGCGCGAGATGGACAGAGACTGGAGTGTTTTCGTGCATCTGAATGATCCGGTATTGGGTCGCCCGATTGCCCAACGAGATATGTATCCCGGGGGTGGGCTTCTGGCGACGAGCTTTCTGGAGCCGGGTCAGCGGATCGTCGATGAACTCGTGTTGACCATCCCGCCGACGGCCGTCACTCCCGCCGAACTTGAGGTGGCAGTGGGTCTGTATGACTACAAGAGCGGCGAGCGGCTCCTGACCGCAGACGGCACTGACGCAGTCCCGCTGGCGACGATCCCCCTGGCCGCCGGCTGGCCATACCCCAATTCGGTGTCGCAGTTTTTCGAAAATGGCCTGGAATTGATCGGCTTCTCGATCGACCCGCGTCGTGTGATTGCCGGCGAGACGGTCAATTTGACGACCTTCTGGCGAGCCACCAAGCCGTTGCCTGAGGACTATACCTTCTTCGCCCAAATCGTCGGCGGCGATACGACCCGCTACGCCGCCGGCGACGTCGCCCCAATACCACCAACGAGCGGCCAGCAGGCGGGCGAAATCTTTGAGGTGAGTTTCCCTCTTGCTTTGGATGCGGCCACACCGCCTGACGCCTACCCTGTGATCATCGGCCTGTACACCAGAACACCGGACGGCGGGTTCGATCGCCTGCAGCAGGTGACACCGGACGGCCGCTTGACGGATGATTTTCTTGTCCTGACCCAGGTGATGGTGGATGCGCCATGACGACCACTGACCGGCGAGAGACAGGAGAGCACCGCGGCGAAGAGGCAAAGGAGCGTCGCGACCGCTCCTGGTCGCTCGCCACCCCGGATGCTTCGCCGCTCGTCCTTGGTCTTCTGTTTGGCGTGACGGCCGTGCTGGCGGGCATCGTGCTTGCGTTCGGTGGCCCAATCGCCGGGGCGGCCGTCGTTCTTGGTGGTCTGTCCGCCATCCTCGTTCTGCGTAATATTGAACTTGGTTTTTTTGCCGTTATCGCCGTGGTTGCCCTGCTGCCTTTTGCCACGCTGCCGGTGGATATCGGGTTGACGCCCACGTTTCTCGACTTTGCTCTTGGCGCGGTCGTGGTCGTCTGGTTGTTGGGCATCGTCACCGGCCGGCAGCGTCGTATCGTCACCGCGCCTGTCGCGCTGCCGCTCATCCTGTTCATTTTCATCGCCATCTTTGCCTTCATCTTCGGGCTGGCCAATGGCCCCCTGACGGCGACACTGCTGCGCAAATTCGCTGAGCTGTTGCTGAGCCTCGGATTTGTCCTCATCGTCATCGACTATTGCCGCACGTGGGAACGGCTGGAGCGGCTGGTGAAATTCCTGCTGCTGATGGGCGCGGCCGCGGCCGTGGTGGCCATTGGCCTCTGGCTGCTGCCGGAAGATGCCGCCAACTCTGCCCTGAACGCGCTGACACGGGTGGGTTATCCCGGCGGATGGGTTATCCGCTACATCGAGGAAAACCCCGAGCTGTCCGAGCGCGCCATCGGCACATCGGTCGACCCCAATTCGCTGGGGGGGCTCCTGCTGATGATGGGCGCGCTGGTCGGCCCGCAGATGGTCACAAAGCGGCCGCTTTTTCGCCGCCGGGTCATTTGGATAATCGGTGGCCTGGTATTTCTGGGTCTTATTCTGACATTCTCGCGCGGGGCAATGCTGGGGTTGGCGGCTGGACTGGGGTTGGTAGCCGTGGCCCGCTACCGTCGCCTGTTACCTTATATGGCGGTGGTGGCCGTTATCATCCTGCTGCTGCCATTCGCCCAGGAGTATGTCGCCCGGTTTGTTGAGGGCTTCCAGGGGGACGATCTGGCGACGCAAATGCGCTTTGGTGAGTATCGGGATGCTATGCGGCTGATTGCCCGCTATCCCGTCTTCGGGGTGGGGTTTGCGGGAACGCCCGACATCGACCTTTATCTGGCCGTGGCCAGCGTCTACTTCACCATTGCCGGACGGATGGGGCTATTTGGCTTGCTGGCCTTCTTCGGCATCGTGGGGACAGTGTTTATCTACGCCTTCCGTAACCGGAAAGCGGCGCGGGCTGACGAACACAAGGACGCAGTCTGGCTGGGGCTGCACGCTGCGTTGCTTGGCGCATTAGTGGCCGGGATATTTGACCATTACCTCTTCAACATGGACTTCCATCACGCGGTGACGATCTTCTGGATGATGCTGGGAATGGCGGTGGCAGCGACGCGGTTGGTGACGGAGCCGGACACTTCCTTAGAGGTTATATCTGATTAAGCATGTGGTATACTCTCGTTTGGAGGCCTCATGACTACGAAGGAACTTATCCTGAGAGAGTTGGAACAACTCAACGACGAAGAGCTTGATGCGTTATTTGCGTTGGTGCAAGAATTCCTCGAACAGAAGGGTCGTAAACCGCCAATCGGATTTCTGGAGAGGTTAGGGGAAATTCAAATCAGCGGTCCGGAAGATTTCTCGGAAAATTTCGATCTCTACCTGAGTGGAGAAAAATCGATTGACGTCGCTCTTCGTTGATTCAGCTTATATTATCGCCTTGGTTAACGAGCGAGATCGTATCATGCACAAGCAAAGATCTCGGCGCGACGTTATCGTGACCGGCAGTTTATAATAACTGAGGGTGTGCTTTTAGAAATCGGAAATTCTTTAGCCACACATTTTCGGATAGAAGCCACACAAATTATTGAATAATTCCTTGACTCGCCACAAGTCGAGGTCGTATATATCACACCGCGGTTGCTCGTCTCAGCTGTCGCTTTCTACAAGCAAATGTCTGATAAAGAATGGGGCCTTGTTGATTGTTTATCCTTTGTGATCATGCGCGAGCGTGGCATTACCGAGGCGTTGACTCCTGATCGCCATTTCACACGGGCTGGATTCAAGGCTTTGTTCATTAATTCGGGTTAGTTTTTTCAAGGCGTTGGGAAAATCTTCGGCGCGGTATCCCGCGCTTTCGCTGACATCTTGTGTCAACTAAATCCCCGCTTTCTGAAAAGCCTAAGGCCGGTGGTTGACAGGTTATCCCAAACAAAAAACCGGGTTTCGGCCAGAAACCCGGTTCTCTGTTTTAGGATTAGGATTTACACCACCTGTCTGATGTGGTGAAATTAAATTGCCGGCAGAACTTCTGCGCCTTCTTCTTCAGGCGTCGGGTGGCGCAGGATAATGTTATCGTTCTCCACGTCGATGATGACCGTCTCGCCTTCCTGGAACTCTCCGGCCAGCACGGCGTCGGATAGCTTGTCCTCGACCGTCTGCTGGACGAGGCGGCGCAGCGGTCGGGCGCCGTATTCAGCATCGTAACCGTTTTTGGCCAACCAATCCTTGGCGGCATCCGTGGCCTCGAGATACAGCATATGCTCGTCCATTCGCACGTTGACGTCACCGATGATGATGTCGACGATTTGCCGGATGTCTTCCGGCTGCAACTGGCGGAAGACGATGACGCTGTCGAGCCGGTTGAGAAACTCCGGCCGGAAGCTGCGCTTCAGCTGTTCCATGAGCTTCTTCTGCATGTCGCGGTAGTTCTCTTCCACAAGAACGGCCGCGTCCTGCTTGAAGTTAAAGCCCAACCCGCCGCCTTTCTTGATCAGATCGGCACCGACGTTGGAGGTCAGGATGATGATCGCGTTGCGGAAGTTGACCTTCTGCCCCTTGGCGTCGGAGAGATGGCCTTCCTCCATGATCTGCAGCAGCAGGTTGAACGCCTCCGGGTGTGCCTTTTCGATCTCGTCAAAGACGACGATAGAGTAGGGGCGGCGACGAACAGCTTCGGTCAACTGCCCGGCGTCCTCATAGCCGACGTAGCCGGGCGGCGAGCCGACGAGTCGGGCGACGTTGTGGCGCTCCATGAACTCCGACATGTCGAGCTGCACCAGCGCGTCTTCGCTGCCGAACAGGAAAGTCGCCAGCGCTTTGGTCAATTCAGTCTTGCCGACACCCGTGGGACCGAGGAACATGAAGGATCCGATCGGCCGGCGGGGGTCTTTTAGGCCGGCTCGAGCGCGGCGAACCGCCTTGGAAATGGCGACGATGGCGTCCTTCTGACCGACAATCGCCTTTTCCATCTCCTCTTCCATCCGCAGCAGGCGAGCGCTCTCTTCTTCCGTCAGCTGGAAGACCGGGATACCGGTCCACATGGAGAGCACTTCAGCCACATCCTCGGCCGTCAACACCGGCGAATCGTCGCCGTTTGTCTGGCCGGCACGCAATGAATTGAGCTGCTCCTGAATTTCCTCTTCCTGCTCGCGGATGCGTGTGGCGTCCTCGTATCGGCCGGAATCGACGGCCTCATTGCGTTGTGAGCGCAAATCGCGGAGTGTGTCGTAGGCTTCGCGCACATCGGTTGGTTGCTGCACCCGGTACATGCGCACGCGGGATGCTCCCTCGTCGATGAGGTCGATGGCCTTGTCGGGCAGGAATCGCTCAGTCACATAACGTGTCGATAGGAAAACGGCCGCCTCGATGGCCTCGTCGGATATGAGCAGGTTGTGGTGTTGCTCGTATGCGCCTTTGATGCCCTTGAGAATCTGCACCGTCTCGTCGGCCGTCGGTTCATCGACGCGAACCGGCTGGAAGCGGCGCTCCAGCGCGGCATCGCTCTCGATGTACTTGCGGTACTCGTCCAGCGTGGTCGCGCCGATACATTGCAACTCGCCGCGGGCCAGCGAAGGCTTGAGGATGTTGGCCGCGTCGACTGAACTGCCGGCTGAACCGGCGCCGACGAGCATGTGAACCTCGTCAATGAAGAGGATGGCGTCGCTCGATTTAAGTTCTTCGATAACGCGCTTGAGGCGCTCTTCGAACTGGCCACGATACATGGTCCCGGCCACGAGACTGCCTACATCGAGTTGCAGGACACGCTTGTTTTGCAATGATTCCGGCACCTGGCCGTCGACGATGCGCTGGGCCAGCCCTTCGACGATGGCCGTCTTGCCTACGCCGGGCGAGCCGATGAGGGCCGGGTTGTTCTTGGTGCGCCGCGCCAATATCTGAATGACGCGCTCGATCTCCGTCTGGCGGCCGATGACCGGGTCCAGGGCATATTCCTGGGCCAGCGCGGTCAGGTCAGTCGCCAACTGGTCGACCAGCGGCGTTTTGCTCTTCTCTTTCTTGGCCGGCGGTTGGCGTCGTTGCTGTTGTTGTTGTGGGGCGGTGGTTTCGGCCGAAGACACCTGGCTTTCTTTCAGCATCCGGCGGGTTTGCCGGCGAATCTGCTCGGCGCTGATGCCGAATTTGCGAAGGACGTCGATTGCCAACCCTTCGTTCTGGCGCGCCAGCCCGAGGAGCAGGTGTTCTGTGCTGATGTAATGCTGCCCCATGCGCCGTGCTTCTTCGACGGCGTACTCAAGGATTCGCTTGGTGCTGGGGGAAAGCTCGGTCTTGGAAAAGGGGGTGCGAACGCCCTGGCCGCCGGAAAGGCGCTCGACCATAGCCTGCACGCGCGTTACCTCAAGGCCAAGCTCGCGGAGAACCCGACCGGCAACCCCCCCATCTTCGAGCAGCAGCCCAATTAAAACGTGCTCGCTGCCGATATAATTGTGATTTAGGCGTTCTGCCTCATCCTGGGCCAGACTCAACACCCGGCGGGCGCGTTGAGTGAATCGTTCCCAATTCTTTGAGTTCACGGCTTTCCACCTCAATAACCAGTAGTCGGTGGAGAGTGATCAGCAGTCAGTGAAGCTCACTGATCGCTGACCACTGTCCATTGACAGTTAGCTGCTCATCAACGCCAGGTCCTCTTCGATGAACTTGTCCGACGCCACCTGGCGCAGGCTCAAGCCGACCTGTCGTTGCTTCGAATCGAGGCGGATGATACGGACCGTGACTTTGTCGCCGGGTTTCACGATGTCCCGCGCCTGCTCGACGCGATCCTCCGCCAATTCCGAGATATGGATCAATCCCTCCAACTGGTAATCGTCATTCACGCGGGCAAACGCGCCGAACTTGGTCAGGCGGGTAATCTCTGCCTCGACCAATTGGCCAACGCGATAGAGGTCTTCTATGCGTGACCAGGGATCAGCCTCCAGTCTTTTCATGCTGAGGGCAACACGCTGGCGGTCCTGATCCACGCTCAACACCTGAACTTTGACCAGGTCGCCTTTTTGCACCATGTCGCTCGGTTTCTGGATGCGTTTCCAGCTCATTTCCGAGAGATGCACCAGACCCTCGACCCCGCCGATGTCGACGAATGCGCCGAAATCGGCCAGGTTCACTACCTGACCTTCAAAGACCGCGCCTTCCTCCAACGAGGAGAAAAGCTCGCTCTTGCGTGCCTGGCGAATCTCGCGTGAGGCCGCCTGCTCGGAAAGGATGAGGCGATTGCGCGGGCGGTCGACCTCTATCACCTTGGCCAGCATCGGCTGGCCTACCAGTGACTGGTACGATCGCTGGCGGCCGTCGCCGTCGCTTTCCGATAGGCGGTCGCGTCGCAGCTGCGAGTTCGGCACAAAGCCGCGCAGCTGGCCAACGCTGACGAGTACGCCACCCTTGTTGAAGCCCACGATCTCGGTCTCAATGGCTTCCTGGGACTCCAGAAGGTCGCTTGCGAGTTGCCAATCCTGTTCCTCGGCCGCGCGACGATAGGAGAGAATAATATTGCCGTTGTTATCTTCCGGGTTCGCGATGAAGACGAGGATGTCCTCGCCTTCCTTCAGGAGCGCCCGGGTCGCCGAGTCGTACCCCACGGTTTCCTGACTGGGGATTACGCCTTCTGACTTGGCCCCAATGTCAACCAGTATTTCATTGTTACGAAAGTCAACGATACGGCCTGTCCGGATTTCACCGGCGTTTGGGAGATACACTTCCTCGGTCAGGAGAAAGTTCATGGGGTGTTCGGCATCACCAAATTCGGAGTCAATCATTTTCCTAAGTATACCCACCTGCGCCGAGAGGTACTCCCCCAGCGCCCAATTTTGACGAATTATACTTGGTTTAGGCCGCTTGGCAATAAAACTAATGTATTGTATACGTTGCGGGGATGGCTGATCGAACGCGTAATCATGAAGGCGCGCGGGGGGCCGGTGCGCCTGATTGGGCTTTCCGGCTGTTTCCCGTTCTGCTATTTCTCCTGAGTCTGGCCCCGCGCCTCGTCGCTGTGAACCGCTACGTTACCCCCGATGAACCGACATGGGTCTATCGCTCGATCCTGTTCCGCCAGGCATTGCTGGAGGGGAGATGGGGCGATACGCTGGTGGCCGGTCATCCCGGCGTCACGACGACCTGGCTCGGCGCTCTGGGGCTGTCGGCCCAATTGGCATTGAACCCGGCGTTACAGAGCTCCTACGACTGGTTGACCAGAATGGCGTTTCTCACGCCGGATAATGTTGAGGCGTTCAAACGGTTGGCGATTTTTCTGAGTAGTGGACGGGTGGCAGTGGCCTTGGTGAACAGCCTCGGCGTCGTTGGCGCCTATTTTCTGGCGAGGAGATTGTGGGGGCGAAAAACCGCCGTAGTGGCCGGACTATTGCTTGCCCTCGATCCATTCCTGGTCGGGCTTTCCGGTTTACTACATGTCGATGGACTAAGCACAACTTTTGCCACGATTTCTCTCCTGGCAACGGCGAATGGCTTGCTGGCTAACCACTCAGCAACGACCGCAGGCCGGCGGTGGGCCTGGATCGGACTGGGCGGCATGATGGCCGGGTTGGCTGTACTCAGCAAGACCCCTTTGCTGCTTCTCCTCCCCGTTTCGGGTCTGGCGTTGTTGTGGCCGCTGTTCCGGGATCGGCATTTGTCCTTGCGCGACCGGCTTCTGGCCTTCGGAACGGCCGTCATTGCCTGGGGCCTGGCCTTCGCTTTAACGATGGTCACCCTGTTTCCTGCGTTATGGGCGTCGCCATATGCCGTTCTGGCGACTTTGGGTGGATCGGCCAATCGCCACCTGGATGAAGCTCTCCGGGAGACGTTCTTCATGGGGAAGGCGGCTTTTGATCACGGCCCGCTTTTCTATCCGGTTGTGTTGCTGTGGCGGCTCAGCCCGGTATTGTGGCTGGGCTTGATTCCCGCTGTGTGGTTGTTCCTGAAATGGCGGAAAGAGCGATATTCCCTCAGGACAATGGACTTTACGGCCGCACTGTTACTGGTATGGGCGATTCTGTTCATAGCGGCGATAACGCCGGCGGCCAAAAAGTTTGACCGGTATATTTTGCCCGTTGTACCTTCGTTGTTGCTGTTGACGGCTCTGGCGTGGGCAAACTTCTCGCCGCAATGGCGCGGGACTGCGAGATGGATTCTCCCGTCAGCGCTTGTTATTCAGGCGATCTATCTCTTCTGGTTCTTTGCCTATCCCTTGCTTGCCTATAACCCGCTGGTTGGTGGCCCGCGAACAGCCATTTACGTCTTGCCTGTTGGCTGGGGAGAAAGCATCAGCGCCGCCGGCAGTTATCTCTCGCGCTTTCAGGAAGATCCGACAACTGAAAGGGCTATGGCCGGGATTACTCCGTCACTCGCACCGTTTTTCTCCGGTCAGACACTGGTCGCAGGTGTGGATGATCAGGCGACGGCGAATTATACCGTCATCACGGTTGGCGGCCGGCAGCTTGATCCGGTCGGTGTGGCAGCCCAAACCGCAGACCTGGTACTCTTGCATTCGTTGGATTATGGCGGCATTGTTCAAGCCTGGATCTACGAGCAACCTTCGCCACTACCGCCACGACTGCCGCAAGAATTGGCCGACCCGGCCCACTTTGGTGATCGAGTCAGCCTGACGGCCTACGACCAGCGGCCGGACGATAATGTAATCGAACTCGAGGCCAGGTGGCGAAGGCTGTTCGACATGGCTGATAACGAACGGTATATTCTGCGCATAGTCATTGATGATGATCGTGGTAATATATGGGCATCTCAGGAAACGCCGTTGCTCAATGAGGTCTATTTTTATCCGCCGGATTGGGAATCCGCCGAGACGGACGTCGTCCGATACAGGCTCGAACTGCCGCCGGGCATTCCGGCCGGGGTATACAATATAACGCTCACGTTGGTGGATCAGACGACGGGTGGCCAAATTCCGGTGCGCCTCGAATCTGGTGAATTTCTGGGCGTTGCTTATCCGGCGGGGAGTGTGGAGATTGAACCTCCGCCGGCGATCATCTCGGCCTCGCGCATGCGGATCCCCTACAGTGACGGTACAACATGGCTGGATGGGCAGTTGCAATTGCTGGGTTTCGGGGAGATCGAGTCGGCCGCCCTGGCCGGCAGCCGGCTGCCGGTGGATTTGTTTTGGCATCTGCCCCAAGGCGCGCTGCCTGATGGCTTGCAGGTTGGATGGCGTCTGGCCGCGAAGGGTGAAGCCGGCGAATTGATCGCCATGGAGCCATTGAGCCGATACGATACGGGCAACTGGCGTCTTGGCGAGACTGTCAACGAGAAATACCAGATACCCCTTCCGCCTAATCTTAAACCTGGGGACTATATTTTGTCGGTTGAACCGCTCGATCAAAATGGCGTGCCTCTTGGAATTCCCGTTGCAATCGATTCGCTAGTCATCAACAATATCGATCGGCTGTATGAACTCTCGGAGGATGCGGCAATTCCGCTGGATGTGCAGTGGGAAGCGCTGGCACTGTTGGGTCTATCCCCGGAGAGATTATTGGGGTCACCAGGCAAGACTACGGAGATTACCCTTTTCTGGGAGAAACTTCGTCCGCATGGCGATGTCTATACAATCTTCATCCATGTTATAGACAAGGATGGCAATATTCTGTTTCAGGCCGATCACTGGCCCGGTGGCCTGCCGACAGACATCCTTGACGGTGGCCAGATAATCGTTGACCGGATTCCCCTTGCACTTCCTGATGATATGCCTCCCGGGGACTATTCTATTCGCGCGGGCGTTTATTTATCTGAAGACGGCCGCCGCCTGCCGATCATCGGAGGAGAAGATGCGTTGGAAGCAGTTGGTGACGATTCCTACATCCTCCCCGTTCCTTTTCAGGTGACGGTTCCCTGAGGCCAGATTAGTCATGCCCACTCGCTCCCGGCATCGTTTCCTCCTGTTGATGGCAGGGCTGTTGTTCCTGGCGTTCGCTCTGCGCCTCTATCGCCTTGATTATCAAAGTATCTGGTGGGATGAGGGCATCAGCCTTCACCTGGGGACTTCGAGTTTCGGAGATATCATCCGCGATCGACAGAACAATATCCATCCGCCGCTATATTTTTTCATCCTCAAGGCCTGGCTATCCCTGGTTGGGGTATCGGCATTTACCGGTCGATATCTGAGCGTTCTGGCTGGCCTGTTGCAGGTGGCTATCGTTTATGCGGCCGTTCGCTTTTGGAGTCGGTCCGAAAGTGAGTGGGGCGGATTTGGGCCGTGGTTGGCTGCCGCGCTCGTGCTGATCTCACCTCTGTCAGTGATTTATAGCCAGGAAATCCGCGTATATGCCATGCTTCCCCTGGTATATGTGGCGATTCTGTTGTTGGCCGAGGCAAACCTGTCACCTGGAGGAATGAAACATTCAACACTCGTATGGCTGGCACTGGCAGAATGGACTGGGTTGCATCTCCACTATGTAGCCATATTCGGCGTGGCTTATATCGGGCTTTGGGGTCTGGCATCTCTGGCTCGACGTCGTGATCGGGAGGGAATGACTCGCTGGATTAAGGTACAAGGTGTGGTTGTACTTCTCAGCTTGCCCTGGATTATGGGGGTATTCGCCAATTGGACTGCTATCAACGCTGAGGCTAACGCCGGCACTTACCTGACTGAGCCTGTTCCGATAACTTATTTAATTGCTCAGGTGTGGGCCTTTCACCTCACCGGTCTGGCCGGGGCGCTGGCTAGTCGGTTTGTGCAGGTTGGTGCGGCTCTTGCGGCCGCGCTTCTGGCAGGTTTACTTGTCGGAAATGTCGCCCTTTCAAACCCGCCGGCAAAGGGAGCGACCACCAGGCGGCTGTTGGCCCACTGGATTTTGCCATTGGCCGCGGGGTTTGCCTTGTGGAGCGTGCGCTCGTTCTCCCACCCACGATACATCATCATGTTTGCCATCGTCCTGTGGCCGCTGGTGGCTCTGTTGGCCGGTCGCGCGCGAAGACCAATTGAGCGGTTAATGTCCGGCATGTTGATTGTATGCCTGATCGCCTTGAGCTTCTGGGGACTGCGACAATACTTTTTCGAGAGCAGCGCCACAAAACCTGATATCCGTGGTGCTGCGCGTTATCTGGAATCCATTGCCGTCGCGGGCGACCTCATCATAATTCCGGATACGGATTGGTCCTTCCCGTTTGAATACAATGGTCAGGCGGCCGTGATGATGCCAGGGTTCGATGGACAAACCTCATCGGGAGGCTCTGCACTGGATTCAGCCCTGGCATGCCTGGATGGGACGCCTTGCGCCCATCCAGGTCGGGTGTTCGTGCTGGATTACGCAGATGGCACGCGCGATTGGCAAAGTGAGTTACCGTTTGAGCTGGCGGGTCACGGGTTTCGCCTCAGCGAGAAATCGTTTGAAGACGTTCGCGTGCGCGAGTATCGCATCACAACACCGTCTGTTCCCGCAGTGGATTGCGGGTCGTTGTCGCCCCGGCTGGATATTCGCTTAGGATCGCTGCAGCTGGAATCGGCATGGGTAGTTCCGCAACCGGCATCCGATACGGCCGTCGCTGTTGCGCTTTGCTGGCGAGCTATCGAACAACCGGCGGCCGATTATTCATCGTCGCTGATTCTTCGCGATCCGGTTACCGGCGAGCGGATCGGGCAGGCCGACAAAATTCTGGTCAATCGTTATGGATCGCCTACTCGATTTTGGTCGCCGGATGATCGCGTCGTTACATACCACGTAGTACCGTTGCCCGTGGGAACTCCGCCGATCGAGGCTCAACTATCGACCGGCTTGTATCTCGTTGAAAATGGTTCAATGACGCCTGTTGAAGGTGTTGATAATCTGGGCCGCCCCATCGGGGAAATCGTGCCGCTGAGTGATGTCGTCCTTGGCGCTCCGATTGGGCTGAGCGATTCACCCTATGGCCTGGATCGTCCACCCGGATTAGCAACACCGATCGAAGTGGCTGAAGGTTTGCGTTTGGTCGGAATGCGTTTCAATCCTGGCCCCTATCGCCCCGGCGAGAACGTCCGGGTAGGGCTCGTGTGGCAGGCGACGACTGACCCCATGCCTGACCATCGCCCGGCTCTCGTTTTGGAGCAGGACGGATCAATCCTGGCCGAAAATGCAGATCAGATGGTGAATGGGCGATATCCGATTACACAGTGGAGTGAGCAAAGCCTCGTCCTGGAATATCGGGATATGCGCGTGCCGGCAGGCGTCGAGGGGGTGGTGCAATTGGTTCTGCTCGCTGACGGCAACCGCTTTGATCTGGGTGAGGTGACGGTCGAAGGCGCGGATGTATTGTTCGACCGGCCGGCGATGGCTACATCCGTTGAGGCGCAGTTCGGTGACGGGATAGCTCTCATCGGGGCTGACATGATCAATGACACCATCCATTCCAGTGGGCCGATCGATCTCACCCTGTATTGGCAATCATTAAGCGGTGAAATTTCTAACAGCTATACCGTCTTTACCCATCTTCTTGCTGAGGATGGGCATCTGATCGCTCAACACGATGGCTTGCCTGCCAATGGACAGCGACCGACGGACGAATGGCTGGCCGGTGAGTTTGTAATTGATCCGCACAGCCTGATCTGGCGAGACCCCAGCTATACCGGCCTGGCCAGAGTGGCAGTCGGCTTGTACGATTCCGCCACGGGCGAACGCTTGCAGTTGGCCGGCGGTTCGGACAGCTTTTATCTGCCCCAGACGATCACAATTACCAAAGCCGAATAGACTTGATCACTTGGGTTGATCGGATTTCGTTTGCCCGTGGTTGCGTGATAACAAGGCTAACAGGATTCCGCCACCAATTAGCGCCAACCCGGCCAGCGGCAGGAACAGGTTCACCATACTGGTGGGAGAGGCAACTCGGGCCGTTTCAGAGCCTCGCGAGCTAATCCCTGACCCTGATTCGTTTTCCTCTTGCGCCATAGCAGGGTTGCCGGTCTGCGAGGCTGGTCCGCCGGTGATGTCAGCCGAAACCATTTCGAGGGTTGCGGTGGGCGTTGTCGAATCAGACGTCCCTCCGGCAATTGCGTTGTTTGCCGCGTCATTTCCTGCCGTAGGGGTTGCGGTGGGGGTCGCCGAAGGGGTCGGCGTCGGCACGCAGGTCAACAGGGGGAGCGGCGTCGGGTTCCAGGGGGCACCCGGAGTGGGGGTGTTGCCATTGATGACCGGTGGCGGGGCGATAGGAACGAGAGCGGTATTGCCGTACTCATTCACCTCATTATCGCTTACCCATCCAATGGTTTGGTTATCAACCAAAATTTGCCACCATTGGGCAAATGCGGCACGACCAATGATCGGCCGCATCTCATCCCGTTCGAGTGTGGTTAAAGGCGCGAAATCGATTCCCGGCCCGTCATAAACGGTAATCCGCTGAATGGCTCTGACGTAGGGCGTATCTGAACAGCTACCGATGACGCCGGGATTGGCTTGAATTGTCCCGCCCGGTATAACCGGCGGCGCTGCCTGACCGGGGCGAGATCCTGTTCCCGGAATTGTGCTACCACCGGATGCCGGGGGGACGACAGCCGATTGCGTGGCAGTTGGTGCCGTGCCTGAGCCGCCTGCTTCGGTTGTATTGGTCGGAGTCGGCTGCGGGTTGTCCGGATCCTCCGTGGTCGCCGTTGGACTCGGGGAAGGCTTGTTCGGATCAGGCGTCGGCGTTCGGGTAGGAATGGTAGGGTCTTGCTGTGCCAGAGCGACGCGATGCCCCATTACCCCGAATGCGAGAATCAGGCTTGTGATGAAGAGTGCAGTCAATGGTGTCCACTTACGCATAATCCATATCTCCATACCCCGCTTCGATTCGTTTGCAGCAACGAATCTTATCGGTAACGGACGATCAAACTTACATCGGAGGTCAAGTCCAACGCATATACTATGCGATTTCCTTCGACCTGAGTAGGCATGGGGTCAGCTCCAATAAATTTCGCGCCATCCGGAAGGATGATCGAGACGTTCGTCGGCTCTGTACTCGTGCCAGGTTGCTTGCCAATCGACAGGCGATAAACCGTCTCGCCATTCACCGATTCGAGAATATCGGGCGGTAGTTGATAGCGAAAATATACCGTCGTTTCCGCCGCGTGCGGCACCAACATGAAATTGGAGAATGTCGTGAGCCAGGGAAGGTCATCCGCGACCTGACCGCCCCTATCCCATGTCTTTCCGCTGATCATGGTATCCCCGGGAACGACATGTCTGCTGGATTCCATCAGTTGGCTGCCTGCGGGCACATAGAGCCTGAGATAGTTCCAATAACATTTGTCGGCAAGGGCAAGGTACTCTGCGGCCTGCTCGAACTCCTCTTCGACGCCCTGGAGACAAGGTTCGTCGCTGGCTGGGCCGGTATGGCGGTATTGTATTGACATTAGGGCTTGCGGCGACTGTTCCAACGATATTTCATATGAAAAAGCCCGCTCGATGAAGATGTTCACCTTGTTGTAGCCCATGTTCGTGTCGACAGCCATCCAGAAGTCGCCGCCGGCTGTGGGCGGAATATGACCATCCCACCCATTTTCAGCCAGCGCGGCGGCCACGTTCGGGTCGGTCATGTAGATCGACAAATGACGATTCTCGGCCGCGCCGGTCATGTTACGGGCCAGTCTTACCGGGTCGATCGATCCAAAATCTGTTTCTATCTTGGCCAGAATTGCGGCCGCAAATCCGCCGAGAAACGCCTTGCGATTGCCAACCCATTCCCCCACTTCCTGACCTTCCTGGATGTCGCGCGCTGCACGCAATGTCTTGAGCAGGTTATCGGCGTTGATCGTTTGATCAGTTCCGGGGACGGGCACCGGGCCGATGGCATCGACCAGAATGCGCAGGAATTCCTGGTCGATGGCGATGGCGCCGTCCAGTTGAGGTCCACCCTGGCCGTAGACATACAAATCTATAGCTTTTTGGGCGGAAGTCGGGAAGTCGGGCCAAAAGTTTGCGTCCCTGAAGAGGAACAGTTCGAGCCCCAGAAAATCGTAGTATGGCTGTGGGGGAAAGGCGTATGGCTTTTCCGCCCATTTATCCACCTGGTAGGCGTCGCGGAAGCTAAGATCGATAATGCGGCCATCCTGTACGGTCACTACGCCTACGCCTGTGATAAACCCACCGGTGGCGCGCAACTCATCCTCATTTTGCGCCAGAATCAGGTAATTTCGCGGGCCATCGTGACCTAACAGGGCGGGCAAGCCGGGTGCGAGACGGATGCCGTCTGTAGCAATCGGCAGCCACTGATCCGACAACTCAAGCAATTGACGGACGCGCCAGGGTAAATTTTCTATTTCGACGACCGAATTCAACCCTTCGCGCGCGGCTGAATAGCGGTCGAGCGAATCCTGTGCCAATTGTAGATCAGGCGCCGCATTGCTGAGAATCGGCAACAATTCTCCCATGCGCGCCGCGCCGAAATCAGGCTGCTGAATGATGGCAAGAGCTGGTTTGAGACTACTGACTGCCAGCACAGCGGCTTCTGATCCCGCGTCGGCCATTTCCAACAGGTATGGCGCACCGGTGATCGCCGGGCCGAAGCGCGGTACCCAGCCCAGATAGGGCGTGAGTGGCTTGACGATGGCTAGTTCGGAGTGGAGTGTTGCGATATCCTCACGCGCGCGGAGAATCAGTGCCTCGGCCGCGTCCGGGTTGAGGGCTTTGATACCTCCGACCATCAACGATCTCGCTTCCGGTTCGAGCGCCATCAGTGAACGGGTAGCCTGATAAACGCGCCAGCTTTTGAGACCCGCCCATAGCAGGAAGATGAGCAGGCCGAACAGGATAAGCAGTCCGGCAATGCGTTTGGTTGACGAGCGACGCGGCTCATTCTCAGACGGCAATGGCGCAGGTGTGTTACTGTTATTCAAAGTCAAGGCAGATCCTCAATGCATCTCAGGTAGGGGGGAGAGCCTGATACGTCAGTGCCGGCTGTTTTCAGGTCTGGATATCCTGTTGGTGGAACAACAAGCCCGGCAAGGCAGATAGTATGATTTTCACTATTCTCGCGCAGAAGTAGTCCGAGGTCATCTTCTTCCGGTATGGTCAATTCCGGATACTGGCCGGCGATTCGGTCACGGTACCAATCGAACGCGAACAGGTTGGCATCCATCAAGTGTAAATCGGGTCTCTCTCCCTCTAGTTGTTGAAAATACAGAAGGGTAAAGATAGTTCGATCGCCCGGCGTAAGCAAGATGGCTTGATCTGGGGCCGATTGCAGGAGTTGCACGGCTGCCAAACGGGGTTGGTTGCTCCACGTCCGGGTCTGGGTCTGATAGGCAAACAAACCCAGGCCGACAGGAAAAATCAGTACAGCCGGTCCTAACCGGTCGAGGAGTGGAGCGGCGATTATCACGACGAGGAGAATTGCCGGCAACAGCAGTACAGCTGCATCCGGGGTCTTATAGTAGAGAGAAAATGCGAGATAGAGCATCGCCGTGAAGCCAAATACAGCGGGGGTCGGCCTCGTTCGATCTGCGATAACCACTCCAGCGATGGAATCTGCCCCAGCTCGGTTACTCGCCCATAGCAACCCTGCCGGCCCAAGCATAATAGTTTGCATGATGCGGGTTAAATGATCGATATCAAAAGCAGGTTGGTAGTTTGCCCCGTACAGCCTGCCGCTAACGAGCCACCACCATCCGGCCGGATCGGACGGCCGTCCCCAGATGACCGGACTGTTCCCGCTTGCGAGCCATGGGAGCAGCAACAACGGCGCAAGCCCGGCAATTAGTCCCAGGAAGGCTGTCCGGCTATGGCGATCTATCCTTAACAGGAAACCGGGCAGTAATAACAGAGAGGTCAAATGGGTCGTAATCGCCAGTCCCAACAGGAAACCGGCACATCGGGACGTCCCTAACCTGGCCCAGGCCAACAGAAAGGCGGCAACTGCCAGCAAGTTCAAGCCGTAAACTTCGGCCACGATTGCCTGGCTCCATACCAGAGGAGTAAACCCCAATAGCAGCGCAGCCGCTATCGCAACATAAGGACGCACCCGTGGAAAAAGAAGGCCTATAATCAAAACGCATAAACCAA
The DNA here is from genome assembly GCA_023384355.1 of Anaerolineae bacterium. Taxonomy (GTDB): domain Bacteria; phylum Chloroflexota; class Anaerolineae; order Promineifilales; family Promineifilaceae; genus Promineifilum. The sequence goes on from JAHDWL010000001.1 coordinate 264,235, forward strand.
CTGCGACGGCGACGGCGATCGCCGAAAACAGATTGTAGCGAAACGCGATTGTGCCTATGGGTAGCAGGCTGAACGCCTTGCCCAGTATTACGTAAGTGGGATAGCCGGGAGGGTGGGCAATTCCAAGTGTAGACGAGGCAGTCACAAGTTCAGGGCCGTCATAGGCGGCGTTGGCCCACGTTAGATCGGGGGAGAGGGTGAGCAGGTATGCACCGAGAGTTGCCAGCGCGGCCGCCACCGCCCCGGAGCGATAGCCTGCGGGTAGCGATGGGTGTGCCCGAATTGGCGAATCGAATATCAGCTGATCCATTAGCGGGCTACCTTGCTCCCTTGCCCTTGAAAACGACGGGAACTGTTTTGAGCAAGATCAAAATATCGGCGAGGATGGATTGATTTTCGATGTAATCGAGATCGAGAGCCACTCGCTGGTCCAGGGTTAAATCAGCGCGGTCGCTGATTTGCATCAGGCCGGTGATGCCTGGCTTAACGGCTAAACGCTGCCGATGATGCTCGGAATAGTAAGCAACAACGCGCGGCTCTTCCGGTCGGGGGCCGACCAGGCTCATCTGGCCTTTGAGCACATTCCAGAACTGGGGCAATTCGTCTAGACTCCAGCGGCGCAGGAAGCGACCGGCGTCTGTTAGGCGTGGGTCGTTGTCCAATTTGAGAACCGGTTCAATAAGCCCCAGTGAAGCAATCAATTCCGGCAATTGCTCGGCCGCGTTCTCGTTCATCGTCCGAAATTTGTACATCGTAAAGGGGTGACCCCGTTCGCCGACGCGTTCCTGCCGGAACAGCACAGGTCCTTTGGAATCGAGTTTAATCATCAGGGCGATGAGCGGCCATAGCAACAACGTGAAAATTAAACCAACGATGGCCCCCAATATGTCCATGACTCGCTTGATAATGTACTTCAGGCTCCCGTTTCTGCTCTCATTGTTGGCATCATGCAGGGGGAAGAGATTCCCCTGGATATAGCCGGTCATCAAGGCTACGGCTCGGCCAAACAGCAACATGGGTGAAATAACAGCGACCATGCGATCCTTTGGCCAGGCTTTTAAGAGAAAAGGGATGGTTGTGGCGATAAACGTCAACCCAAACAACATCGCGGGAACGAAGGCCACAACGCGGGATATCTGACGGTCGGGTGATAAAAAAGGAAGGCTCGCCACTCCGCCCAGGAGCGCCCCTAATATGGCAAAAGACAGAAGCATTTGCACCTTCATGACCTGGGGCGTATGTGAGTCACGGACGGCGCGGCTGGGAAAACGGCGAACGACCTGGGCTTTCCAATAGCCGATTGTCGCTTTTTTTCGCAAATAGCTGCGAAGGGTGGCGCTGTGCAGATGATCAACTACGGCCGTTCCCTGAAACACCATTCGGTAACCCCGGGCGGCCAGTCGAAATGACAATTCCTGATCTTCAAGATAATCGAATCGTTCGTCAAAGCCGTTGTTGGCCAGCAGGACGTCGCGCCTGTATGCGGCCGAATAGGTGTCGATGAAGTCGATCCTCTCCTCGCTGCGCATCAAATCATACTTGTCTTCGTACTCCAGCTGAACAAAGCGGGCAACGAGTTGTCGCTGGCGAGTGGAATATATCCCTTTGCAGGCCACGACATCCGGCGCGGCAAAAGGTGCGGTGATCGCCTGGAGCCAGTCCGAATGGGGAACGCAGTCGGCATCGGTACAACAGATGATGTCGCCTCGTGCGGCCCGGATACCGGCATTTCGAGCGGCAGCGGGGCGGCTGTTGGGAATTGACAGGACGGTCGCTCCCGCGGTCCTCGCGGCATCGGCCGTGCCGTCGGTGGAACCATCATCGACGACGATTATTTCATATAGGCGGTCGAAATTCTGCTCGTGCAAGGATGCAACGCACGCGCCGATCGTGTTTACGGCATTATATGCAGGCACGATGACAGATACAGAGGGCGAGGTCATGGGCGAAGCTGTTCCGATTCATTGGGTGCGGCCGGGGTAATGACTGGATCAATGGTCGTCTGCCAGCGCCATTTTGTTCGCGATGCGGCAATCAGTCCCAGCAGCACCTGAGGAATGATTACTACCAGGTAGAGAAGAATCGCGTAGCCGGCGATCTGTGCTTCGTCGTTGATGCCCAATTGCCAGAGTGTGAGGGCGGCCGCGCCGTTCAGGACGCCCAGCTTGGCCGGCGTGCTGGGCGGCACGATCGCGACCGTGATCACGATGTGGACAAGCGCCGCATCGATGAATGTGAGGGGCAGGTCGAGCGCCAGAAACACGACATAGGGTAGCAAGATCGACAATATGGCGATAAGCAGTGAGATGAGAAGCATCAATAGGCTTAGGCGTCTATCGCGTAGCGCGGCCAAACCCTCCAGGCCGTTGACAGCAAGACGCATCAGGAGCGCTTGTGCTCGCGTCGGCAACGGGCCAATGATGTGTCGCCAAATTTGAATGACCCTTTCGGTTCGAAAGGCGAGCAGATACAGTGCCAGCATCATGATCAGCGGGAGGAGGACTAATAAAACCCCGGGCCGATCGACAAAGTCCGGCAAGATAACGAACGGCAATATGAAGATGATGGTCAGGCCAAAGAAGATTAGATCCAGGGTCTTCTCGACGACTAATGTTCCAAACGCCCGTCCCGGACTGGTGCCGGCCTCCTGGTTCAAGGCGTAGAGACGAGCTACCTCGCCCAGACGGAGGAACGGCACGACCATGTTCACATACTGCCCAAGGGCTGTGGCCCAGAACGCAGCGCTGAGGGAAATCGGCGGGCGTTCATACGGGAACATTAATTGCCAGCGCCAGGCTTTGGCAAGGATGGTGATGATCATCGTGACCGCAGCCAGGGCAACAAGGAGGACTGAAGCCGAGGTCAGGACCTCCGCAAGTGACGCCAGACTGATCCGGGCAGACAGATACCACAATCCGGCGATGATAAGCGTTACCGTCAGACCGAGGTTTATCCAGGGCAAATACCGCCGCCAGGAAGTCTGGGCTGATTGAGTCGTTTTGTCCGTCAGCAATTAACTCCTTCCCATGCCGGACCCATGGTTTGGGCACGATCGCCACCGGCAACACCGAGGATATTCCCCGCCCGGGGATTGCCCTCTTCAATCCAGTCGGACAGGATGTTCAGCTATTATTTCGGCGCGTGAAAAGGGTGGTCGAACCGAAAATACAAATGAGAAAAACCAGACTGGTGGCAAGGAACCCTACCCAAAGAAACAACAATCCCCGATCGCCGGTTCCGCTGAACGATTGGCTTGATGGCATATCTTCGCCGCCATCGTTGACTGGTGACTGACTTCCGGTGTCCACACCGATGGGCAGAGGCGTTTGACCGCCCGAGCCGACCTGGATAGACGGATATGACTGATCAACTGTCCCTGGCTGGAGGGTCTCAACAGTCGGAAGCGGAACTGTCTCGGAGCCAGGAGGCGGATAACTTTCCTGATAAGGGTTGGATGCCGAAATAACCCTGGGGGAAATTGACGATAGCAGAGCGACGAGAAGCAGGAAGGTGGTCGCTAATCTGGATAGATTCATGGTATGCATCAGATAATCATCCTGGGGTTATTTCGCCTGGCTTTTAAACAAAACCAGCAGGGCTATTATGCAAACGATGATGAGAGCCACGGCAGGCAATACTTGCCAAATCCCTTTGGCCGTCAGGGCCAACCCGATTCCTACGAGCAGCATGCCAATGGTGGCGACCCCCTGAAAGGGAGGTCGGCTCAATTCCTGGCGTAAAGGTCTCCCGGCCTGACCGGCCAGCCAGTAGTAATAGCTGAAGGCTGCCAACATGAGAGCTAACCCGACGATCCAGAAGCTGTTGTAGACGACCGACATCCAATTAATCATATTGCCCCGGTCATTATAGCACTACCCACCTGAGTCGAACGATCCGCACTTATGAATTATCCCGTGTGCAGGCTGTTCGGGGCAAGCTGCGCAAGGCATGATTCACCGGCATGGTTTGCCTATGAGGGTATACTTGATGAATGGCGAAACGACAAACCCAATACGTCTGTCAAAGTTGCGGCCGCACAACGCCGGCCTATATGGGGCGTTGCCCGCGATGCGGGGAGTTCGACACGATGGTCGAGCAACTGGTGGAGAGTGAGACGGACAATAAGGGACGAAAGCCGGCAGGAGTCCTGGCATCACGTCCTGTGAGGTTGCACGAGGTCGAGGCGGACGGGCTGGATCGCCTCGGGTTGCCCGTACAGGAATTTTCGCGTGTGCTTGGCGGTGGGTTGGTCCCCGGTTCCCTGATCCTTGTGGGCGGCGATCCGGGTATAGGCAAATCGACGCTGCTGCTAGAGATCGCCGGGCTGACGTCCAATCTTCATGGCCCTGTGCTCTATGTCTCCGGCGAGGAGAGCGCACGGCAGATCAAGATGCGCGCCGAGAGGTTGCGCATGGATGCTCACGATCTCTTCCTGGTGACGGAGACGAACCTCCACGCCATACTGGATCACATCCAAACAGTTCGCCCGGTGCTGACCATCGTCGACAGCATCCAGACCACCTACGATGACAATTTAAATTCGTCAGCCGGCAGCGTTAGCCAGGTGCGGGAATCGGCCGCCCGCTTGCAGGAAGTCGCCAAGCAGACGGGCGTGATTGTCATTCTGGTCGGTCATGTGACCAAGGAAGGAGCCATTGCCGGGCCGCGCGTGCTCGAGCATATCGTAGATACTGTATTGTACCTGGAGGGCGATCCGTTCCACCGTTACCGGCTGCTAAGGAGTGTGAAGAACAGGTTTGGGGCGACGAGCGAGGTAGGGGTTTTCGAGATGGTCGAGCAGGGTATGGTGGAGGTTCCCAACCCTTCGGAGGCATTCCTGGCCGAGCGCCAGGCAAACGCGCCCGGCTCAGCGATCGCCGTAACTCTGGAGGGCACGCGCCCATTGCTCGTCGAGGTGCAGGCACTGGCCAGCGCGACGACGTTCAGCAACCCTCGTCGTACACCCAACGGCATTGACCTGAATCGTTTGTTGTTGTTGACCGCCGTGTTAACGCGCCGGGTTCATATTCCCCTACATGACAAGGATGTGTTCGTGAACGTCATCGGAGGTCTGCAAATATCGGAACCGGCGGCGGATCTGGGCGTCGCCCTGGCCATCGCCAGCAGCGTCAAGGACAAGCCCATCCACGCGGATATGGCCTTCTTTGGCGAGGTGGGGCTTAGCGGTGAATTACGCGCGGTCAGCCAACTGGAGCCGCGCTTGAAGGAAGCCGCCAAGCTCGGTTTCAAACGCTGCCTCGTGCCCCGCTCGCGACAGTTGAAGTCCGTGAATATGCCTCAGGGATTGCAGATTATTGAGTGTCGTTCGCTGCAGGAAGCGGTCGATGTCGCCTTGATCCATTAAAACTGCAACCACTTGTTGTAAAATTCTGAGACCCCGATATAATTACAAATTCGTTGCCCGGCAACGGTAATGCACGACCGTTTCGCCGGCTTCCGCTCCCGGCAAGTGACCGGGGGCAATGCTCGCTAGAGTAAATTCCAAGGAAAGGAGAATTGCAACGTGCGTGATTATGAAGTGACTGTTGTCATCCAACCCCAGTTGGAAGAGGCTGAGCGTACGCAAGTGATTGAGCGCCTCAGCGACCTGCTGGTCCCTGGCTCCAAAGAAGATGGCGCGCTTAAGGCCAATCATTGGGGCGTTCGCCAGCTGGCTTATCCCATCAAGAAGTTCCAGGAAGCCTACTACGTCCTCTTTGAGGCGAAAATCGACCCGACCCGCGTTAAGGACATCGAGCGCAGTATGCAGTATAACGAGGATGTTCTCCGTTATCTCGTCGTGCGCAAAGACGAGTAATTGTTGAGCGGGTGAGGGCGATGACGTCAAGCAAAGGCTTGAACAAAGTCATGGTAATCGGTTGGCTGGAAGATGAACCCGAGGTTCGCCAGACGCCGGGTGGCCGGGCTGTGGCTTCGTTCAGTGTCGCGACCTCACGCAGCTGGACCACAACGGAAGGCGAAAAGCACGAAGAGAAAGAGTGGTTCAACGTCATCGCCTGGGGGACCTTGGCCGAGGTGTGCAAGGAACGCCTCACCAAAGGCCAACAGGTTTACATTGAGGGTCGTCTCCAGACCCGCGGCTGGGAAGATAGTCTCGGCCGCAAGCACTTCCGAACGGAAGTTGTTGCACAGGATTTGATAGTACTCACAGAATAAAGAGGATTGAAAGATGCAAGCTACCAACCGTCCTAACCGGCGTTTCCGCGCGACGAAGCGCGTCTGCCAGTTTTGCGTTGAGAAGACAGAGATCGATTACAAGCAGGTTGACTTGTTAAACCGCTATGTGAATGAGTTCGGCCGCATGCGCCCGCGCCGGCAGACCGGCACTTGTGCCAAGCACCAGCGCCATCTGGCCCGCGAGATCAAGCGCGCTCGCCATATCGCGCTACTGCCGTTTGTCTCTGACTAGGCCATTCACCTTCAATAACTGCATAGCTCAACATGGCCAAGAAATCAAAAAACACCCCGGATGAGGAGGCGCAGCAGCGGCAATCACGCAAGGATATTTTGATTGCACGCAAGCACGAGCGCCAGTTACGCAACGTCCGCATTGCCATTATATCAATCGCTGTTCTGATCGCGCTTGTGATCGGGATCGCCCTGGTTAATGAATTGATCATTACCCCTGATCGAACTGTCGCAACTGTGGGCGATTCGGCAATTAAATTGAGGGAGTGGGAAGAGCGTGTCAAGTTTGAACGCGCGCAGCGAATCATCTTTCTTGAAAATCAGCTGGAAGCCTTTGGCGGTGACGTCGGCATAATCCAGCAGTTCGCAGGGAATGTCATTAACGAGCTTTTTGAGCCGGAAACGATGGGCCAGAACGCCCTGAATACGATGGCTAATGAGATTGTTATGTGCAACGCCCTGAAAGAACGCGGTGTTGAGATCACTGACGCCGATATTCAGGCCATGATTGGTGAATCCTACGGCTTCTTTGGCGCTGGAATATCGCCGACACAACCGCCGCCACCCACTGCGACGATTCAACCTACCCCGTCGCTGACGCCAATTCCGACTGCGGTTATAACCGAGGTTGTGCCGACTGTGACACCGTTCCCGACGCCTACAGCCGGCCCGACATCTACCCCGGCCCCAACCCCGACCCCGTTGTCTGAACAGAATTTTCTGGACGAGTTCGGAAAATATATCGGTCGTCTCAACGCGCTGGGTGTAAGTGAGACTACCTATCGCACAGTCGTTCGCGCCCAATTATGCAGCGATCGATTGACCGAGATATTGACCGAGGAACGTGCCTTGTCGACTACGGCACCACAGGCAAGCTTGTTCGTCATTACGGCAACGACCGAAGAAGCCGCAAACGAAATGAAAGCCCTGATCGATTCTGAGGGGTATCTGGCCGCCTGGAATACGATCATGAGCCGCCCCGACGACCTCGAAGCAACTGAATCGCCGGAGACTGACGCTTTCGAGCTGCTGTGGCGAACCCGATCCAGTCTGGAAACCAGTATCGGCGCGGACGTTGCCGCGGCAGCATTCGACCTGGATATCGATGTACCGAGCGACATCATCGCAGTTCCAGGTAGCGACGGCACCACGAACTACCTTCTTGTGATGGTCAGCGGCCGGGAGGAACGCGAGCTGAGCGAATCTGAATTCCAGACGGCCCAATCCTCGCTGCTGCAAAGTTTCATCGACGAGCAGCTGACCGGGAAATTGCAGATTAATGATATGTGGCGCAGTCGAGTGCCGACGCTTCCGGCCCTGGATCCCAAGTTCCTGGCTGCCCCAACGCCGACGCCGGCCGTCGAGGACGCCTCGCCGACAGTCGCTCCATAACCAGAACGCGTCTCCCTTTGAGGTGATATGACGGAAGAGGCCGGATGTTGAATCTGGCCTTTTTCTTTTTTCCAGTGAAATTTCACGGTATGATCGAGTGTGATGACCGAACATCAATGGATTGAGGGGGTTATCTCTGTCGAATCCGTCCTGCGAGCGAATAGCCGCGATGTGAGCGAGATCATGATTCGACAGGATCGATATGAGGGGGCGTTAGCTCGCATTCAAACCATGGCGCAGGCAAAGGGTATTGCATTGTCGCGCGTTCCTGCTGCAAGCATGGCGGAATTGATACCCGGCGGTGAATCAGCGACGGTGATCGCGGCGGTTGGGCTGAAGCGCATGGTTGCGCTGGCCGAATTGGGGGTAACAGAGAGACCGGTGATTGCCTTGCTGGACGGCGTGGAAGACCCGTTCAACTTCGGTCAGGCTGTGCGCTCGTTATATGCCGCCGGGATCGACGGGCTGATCGTGCGGCCGCGCAACTGGCTATCAGAGGCGACAGTCATCCGGGCTTCAGCCGGAGCGACTGAGTTCATGTCGATGGCAGTCGCCGAAGTTGACGACGCAATCAAAATCGCACGCGAACGAGGGTTGTCGATTATCGTGGCTATGTCGGAAGGGGCGCGACTTATGTACGAGGTTGACTTGTCTGGTCCGTTGCTGTTGATCATCGGCGGCGAGAAGCGTGGGGTGGCCCGTTCCGTGCTCCAGGCGGCCGACAACCGCGTGCGAATCCCTTATGGCCGCGACTTTCCCTACTCGTTGGGCACGGCCGGGGCTACGGCGATCCTCGCTTTCGAGATCATGCGGCAGCGGCTGATGACCAGGGCTTGATTTCTTTCGCCCGGTGAAAATGGCTGTGTTATACTTTTTCTGCTCTTTAAGTTCGTAAAATCGAGGCGAACGAACGGCCGTTCGCCTTTCATTTTGTCTGTTATCAACGAGTTGCTCACCCCGAAGTTCCGATTACGAGCTATCGGATGATTCCATAGGCTAGAAGGAGAGTGTTGTGAACTTACACGAATATCAAGCCAAGCGGCTGTTTGCCGAGCACGGCATCCCTATTCCACACGGGGAAGTCGCATTTACACCGGAAGAAGCCCGAAAAATTACCCAGGATTTAGGTGGTCGGGCGGTGATCAAATCCCAGGTATTGACCGGGGGGCGAGGCAAGGCGGGCGGAATCAAGGTCGCCCAAAGCCCTGATGAGGCCGAGGCAAACGCCAGGGCGATTCTGGGGATGACGATTAAGGGACTGACAGTCAACAAGGTTCTCGTCGATGAGCTGGCCCCCGGAATTCGTCAGGAGTTGTATCTGGCCGCGCTGATCGACCGCGGGCGACGCCTGCCGATGATCATGGCTTCGGCCGCCGGCGGGATGGATATCGAGGACGTGGCCGATAAATCTCCGGAAAAAATTCACATCGCCCACATCGACCCGACTATTGGCGTGCGAGGCTTTCAAACCACCTATCTGGCGCGGGCTATGAACTTGCCGCGCGAGGTATGGGGCGACTTCCACAAGATCGTGGTCGGTTTGTACGATTGTTTTAAGACGAATGATGCATCCCTGACCGAAATTAACCCGTTGATCATAACCGGCGAAGGCAAGCTGCTGGCTTTGGACGGGAAAATGTCTATTGACGACAATGCCTTGTCGCGTCAGCCGCGACTGGCGGAGATGCGGGACTTCGACGAGGAACCGCCTACCGAAGCTGAAGCGCGTCGCACCGGTATCACTTTCATCAAACTCGACGGCAACATCTGTTGCATGGTCAACGGTGCCGGTTTGGCCATGGCTACGATGGATATTATCAAGCTCTACGGTGGCGAACCGGCCAACTTCCTCGATATCGGCGGCGGGGCGCGGGCTGATCAGGTGGCGACGGCTCTGCGACTCATCCTGTCCGATCCCAATGTCGAGGCTGTCCTCTTCAATATTTTCGGCGGCATTACTCGCGGCGACGAGGTTGCCCGGGGCATACTGAGCGCGTTGGAACAGATCGATACGAAGGTGCCCATGGTTGTCCGGCTGGCCGGGACGAACGCACAGGAAGGGCTGGCCTTGTTGGCCGAGGCCGACATGCTGACGGCCGCGACACTGTCTGAAGCGGCGGAAAAAGCGGTGGCTGCTGCCAAAGCTGCCCGCGAAACCGGGAGGAAATCATGAGCATTCTCGTCGACAAGAATACGCGGTTGCTGGTCCAGGGTATCACCGGCCGCGAGGGCACTTTCCACACCAATCAGATGATCGCCTTCGGCACCAACGTCGTCGGCGGCGTCGTGCCCGGCAAGGGCGGTCAGGTCTTTGAAGGTGACAAAGGCAATTTGCCGATATTTGACTCCGTGCGCGAGGCGCGCGAGGAGACCGGTGCGAATGCGTCGATCATTTTCGTGCCCGCGAAGTTCGCGCCTGATGCGATGTACGAAGCGGCCGATGCCGGTCTGCCGCTGGTTATTTGCCTGACCGAGCACATCCCTGTGCTGGAAATGATCAATGTTCGCAGCTATCTGGATCGACGCGCGACCCGATTGATCGGCCCAAACTGCCCGGGACTAATCACCCCCGGCGAGGCCAAAGTCGGCATCATCCCCGGATCGATCGTGACGCCCGGCACGGTTGGCCTTGTGTCTCGCAGCGGCACGCTCACCTACGAGGTTGTCTATGCGTTGACCCAGCGCGGCATCGGGCAATCGACGTGCGTCGGGATCGGCGGCGATCCTATCAAGGGCATGGACTTCATCGATGTCCTGAAGCTTTTTGAAGAAGACCCCGACACCTCTGAAGTCATCATGATCGGCGAAATCGGCGGCAACGCCGAAGAACAAGCCGCGACGTTCATCAAGGAGAGTATGACCAAGCGGGTGACGTCGTTCATTGCTGGACGTAGCGCCCCCCCAGGCCGTCGCATGGGCCATGCCGGCGCGATCGTGGAGGGCAAGAGCGGCACGGCCGAAGGCAAGATCGCCGCGCTTGAGGCTGCCGGCGTCCGTGTAGCCGCCAACCCCGACCAGATCGTCGACATGATCGTCTGATTAACCTCTTTGAAAAGGGAAACCACAGATTACACAGATTCATGAGAAAAGTGTGCGATTTGTGTAATCTGTGGATATTTCTTGTTTGTGATCAATCGACTCCGACGCGGGTTTGACCCGGGTTTCCTCGCTGTTCTCCTCATTTGCGTGCTCGCTGTCTGGCCGTTCGTCAGCCGCGCCAGCCTGCCGGAGGGCACCGATGCCGAGCTGCACATCTTTCGCCTGCACGAATTAAGCTATCTGGTGCGTGGCGGAGAGTTCTATCCTCGTTGGGCGCCGGATTTCTATCACGGTTTCGGCTATCCGATTTTTAATTATTACGCGCCTCTGACCTACTATTTGGCGCTGCCGCTTGAATTGTTGCCTCGTGTCGACGCGGTACTGGCGACGAAGACCATCCTCGTCATCGGCATGATCATGGCCGGTCTGGGGATTTACGGCTTCACCCGGGACACGTGGGGTCGTCGCGCCGGATTCGTAGCCGGCGCTTTATACGTCTACTCCCCCTATTTGCAGTACATCGATCCGCATGTGCGTGGTGTTGTGCCGGAGATGTTCAGCTTTGGGGTATTCCCTCTGGCGCTGTGGGCGCTTGACCGCCTATTCCGTCGACCTTCAGCCGGATCGTGGCTGGCTTCGGGCGTGCTGGTGGCGGCCGTCATCCTCAGCCACAATCTGATGGGCCTGTTCTTCTTCGCTCTGCTGGCGGCCTGGAGCGGCTGGCAAGCGATTCTCGTCTGGTGCGCTCGCAGGCGATCGTCCGCGGACAAAGCCGTTGCCGATCCCCCTGCCTGGGCAAGTGTTGGCCGTCTTGCTGCAGCGTTGCTCCTGGGTTTGGGATTGTCCGCTTTTTTCTGGTTGCCGGTCTTTCTGGAACGCAATGCGGTGACGCTCAGCACGCTGATTGGCTCCGGCGATAATTACGATTTTCGAACTCATTTCCTGGCCCTTGGCGAACTCCTGGCTTTCTCGGTCTCTCCAGACTGGGGCGCAACCCAATCGCCCTTTGTTTTCAACCTGGGTGTGGCGCAGTGGGTCGGTGGTGTTCTTGGCGTGACGATGTTGATCCTGGGAAAAGCCAGGGAGCGGGCACAATTGGCTTTCTTCGCCATAGCCGCCCTTGCTGTCTTGTTTCTCATGACGGCCTATTCCGAGCCTGTTTGGGAAGCCCTCCCCTTTCTGCCCTTTTTCCAGTTTCCCTGGCGCTTGCTGGGCGCGGTCGCGGCAATGTTGGCCGTGTTGGGTGCGGCGGGAATGGAACCTTTCATGCGCGAGTCGGGCGCCGAGGATGGAGACGGGAGCCGACGCACGATCCTCCGCGGGACACGCGCAGCCTGGATTTGTGCCGGGGCAGTCGCGTTACCCATGATGCTGGCCCTGCCGCTGAGCCAACCGACACCCTGGGCGCCGTTTGGCGAGGTGAACACGCTACGTATGTCGCTCATTGAGAATAGCGGGCGGTGGTTGGGCACCACATCGACGGCCGATTACGTGCCCGCGACAGTTGTAATGCTGCCGCAAAGGCGCGACTCTGTCGTCGGGCCGCTCTTCGATGGGCTACCGCCAGATCGGGTTAACTGGGATTCGATGCCCGACGGGACGGAAGTAACCACCGAAGCCATCCGTCCCCTTCTGACCCGTTACGTCGTGAACGCGCCAAAGGAATTCCGCTTGCGGCTTTACCAGTTCGATTTTCCCGGATGGAAGGTGACAATCGACGGCCAGCCGGCGGAGACGGAACTGGCGGAACCGGAAGGCCTTATCGTCGTCATCGTTCCCGAAGGTGAGCATGTGGTCGAAGTGAGGTTTGGCACGACGCCGCCACGCACGACAGGCTGGCTCATCGCTTTACTCTCGGCCGTAACATTGGGCGTTTTCGCCTTGCGATCGAGGAGGATCAAGCCTGACGAGGCGTCCGTTCCAGCCTTTCCCGCAAGTCTTCGTTCAGATTGGCCTGCGTTGGTCACCGTGGCCGGATTGACCACACTGGCCCTGTTAGCAGGCCCCCTCGGCTTGTTTCATAACCAATCGCAGGGGCTAAATCTCGATGTTCCTGCTGTTGAAAGCTATTATAATTTCGGCGATCAGATAGGATTGTTGGGGCACAGCGCTGCTCCGGGCCAGGTCATGCCGGGCGATGTTCTGGATCTTACGCTCTATTGGAAGGCGCAACGGCAGTTGCCTATTGATTATCAATCCTTTGTCCACGTACTCAACGAGGCGGGTGAACTGGTTGCACAGGCAGATAAGCTGAATCCCGGCGAGTTTCCGACGCGACGGTGGCCACTCGAAAAATACGTTCCCGACCGATACAGTGTGCAATTACCGTCTGATTTGCCGCCCGGAGAATATCTTGTGACAGCAGGGATGTGGGTTCAGAGTGATGGATGGCGCTTGCCCGTGTTCGATGATGCCGGCCGGCCTGTTGCCGATCGGGCAAATCTGTTTACATTCAGGATAGATTAGCATGGCCGCGCGCGTGATCAGCGGAAAAGCAAAAGGGCGAAAGCTAAAACTGGTGCCGGGCGATACGACTCGGCCGATCATGGATCGGGTCAAGGAGAGCCTGTTCAATATTCTCGGCGATATCGAGGGCACGCGCTGGCTCGACCTGTTCGCCGGGACAGGGCAGGTTGGGATAGAAGCCATCAGTCGAGGCGCGGCCGAGGTCGTTTTTGTGGATAACGCGCGCGCGGCGATCCACACCGTTCGTGACAATCTGGCCCATACGCAGTTGGGCGAGTGGGCGCGAGTTGTTCAGGCAGACGCTATGACTTTTCTGCGTGGTGCGGGCGAAAGACCGTTCGATATCATCTACGTTGCTCCACCACAATATCTGGGTATGTGGGTCGAGGCTCTGCGGGCAATCGACATGGCTGCCGGGCGTTTGCTGGTCGATGGTGGGCTGGCAATTATCCAGATCGATCCGCGGGAGTTCGAAAGTCTCGAATTGGCAAACCTTGTACTCACAGACAAGCGTCGCTACGGCAATACTTTGCTCGGTTTCTATCAGTATGCCGATGTCGGTGATTGACCTCTAGTTGTCCAGCGTCATCTGGATGAGACATTGACCTATCTCAACACCACCTGCGTCGATGGCGCGTAGTCGTACCCGGTAAGGCCCGACCTGCCATTGGCTGAGGTCCACGTTGCCCAAATCGCCGTTTATGATCGGTTGAGGGATAGGTTGCTCGCTGATTGGAGCCCATAATCCTGCCGTTTGCGGGCCGTCCAGTTCGATTACGTACAGATGGGTCTCGCCGGTGTTGGCTGTCCCCCGAAACGTAACATGTCGAAAGATCACTGATCCGTTGAGCGGTTCTGTGATGGTCAACTCCGGGGTGCAGGCTACAAAGGGTGTGGGCGGGGCATCCGGTGTCGCTTCACCGTCGGTTGTCGTGCTGGTGATGACCGAGGAGGCATCCAGACCGGGTTGGAACGGTAAAGTGACGGTTGGTGCGAGGACAGGAGCCCCGATGCCTCCGACCGCGGCCGTTCCGCTTAATGGAGTAGGGGGGGCGAGAGGGGTGGCAAAAATGTCCGGAGTTGGGTTTACCTGGATCGTGGTCTCAGCCGGCAACGTCGGCGCAATATTCCGATTGACATAAAATACAATTCCGATGATGGCCGAGAAAAACAACATGAACCCCAGCGCATGATTGCGGGCGGCCGTAGCGGTTTCTTTCTCCAGGTTGAACATCGCCCGGCGTAAGGTGCGGGTCGCGCGAATAAATTCCGTGGTGTACCAGAACAGAAAGAGAACGCTGACGATGTAGATCCAGACATCGTTGCGAATGATGAACAGGTAGATGCGATCCATTCTAGGGTCGGGTGATCGCGGTTTCTGCCGCAGGAATGTGTGCCGACAATGTTGTGAGGGATGATTCTGTCAGAGCGTTTCATCAAGCCGGCGAAGGACGCCGCGCACAACAGTGATGAGGTGCGGAACAGCGCGCTGCCCCATCTCCAGCACTTCTTCATGATTGAGCGTCAACCCGGGAGGTGGATCAGGCAAGGCGAGATTGGCGACGGTCGAGATGCCCAGGACGCGCACCCCGGCGTGACGAGCCACAACGACTTCCGGTGCGGTGGACATACCCACAGCATCACCACCGGCAAATTGCAGGAAACGCAATTCTGCCGGCGTCTCGAAGCTGGGTCCGGCTACGTAGGCGTAGACGCCTTCGCGAAGCTGGATGCCGGCCTCGTCGCCGACCTTGTGCGCCAGCGCTCGCAGCGCCGGATCATAGGGCGCGGTCATGTCCGGGAAACGTGGGCCAATGGACTCATCATTTGGTCCGCGCAGCGGGTTATTCCCGGCCATACCGGGGAAATTCAGATGGTCGCGAATGATCATCAGATCGCCTGGCTGAAACGCAGGGTTGAGGCCGCCGGACGCATTAGTGACGATGATAGTCTGTATACCCAGCGCGACCATCACCCGTATCGGCAGGGTCACCCTATCCATTGAGTACCCTTCGTAGAAATGGGTGCGGCCCTGGAGGACGAGCACCGATTGTCCCTCAAGCTCACCGATAACCAGCCGGCCGACATGCCCCGGAACGGTCGAGACAGGCCAGTTGGGAATTTCTCCAGTAGGGATGATATCGGGCGTGTCAATGGTGTCGGCCAGGGAGTTAAGCCCCGATCCAAGGATCAGTCCGACGGATGGCCTGTATTTCGTTCGTTCGCGGATATAGTCTGCCGCTGCTTTTATCTCATTGGTTGTAACAAATTGGCTCATGGTGAACTCAGCTTATGATGATCAGGCGGCCGTTGTCGCCTCGGTTAATTCTTCCGAAGTTTCCATCTGCGTATAAATTTGGGTCGTAGAGATGTTGGCGTGGCCAAGCAAGCGCTGGATGTCTTCCAGCTTGGAACCCTTGCTCAACCGGTGGACGGCGAAGCTATGGCGCAGGGTATGTGGTGTGACTTCTGTGTTTAAACCTGCCTGTCGGGCATACCCTTTTATGATCAGCCACAAACCTTGTCGGGTGAGCTTCTCGCCCCGGTGATTGAGAAATAACGCCTTCTCGACCTTATCCTTGGCCAACTGAGGCCGTCCTTCGGCCAGGTATTCTTTCAGGAGCGCGGTGGTGTTTTCCTCTAGAGGTATTTCGCGCGCTTCTCCCTGGCGAGTTGGCGAAGAGAGCATCGTGCGATCGGGTGACAAATCGTCGATCTGGATCGACACTACTTCGGTCACGCGCATACCAGTTTCATAAAGAATATTGAGCAGCGTGAGATCGCGCAGGTTTTTTGGCGAGTTATTGCCCATCGGCGCTTCCAGAAGCCGCTCCACCTCGGCAAAAGAAAGTGTCTGGGGCAGACGCTTTTTCACCTTGGGCGAATCGATGTCGAGCGTCGGGTTTTCTTCGACGATGCCCTGTGCCGTTAGATAATTGAAAAATGACTTAATCGCGGCGACCTTGCGCGCAATCGTCGAAGAGGCATAAGGGTGCTCCTTATGCTTCATATAAGTCAAATAAGTTTCAACGCTGTCGGCCGTCACGGCCGACCAGGTGGTTAGTTTCGAGCCGGAATGACTCTCCACAAATTCCAGAAACTGGCTGAGGTCGTTACGATACGCGGCAATAGTGTTTTCGGAATACCTGTACTCTCGCTCCAGGTGCGATAAGAAGGCAACCAGTTGCTCTTCCATGGCAGTCTACTCCCTGATCGGTAGCCGAATAGAGTATCTTTGCTTTCGAACAAGAGGGAGCCTGGCCGTGGCGGCAGCCGTTTACAATACATCTCCTCTCAATTTACGGGTTGCGACAAAGTCAGGAAAGACCGGAATGCGATTCACATTCCGCGCAGCGTCCTCCAGATTATGTCATGCAACTTTAAAGCATTATATCACTACTTTTCATAATATCAAATGCCTGTTTGTGTTTTTTCAGGTAGTATTGTGTTGATCCGTGGTGCCGAAAATGGAAACCGGCATAATCAGGATCGCTCCCCACATTACATTACAAACCCATAATTCCAAGTAACAGGTGCAAGCATGAGTTCCAATAGACCAGTGCGAACGATCATTGCCGGGGCGGCCGGCCGTGATTTCCACGACTTTAATACAGTGTTTCGTCAGTCTGAAGACTATAACGTCGTCGCCTTCACCGCGACGCAGATCCCCAACATTGAAGGCCGCATGTACCCTGCGGCTCTTTCCGGGCCACTTTATCCCAATGGAATCCCGATTCACGCGGAAAGTGAATTGCCCGCCCTGATACGCGAGTACGACGTTGATGAGGTCGTTTTTTCATATTCAGACGTGTCTCACGAGTATGTCATGCATTTGGCTTCCCGTGTGCTGGCGGCCGGCGCGGGATTCAGGTTTATTAGCCCGAACGCCACTATGCTCAGATCAACCAAACCGATCATTGCTGTTTGTGCGGTACGCACCGGCAGCGGGAAAAGCCAAACGTCGCGCCGGGTGCTCGATATCCTGAAAAATGATCTGGGGTACAAGCGTGTGGTCGCTATTCGTCATCCAATGCCCTATGGTGACTTGGCGGCTCAGGCAGTGCAACGATTTGCTTCCTACGCGGATATGGATCGCGCGCAATGCACCATTGAGGAGCGCGAGGAATATGAGCCTTATGTTGAGCGGGGCGCGGTCATTTTTGCCGGCGTGGATTATGAGGCTATCCTGCGCAAGGCAGAGGAAGAGGCCGATATCATTATTTGGGACGGAGGGAACAACGACCTGCCGTTTTATAAGCCGGATTACCATATCGTTGTCGTCGATCCCCTTCGGCCGGGCCACGAATTGCGCTATCATCCGGGCGAGGCGAATCTCCGTCGAGCAGACGCGCTTGTGATCAACAAAATCGACACTGCCGATTCCGCCGGTGTCAACGCGGTATTGAAGACTGTTCGTGAGGTGAACCCGACGGCGGCCGTTGTTCGTGCCGCATCGCCTCTCTTTGTGGACGATCCTGCCGCAATTCGCGGCAAACGTGTCCTTGTTGTCGAAGACGGCCCAACCCTGACCCATGGAGAGATGGCTTATGGTGCTGGCGTCGTTGCTGCCCAGCAGTTTGGCGCTGCCGAAATCGTCGATCCCCGACCGTATGCTGTCCGCACCATAGCCGACACCTATCGTAAATATCCCGGCACAGGCCAGGTCTTGCCGGCAATGGGTTATGGTCGCGACCAAATGGCCGATCTGGAGGAGACGATCAACGTCACGCCGGTCGACATGGTGATCATCGCCACCCCCATCGACCTCGGTCGCCTGGTAGATATTGACCGGCCTAACCAGCGCGTGCGCTATGAGTTGCAGGAGCTTGGCCAACCGACGCTGGCCGACCTGCTGCGCGAGAAGTTCGCGCGCTAGAACAACTTGGAACGTAACGGGGCGAAGCTGCGGCGATGCTCCGGACATGGCCCCAATCGGCCGAGCGCCGCCAGGTGCTCGGCCGTACCATAACCTTTATGGTGTGCGAAGCCGTATTCCGGGAAGCGCTCGTCGAGAGCGAGCATATAATGATCGCGGCCGACCTTCGCCAGGATGGACGCAGCGGCAATGCTGAGGCTTTGACGGTCACCGCGCACGACGGGCCATTGAGGAAGGTTCAGACTAACTAATCTGAGCGGCCCATCCACCAGTATCGCCTGCGTCGATGGGACAAGCCGGCTGACGGCCTCAGTCATTGCGCGCCGCGTTGCGTTGAGGATGCCATGCTGGTCAATGAACTCGGCCGGGGAATAGGCTACCGCATATGCAAGCCCGTTCTCGCGGATGATGGCGTCATACCGCTCGCGTGCCTTTGGGCTGAGCAGCTTTGAGTCCTTGATTCCCTGTAGGCGGGCTAAAATATCATGCTGTCGATCGCCGGTTGGTGGGAGCTGAACAGCTGCGGCGAAAACCGGTCCGGCCAGTGCGCCCCGACCCGCTTCGTCAACTCCGGCGACCCACGAGATGCCGAACTCATCTGAGATGGCCCGCTCAAACGTCAAGCCGGGTAAGTGGCTGGGGCCGGGTGAGGGCATGTGCTAATGGAGATTGGGGGCTAACGGATCGGTTTGCTCCCGGCGATTGTAGCGGCCGACGAAGCCGTTATATCGTATGCGCAACACCTCACGGATCATGTTGATGGTGTCCCGCACCGGGCTGACGCGACTGTTTTCGCCATAATACCAGTGGATGGGCACCTCGATGATGTTGTAGTCACGTTTGAGGGCGATGAACAGCAACTCCACATCAAATGCCCAGCCGTTGATCGTCTGGTTTGGCAGGATATCCAGGGCCACTTCGCGCTTGAAGCACTTGAATCCGCATTGGGTATCTTCGTAACCGGGGATAGCCAGCACCTTGACGTAGAAGTTGAATACCCGTCCCATGAAATGGCGATATTGGGGTTCATTGTAGCGCACCGCCCCGGCTACCTCGCGACTACCGATGGCAACGTCGTAATCCCCGGATAACGGCGGCAGAAATTTGGCTATTTCCTCGACCGGCATGGAAAAATCCGCGTCAGCCATGAACAGGTATTCCCCTTGGGCAGCCATCATCCCGGTGTGGACGGCTGCGCCCTTGCCCTGTGTCATCTCGTCTATTACGCGCAGATAAGGCCGGGTGGCGGCGAATTCGAGGGCGATTTCGCGCGTATTATCGTGGCTGTTGTTGTTAACGATGATGATCTCGAAGGCGTAAGGTTGTGTTTCCAGAAATGCGAAGACCGGCGGCAAGGTAGCAGGCAGACGCTCGCCTTCATTGTAGGCGGGAATGATAAGGCTGAGAAGGAGTTGGGATGGGGCGCTCATCTATGAACATCACCGTGATGCCGCAGGCCCCACATCGGAGAGGTCGCGCGCGGATCAGAGAAGACAGTCAAGTTTATCTTTCCTAGGGGACCTCGTCAACCTGGGTCATCAGAGCTTC